>JBELHZ010000036.1:0-26535 GCA_042091155.1 Gammaproteobacteria bacterium
AAGCTCTGTATGAGCTACGCGAGATGCGGTATCGCGAGACAAGCAGCAAAGGCTTAGATGCCGAGAAAAAAATCCTTCAGGCATTGAAAGATATCCAAGTCGCTTCTGCATTTTCCGACGACGAAATTACCGATCTATCAACGGTCCGAGTTGTGCGCGAGGCACTCGAATGTCTCGGAGGTGCCGGCTTTGTTGAAGAATCGATCCTGCCGCGCCTGTATCGAGAAGCACCGTTGAACGCCATTTGGGAAGGTGCGGGCAATATCATTGCTCTCGATGTTCTTCGTGCCCTACAGAGATCACCGGAGGCGGGCGAAGCCTTTGTTGCTGAGCTCTCGTTGGCAGCCGGAAGCGACGTTGTGTTTGACCGAGAACTCGCGGCACTTAAGCGGAAGATTGCCAGCCCCGTCGACGAAGCCGACGCTCGCCGTCTGGTCGAGCAGCTTGCTCTCTGTTGGGGAGCGTCTCTCTGCCTACGCCATGAACCCGAGATTGCTGATGCGTACATTCGCTCGCGTCTCGACGGCGATTGGGGCAGCGAGTTCGGCACTCTGAGCTCAAACGTTAACCTCGGCTGTCTTTCCCGGCGAGCCTGCCCCGTCTAGACGCCCTTCGAATGCGTAGAGCGCGCTGTGATTTAGCGCATTTACTCACGCACCCCATATTCCATCGACAGTGAGTAGTCATTGGCCTCAAGTTGTTTGAAGAAGTTTGTCGAGCAATTCCTGTCCGATTTAAAGAGTAAAGATAACCATGAGACATGCGATCTAGGCAGGCTAGAAACTTTTTTGGTATTGCTGAGGATTTAGAAAAAAAGGCGAACTCACCGAGCGTTAAAGATATGCAAATGGGCGGGGCCCAGCTCAATTTGAATTCGGTATAAATGACGGTACCCAAGCTGCGTCCAGAATAACAAAACCAATTAAAACAGATGCTTAGGGTGCTTAATCGGGCGGTGCCGTCTCGACCACTTTTCTATTTAGATCACCCTCCCAGCTGGAATATCTTCAATGGCGACCACCCATTGCGCGCGCTAGTTGTTTGTTTGTTCGACGTGTCTCCCACACTAACTAATGGATGCCGAAAACGTGTTGTTGTCCGATAACGTAGCCGCTAGATGGTCGATCAGCGCACGCACACGAACGGTGAGATGTTTTGTTTGCGGATAAACAGCTTGTATCTCAAGAGGCGCATGGGGTTAGCCGGCGGAAATTGGCTGTAGCGGCACTATTTGTCTTGGCACCTTGGCAAAACGCTGTCGGGTTTTTGGACCAATGGTTAGACTTAACGCTTCCCAGATTTCGTAGTCCACATCGTTCCAGCCGAAGGCCATCGAGAAACGGTCTTGATCGATAAAGCCTGCATCGGCGCTGTCCAGAAACACTTCACAGCTCAGGCATGCGTTGCGTTGAAAATGAAAGTACCGCACTCGCTCTTGCGGAGTAAGAGCGTCGATAATCCGGCGCAACTGGCTTCGATTGCGCAACGGTTGATTGCGATAAGCGCTGATTTTTTCAATCGTGGTGAGCAGTTCTTCGTTTTCCGTAATGCGCAGCATGTTCTCGGCGCTGCGATTTACAGAGTTCACGAAATCGGAGTGTCGAATGGAGTCTCGCGTTAGTCGCAGCTCCTTCAACAAAAAGACGACTGAAACGACGAGAGCTATGGAAGCTAATACGTCTGCTGTAACGGATATATAAGGCAGCATCTGGATTTCCTTTATTTTGACGTGTCAATTTTCCGACATTGGAGGCGTTGGAAGGTCTGCTTTTAAATGAAAGGCAAAATTTGTGCCAGCTGGATAGGGTTTGCTGCACGAGGGGTGTTTTTATCGGTGAAGCGTTCTGCCAAAGTTAATAAATACGAGCGCAACTCACTCGCAGAAACTAATGTTCTAAATAGTTCAGGGGGTATTTTTGGGGGTAGATATGAGTAGGAGATTTAGTTAGCCAAGCGATGCTGTCCTTCGAGGCGACCTATCAAGGTTATCCGTAGCTACCATTTCCTTATTTCAAGACTTCCCATAAAGTCCAAAAGTCATTGTTTTCATTGGCTGAAATGCAGCTCCGCTATTGAGTGGGAATGAGGGCAGCTATGAGTGAATTAATTTTTAGAAAAGACGGTACAGCCCAGGGAGTAGCAAAGCAGCGGTTGATAGAATCTTTAGCCGAGCCCGAAGAACGTATCATTAATGATCCTTATGCGGATAGTTTGTACTAGGTGCTAGCTTTATCAAATTTATGGGGCACAAGCTCAACGTCTGGTTGGGTCAAAAAGTTGTACCCGGTTTCCACGAACATCTGATTTCGCGTACGCGCTTCATCGATGATCTAGTTAAAGCCAGTGCTGCCGGTGGAGTTGAGCAATATGTCATTTTGGGAGCGGGATATGATTCCCGAGCTCATCGACTGGAACTTCCGTCATCACTAAGAATTTTTGAAGTGGATCAGCCTGAGGTTCAGTCTAGAAAGCGCTCTAAACTTCCCAAAGAACTAACCAATTCAGAAAATATCACTTATGTGGCTGTTGATTTCACTCACCAATCGTTAACTGAACAACTCATGGGTTCGGGTTTCGATCAAAGCAAATCCACCGTCTTTACGCTTGAGGGCGTATCGCAGTACATCACCAAAGAAGCTTTCCGTTCAACGATCAAAGAAGTGGCTACGCTTACTCAAAAAGCCAGTTCAATTTTTTTTATTTCGTATGTGAGCGAACTTCTAGATAATGATCCCGAGGCTTGCTTTGGGAAGGGTTATCCAAACGCAGAAAAACGAGCCAAATTAATAACCTATGGATCAGCAAAAGCAGGTGAACCTTGGATATCGTTCTACAGTGCTGAAGAAATAGAAAGCGTACTTTCGCAAAACGGTTATTCGGTAAAAGAAAACGTAACTTTGAAGGATCTCAACTCTCGGTACTTTGCTCCTGTTGGAAGAGGTCTTGCTGAAAACCAGTTATTACCACTCGAACATTTTGTAATCTCGGAATCTCAGAAGTGATTTAGTGTCTTGCCAAACAGTTTGTAGTTGGAACATAGCAGGTTATCGATAATGCTGCGACAACGGTTCAGAACTACTTAGCGGGCGATCTACCACCTATCGTTATACAGCGCGCAACGGCAAAAGTGACTACGATGGGCGGCAAAAGTGGCGGCCTGGACCTGATTTATTATCGGGTCTGGCGGAATGGGTAGACCCCCGGCGCCGGTCAGAGAACATATAACAGCAATTACAGTTTTTTGCGGCTTCGGCTACGTACAAAGCCGCCACGCATCGATCCTTTTCTCTCGACGCCGAAGTTCCCACTACAACCTCAGCGACCGCACTCGCCATTGGCGTCTAGCCTTAAATACCGATTTTGCTGCCTAGTTGGGGTACTAGGGACATCCCCGCCGCATATAACACTTCGCCCTGAAACCCAGGCCTGGCAAGGCTTTCAGGAGTGCCTTACTTTCTGACTCTTCCCTGAATTGGCTGATTTTTAGCCGATTAGGCTAAGATCGGGCGTTTTGGATTCCCGAATGAGCCGTAAAAGCAATCGCCGCGCCATCCTCCTGGATTCTGAGATTCAAGATCTATATGGCGCACCGAAGCTCGCCTTCGAGCAAAAGCGATACTATTTCTCCCTGAATGATCCCGAACTCGATGCTCTTCGCTCAATCCGTGACCGCTACAACAGGGTCTACTTTATCCTGTTGCTGGGCTACTTCAAGGTCAAGCCCGTTGTCCTGAACATCCGCTATAGCGATGTGCGGGATGACTTGCAGTTCATTGCAGGCGAGTTCTTCCCCGGCATGAAACTCGGGCGCAAGAACTTGTCACCCATGCAAAAGGTGCGAATCTACCGCCGCATATTTCAGCTATTAGACTACCAATCGTTCGATGATGACAGCGAAGCGGCTTTAAACATGCGTGCTGGAGTGGCGGCAGCAGCCTCTATCGAGGCGCGATTTCTCTTCGATGAATCCACCGATTATCTTGCCAAGCACCGTATTGCCATCCCGAAATATACCGTACTACAGCGAGTGGTCAGCAGAGCTATTGCCAGTGAGCGCCAGCGCCTGGCGGATGTTCTTTCACAGTCGATGAGCCGGTCACTGGGTGAGAGCGTGGACGCAATCCAAGATGAAGATACAGCAACGACACTGAACAGTGTTCGGCAATCAGCCAGGAATTTCTCCCTATCAGAACTGGAAAAGGAACTCAGAATACACCAGCAGATCGAGCCGCTGATCGATGATATCGATGCAGTTATTCAGCAATTGGGGCTATCACTCAGCAATCTGGAACATTTTAGTTCCATGGTCGACTATTACACCCCGACCAAGCTTCGTCGTTTCGACAAAATGACTCGGTCCTTGTACCTGATCTGTTATCTTCACCTCAAACATCGACAGGTTACCGAGCACCTGGCAGACGCTTTTATCCACCACTGCCGCAAGCTGCAGCAGGAGGCCAAACAGTACGCTGACGACACCGCCTACCAGGAGTGGAAAGAAGCCGTTGCGAATGTCGGCAAGGGCGCCACACTGTTACGTTTGTTTATTGACGATTCCATTGACGGATCTGTGCCCTTTGGCGAGATACGCCAGCGAGCGGCTGGCGTCATGCGCCCGAAACAGATCGAGTCGCTGTGTCGGTACCTCACCGACCAGAAACAATCCCAGGCGTTCTACATCTGGGAATACTATGACCAGCAGGCGGAACTGATCGAGCAGACACTGCGGCCGATATTCCTCGCCCTCAAGTTCCAGTCGTCGACAACGACTCGCGCCCTGGGCGCACAGATCGAACGGAGCCAATTTGACCTTGATGCCTGCGGCAGTATCAGGGAAATCGACCGGCGGTTGATCAGACCGAGACACCTGCCCTTTGTCGCCCCCGGCGGCTCCATCAATCCTGCTCGTTATGAGGTGCTGCTGTATCTACTGACTCAAGCCAAGCTCGACGGGCACCTGTTCATCCCGCAATCGCCTAAACACTGCAGTTTGGCGGATGATCTGGTCGATGACGACATCTGGAAGCATAGACGGAAGCTGATCAAAAGCTCGTTGCTGAACCGGATTAACACAGCCCCGAAACAACTGATGCGTTCGATGCAGAAGGAGTTGTCCACGACACTGGAGCAGGTGGGGGACCGCATCCGGAAAGGCGATAACCGAAACGTCATACTGCGCTCTCGCTCCGGGAAAACCCAGTGGCGACTTCCGTCATCGGGCGCTAAGAGCCTACTCAACAACCCATTCTTCGAACAGCTGAACCAGGTCAATATTGCCGACCTCATGCGATTTGTCGACCAGGAAACCGGGTTTCTGGATGCCTTCGATCATGTCAGGCAAGTGCAAGCCAGGCAGGCGGTGAACGCCAACAACCTGATTGCTACCATCATTGCCAACGGCACCAACTACGGCCTTTACCGCATGGCGCATATCTCTGATCGTTCCTATGAAGAATTACGCTCGACGCAGGCCAACTACCTGCGCATGGAAACACTGAACCAGGCCAACGATGCCATTAGTAATGCCATTGCCAAACTGGAGATCTTTCAGCATTACAATATTCAGGAAGGTGTCCTGCATGCCAGCGCCGATGGGCAGAAATTTGAGTCTCGGCTGCATACGTTCAAAACGCGTTACTCGTCCAAGTATTTTGGCACCAACAAGGGCGTTTCTGCCGTCACCCTGGTCGCCAACCATGTGCCGGTGAACGCCCGGGTTATCGGTGCCAACGAACACGAGTCCCACTACATCTTCGACCTGCTGTTCAACAATACATCGGAGATCAAGCCGGATGTTTTGTCCACGGATACGCACGGCGTGAACCACGTGAACTTTGCACTACTCGACCTCTTTGACTATACCTTTGCGCCGCGTTACGCCCAGTTCGGGCGGGTTATTGAAGACATGTTCACGGTCAACGTCAGTAATGACAATAAGCCCGTGTTGTCCCTGAAAAAGCCGATCCGCGCGGACGCCATTGTGCAGGAATGGGAGACTATCCAGCGCATTGTTATCTCGCTTCAGCGCAAGACTACATCGCAGGCTGCGCTGATCCGAAAACTATCCACGTACAGCAATACGCACCCACTGGTGCAGGCCCTGACGGAGTATGACCGGTTGGTTAAGGCCAGTTACCTACTGAACTACATTGACGATGCAGCCCTGCGCAACTATGTACAACGGGCGCTGAACCGGGGAGAGGCCTATCATCAGCTGCGAAGAGCAGTGGCCTCGGTTAACGGCAATCGGTTCCGCGGTTCCTCCGACCAGGAAATCGACATCTGGAATGAGTGCGCCCGGCTGCTGACGAACGCAATTATCTACTTCAACTCGCTCATACTGAGCAATTTGCTGGCGTACTACCGGGCCGCCGGTGATCAGGAAAATCTGGAGCTGGTGAAAAAGGTGTCCCCTGTGGCCTGGCTAAATGTGAATCTTAATGGCACCTACAGCTTCACGTTTGAGCAAAACGTGATCAACATGGCGGAGATTTTAAGCCCGCTAACCGGTGAATCTGGGAAACCGAAAAAGTAGGGCCCTCTTGAAAGCCTCGCCAGGCCTGGGTTTCAAGCCGAAGTGTTATTTGCGGCGGGGATGTCCCTAGTACCCCGTATCCAGCAAATAACTGGTAGGGCGGGCCGGTATATAGCGCCCATCGTCCAGGAAAAGGCTATCTGTGGGGAGAATGGGAATTTTGTGTGGTTATCTTCTATATGAAGCTGAATGATCCGGTGGTATAGGACACCTTGTCGGGCTGCTCCGGGTTCCGCTCTCGCTGCATCCCTTCGGGATTGAGCCCTGCGTATCCCGGGTGCGAGGATTGATAGTGGTCGAATGCCAGGTGTTTCATTGGAGTGGGGTAGCCAGTCCGTTACACTGTCGTCAACATGCACTTGCTCGCCGCCGACAGACAACCCAATCGAACGCCATGGGGCGATACACCGCCCGTGGCTATTCTCGCGAGTGAGCCTCTGACCAAGCAGCATCCCGATTACGCGGCCGCCAAGACCGGTGATATTGAATCTGCGATGTCACTCATCGACGGATTGATGGGGCGTCGCGGCGCGCTGCGCCGGGTGTCCATGTTGATTAAACGCACAACACCCGTGATTGTTCCTGTACATGCCGTGGAGTCAAACTCGGTGAATGTGATCCCGACAGCGCTCGCGCAATATATTGGCACCGCATTTGATCTGCCCGTGAACTACGACATCCTCCAGGCCAACCGAGTCAGTCACACGGGTTCAAGCGGCTACCATCGACTGGCGACACCACCGCTCTTTGCCGGCGAGGTCGGTCCCGGAGACTACCTGATTGTGGATGACTTTGTAGGGCAAGGCGGCACGTTAGCCAATATCCGTGGTCATATAGAATCCCAAGGCGGCCATGTGGTTGGCCTGGTGGCGCTGACCGGCCAGCGCCGATCTGCTACACTAGCGGTAAAGCCACAAACCCTGCAGGATCTGAGAGCCAAACATGCAGCCCTTGAAGACTGGTGGAGTGAGGTATTCGGATACGGTTTCGCGCTTCTTACAGAAAGTGAAGCACGATACCTCCTCAACTCCCCGGATGTTGACACCATCCGAGCAAGCATCGCTGAGATTGCACGCGAGGGAGACCGGCGCCCAAGCTAAAGACATCGCCACAAAGCGGGGTGTTCGGGTACGGAGGATCAATGATAAAGCGGTGTCTCGGGATCCCCAGTCGGGCAGGTTTATCTATAAGAAGTAATCTCTACTGACTACCTTTAAAACCCCACACATCGAATCGAATGCGCAATCCTACCGGCAATTCGGCGAGCCGGTCGATGATCGGCTGCCCGAATCGACAAGCTCGTTGGTCAGGTGCCCCATCAGGTATCCATAAAGTCGATCGACGCGATGGCCGTAGCCTTCGACCTCCTCAATCAGGCTCTTACCGTTGTAGCCAGGCAAAACATGGTAGGCGACAAGGCTCTGTGGTGCTTCCCCAACACACATTCGTAGATCGATGAAGCAGTTACACCGCTGAGGCTTGATATGCGTGAAGCTGAGCGCTTCATCAGTCAATGCACAACGACGATACCGCATCTTGAAATCCAGTGCATCGTGCAAGAAATGACTGGAGGCCTCCAGGTGTGTCGGTCGTGAATTGTTGTCTGACGTCAGTGCACTTTCGGTGACGAAACTATCCCTCTGGGGAAGGGCACAGATTAGCACCCGTTTGGCCTAAGTCCAGGCATCCCCCCACCTTCGCTCGTTCACTGTGTTCTCTCCCTGCAGGCCGGGTGGTTCCCCCTGCCCGGACACGGCCATGCCAGCTGCTGGCTCACTCGCGCACTCGCTCGCGTTTGGGGGTCTTCGCCCCCAGAGGGGTGGGGGTCGAAAAACCAACAAAGCGAGTAAAGCGAGGTATGACTATGACAACTCAAATGATTCCCCTGTCCAAGCTGACCGTCTCCAAACGCAATGTCCGTAAAACCGTGCCAAATCGTGACGCGCATAAACGGCTGATGGCGAGCATTGCTAGTCAAGGTGTGCTGCAAAATCTGGTGGTCGTGCCCGAAGGTAAGGGCAAGTTCGGCGTGGTGGCCGGGGGCAGACGGCTGCGTGCCCTGCAAGACCTGGCCAAAAACAACACCATCAACAAAAATTTCGAGGTCGAGTGTCGGGTGAAAGACAAAGACGCCGATATCACCGAAATATCGCTGGCGGAGAACGTGAGACAGGAGGCCATGCACCCAGCGGATCAATACGAGGCCTTTGCCGAGCTGGTAGCACAGGGGGTTCCGGTGGAGGATATCGCGGCCAAGTTCGGGATCACCAAGCTGGTGGTAGAAAAGCGCCTGAAACTGGGTCGGGTGGCACCCAAACTGTTGGAAGAATACCGCAAGGGCGGGATTAAACTTGATTGCCTGATGGCGTTCACTGTCTCTGACGATCATGAGCGGCAGCTGGCCTGTTACAAAGAACTATCCGGTCGCCTGTGGCCCCATGCGGTGAAAAGCTGGTTGCTGGGTGAGGCCGTGGATGCGCGGCGGGGCATTGGTGCCTTCGTTGGCAAGGCGGCTTACCTGAAAGCCGGTGGTGCGGGGGCAGGGGACTTGTTCGAAGACACTTTCTATCTCTGTGATTCGTCGCTGGTCTGTGAACTGGCTCAGGCGAAGTTGGATCGGGCGGCAACCAAACTGGCCAAAGAAGAAAGCGATTGGTCATGGATTGAAACCTCCATGGATCGTCACCAGTCACTGGAAGGCCTGCGCCAACTATTAGCCGAGCATGTCGGTGTCCCCGAGGAACTCACACAGGAAATCGAGGCACTGAACAAGCGGATCGGTGAGTGGGAAGACCTTTACTATGATGAAGAACTGGCCGAAGGCTTTGACGATGAGGACGCATTCTATGCCGCTATCGAGGACGCACAGAAAGAGGTGAGCGAACTGGAAGACAAGCGCGATGAGTACCTGCAATACACTGAGGAACAGCAGGCCTACGCGGGTTGTATCGTGACCTGCGACAACGCCGGCAAGCTGGATATCCTGCGGGGCTGGGCGCGCAAGAAAGACCTGCCCAAAGCCAAGAGCACAGAAGCGAAAAACAGTGCAGGGGAGGGCGGTCACACCGAGGACTCCGGCAAGAAAGAGCTGACTCAAGCGCTGGTCAACGATCTGGGTCAATACCGGCAGCAAGCCACCAAGGCGACCCTGCTGGCTAAACCGGCGGTTGCCCTCGATGTCCTTCATTACTCCCTGTGCGTACAGGTGCTCTCCGAATCATACTGGGAAGGGAAGGAGCTGATGGATGCCAACTTCACCGTGGTCAAATCAGACTCCAGCCGAGGCGATACCGATACCGGCAAAGCCTTTGAGGCACTCAATGATCGCATCGCGCTGTCTATGGACTGGCTGTCGATTGAAGACACCGCCGAACGTCTGGCGGCCTTTATCGCCCTGCCGAAAAAAACCAAGGACAAACTGGTGGCTCACGCGGTGGCTCAGACCCTGCGAATCGGGGTGCGGGGCAAGGCAGAGCGGGATGCCCTTGTGGACCTGCTGGCGGTGGATTTCCCCAGCTACTGGCGTCCCAATGCGGATAACTACTTTGGCAGGCTGACCAAGTCCCAACTGCTCGAGCAGTTCGGTCCCGTAATCGGGCAGGAGTGGACACAGCGGCATGACGATGCCAAGAAGTCGGCCATCGTGGAGAGTCTGGATGAACGTTTCAACGAAAGCCCGAAAACCAAGGATGATCCCAAGGCGACCTGGATTCCTTCTCAGTTCTAAGCCACTCACAACCGGGGGCTTCGGCCCCCTTTTCTAAGGAGACTATCCATGGTAGCCACTATCGCCTTGTCACTGCTCGATTGCAGCCATGACCAGGAAGCGCGGCGCCAGGCACGTGGCACCGATCCGTACCGTCTCGGCGAGGCGAGCGAAGCGCTCGCCGAACCGGGCACCCTTGCGATACAGTCACCCGACGCGTTCAGGGCAGCGATTGATCGCAGCACCATCGAGGGTGTCGTGGACACGCTCCTGGCGCAGATTTGACAGATACGTACGTTAGAGCGGTTATAGCCGAGCTGCTCGGCAGCATCTTTTTTAAAATAGCTTCGACAAGCTATCTCGCTTGCCGCCCGCCGGGCGGCTTTTTTACGCGCATATGTTGCGCGAAAAAAAGGAACCGCGAGGGTTCCTTTAGCGGAATGTTTATCGCCAAGTAGACAGTCTACAGCAGCCCTTCCTCAGCAAAGCTGAACGAGTTGTTGGTAGAGACGATCACATGGTCCAGGACACGAATGTCCAAAAGGCCCAGCGCACTGACAATACGCTCTGTGATACGACGATCCGCCGAACTGGGTTCGGTAATGCCCGACGGGTGGTTGTGGCCCAGGATCACGGCTGCAGCATTACGCTGCAATGCCGACTTCGCAAGTTCCCTCGGGTAGACAGCGGCGCCATCTATCGTTCCCATAAAGAGCTCCTCTACCTCAAGCAATTGGTGCTGGTTGTTGAGGTAAAGCACACAAAAAATCTCACGCTCCTTGTCACCGATACGCAGACGTAAGATATCCTTCGACGCGCGTGGGCTTTGTAACGTTTCCATTGTGTAGGTGGCTCTTTCTTCCACAAACCTGATCGCTGCCGCGATCACCTCGTCCTGTGAATCATAGTTAAATGCATCCATTTTCATATCTCGCTCTAAAAAAAGATGAGATACGCCGATGGGACGAATCCCATCGGGGTGATGCCTTACGGCGGAAGCTGTCAAAAAGAAAACCCCGGGTGTTTAATCCAGGGTTTTCGTACGAAGCCTAGCTGTTCTCGTCAGCTTTGGGTGGGAACACAACCAGGTCACCAGAGACCGAAATCCCAGGAGTGATTTTCAGGTTGAAACCCTCGCCCTTGTCGTGGGGGAAGGCAACGCCCACTTTCGTGTAGTTGCTCTTCTCCTCGCCATTAGACTCGAACTTCTCTTGTACAAACACATTCAGGTACTTCAACATGGTCAATCTCCTTAACGTCAATTAAACCCATGTAGGCTTCTTCCCCTAATGGGTCGAAACCCAAGTGGGGAAAGATGCAGGGTGTCCCTGCGAACTTAATGCTACTGCGAGTAGCCACTAAGCGGTTTTTACAGTAAAACTCTATAAATATAGAGTCAATCGTAATGTTTTTTACCTTATCAAGTGCCAAATAAGAGCAACTTTACAGACAGGAGCTCGATTAGCTACGGGGACCTAGATAACGAAATCCATCACTTGCTTCGCAAGGAGAGTCCTAGGAAAACGAAATTGACCCCGATAAGTTTCTTTCATTAGGGCAGTGGGGCTACCAAAAAATAAGCGGGATTATCAGACCAGAGAGAACAGAATCACTGGTTATTGCAGCGACTTTCCAGCTCGGTGATTTTTTGCCTGGATTGCTTTACTGTCGGCGATACTTGGCTTAGCAAACGATCCGCTTCAGGGAAATCACTCCCCATCCCTATACCGACACGAGCTCGAACCCGTTGTATTCGCCTGGGAATCGGAATTTCGGTGATGGCTAAGTTCAGGCACAGTGCGAAATCCGCATATTGCGCTGCTTCGAATCGGCTCACCAATTCGACTGTACTTGCAGCTTCACTAATGATCGAATCGATGCGCTTCGCGGTGTATTAATGAATCTACAGCAATGCCGGCGCTACGACCACTACAAATGAATCACCTAGGTTAATCTAAAGCCGAGCGGGACTGCCTTTTCTAATCTGGGGTGGAATGTTCCAGCAGATTAATAACATTCACCACATGAAAGTAATAGATTTGTAATATTGATTTGAGTTAAGTCCACCTCCCTGTCAGGATGGCCCTGCTTTACAGTTTCAGCCTTTATGTACCAAGAGCTGCAGACCAGGTGCTTCATCTGTTCAGGGCTCCGAGGGCTGTCGAGTTAATCAAGACTAGTATAGGAAGTCTACACATGTTCAAGCCGCCAAAAGCCGCGACCAATGCGGTTAAGAGAGACTACGATCATATCGAAGTAACCCCCTACGCCGCTGCGATTGGCGCGGAAATCAGCGGAGTGGATTTGAGTGCGACAACCGATGTCCAGATCGAAGAAATTCGGCAAGTCATGATAGACCACAGCTGTGCTTTCTTTCGGAATCAGGATCTCACACCTGCAGATCAGGAGCGTTTTACTCAGCACTTTGGCGAGTTTGGTGTTGACCCTTTTGTCGACGGTATCGAAGGCCATCCCAACATTCTGAGATTGCTGAAGGAAGCAGACGAAGCAACGGGGTTTGTGTTCGGAGGCACCTGGCATAGCGATTGGTCTTTTCAGGACAAACCGCCCGCTTACACGATTTTATACGGAAAGGATATTCCACCCTACGGCGGCGATACTTTATATGCCAGCATGTATAACGCCTACGATTCATTGTCCCCTGTCATGAAACAGATTTGCGAGTCTTTGAATGTTGTGCATTCTGCAAAGCATGGCTATGGCACCCAAATGGCGGGCTTGTATGAGGCGACTCTGGAAAATATGGATGTTAAGACCGGAGGTGATGTGGCAGACGCGATAAAAATTCACCCAATGGTAACGGTGCACCCGGAATCTGGGAGAAAGGCACTTTTTGTCACCGGCGTTTACTCGGTCGCAATTGAAGGAATGGAACTTGATGAATCCATGCACCTGCTGGAGTTTTTGCAGAAGAAACTAATGGAAGACACATTGAATCTGTGCCGTTTCCGTTGGGAACCGGGATCGATGGCGATGTGGGACAACCGCTGTGTTCAGCACCTACCTATGGCAGACTACCTGGGCCAGCGTAGAGAAATGTATCGCACGATCGTCGCTGGTGGAGTTCCTCAGGGGGTTTAGCACAGCAAGTACGATGGCGGGTTGTCGTTAAAGGTTTCGATAGTCTTTCAAAGACACTAGGTTGTTGGATTCTCGATTTCGCTGCGATAACTTGACCGGTGCCTCTCCCCAGGGCCAAGGGAAGGCTCCGGCTATCGTGTTTTCATACGCAGTGTCACACAATCCATCGGCGAATCTGTAGAGCCCGTCCGCTACAAAACCTTGGATTGCTTTGGTATTAGGTTCGAAACCGCCCTCGCGCACGGACTGACTATTGATGTGACGTCCAAGATCGATAACATGATCTTCTTCCAAGTGTTCCAACTTGAATGCATCCATATAGCCGGTTATCCATTCTTCGGCTGCCTCTGCACGAATCTGTAGCTGAGGATCTGAGTTGAGATACCAATACCATTCCCGCGGAGTAGTCTTATACTGCTGAGCCACAGTCTCTACATCTTCTTTGAATATAACTGAAGCATCAACCATGCGGTGCATCATTTCATTACCCCATCGGTAAATCAGATCTTCCGCGAGTTGCTCTGGCGAAGGAACGGTGAGATATGGGACAAGAAGTGAGTATTGGCTACGTGCCTGAACAGCAACCACCGTAAAGTAGGCCAAGTTCTCTTGTTCTTCGGGAACAATAACGTGGCATTGCCAGCTCACGACATGCTCGGTACTCGAGATCGGATGAGCGCCCAAAACTGGACTGCCGGGTCGGGTGAGCTGTGGTGCGTCGAGGTCTATCCAGCGTCGTAAGTCCTTGGATGCACATAGTTCGATAATCATGGTTGTCTCTGGCTACACATTGAAGATGAAAAGTCGTGGATGTCCGATACGAATGGCGCATTATTACTCTATGGTAAAACATTTGAGTACCATGGGACGGCATATCAGGAAATTATCCCTAGTTTTCACGGCGGGTCAAAAAAAGTGAGCTGATCTGCAGGTTGCTGTATAAGGTTGGTACAGGCCTGTAGAGCTCTACTGTCAGCGTGAGCTAGGATGGCTCGCTGTAATGGCCTCGATCGGAATCAACCCTTACTTTGTTGACACCACGCTGTAGTTTAATCGTACATCTGTGAGCAAAGCTATTGGATGAGCACAAGGGAGTAGCATATGAAGAAATTGATTGGCGGGAATGACCCCCTGTTCCCATGGATTCTTCATCCCCGCCATCTTTTTGAGTTTGGCCGGGAACTGGGTTTCTCCGAGGAGCACTTGCTTGCCAACACTGGGTTGTCTCCATCAGATATTGAAGATGTCAACCTGTCCATTTCATGGCAACAATACCGCTCACTCGCTGATGTTGTAGCGCTTCGCGCAGCTGACTGGGGCTTTCAATTCGGCCAGCGGTTACCTGTCGCTTCTCACGGGCTACTGGGGCTGCTGCTATTAAACTGCGTTAACGGGGAACAAATTATTGAAATTCAGGAATCGTACCCCCTTCTGGTATCGCCTATTTTCTATGTGCAACGCAGAGACACTGAAAATCACTGTGTTTTGACAATTCACCCAGAGTTTAGCCGCGACCTTATACTGCGGCAGTCCATGGAGGCCTACTTCTCACTGTTCTTTAGCACCGCTTGCAGTACAGGAGGTATTAGTCCTCTAGAATTCGCCCCTGCCATTAAGATTCAGCTTCAAGGCGAAAGGCCCTCCTATGCAACCAGATGGGAAGGCTTTTTTCATGGAGCACTCGAATGGAATTCCCACATTGACCGAGTCTGGATCCACAAAGACATACTCTCTTTAACCATTCCAAATGCCGACCCCGAGTCGGCCAACGTGACGCGACGCATACTTCAGGCACAGCTAAACCAGATGCCAGCCCAGAAGGGAGGGCTGCATGAATTGCGCGACCTTTTTGCCAGTGGTGTGTATCGTCAAGATCAATGTGCAGATTACCTCTTTACAACATTACCCACCTTAAAGCGCTATCTGAAGGGTGCTTGTACTACGTTTAGCCGCGAGCTCACCAAATTTCGTATAGAAGAAGCACTATGGCATTCCCAATTCGGTGATGTCTCTATGTCAGAATTAGCTGATTCCCTGGGATTTCAGGATGTAAACAGCTTCGGTCGGTTGTTCAAATCTGAAGTGGGCGTCAGTTTTACGCAGTATCGTCACAGGTATCGCTGAGTACATCTATATTTACCCAATTACTCTGTGGTTAGGTCAGCGCTGCAAACAGAGTATTGCTCAATCAATGGAATATTTTAAGCACCCGGATCAATTTCTGAGCTGGTATGTCATGGCGATTGTGAGCCTAATACCTAATTATACTGGTTGTCGCTTTCTCGATGTTCTGATGGTGCGTGGCGTATTTCGCATGCCATTCCTTGCGGTTCCACGTGTAATGATTGTGAGTTTAATTCGATGTGCTTCGTTTTACGTCTTTCTATTAGTCTTCTCTTTTCGATAGTTCCACTGATAGCGCAAGCTTCAGAGAAACCCAACATTCTTGTGATCTGGGGTGATGATATTGGTTGGCTCAATATCAGCGCCTATAACGATGGCATGATGGCATACCGAACGCCTAATATTGATCGAATTGCCGCGCAAGGCGTACGGTTTACGGATCACTACGGTGAACAAAGCTGTACAGCAGGTCGCTCTGCCTTTATAACGGGCCAGCATCCTGTCCGCACGGGTTTAACCCGAGTTGGTGTGCCCGGCTCAGCCTTAGGTATTCAGCCCGAAGACCCCACCTTAGCTTCACTGCTCAAGAACTACGGTTACCGAACCGGTCAGTTTGGGAAAAATCACCTGGGAGATCGTTCAGAGTTCTTGCCCACAGAGCATGGATTTGACGAGTTCTTTGGAAATCTCTACCACTTGAATGCCGAACAAGCCCCAGAACATCCAGATTATCCAAAAGACCCAGCGTATCGGAAAATCTTTGTTTCCCGAGGAGTCGTGCGCTCCTTCGCTGACGGCTCGGTTGAGGATACAGGTCCCTTGACCATCAAGCGCATGGAAGGGATCGACGGTGAGTTCCTTGCTGAAACTCTACGTTTCATAGACGAAGCACATCAGGCAGGGGAACCTTTTTTTGCCTGGTTTAACTCAACCCGGATGCACACGGTAACCCACCTCAGTGAGGAGTGGGGGGTAAAACAGGGCAGGGTGTCTATGCCGATGGCATGCAAGAACATGATAGCCACGTCGGCGCACTGTTGGATAAGCTCGATGAGCTTGACATTACCGAGAATACGCTGGTTTTCTATTCAACGGACAACGGCGCACAACTGCACAATTGGCCGGACGGTGGAATGACCCCCTTTCGTGGCGTGAAGAATACTACTTGGGAGGGTGGGTTTCGAGTGCCAGCATTAGTGAGCTGGCCCGGGCGTATAAAGCCGGGTATCTCGAATGAGATAATCTCGCACTTAGATTGGCTCCCCACAGTTATGGCTGCGGTTGGTGAGCCAAACATAAAAAGCAAGCTCATGAATGGCTATGTCGCGAATGGGCGGAAGTACCAGGTTCATTTGGATGGGTACAACTTTCTTCCCTACCTTTTCGGTGAACAGTCTTCGGGGCCACGGAGGGAGTTCTTTTACTTTACCGATGGCGGCATGCTTTCTGCCGTACGGGTAGGTGATTGGAAAGGCATGTTCTCGCAACAGCGGGCCGTAGGGTTTGATGTCTGGAATGAGCCATACACCCGTCGGCGTCTCCCAGCTATTTACAACCTCAGGCGCGACCCTTTAGAGCGAGCAGAAATCGATAGCGGCTATTTTGTGGAATGGTATGACGAGCTCTTACCTGCAGTCACCGGCCTATTTTACATAGAGGTACAGAAGTTTCTCGCAACGTTTACAGCGTTTTCGCAACGGCAACAGCCAACCTTTGATCTGATCGAAGCCGCAGACAATGTGATAAAAGGAAGGTAATGAGGTATCCATTGATTAAGGGATAGGCGAGTTATTTAACCAGCACCCAGGTCAGGAGATGTGCCTGCCCTAGTATCTCGCGAGCTAATTTGAATGACTCTAAGCATATGTTTTATATAGATATTTACGCTCTATGCGATACGGAGCCGAGTCTTTGTGAATGCTTTGAGCCATTTTGCAAATACAGTTCGCAAATTCTTAGATAGATTGAATGGGAATTCTAATCACCTTTGGTGAAAACGCTCAGATTGAGGAGAAATCCATGAATGCAGTGCTAGATATAGAAAAAACATCTGCAGAAACACGACAGGCTCAGGGCCGAGTTGCTGCCCTAAAAGAAGCTGTTCAAAGCGAAGATTACGCAGCCTGCATTGAGCGTGCCATGCTGTGGACACAATATAGTAAGAATAAAGCCAATCAAAGCAGTTCAAAATCCGAATTTATCGCTTCAGCAACCCGACATGTACTTCGTAACAAAACTGTCGAGATCTACCCCAATGAACTGGTGGTGGGTAATTTTACAGCATCTCGCGTGGGCGGAATTTTCTACCCTGAGATGACCGGTATAGCGCCGATGATGGAGATCTTTAAGATCCCAACTCGCAGGGTTAATCCTTTGCGCATCAAGTTCTGGGATAGGGTTAAGCTGGCGCTCACCATCCCTTTTTGGTTGAACAAGAACACCGCCTACTTGGCATTTGATAACAACAAGGAGCGCGGACGCTTCGCTCGTGAACAAGGCGAAGCCTTGCAGTATCAGTTGTATGAAGCGGGCGGTATCGCTCACTTAGCACCCGGCTACGAGAAGCTGATCAAGGTGGGCGCAGAGGGCATCATTGACGAGGTGGATGCCTTAGAAAGGCAAACCGACGATCCTGCTAAACACGAGTTTTATCGCAGCGTAAAAATTGCTATGAGCGCACTGTCAGAGTTTGGTGACCGCTACGCGACAGAGGCGACCCGCTTAGCAACAGAAGAATCCGACCCCCAGCGCAAGGCGGAGCTCGAACGTATCGCCGAGATTTGCACGCGTGTTCCGCGCAAGGGCGCTACCTGCTTCTATGAAGCCGTACAGTCCATGACCCTGGCGCACATTGCGATTTTCCAGGAGACCACCGGTGAAACCACCTGCCCTGGCCGCATCGACCAATTCCTGAACCCCTACTTCGAAAAAGATCTGGCTGAAGGCCGCATCACCCGCGAGGAAGCCAAGGAAATCCTGGGTGCTTTCTGCGTCAAGATTTGTGAAACGATTCCCGTATGGGCAGAGACGACTGGCGCGATGTTGGGAGGTATGACCAGCTGGGAAGTTATCACCATCGGAGGCCAGGATAGCGAAGGCAATGACGCCACCAACGAATTGAGCTTTGTGATGCTTGAGCTTGCCGACGAACTGCGCATGCGCCAGCCCAACTTTCACGTGCGTCTGCACGAGAATACCCCAGATGATTTCTATGACGAGGTGATTCGCGTTAACTTTGGACCCGGCTCGGCTCCGGCCATGTACAACGACGAACTGATCATCGAGAGTATGATGAACGTTGGCTACTCACTGGAAGATGCACGGGACTACGTGGCCATCGGCTGTGTAGAGCCCACGGCCCCTGGTAAAACCCTAGGTTCCACTGACGCGGGCATGTACAACATGGCGTTGGCCCTGGAGATGGCTCTCAATCAAGGTCGTCAGTTTGGATCTTCCAGGCAAATTGGCGCACTAACCAAGCCGGTTTCAGATATGACCAGCATGCAAGACGTGCTGGACGCTTACGATACACAGACCAAGCACCAGTTAGCCAAACTGCATGCCGACCTGCAAGCGGTAGAGCGTTTCCATGCGGAGTATCATCCTACACCGCTGACCAGCGCGACACTGGATGGCTGCCTGGAGGCGGGCAAGTGTTCCACCCAGGGTAGCGCCAAGTACAACTTCTCTGGCATCCAGGGTACCGGCATGGCAGTTGTTGCCGATTCGCTGGGCGCCATTGAGAGTGCAGTATTTGAAGACGGCTGGTTGACTCTGGAAGAGCTGGTGGGCCACCTGGAGGACAATCTGTCGGATGAAGTGGTTCGCACCAAGCTGGAGAATATCGATAAGTTTGGTAATGACATTCCCAAGGCCGATGCCTGGATGAAGTGGGTGGGTGATCACTACTCCGATTCTATCCACGCACTGGGCAAGAACACCCGCGGTGGGCAATACCTGGCCGGCGTGTACTCCAACACTTCTCACACCCATTTTGGCAGCTTGACCAGCGCTACTCCCAATGGGCGGCGCAAAGGCGAAACCTTTGCTTCGGGCTTTGCCCCAGAGAACGGCGCCGATAAGCGCGGTTCCACCGCACTAATCAACTCGATGAACCGGATTGATTTCAAGAAGTTTGCCAACGGCATCAACTTCAACATCAAACTGGATGCTTCGAGCTACGAGTGCGACGATGGTAAACAGGCGCTGGGCAGCATGTACAAGGTGTATTTCAAGCGCCACGGCATGCAGGTGCAGGCGAACATGCTCGATCCCAAGATTCTGATCGAAGCGCGCGACAACCCCGAATTGCACCCCAACCTGCTGATCCGCGTGTCGGGTTACTCTGCCTACTTCAACGATCTCTCTCCAGAGATGCAGGACGAAGTGATAAGCAGGAGCAGTAATGGGGCCTGATGCCAGCCTGATCGATGCGATAGCAGTCACGGAGCCAAGGAAGGCTTCGCTATACTTCGATATCAAACGCAACACGCTGGATGATGGACCGGGAATCCGCAGTGTTGTGTTTTTTAAGGGTTGCCCGCTGTCATGCACATGGTGCCAGAACCCGGAGAGTATCAACACTGGTTACGAGTTGTCCTACGATGCAGAGAAATGCATCAGCTGTAACGACTGTGCAGAGGTTTGTCCCGAACAGGCGATAGACCTCAGTTCCCCCGACAAGATCATTCGCGATAAATGCACACAATGCTTCAAGTGTGTAGAGGTATGCCCCTCGGGTGCACTGGAGCAGTGCGGTAACGACATCGAGATGGACTACCTGGTTGAGAAGGTGCTTGAAGACCAAGCCTTCTTCGAGACCTCTGGTGGTGGTGTGACGGTGTCAGGTGGCGAAGCGTTGATGCAAATGGAATCAGTGGGGGAGTTGTTTTCGCGCCTTAAAGAGCGTGGTATTCACACGCTGATTCAAACGGCCGGTCTGTTTAATTACAAGGTATTTGAAAAGCTGGTGCTGCCCTACACCGATACGATTTATTTTGATCTGAAGTTGATGGACAGTGATGCGCACAAGGAGTATTGCGGCGTTCCTAATCACTCCATCCATGAGAACTTCAGGAAAGTACAGGCGCTGGCGCGAGAGTCAGTGATTGAGGTATTGCCGCGCGTGCCGCTGGTGCCCTTTATTACCGACACGCAAGAGAACCTGACGGCCATTGCTGAGTTTATGCTAAAGCATGGTGTAGAAAAGATGCAGATTCTGCCCTACAACCCGATCTGGCTCGACAAGCTGCCACGTTTTGGTGGCGTACAACGTTTGGATTTTGGTGAGGGCACCAGCAAGTTCATGCCGGACGTGGAGCTGGATCGCTGCATAGATATTTTTGAATCCCGAGGTATCCACGTTCACTGCCACAGATGATTCATTAGCAACACAGTAGTACTGCGCCTTCCGCCCGCACAGCGCCCAAGCACATACCAATGACCAGGCCTGATAGGGAAGAGCAGCTCGCTATTCACTTTAAAAACACACTGTTCATTACAAGAGGACAATAATATGACGTATGCACAACCTGGACAGGAAGGCTCTGTTGTTTCGTTTAAACCGCGCTATGACAACTTTATTGGCGGCGAGTGGGTAGCCCCTGCAGATGGTCGATATTTTGAAAATGTGACGCCGGTAACGGGTCAGGTTTATTGCGAAGTTGCGCGTTCTTCGGCAGCGGACGTTGAAAAGGCGCTGGATGCGGCGCACGCGGCACGAGCCAGTTGGGGTTCAACGGCGGTGGCGGATCGCGCCAACCTGCTACTGAAGATCGCTGATCGCGTAGAGCAGAACCTTGAGATGCTGGCGGTAGCCGAGACCTGGGAGAACGGCAAGGCGGTGCGCGAAACACTCAATGCTGATTTGCCTTTGTTTGTAGATCATTTCCGCTACTTTGCGGGTTGCATTCGGGCACAGGAAGGCTCTGCGGCGGAGCTTGATTCGACGACTGTTGCCTACCACTTCCATGAACCCTACGGTGTAGTGGGGCAGATTATTCCCTGGAACTTCCCGCTGTTGATGGCGGCTTGGAAACTAGCGCCGGCACTGGCTGCGGGCAACTGTGTTGTCTTGAAGCCGGCGGAGCAAACGCCTGTCACCATTTTACTGGTGATGGAGCTGATCCAGGACATTCTTCCTGCTGGCGTGGTGAACATCGTGAACGGTTTTGGTGCTGAGGCAGGTGCGGCGCTGTCGCAGAGCACGCGGATTGCCAAGCTGGCATTCACAGGCTCCACGGCGGTAGGCAATGAAATCCTCAAGTGTGCGGCGAACAACCTGATCCCCTCGACCGTGGAGTTGGGTGGCAAGTCACCGAACATCTACTTCGAAGACATCATGGACCACGAAGACAGCTTCCTGGAGAAGAGTGCAGAGGGTTTGCTGCTGGGCTTCTTTAACCAGGGTGAGGTGTGTACCTGTCCTTCACGTGCACTGATTCAGGAGTCGATTTATGACAAGTTCCTGGAGATTGTGGTGGAGCGTTCGAAGTCCATTGTGCAGGGTAACCCGCTTGATCCGAATACACAGGTTGGCGCGCAGGCATCACGCGAGCAGTTCGACAAGATCATGAGTTACATGGAGATTGGCCGCAGCGAAGGAGCGCAAGTATTGATTGGTGGTGACAAGGCCAATCTGGAAGGTGATCTAGCGGGTGGATTTTATGTGCAGCCAACTTTGATGGCCGGTAAGAACGACATGCGCGTGTTCCAGGAAGAGATCTTTGGCCCGACGCTGGGTGTGACCTCATTCAAGGATGAGGCCGAGGCATTGGCATTAGCCAATGACACAAGCTACGGCCTGGGTGCCGGTGTGTGGACACGTGATATGAACCGCGCTTACCGCATGGGCCGGGGCATTGAGGCGGGTCGAGTGTGGACCAACTGTTACCACGCGTATCCTGCGCACGCTGCGTTTGGTGGCTACAAGAAGTCGGGCATTGGCCGCGAGACCCACAAGATGATGTTGGATCACTACCAGCAAACCAAGAACCTGTTGGTGAGCTATAGCACTGATCCGCAAGGGTTCTTCTAGGGCTCGAGAGTGGCGCCCCTTTTTCGGGGCGTTACATCTTCCCAGCTTTGACCTCTTTAACGACCTATTTCTTTGCTGGCGTGCTATGACCCATAACTATATATAGGTGCCTAGATGGATGCCCAGCGCATGACTATGTTCAACACTAGCGTTTCGCTTGCGACTAGAGAATGTGCGAGCCGTCAAGGTGGGTGAGGGAAAAAGCAAGCAAGTTCTACTCCGCCAAATACTGAAATTTCTTGGCTGACATACTCAGGTATCAACGTATTCCAACAACCATGGAGAAAGCTAAATGACATTTGTGGTAGGTGAAGACTGTATCAGATGTAAACACACCGATTGCGTTGAGGTCTGTCCTGTCGACTGTTTCTATGAAGGCCCGAATTTTCTAGTTATCCACCCAGAAGAATGCATTGATTGCGCCCTCTGTGAACCGGAATGCCCTGTGGACGCTATCTTCTCAGAGGATGAACTACCAGATGACCAGGCGGTGTTTATGGAACTGAATGCGGAGCTGGCTGAAATCTGGCCAAACATCACTGAACAGAAAGATGCTCCCCAAGACGCAGAAGAGTGGGCGGGTAAGCCAAACAAACTCGAGCTCCTTGAGCGTTAGTTTTTGAAAAACTCAGTCTAATTGCTGAGAGATGTTTCTATCGTTCGCTACAGAGATTCACACTACTCGCCCAAATGCTTAGATTTATAGGGGAAAAAATGTCATATCCAGCAGGATTGCGTAAGCTGGAAACTTTGGACAGGCTGGCTAAAACTATCGCCGGAAGTAAACGTCGACTACATGGGCGCAACCTGGACCGTCTTGATGGCATTATTCTAGGCCACGGAGATTTTCGGTATCGCGTCGATCTTAACTGGGTCAACTCATCTGGATTGGGAAACTCTTCTACCCGGGACTACCATGAAATGGTCATTGATTCTGAGGGTAGAATCTTTGTTCTGAGCAATGATTACCAGAACAACATACTAATTGTCGATCCTAGGGGCGAGGTTGTTGACCGGTGGACACTAGGACTCGAAGGGGCGCACGGCCTGACCATTGCACAAGATGAGGGTGGAGAGTGTCTTTTTATCACTGATTACAAAACACAAAGTGTTTTTAAAACAACACTTTGGGGTCAGGTGTTAATGAAAATCTCTGCTCCCATATATCTGGATGTTTACTGCGACGACCAGCCCTACCTCCCTACTGGAACTGCGGTCTCTAGCAATGGAGACATCTACATTGCAGATGGCTACGGATCTTCATACGTAATTCAGTTTAGTGCTGAAGGCCGTTACAAAAGCTGTTTCGGTGGTCGTGGAAGCGAACCTTACAGTATCAACTGTGCACACGGCATCGCAATTGATCCTCGAGGCGGCAGTGAAACGTTACTGGTCACGTCCAGGGAAGAGGCTTGTATAAAACGTTTTTCTTTGGAGGGGCGTTATCTGGAAACAATTAACGTACCTGGAGCTTACATGTGTCGCCCGGTTGTCTCCGGTGCTTACCTCTATACGGCCGTGTGCTGGTCGCACAAGCTTTACGCCTCCAACTCAGGTTTTATCTCAATCCTTAACGACAAGAATGAGATTGTCTCCAATCCCGGCGGAATCGAACCAGGTTTTCGAGATGAATGCATTGTGAGGCTGCGCCAGTCCATACCCTTATTTAGGCACTGCCATGATGTCGCTGTAGATACAGAAGGAAACCTTTACGTTTGTGAATGGAATGCCGGTGGAAGGTTGCCAATAAAGTTGGAACGACAGCCATAACAGACTGAAATTTAACACCGAGATATTTAGGTAAAGGGGGGGATGACATGAACTTCATTCGGCGGTTCTATTACAAACTACGAGCCTTCGGTGCAATGAGAGTGCTTTGGTATCTGCCAAAGAAATCTCCTGTCGTATTTAAGGGCGAGTCATCCGCGCTGCAGATTTGCCGAGAAATCGCACTACTCGGCTACAAGAAAGTTCTGATTGTTACAGACAATTTTCTCGCCAACTCAGGCATTCTGGACGAACTGGTAGAAATACTGGAAGACGAATCAATCGAGTACGAGATCTTTGAAGGAGTATTACCCAACCCGACGTTTAACGCGGTTCAAGCCGGCGAGCAAGCCTTTACCTCCACCGGCTGTGAAGCATTGCTCTCCTTGGGAGGTGGTTCTGTTCTCGACGCAGCAAAGATGATCGCATTGCTTCATAAGAATCCACTCTCACTCAATGAATTCGAGGGCGTTGGAAAGAGCAAGAACGCTGCAGTACCTCACTTTGCAATACCTAGTACTGCAGGTACCGGAGCTGAGATAACCCCAGTGGCAGTAATCTCGGATCCTACTACACACCGCAAAGTGTTGATTACCGACGGGAAAATGATCCCGGAATTCATAGCTCTTGACCCACGTATAATGGTGGGCATGCCACCCGCGATAACAGCTTCAACCGGTGTTGATGCCCTGACACATGCAGTTGAGGCTTACGTGAGCCGCGGGGCAATCGAAAGCACTGACATTGAAGCAAAAACAGCGATTCGGCTGATCTTTAAGTTTTTGTCACGAGCTTATCAGATTGGCGATGACCTGGAGGCACGAGATGCCATGGCCGCCGCCTCTTTCTACGCGGGCAAAGCCTTTAGCGTTGCGGGCGTAGGATACGTACATGCAATTGCTCACCAGCTTGGGAGGGTGCGTGGTGTGCCACATGGTAATGCTAACGCAATGGTTCTACCAGAAGTTCTAAATGCATATGATGATTGTATACACGACCGACTTGCGGAGCTAGCTCAACTAGTCGGACTTGGCGAGAAAAACAATTCCAACGAGATCCTTGCTAGACTATTCATTCGCGAAATCGCAAGTATGCGAGACCTGCTTGAATTGCCTATACATGTCGAGGGACTCAATGAATCTGAGATAGATGACGTTGTCAACGAAGCACTCAAGGAGGCAGGGAATCTTTACGCTGTACCGAAGTATCTGGAGAAAGCAGAACTCCATGAAATAGTGAATAACCTCGCGCAATCGAATCATGGGGACACATAATATGACGCTCGATATGCAATTTGTGGAAGAGCTGGTCTTAGCCATCCGGTCACATTCGCCTCTACCCGCCTTTCCTCAAATACTTGACCTTGAAGAAGCATACAACGCACTTGATGAGATCGGCAATCGAGTGTGTAACAGCGGCATAACGGGGATAAAGGCGGGCTTAACTAATCCCGACATTCAAGCTCTCTTTGGGTTGAATCACGCACTTTTGGGACGACTTTATGACTGGGGCGAATTACGACCAGGAGATGTGGTCAAACATCGGGCAAATGCGCAAATCGAGTGCGAGATCGCTGTGCAACTTAATGCTGAAGGGAAGCCAGTCAAAATCGGAGCAGCCATCGAGTTCGTGTATGTTAATTTTTCTAAACCCCAAGACCTAACACCTGGCAATCTCGTAGCAACCAGTTTAGGCGCCGATCGATACCTACTCGGGAAGCAGTTCGATTGGTACGAGGTTGACTTCAACACTTTGCGTTCTGCTCATATTGCACTGAGTCTAGATGAAGAGCGCATTCTCACAACTTCTCCTTACGACTCCCTAGGTGGCCCTGAGAAAGCGACAAAGTGGTGTGTAGACGAGGCGATAGCAAGAGGACTCGAGATCAGGGATGAGATGATTTTGCTATGCGGTACCTGTGGTGCGGGGATTCCTTTACAGCCTGGTAACTACATTGCTGATTACGGGCTATTAGGAAAGATAGAGTTCACCGTGGGAGACGCGTAATCGATCTAGGTGATCGATTACGGTGACACTCTAATAATCATATATGCTGCGAAACAAAGATCTAAATCTTCTCCCTATCTTTGATGCGCTAGTCCGAGAGGGCCAACTGTCTAGGGCTGCTGAAACGCTCTGTATGAGTCAACCAGCAGTCAGTAATGCATTGAAGCGATTGAGACATGCTTTTGGCGACGATCTTTTCGTGAGAACTCGGCAGGGACTGGCACCCACCGAAAGGGCACTTGAGATTCATGCGCTAGT
>JBELHZ010000037.1:0-25949 GCA_042091155.1 Gammaproteobacteria bacterium
GCAAAATCCAAGGGCAGGGACGGTTCGGTTCATGGGTTTCTCAAAGTAAGTCGGGTCCGACGACTACTGTATTCGACGGCTCGCTGTTTACCAACAGGGTTGGCTTACGAAGGGGCGAGATATGGAGCACAGGAAATCGCCGCTTTCGACCCCAAGCCGACATACCGCCCTAATCCTGCAACAGCGCGTTAGCACTCTAATGCAAGGCCGGTCATCGCTGAACAACGGCTATCACTGGCAACTAATGGCGATGTGATTGTCGCGTTTAAAACGCCTTATGATGACGGTACCTCACATGTGATTCTAAGCCCTATGGAGTTTATGGGTCGCCTGGCGGCACTTGTCCCGAAGCCGAGAGTAAACCTGACACGCTTTCATGAGGTTTTCTCCCCGCGGAGCAAGTTGCGAGCGCGTGTCGTGCCAAGAAGGTCAGAAGACAAAGCCAGAAGGTAAAGCGGAGCAAGTCTTAACGTCTGGCAAGAACAAGGTCTACTCAATGACGTGGGCCCAACGGCTGTAACGCGTCTTCGCCATAGAGATTGAAAAGTGCGAGAAATGTGGTGGCAAGGTGAAGATTATCGCCAGCATTGAAGACCCAGACGTTATTGAAAAGATATTGAAGCATCTCGGTCTGGATGAGATGTCACAGGAAAGGAACCGTTCACCGCCAGTGGTGCTTTCCCAGCATTCGACCCAACTGTTGTGACATCAGCACACGTTGATGGGGTCTGACTCGACCTGATCTCGAGAAATCCGCAACATTCGGGCTGGTGTGCGATGATCGAGTCTTGTTTGAAGCCCTTATTTTTCCGAAATTCGCGCTACCAGGCCTCAATTGAAAACAATCTACTTGGCAGCAGATAGGAAAATACGGTTAATTCGTACTATCCTCTACGTTTCCATGCTAGAAGTCCAAATGCTCTTTAAGTGAATCTGATTTCTTACGATTACAGTCACGGCATAGAACTCTAAGGTTATCAACGTTTGTTGGGCCGCCCTTGGCTACAGGAATGATATGATCAAATTCGATTTCATCATCAGGTACATTAATTCGACAGTTTTGACATATTTGACCATCTCTACGCACGACCTGCAGCATTACCCTGCGAGGTATATGCCGTCCTTCCATTCTATCTTCTTTGGTTTCGGTGGCATCACTTTGGTGAAAAAATACTGGACAAGTGTGGCCGAAAACACGGCAAGCAACATCTTCTGGCGCAAACTGAGATATGTAATTATTTGATTCTGGATTTAAAATACTAAGCAATCGAAAATACTCATTTACTTCAGCTTCTGTTCTAGCGCCTTTTTTATCCAATTCCAATTTTACTTCGTCATAGCGCTCAGCAGTATCAAATTTATCTGGGGTGTCTCCAATATGAAAAAGAGGAAAAAACTCAACTAAGTAACCGTAAGGACAATATTTTAATTCCCAACAAGGTTTACAAACTGAGTCTTCTGGAAATGGCTTGCGTGCCACTATTCTCTCCCTACGTATAACGCCTTTGTAATAGGCGTTTTTTGTGTAGTGGAGTTTTGCGGTAAAGTGGCGAAGCCACCGCAAAACGGAGCGTAGCAAAAAATGTCCTATTGACAAACTTGTTAAGTGTTTTTAAATACATACTCATTTATTGCCTGTATTAGTTTTTGACTTGGACTTGCTGAGTGGTATTGCCCTTTTTCAAGCCAAGAACCAGTATTTAACCAATTTGCATTTTCCCCTGCCAGCTTTACCAAAAGGTCGTGATCTATAAGGCACCACCCACCATTTATTGGGAATGCCATATGTAGATTCTTACCTTCATATTTCTGATCTATTGTTAGTCGGCTCTTAAGCTGAACTCTCAATGTATCTGCGCCATCTTACTGGAACCTCAATATAGTGCCCAAGACGAAGATCGATGTCCCTGGGTGTCATTTGCGAATTCCATCGGTTGAGCCGGGAGTACTACCGCCTCGCCGCCAAAACCGCCACCCCCGCAACCACCAACAACACGACGGTCAACAACGTCAGCACGGTATTCACCTCAAACCACAAGATGAAATAGAACGACGTCATCAGCGTTCCAATCGCACTGCCCAGCGTTGAAACAAAATACAGCGTGCCCGCGACTTTGCCGCTTTCCTCAACTTTGGTCACCAGCAGCCGCACGGAGTAGGGCGAGATCATGCCCAAAATCACGGTAGGCAAGATAAACAAGAAGGCAGACGCCATCAGCGAGCCATACCTCGGGTCTTCTATGCGTAAAAAGATGAATTCCATCACTGGCTCGGCGAACAGTATCAACGGGTACAGCAGAATCGCTCCGAGCGCGAAGATGCCGGCAAAACGATTGAGTGACGGGTTGTGTACCGAGAGGCGGCCGCCGAGCAGGTAGCCGAGCGATAGCGACAGCATGAACACGGTGATAATGCTGCCCCACACGTAAACGCCGCTGCCGAAGTAGGGGGCGAGTATGCGTCCGCCCAGCAGTTCCATCGACATGATGACGAAGCCGCCGCAGAAGGCGAGTATGTGGATCAGCGGTACCATGTGTTTTCCGAATTGGGTGGGGGTGCGCAGCTTCGGCGCCGAAGCTGCGTTAAGTATCCTAGGCTCGGTCTATCGGCGCTTGGGTTCCACGTCTTCGGTGGCTGCGCCGCTGTCTTTCCAGCCGCGGTAGCCATCGCCGATGTGGCAAACACGCTCCAGTCCCATGTCTTGCACGGCCTTGGTGGCCAGCGCAGAGCGCCAGCCGCTTTGGCAGTAAAAGACCAGTTTTTTGCCCGAGGCGAACACGTCCTTGTGATAGGGCGACGACGGGTCTACCCAAAACTCCAGCATGCCGCGTGGGGCATGAAAGGCGTTGGGTACTTTGCCTTCGCGTTCCAGTTCCCGAGGGTCGCGTAGGTCGACGAATACCGCATCTTCGTCTTCCAGCAGTGCCTCGGCTTCTTCAATGTCCAGTGTCTCAACTTCCGCCAGTGCGCGGTCGATCAGGTCTCTGTGGGTTACTTTCAACATAACGAACTCCGTAGTGTAGTTGGCAGACGGACTACTTGCCCTGCCAGTTTGGCGCGCGCTTCTCGGCGAAGGCCTTGGGGCCTTCGATAAAATCTTCGCTACCGACCATGGCCTTCACTGAATCGTATTTGCCTTCCATGGCGTCCTGCAGCGATGCGCTGTCTAAGCTTTTGTAGACCACGTCTTTGCTGGCGCGTATGGACAACGGCGCGCAGGCGCAGATTTGCTTGGCCCAGTCCATCGCGGCGTCCATTAACTGGTCATGGGGTACCACGTCGTTGACGAAGCCCAGTTCCTTGCCTTCTTCCGGGCTGACATGGCGCCCGGTCAAAATCATGCCCAGCGCGCGCTTGGGTCCGATCTGGCGTGGC
Organism: Gammaproteobacteria bacterium; assembly: GCA_042091155.1. GTDB lineage: Bacteria > Pseudomonadota > Gammaproteobacteria > Pseudomonadales > Azotimanducaceae > UBA4421. The sequence continues at coordinate 3,376 of JBELHZ010000037.1, forward strand.
AGCCGGTTCAGTCCGCCGGCCAGTGCGGCCAGACCTACCTTTGGCTCGGGCAGAGCGAATTTTGCGTTTTCAGACGCAATGATCAGGTCGCAGGCCAGGGCGATCTCGAAACCACCGCCCATGGCGACGCCGTTTACGGCAGCGATAACGGGCTTGTTCATATCAAAGCGTGAGGTCAGGCCACCGAAACCGCGTGGGGTGGGTACGCGCTCGCCGCCTTCGGCTTGATAGCGCAAATCGTTACCGGCGCTGAAACCCCGGCCTTCACCGGTGATAATGGCGACCCACATGTCGTCGTCGGCTGCAAAATCATCAAACACCTGACCCAGCTCGGCGTTCGCCAAAGGGTGCAGGGCGTTCAACCGATCCGGTCGATTGATGCGCACGGTCATGATGTGATCGGCTTTTTCTACGATTGAATATTCACCCATTACTCTCTCCTCAAATATTCTGCTGTGAATCAAATTAGACCATCGACTTTAACTGAAGGGCTTGCGGTGTGCACAGTTGTTGAAATCGATCAGCTCGTTAGTGTCGCTGGAGCCTCGTATGCGTATTTGGGTCAGGCTGCAGTTTTCGAAGTGGTAGCGGCCCCACTCCGTCGGGGTGTCGTGCATCAGCTCGCCTAGGGCGATGGCCATGGCTGCGCCGTGGCTGACCACCAGCACCGTTTCGTCTTCATTGTGAGCGGCGCTGATGTCTTCCAGACTTTGCCGCATGCGTTGGGCCACCGTTGAAATCGCTTCGCCGTTGGGTGGTGCCCAACTGGTGTCTTCGTTTAACCGTTCGATCAGATTGTGTTCGCTGTTCAGGTCGGCAAAGCGCATGTCTTCCCAGTCGCCAATGGACATTTCCGCCAGACCATCCACCACTTGGTGGGTGGTCTTAGACGCAGGAGCCGCCAAGGCTCCGGTATGTCGGCATCGGCCTAGGGGGCTGGTGTATACCGCCGCGAGATTCTCTTTTTGGCTCAAGTGGCGGCCGGTCAAATAGGCCTGCCAGCGACCGCGCAGGGTTAGAGGCGTGTCGGTGGAGCCGTGCCAGCGGCCGAGTTTGTTTGCGGAAATTTGGCCGTGCCGAAGTAAAAGAAGCCGTGGTGCCATGATGAGTCCTATGAAAGCTGGGAAATAGGGTTGCCTGTGGAAACTAAGTCGTAAACCGTTTGGCCACCAAACAACCGACCAAGTCGCCTTCAACGTTGACCGCCGTTCGGAAGGTGTCCAGCGGTCGTTCAATCAGTAGCAGCAGTCCAATGGCTTCCAGCGGAATGCCCACAGCGAGCAATACCATTTGCATGCCCGCCATGGACCCGGATGGAATGCCCGGCGCGCCGACGGATGACAACATGGCGACGAGAAATATCGCGACAACCCCGGTGGTGCCCAGCTCTATGCCGAACATATAGGCCAAGAAGACCGCGGCGATGCCTTCGAACAGCGCGGTACCGTCCATGTTGGCGGTGGCGCCCAAGGGCAGTACAAAGGCGCTGCGCGCTCTGTCTACACCCAGTTTGCTTTGAGCCGTGCTCATGGACAGCGGCAGGGTGGCGGCGCTGGACGAAGTGAACAGTGCGGTGATCATGGGCTGACTGACCGCGCGTAAAAATTGCAGCGGGTTCATACCGGACACCAGCCAGGCAATGGCCGGCAGCACGATCAGACCGTGGAACAGGGTGGCGGCGAAGACGACGCCGGCCAGTTGGCCCAGAGCCGCCAGGGTGGAAAAGTCGATCTTCTGCGCCAGTTGAAAGGTAATGGCAAACAAACCGATGGGCAGAGTGGTCAGTACCCAGCCTGCGAGCTTGTAGGTAACTTGGGCTAACTCATCGAAAATCTTAGGCAGTGTTGAATCGTCCGGCAGGGTCATGGCAGCGGCTAGGCCAATGAAGATGGCGCCAACCAAAATACCCAGCACGTTCATTTCACTCAGGGCATTGAACGGGTTGATCAGCATGCGCTGCAGTAAATTGCTGAGCAGGCTGAACGTGGAGCCGTCACCGGGATCGATCAGCCGTGCGGATTGGGCGGTGACGTTGCCGAGTACGCTGGCGTCTTCAATGAGCGGCGGAAACGCTGTCCACGGATGATAAAAGAGCACGATAACCAGACCGATGCACACGGCGATACCGGTGGTGGTTAGGTAGTAGGCGATGGTCACCGAGCCCAGTCGGCCCATTTGTCGGGATGCTCGCAACTGCATCACACCGGCAATCAGTGAAAAGAAGATCAGCGGGGCAATGACCATTTTGAGTGCGGAGAAGAACGCTGTGCGCAGCAGCTGAGTGAGTTGGTCCAGCCACACGATGTCAGGCAGTGTGACGGCGGCCAGCCATCCCAAAACAGCCGAAGCAAAGATCAGCGGTGCAAACCAGCGTGAATTCATTCTAGGGTCCCTAAGTCTTCAAACCGGCAGTCGGTAGATCGCCGCAAACCCGGAATGGTGCCTCGTGAGGCGCGAATTAGCAAAAGTACAGTTTCCGCCCGGTCATGGGGTCTTCTAGGCCTTGTGGGCGGGTTAAGATAGGCGAAATGTCTGAGTGGAAAGAACACGAACGTGAACAAAAAAATGCTGCGGTTATGTGTGCTGATGCTCGGGTTGGGTGCGTTGGTCGCTTGCGGTTCCGACAGCCAAACCACGGCGCAGGCGAACGGTGCAGATGCCGCTGATGTATCCGCCAGCTACCGGCTGTTAGAAGGGGCTACCATGGGCACCTATTACCGGGTGCAGTATCGCCAAACCGAACAGTGTGCCGTGGCTAAGAACGAAGTCGATCGCCTGCTGGTGTCTTTCAACCAAAGTTTGTCTACCTACATCCCCAGCTCTGAAATCAGTGTGTTCAATCAGACGCGGGCTGAGACCTGGGTGCCACTGTCACCTCGCTTCAGCGGCGTGTTGCAGGCTGCGCAGCAGATTTGGCGGGAAAGTGAGGGGGCATTCGATGTCACCATTGGCCCCTTGGTGAACCTGTGGGGCTTTGGTCCTGCGGAGGTGGTGGAACTGCCGTCCGCTGTACGTCACCGCCAAGCGGCCCGTTGGGTCGGTATGCAGCAGCTGCAATTTGATTGGGCCAACAGCGCGGCCCTAAAACTGATCGACGAAGTGTATGTGGACTTATCCGCACTGGCCAAGGGCTTGGGTGTGGATGAAGTGGCGGAGTATCTGGTGGCCTCGAACTGCGCTGACTTTATGGTGGATATCGGCGGTGAGATGCGCACCTTGGGCAGCAGTCCCTCGGGGAGACTGTGGCGTATTGGGGTTGAGCGGCCAGTGCCGGGTCAGCGGGGGTTGATACAAAAGGTGTTGGCGGTATCGGGCCAGGGTATTGCGACCTCCGGCGACTACCGAAATTTTCGTCAGGTAGGCGGTGTTCGGGTCGATCATGTCATCGATCCGCGCAGCGGGCGTCCGGCTGATAACCGTGTGGCGTCGGTTACCGTGATCCATCCTCAGGCCCAATTTGCCGATGCTTACGCCACGACCATCATGGTGCTGGGAGTTGACGATGGCATGGCCTTGGCTGAGCAATTACAACTTCCGGTACTGATTATTGAGAAAAACGCTGATGACACTTTTGTTGAACGCTATACTGGGCCCATGCGCGCCTTCTTTGTCGCGCCCTCGGAGTAAACTATGGATACCATAATCGTCGCTTTTTTCGTCATGCTGGGCTTGGTTACGGCCATGGCCGTTGGCGTAATCTTTGGCCGCAAACCCATCGCGGGCAGCTGTGGCGGCATGAAAGCGCTTGGCATGGAAATGGACTGTGAGGTCTGCGGCGGTGACCCGGAATACTGCGAAAAATCCCCCTTCGTTTCCACGCCAGCCGCCAATCAATCCGCTCAGGATGATTTGGCTCAACGCGTCGGCAAGTAGCCGACGCTAACCGCTGAAACATGCGGGCTAATCTCACCACGTTTATGGCCCTGCGCTACGCTCTGGGCCGTTTTGGCGGAGCGCGGCGAAACGGTGCGACCGGCGCAACCTCGGTCGGTTCATTGGCGCTGGCGGGTCTGATCATAAGCATTGCCGTGTTGGTCTTCGTGATGTCGGTCGTGAACGGATTTGAGCGCGAGCTGCGCGAGCGTTTGTTGAACGTGCTGCCCCACATAACCGCTACGTCTCAGCGGGGTATGCCCATCACAGAATTAGGTGATCTAGTGTTGGCCAACAACAGCGGCTTGGTGGCGGTGGCTCCCATTCTACGCAGCAGTGGGTTGATCGCTGCCAACGGTGCAGTGCGCGCTACTCAAATCACTGGCATCGATGATGCCTATGCAAGCGTCAGCGCGCTGGGTGACTTCATGGTGTCCGGGCAGCTCGCAGACATTCACCGCTCAAAATTTGGGCTGGTTTTGGGCGGTCGGCTGGCGGATCAATTGAATCTTCAGGTTGGTGACGATGCGGTGCTGCTGCTGCCGGATCAGCGGGTAAGCATCGCTGGTGCGCTGCCTCGCCAGAAGCGTTTTTCTGTCGTGGGGATTTTTCGCAGTCAGTCGCAACTCGACAGCAGCGGTATTTTTATCAGTCTAGGCGATGCCCAACGTCTGCTTCGTCTGCCCGGGCGGGTGCACGGGGTGCAGGGGCGTCTGCAGGATTTGTTTGCCAGTGGCAGCGCCAGTCAGTACCTCTACCAACGCTTTGCCGCAAGCGATCTGCGGGTTCGCTCTTGGATGGCCGAATTCGGGACGCTGTACCAAGCCATCTCTGTGCAAAAAGCCACCTTGTTTTTGCTCTTTTCCCTGCTCATCGCCGTCGCGGCGTTTAACTTGGTGTCTGGCTTGATCATGATTGTTGAGCAGCGGCGCGGAGACATCGCGATTCTGCGCAGCATGGGGGCCAGTCGTCTTCAGGTGCTGGCCTTGTTCTGTATGCTGGGTACGTTGTTGGGCGTGGTGGGAACCCTCGCCGGTGTGGCTGCGGGACTGGGCCTAGGCTGGTTGTTGCCCGCGCTGGTCAACGGTGCCTCTGCACTGTTCCAGTATGACCTGATGTCTCAATATTTTATTTCTTATTTACCCGTGCAGGTATTGCCCCAGGACGTGCTGATAATCAGCGCTTTGTCCATAGGCGCTACGCTGTTGGCGAGCCTGTATCCTGCATGGCGCGCCATGGGTCTGATGCCCAGCCGAGTACTCGCCAATGAATGAATCCACGATCATATTGCACGCCAAGGGCATCGAAAAACGTTTTACGCAGGGTGTTGTATCCATCGAGGTGCTCGATGGTGTTGATCTGTCGTTGGCGGCAGGGGAGCGTGTCGCCATTGTTGGTCGTTCGGGCTCTGGCAAGAGCAGTTTGCTGCATGTGTTGGCGGGGCTGGACGATGTGAATCAGGGGCAGATAACCCTAGCCGGAGAACCAATGGCTCCAGCCAGTAACGACGCCAGAACCGCACTCAGGCGAAAGCATATGGGCTTTGTCTATCAGCAGCATCATTTGCTACCGGAATTTTCGGCGCTGGAAAATGTCGCTCTGCCGTTGCGTCTCAACGGCGCGTCTCAACCTGTCGCGGAACAACAAAGCCGGGAGCTGTTAGGCCGAATTGGCTTGGGTGACCGCTTGCAGCATCTGCCCGGTGAGTTGTCCGGCGGTGAGCGTCAGCGGGTGGCCGTGGCTCGGGCTTTGATCCACCAACCCAAGCTCGTGATGGCGGACGAACCCACAGGCAATCTCGATACCGCCAGTGCGGCTGAATTGATGACGCTGATGGTGGAGTTGAGCGAATCCAGTGGTGTGGCATTTTTGGTGGTCACCCACGATCCTTCCATGCTGTACCAGTTCGATCGTGTGCTGACGTTAGTGGATGGCAAGCTGCAGGCGATTTCCGCGCATGACGATGCCTAACCTGATCCCAGAGACAGACACAGGCACAGACGCTAACGGCATGCGCTTCGGGCTGATCGCTCGAATGGCCGGACGCATGCTGCTGCACGGCGCGAATGGTTTCGCTCGGTTTGTGACCTGGGTATCGCTGATTGGACTGGTGCTTGGTGTCGGCATACTGACCTTGGTGGTCAATGTGATGAACGGCTTCGATCACGAACTGCGGCAACGCCTGTTGGGCAGTATTCCCCATGTGTCCATCGCCCAGACTCCGTTGTCGTCGCCGCTTCAGGCAGCGCTAGCGTCTGACCCTCGGGTAAAAACGCTAGGCAAGTATTATCAAGGCTTTGGCGTGGTGGCCGCGGGTGCAAGAACTCAGCCTGTGAGCGTGATTGGTTTTGCGGGCGAGGAACTGGCCACCATGGACGCCATCGCCTCAGTGATGCAGCGCGGTGAGCTCGCTAACTTGCAGGGAACTGCTAATGCGGTGGTCATGGGCGAACCCTTGGCCCGTTACCAAGGGCTTTCCTTGGGTGATCCGGTGATGATTGGGGTGACGGTGGGTCGGGGCGATAGCGTGACCTTGCGCTGGCTCAGGCTGAATCTGGTCGGCACCTTCGAAATGGGTGCGGAAACTGATTACAGCATGGTGCTTTTGAATCTTGATGGACACACCGATACCTACTGGGGCGAGTTGGGGCAGGTAGGCACTCGGGTGATGCTGAACAATCCGATGCAGGCGGGTGTCTTCGGTCGCCGGCTTCGCGAACTGGAACCGGCTGTTTCTGTGGACACATGGGAAGACGTGTATGGCGAACTGTTTCAGGCCGTGCGCATGGAGAAGACCATGATGTTTGTCTTGCTACTGCTGGTGGTCGCCATTGCGGGTTTTAATATCATCGCCGGGCAATCAATGATGGTGCATGACAAACGTGCCCAGATCGCCATGTTGCGAACGCTTGGGGCTGATCGCCGGTTTGTTCTGTCACTGTTCTTGTCCCAAGGCGCAGTGGTGGCGATATTCGGGACAGCTGCCGGCCTCGGTCTAGGGATGCTGCTGACGGTTTTCGTCAACGACTTTGTGGATGTTCTTGGAGCCATCAGTGGTCAGCACCTGCTGGACGGTTCGTATTTCGTGTCGGTACCCACCCAGATCGTGACGTCAGATGTACTGATTATTGCCGTGCTCAGCTCGGGAATTGCGTTGCTGTCGGCCTGGCTGCCAGCCCGTCGGGCCAGTCAGCTCAATCCCGCGCATTTTTTGCACTGATCGGTTGAGACACTCGGACCGCATCAATCGTCCGAGGTCGTTGCTCGGTTTGCCCGTTCTCGACGGCGTTTGCGCCATCGCCGCATGACACGATTGCGCCAAATGAAATAGGTGGCAGTGAATCCGACGCTGCCGCTGATCAGCCCGCAAAAGAAAGCCCCGACCACGAGGGGTTTGCTGATCGCGAAAAAGTTCGCAAACAGCCACTCTAGGGTGATTTCCACCTCCAGATCCGCAGCGTCGATACCCAAAATCCAAGCCCCCAGTCGGTAAGAGGCATAAAACATGGGTGGGATGGTGATGGGGTTGGTGATCCAAACCAGTGCCACGGATAGGGGCAAGTTCACCCGCGTCACGATGGCAATCAAGGCAGCCAGCAGCATTTGGGACGGCACCGGAATAAAGGCTGAGAAAAGACCGACAAAGGCCGCTCCGGAAACCGAGCGTCGATTGAAGTGCCAAAGCTCCGAGCGATTAAGCCAATGAGCCACAGGCCGCAAGGCGCTTAGCTCACGCAAACTGTCGCGATTCGGGATTAATTTACGCCATCGGTCTTTCATGATGTTGTTTTAATGCTTGCCGTCGTTCGCTTCAAATGTTGCATGTCACGCGTCTGCCCGTGTTTCAACCATTGCCCCTCACAGACGAGCTGTCTGAGCGGACGTATTGACCCGGTCTCGCCCAGTGTTGCGCTCGTCTCGCGGTGCATGGTGGTGCGCGTTACTGCTCTTCGCCGGTTTAGTCGCGGCTTTGGCTTGGCACCGGGCCGAGTCACAGATCATACCGGAATGTGCGGCGGGTGTTGATTTAGCGGTCAATGGACAGATTTTGGCCGCCGATCGTAAACCCACCGGCGACTGGTCCTTGGATGTGCGAGTGATGGGATACGACCAGCGGCAGATACTGAAGAGTCCGTCGACCCAGAGATGTCAGAGCTTGGTGGCCAAGACCTTGGTCGGCAAAAGGCTATTGGTTCGATGGCGTGCCCAAGACCCGATTCAGGTGGGTGAACGGTGGTTGTTCACACTGAAGTTGCGGGTGCCTTGGGGGGCTGCGAATCCGGGAGGCTTTGATTACCGGCGTTGGCTGCTGGCCAGTGGCTATTCCGCGACGGGTTACGTCAAAAAGGGTAACAGGCAGCTCGCACCGGACACTGTGCCATTCAGGCCGCGCTGGGTAGCCAATATCCGTGATTTGCTCGCGCGCCAGGGGTTGGTTCACTCAAACACACTGTTGGCTCTGGTGACCGGTAATGGCAGCGCTGTGGACAGCGATACATGGGGTCGCTACCGGCGAACCGGAGCAATCCATTTGTTGGTGGTTTCCGGTTTGCACGTCTCGGCACTGGCCGTTGTTCTGTTCGCTTGCGTTGGCTATCCACTGCGCCTAGTCAGCGTTGGCAAGGCGAGGGCTTATGCGCAATTGGGTAGCGCCTTGGTCGTTTGCCTCAGCGCTGTATGGTTTGCGTGGTTTACGGGTGCGGGTTCGCCGGTAATGCGCGTAGCGGGCATGTTGGTTTGCCTGTTTGCCTTGCGACTGGTGGGCCATCGGGTGTCGTTGTGGCGGGTGTTGATCGTTACCTTAGTGGTATCGACGCTGATCCTGCCGCTACAGGCATTTCACGCGGGGTTTTGGCTGTCCTATGGTGCCGTGGCCGCCTTGGTGGGCTTTTTTTCTGCGAGGCATCCAGCCGGGGGCGCTGTGTCCGCTCTGGTGCAGGCGCAAATCGTGCTGTCGCTCGGGCTATCGCCCCTTCTGGTACTGCTGCTGGGTGAGGCGTCCTTGCTGTCCATGCCCGCAAATTTTTTGACCGTGCCCATCGTCACTCTGGTGACCGTACCCATGCTGTTTTCGGGTGTGGCCCTGGGTTTGCTGCCCCACTGGTTGCCAGTGTCTTCTGTCATACAGAACCTGTCGGCACTGACGCTGCAGGTGGCCGACTTCAGTTTGGCGCTGGTGGACGTGTTGCTGACCGCGTTGCTTCACCGTGTGCCCGAGCACAGTACCAGTGTGGGCTATGTGAGCGTCTGGACAGCGATGGCTGCCTTGGTCGGTGGTGTTGCCGTGTTGATGCCGCTGTCAATCTACGCGCGTGTTGGGTTGCTGTGTGTGATCGTCCCGCTTGGATTGCAGGTGACTCAGGATGTCCGCTTTGGTGAGGCCTGTGTGCAGGTTGTCGATGTGGGGCAGGGCAGTGCGGCAGTGATCGATACTGCCAGGCATCGCTTACTGGTAGATACCGGGCCTCGTTTCGGTACGGGTGATGTGGGCCGCTCGCATATCCTGCCCGTACTCAGGTCAACCGGGCCTCATACTCTGGACTTACTCTTACTTAGCCACACCGATTTGGATCATGCGGGAGGCATGGCCTTCTTCCGGTCGTATTTTGATGCGGTGCCTGTTATCGGCCCGGACAATTGCGCTCATGGGCATACGTGGCGGTGGGATGGGGTCCGATTTACAACCTTGCAGGCCGCCGGACTGACCACGGATAACGACCGTTCTTGCACGTTGCTGATGGAGACAGAACGTCATGTCGCCTACTTGAGTGGTGACATTTCCGCGCTGGCGGAACACACGCTGCTAGGCCACCTGCCGAACAATGTCACTTTTCTGCTTGCGCCTCATCACGGCAGTGCCAGTTCGTCCTCGATGCCCTTCGTGCGTCATGTTGCGCCTAAGGTGGTGGTGTACAGTGCAGGCAGAGACAATCGCTACGGCCACCCGCACCCGCGCGTGGTTCGACGCTATGCATGGGAGCAAACTCGCCAGCTAAACACGGCGGTGCACGGTGCGATTGAGTGGTGCTCTTCACGGCCGCAGAGTGTCCGCTTGCAACGCCAAAGCGATTGATCCTTCCGGCTAGTGGCGAGCCTGAGGTGTCAGTCCTGCTACCTGATCGGCACCATGGCGGCATCCGCGCGGCGCACCATACGATGCAGCGAATCGATCAATTCGTCTTGTTCAGCCGTGGTCAGAAATGAGCCGATTTCAAATCGATCCCCCCGATGCACTAAGGCGACGGTTTTTCGGTACCAAGGGTGAATGGCCTGATTGACGTGAATTTTGGTGAAAAAGCGCTCCCAGACTTCGGTGCGATCCGGGCCGTCAATGCCGGTTTCCAGACGAATTTCATCGGCGCTGAAGACGATGACCTCCTGCAGGCTGGACCGTCGTAAACACCGCCATAGGCAGTAGCTGAGAAATGCCATTTCTAAGCCGGTGAAAGGTAAGACCAGCCAGTAGCCAAAAAACATAAAGGTTAGGGCAATGCCGAAAGAGATCAGCATCATGAAGGCGAGAAAGTATTTCAGCGCCTGCCAGCTCAGGGAGTTATTGGGCTGCAAGACGATTTGGCCAACGGTTTGGCTCGGCGCTTCATCGATCTTGCGATCGGCGTCAAAGTACTCGCAGCGAATCATGTGATGATGGTTTCCTCGGTTCGGGTCGCAAGCGCAGTGCCTTATTCGTCCCAACGACGCTTGAAAAATCCTATTGCAGGCTCCACTGATTGGAACAGAAGACAAGTGAAAGACGTGTCAACCGCAACCAGCAGTGAGCTTTTGGCTAGCTTTTTGGGAGGTTTTCTCATGACATCGAAGCAGTTAACCCAGCGCGTAGAGGAGGCATTGGCGGCGGCGCATAGCCACGCAGTGTCACTAGGTAATGCGAGTCTGGAACCGGCTCATGTTGCCTTGGCCATGGCGCAGGCTGATCAGTCGCTGCTGTGTCAACTGGCCACATCAGACGGGGCGAACATCACATCGTTGCGCGATTCTTTAGCCCGCGTCGTCAGTGATTTGCCAACGCTGGGCTCACCGAGTGATCAGCTGTCGGCCAGCTCAGGATTACAGGCGTTGCTGGGGCAAGCTCAGAAACTGGCCGAAAAAGCTGGCGATGACTTCATTGCCGAGGACTGGGTGGTGCTGGCGTTGTTTCAGGATCAGAACGTGGCCGGAAGCCTGGCAGCAGCGGGTATCAGACAGCAGACCGCTTCGGCATTCATCGAGTCGCAAAGACAGGGTAGAACAGTGGAACAAAAGAACGACGAAGAAATGCGCAACGCGCTGGAAAAATACACCCAAGATCTCACAGATCTGGCGGAACAGGGAAAGCTCGATCCGGTGATCGGTCGGGACGAAGAAATTCGTCGTACCGTGCAGGTGTTGCAGCGTCGTACCAAAAACAATCCGGTGCTGATTGGCGAGCCCGGTGTGGGTAAGACAGCCATCGTGGAAGGGTTAGCCCAACGCATCATCAATGGTGAGGTAGCCGACAGCCTGAAAGACAAGCGTGTGTTGTCGTTGGACCTAGGGGCGTTGATTGCCGGCGCCAAGTACCGGGGCGAATTCGAGGAGCGACTCAAGGCAGTCCTGAATGATCTGGCCAAACAAGAAGGCAATATCATTCTCTTCATTGATGAGTTGCACACCATGGTGGGGGCCGGCAAGGCCGATGGCGCCATGGATGCGGGCAATATGCTCAAGCCCGCCCTGGCCCGCGGAGAGCTGCACTGTGTGGGAGCGACCACGTTGGACGAGTATCGGCAGTACATCGAGAAAGATGCCGCGCTGGAGCGACGTTTCCAAAAGGTTCAGGTCGATCAACCGGATATACAGGATACCGTCGCCATTCTGCGCGGTCTGAAAGAACGCTACGAAGTGCACCATGGTGTGGATATTACGGATCCGGCCATTGTCGCTGCGGCCAATTTATCGCACCGATACATTACCGACCGGCAACTGCCGGACAAAGCCATTGATCTGATTGACGAGGCCGCAAGCCGGATTCGTTTGGAAATGGATTCGAAGCCGGAAAGCATGGATGTGCTGGACCGTCGACTGATGCAGTTGAAGATGGAGGTTGAAGCGCTCAAGAAAGAAAGCGATGACGCCAGCAAAAAACGCCTGGACGACTTGCGCGATGAAATAACCGATATCGAAAAAGAATATGCCGCGCTGGACAAAATCTGGGAATCTGAAAAGCAGGCGCTCAAAGGGTCCCAAGACACCAAGGAAGAGTTGGAGGCGGCTCGGCTGCAGTTCGAAGCAGCCAGACGTGAAAGCGACCTGACCCGCATGTCCGAGCTGCAGTACGGCATCATCCCCGATCTCGAGAAGCGGTTGGCACAGCAGACCGACAGTTCTGACACTGGCGCGCCAGAAGAGGGGAGTGAGCCCCGGTTGCTGCGCAACAAGGTGACGGCAGAAGAGATTGCCGAGGTGGTGGGCAAATGGACGGGTATTCCTGTCGCTCGCTTGCTCTCCCAAGAGAAAGAGCGCTTGTTGCAGCTGGAGCAGGCGCTGGGGGAAAAAGTCATCGGCCAGTCCGAACCCATTACCGCCGTGAGTCAGGCGGTTCGGCGGGCTCGCGCCGGGCTGTCTGACCCCAGCAAACCTAACGGGTCCTTTATGTTTCTCGGTCCTACCGGCGTCGGTAAGACCGAGCTGTGTAAGGCCTTGGCCGAGGTGCTCTTTGACAGCGCCGACGCGATGATCCGAGTGGACATGTCCGAATTCATGGAAAAACATTCGGTAGCCCGCTTGATCGGAGCGCCCCCGGGCTATGTTGGCTATGAAGAGGGGGGCTATTTGACCGAGGCCGTGCGCCGCAAGCCTTATTCATTGATTTTGCTGGACGAAGTAGAGAAGGCCCACAACGATGTCTTCAATATTTTGCTGCAGGTTCTGGACGACGGGCGTTTGACCGATGGCCATGGCCGAACCGTAGACTTTAGCAACTGTGTGCTGGTGATGACGTCTAATCTTGGTTCCGAGGCCATTCAGGCCTTTACCCAAGACGGCGCGGACAGTGACAACGTCGAGGCGTTCAATCAGCGCCTCAACGACATGGTGATGGGCATCGTGGCACAACATTTCCGGCCCGAGTTTATCAACCGCGTTGACGATGTGGTGGTGTTCAAACCCCTGAGCTCCGAGCATATTCAGCGCATCGCGCAGCTGCAGCTCGGCCTGTTGAACCAACGTCTAGCAGAACAAGAGCTAAGTCTGACGCTGAGTGACCAAGCCATGCAGGCAGTATGCGAGGCGGGCTACGACCCGGTCTACGGAGCCCGACCGCTCAAGCGCGCGCTGCAACGCTTGGTGGAAAATCCGCTCGCTCAGTCCTTGTTGGGTGAAGGTTTCGAATCCGGTACAGCGCTTTACGGCGATTGGCAGGAGGATCGGCTGGTCGTATCTGTTGTTGAAAAGTAGTTGTATAAACATACAGTAGTTGGTATTTATACAGTATGAAAAAGCACGATACACAACAGTCTGACGCTCAACAGCCGCTTGAGCTCGGTTTAACAGTCGATTCATCGCCGGTATCTCAGCCCAAGAACGCCGAGGTGACGCGTGACGTACCGGTGGTCAGTGATGCCGAAAGCCATTGGCGCGAGGTGAACAAGTTGACCAAGGCCTTGCGCAAGGGGAGCAGAGGGTCTCGGCGCAGAACCGGCAAGGCGACCACTCAAAAAAGCCTGTGGCTACCCGGCGAAGCCAACGACCAAAAACAAAACCGCAGAGAAGTGGGGTTGCAGGTGTGTCGACATTTGGTGGCCGCGCTTCGGCTGCAGCATCAGCAAGAACTTTCCGAGCGAGAAGCATCTAACGCCTCAGACGTCCAGCGATCGGCCTAAACACACCGCGAAACGCACCGGAAAAACAGCCGCTAAAAGCGCTCGGTAGTCGCAAGCCAGTGCTGCTATTCAGGCCCTAACCCCGTTATGATGCGTCATCGATCAGGCGCGACTAGGGGATAGTATGTCAACAGCGGTAGAATTGGCTTTGAATGCGGTGATCGGTCGCCCGACCGACCCCGTCATGCTGGATAAACCTCTGAGCGTTGATGAATTGCCAACACCGGCCTTGGTGCTTGATCGAGAGATCATGACCGCCAATATTCAGACCATGTCCCAACATCTGGCCAAGCACGGTAAGGGATTTCGTCCGCACGCTAAAACGCACAAATGCCCAACCATCGCCCGCCTGCAGATGGAGGCAGGTGCGGTGGGAATCTGCACTGCCAAGGTCAGCGAAGCAGCCGTCATGGTGCGTGCAGGCATCGAAAGCGTACTGATTACCTCGCCGGTTTCGACGCCTCACAAGGCCAGTGCCGTGAATGCGATCCTCGGCCCGAATATCACCCTGTTATTGGTGGTTGATTCAATGGAGGGCTTCACAGCGCTGGCAGCAGAGATTGATGACGACAAGCGTGTCGGCATCTTGCTGGATCTTGACGTGTCCATGGGCAGGACAGGAATACGCGACGACGCGCTGTTTTTACGTTTGTTAGAGGCAGTGCATGGCGACGACCGCTTTTATTTTGCCGGTGTCCAGCACTACGCGGGTCATATCATGCACATCCCGGAGTTTGAGAAACGCCGTGAAAAGTCCCTCCGATCTTGGGAGCGGTTGGCGAGTAAGTTCGAGTTGCTTGAACAGCAGGGTATAAATCCAGATATCGTAACCGGAGGCGGCACAGGTACTTTTGATATAGACGTGACCCTTGATCCGCTGACGGATATACAGGTGGGCAGCTACATCTTTATGGACGAAGAGTATCGCCAAGTTGCAGGGCCTAGCTCAGACCGTTTTCAGGGATTCGATCTGGCGTTGACCGTGGCTTGTACGGCCATCAGTCAGCCGCAAAATGCGACCATTACCGTTGATGGCGGCTACAAAGCGTTTGCCTCAGACAGCGTTAATCCCGTGTGTGACGCGCTACCGGATCTGCAGTTTCGATTTGCCGGCGATGAACACGGTGTGCTGATTCTGCCTGAGCGCGCCGAAAGCCCCGGGGACAATGAAATTTCGGCAGTGCGGCTCGGCCAAGTGTTGGAATTCGCGGTTCCGCATTGTGATCCAACAGTCAATTTGCACGATCAATATTGGATACGCGAAGCCGATGGCATGATTCACAGTCTTTGGCCCATCTCGGCACGAGGCTGCTCGTGGTAACGGAAGAATTCTCAAGGCCTTTTGAATGCTAGAAATTTTTCAAGACGGTGGCCTTCTGATGCTGCCTATCGCGTTTTGCAGTGTCATCGCCATGGCGATTTGCCTCGAGCGTTGGTGGTCGCTGCGCCGAGCTCAGGTGCTGCCGGAACCGCTTTTGGCACGCATGGGTGACACCTCCGGTTGGCCCAGCAGCAGCACAGCGCTGAACGAGTTAGGCGAAACCAGCCAATTAGGTTATGTATTGGCCGTGGGGTTGGCCAATGTCGCGCAGCCCAAGGACGAATTCCAGAAGGCACGACAAACTGCGTTAGACATTACGGCACACAGTCTTGAACGTCATTTGACCGGACTTGGCGTGGTGGCATCGATTTGTCCGCTGTTGGGCATTCTTGGCACGGTGGTTGGACTGATCGAGGTGTTTGATCAACTGTTCGCTGCAGGGCAGACCGACTCGCAATTGCTGGCAGGAGGTATTTCCACTGCGCTGATCACCACGGCAGCGGGACTATCGGTAGCCATTCCAGCCTTGGTTTGTCATCGCGCTCTGCTGCGCCATGTAGACGCACTCTTGCTCGAGATCGAGGCGGTGAGTGATCGATTTTTTGACCAAATGAGACAGGACGCTTAAGTGGCACGGGTGAGAGCGGCGCGCCGCGAACCCGGAATCGAAATAACGCCGCTGATTGATGTGGTGTTCTTACTGCTGATTTTTTTTATGGTGTCTGCGAACTTTGTACAAAACCGGGTCATCGATGTGTCATTGCCAGAATCCGACAGTGCCTTGGCGGGCAGCGGCGAGACCTTGCAGATAACCGTTACCGCCGCTGGTGACTACTGGGTAGCCGGTCAGGGCGTTGGCGGTGATATCGAATCTCTGGTGTCTGCGGTTGAAGACCAAGCGCAGATGCTGACAGCCGATCAGCTCGCGAAGCAGTCTGTAGACATTCGAGCGGACGCCGACGCGACACATCAGTCGGTGATACGAGTGTTAGACGCTTGCGCCTCTGCCGGATTTGTTCAGGTGAGCCTAGCCACCGCAATGTCCGGGCGGATGTCTGAGTTCGCACCGTCCCCTAACTCTGATCCCAACCAATAACCGGAGCCGGTCATGGCTGAAGACGCGAAAAGCAAATCAGACTGGTCGATCTATCGTCGGCTGCTGGGATACGTGGGGCATTATTGGCCACTGCTGATCGTCGCCTTTATCGGATTTATTACGGCAGCGGCAGCGGAAGGGTACTTTGTGAGCTTGTTTGGTAATTTGATAGACGGTTGGGACGACGCCCAAGTCCGGGCGGCGGCGACCATTCCCATGATGATGGCAGTGGTGACCGTGTTGCGTGCCTTGGGAGCGATTATTGGCGAAGCCGCCATGTCTCGAGTGTCCTTTGGCGTGGTCTACGATCTGCGCGAGCAGCTGTTTGGCCACATTGTGAAGTCCCCCAGCAGCTATTTTGACGGCGCAACCCAGGGCCACATTGTTTCGCAGATCACCTTTACCGTGACCCAGCTGCGCGATACGGGCACGGATGCCCTCAGAGCACTCATTCAAGACGGTCTGAAGGTGTTGGCCTACCTGACTTTTATGTTGCTGATCGATTGGCGACTGACGATGTTGTTCATCGCCATGGCTCCGGTTCTGGGTTTGGTCGTGGCTTTCGCCAGTAATCGTTTTCGTCGGATCAGTCGCCGTATTCAACATTCCATGGGGGATGTGACCCATGTGGTCTCAGAGGTCGCCAGTGGCTATCGAGAGGTCAAGATTTTTGGTGGACAAGAACAGGAGGAAAGCCGCTTTCTGACGGCGAGTAAGGTCAACCGCCAGCAGAACATGAAAATGGTGGTTACCAAGGTGTTCAGTTCCCAGACCAACGAAACCATCATCGCCCTTGGGCTTTGCGGGTTGATCGTGGTGCTGTACAGCCCAGACTTTGGTGTGCAGTTGTCCAGCGGTAAGGCCGTAGAATTCTTGGTGCTGGCGGGAATGCTGGGTCGTCCGATTCGCAAACTTTCGGAAATTAATGCGAAGCTGCAACGTGGCTTTGCGGCGGCAGAAGACATTTTTAAGCAGTTGGATTCTGGAATAGAACAGAACAACGGCGTCTTCGAACTCGAACGCGCATGCGGTGAAGTGGCGATTGATGATGTCAGTTTTTGCTACACGCCGGATGGTCCAGACGTTCTGCATGGCGTTACGCTAAACATTGCGCCAGGTCAGACGGTAGCGCTGGTCGGTCGGTCTGGTAGCGGTAAGTCCACACTAGCCAGCTTGCTGCCTCGATTCTATGACGTGGAGCGCGGTAGCCTCTCGCTGGACGGCACCCCAATCGAGTCTTTTGAACTCGGTAATTTACGCAAACATATCTCCTTCGTGAGTCAACAGGTCACGCTGTTCAACGATACCCTGCGCAACAATATTGCCTACGGCGACATGGCAGAAGCGTCGGACGAACAGATTAACCAAGCCTTGCAGCGTTCTTATGCCGATGAATTTGTCCGCCACTTACCCGACGGACTGGACACCTTGGTTGGTGACGATGGCGTGCTGCTGTCAGGTGGGCAACGTCAGCGAATAGCCATCGCGCGAGCGCTGTTGAAAGATGCCCCGGTGCTGATAATGGATGAGGCCACATCGGCTTTGGACAACGAATCAGAAAGGTACATTCAGGCTGCGTTGCAAGAGGTCATGGTCGGTCGCACAACCTTGGTGATCGCTCACCGCCTGTCCACGGTAGAGTCCGCGGATATGATCGTGGTGATGGATCAAGGTCAGATCGTGCAGCGGGGCGGCCACAAAGAACTGCTTACCCAAGACGGGTTGTATGCCGATCTCTACAACGCTCAGTTCCAAGATGAGGAAGAACCGTCGTCTGGGCCGGCGAAGCCAGCGGCCCGGGTCGCAGCGGTCTCAGCGCCACAGTCTCGATCCGGGGCACTGCTGGGGCAATCTGCCAATGTGATTACGAGGGCGTGGTACGGCGATGCGTTATGGGTGAAAACGCTTTTGCCATTGGCGTGGCTTTACGGTTGGATCAGCCGGCGTCGGGCAGTGAGGCAAAAGGCGCTTGGTCAGCAGCGTGCTGCTGAAAACACCGCGCGCCTGCCCATCATCGTCATTGGTAACATTACCGTTGGCGGTACAGGCAAAACGCCGATGGTGGTGGCCCTTGTGAACTTTTTGACGGCTCGGGGGTTTACGCCTGGCGTCGTGTCCCGCGGCTATAAGGGCAAGCTCAGTCGTCAAGGGGCGCTCATACCCGCCGGGGCGCCGCCGGGACTGTATTCCGACGAAGGGGTGATGCTCAAAGACAAGCTGCACTGTCCGATTGCCATCGCGGCGGATCGGAATCGGGGTGTTGAACTGCTGCGTGAGTCCGGCTGTGACTTGGTGATTGCAGATGATGGCTTGCAACATTACGCCATGGCGCGTGACGTGGAAATTGCCTTGGTAGACGCGTCGCGCGGGTTGGGCAACGGCTTGCTGCTGCCTGCTGGACCGCTGCGAGAACCCGTTGAACGGTTGCGTGACGTGGACTTTGTGGTCAGTCATGGTGGGGCATCTGGCTTGCACGCGGGCGAATACTCCGTGACCACCGAACCTGTGCGTTTTCGACGCTTGAGTGACGGTGTGCAGGCATCGGTCGACGTTTTTCAGGAACAATATCCGTGGGTTCGAGCGCTGTGCGGCATCGGTAATCCTGATCGATTTCTACAGACGCTTGCCCAAATCGGCGTCTCCGTTGAGCCGCATATTTATCCGGATCACCATGGCTACAGTGGTGATGAGCTCGATTTTACGGACGGGTCGCCGATTGTCTGCACCGACAAAGACGCCATCAAATTAAGCGAGCTTGATATCGATTTGAGTCACGTTTGGGCGCTGGAAATCGCCATAGATCTCCCGGATGACTTCGCTCAGGCGTTAACGTTGCTGCTACACGATCTGCGCATTGAGCCCCGTGTGAACAAGGACGCCGTTTGATGAATATACACATTGTGATTCCCGCGCGTTTCGCGTCCACGCGTTTGCCGGGTAAACCCTTGGCAGATATCGCCGGCAAACCAATGATCGTCAGGGTGGCAGCCCAAGCCGCCCGCAGCATGGCCAGCGATGTGGTGGTTGCCGTTGACGATCAGCGGGTGGCGGAAGCGGTGATCGCTGAGGGATGGCAGGCGGAGACTACTCGACGAGACCATGTGTCTGGCTCGGATCGCGTAATGGAGGTCGCGTCACGACGGGGGTGGCCTGACGATGACATTGTGATTAACGTTCAGGGTGACGAACCCTTGGTACCCCCTCAAGTCATCGACCAGCTTTGCGAAGGGATGTTGGCCCGCCCTGATGTGACCATGGCGACCTTGTCGGAACCCATCAGCGACATCGATGATTTTTTGAATCCCAACGTGGTTAAAGTGGTCGCTGATGATGCAGGGATGGCCATGACATTTTCGCGATCACCCATACCCTATCCTCGGGATACCGCAGGTGGCGACGTGCCAACGGGTGCTGCCCGGCATGTGGGGATTTATGGGTTTCGCGTGAGCGCACTGCGTCGCTTCATTGCGTTAGGCGAATCGTCGTTGGAGGGTATTGAAAAGCTCGAGCAGCTGCGTTGGCTGCAGGCTTCGCTACCATTGCTGGTCATTCAGGCCAATGAACGTGTGCCTGGTGGTGTTGATACACCGGAGGATCTTGCGAGAGTTCAGGCGCTGTTCAGCGCCTGACTCCATCAACGTCGTTTGCGCGACGTGCCTACTTGGGTGCCATACGGATACCACCGTCCAAACGAATGGTTTCGCCGTTTAGGTAGGCGTTCTCAACAATCTGCTTGCTCAGTGAGGCAAATTCGTGAGGCAGGCCCAATCGCTTCGGGTACTGAACCATGTCGATCAGTGGATCGCGTACCTGATCTGGCGCGCCTTCCATCATCGGTGTGTTGAAAATGCCGGGGGCGATGGTGCAAATGCGCACGCCTTGGCGAGACAGGTCGCGAGCGATTGGCAGGGTCATACCTGATACGCCGGCCTTACTGGCGGAGTAAGCTGCCTGACCAATCTGGCCGTCAAATGCAGCAACGGATGCGGTATTAATGACAACGCCACGCTCCAGTGCTTCGCCTTCCGGTTCGTTGACTTGCATGATCGCCGCGCACTTACTGAGCACGGAGAACGTGCCAATCAAGTTCACCTGAACAATAAAGTTGAATTTAGCGATGTCCAGGGCGCCTTCGCGTCCAACGGTGCGAGAGGCAGCGCCGATACCAGCGCAGTTTACATTGACGTGGATTGCACCAAAGTCTTCGGCGATCTGGTTTACCGCGTTGCTGACGGATTCGTCATCCGTAACATTGACTTGGTAAGCACGGGCATCGCCAAGCTCGCTGGCAGTGGCCTTGGCCAAGTCTTCATTCAAGTCCAAAATGGCGACTTTGCCGCCATTGGCGATGATCATCTCTGCAGTGGCTCGGCCTAGACCGGAAGCGCCACCGGTAATGACTGCTACTTTTCCCTCAATGTTCACAGGCTTTCCTTTTGTTGGTTGTGAAAACCCGCCTAGTATACCCTAGCCCCTGAACAGATTTGGATTTACGAATGCGTCTCATCGAGGGTTTTTTGTCGTCGGCTCAGGCCAACGACTGGTTGGTTCAACTGGAAGATTCCCACTGGATCGAGTGGCAGCGAGAAACCTTCAGCATTTTTGGGCGGCAGGTGGATGCGCCTCGCACCCTGTCCTGGTTTGGCGACGCTGGCCTGAATTATCGCTATACCGGCATAGACCATCGCGCCACTGGCTGGCCAGAACCACTACAGCGCTTGAAAACGCAGGTGGAACACACGGCCGGGCAGGCATTCAATTTTCTATTACTCAATCGATACGTCGATGGGTCCGAACACATGGGTTGGCATCGCGACGATGAACACGGGTGTCGCGGCGATATCGCGTCGCTCAGCCTCGGTGCGCCCCGGCGCTTTAGCATTGATCAGTCGATTCCCCAGCCGCAAGCGAATCAGCAATCCCAACGTAAGACGTTTGCCCTAGGTAATGGTTCACTGCTGGTGTTCGACGGTCGTCAGAGACATTGTCTGAGACCGACAAAGAAACCCTGCGGTATCAGGATCAATCTCACCTTTCGTCAGATAGGCGCATGATTCGCTCAGAGATCCTCTTAAAAAACACGTTGGCTCTGCAGTCATTGGCAGACCATGTTGCAGATGTGGACTCGATTGCTGATGCGCAAGACGCTATGGAATTTGGTCGAACACATGGCGCCGCACTGGGCTGCCTGGGGGAGGGCTCCAATGTGATCTTGATGCCCCGCGTGTCGGGTCTTATCTGTCGCGTGACCCGTGCCGACATCACCGTTGTGGATTCCGATGCCGAGAGCGTGACCATAGACGTTGGTGCGGGCAAAAACTGGCATGAGCTGGTGCAAGAGACCCTCGCCCAGAAGTGGTTCGGACTGGAAAACCTAGCCTTAATACCGGGCGCTGTCGGCGCCGCGCCCGTGCAAAACATTGGTGCGTACGGGGTAGAAGTCGCAGAGCGCTTGGTGTCAGTGGACGTGGTTCGAGGCGATGGCACGGCGCGTAAAATGAGCGCCGCAGACTGCGAATTCGGTTATCGGGACAGTATTTTTAAGCGCCGGGGCACGGACAGTGCTCAGCCTCTGCTGATTCTAGGCATCACGCTGCGTCTCAGTAAGCGGCCGGCAGTGAATCTTTCCTATCGTGATCTGGGCACTGCATTAGGTCACAGCGAAACAAAGCCCTCGACGTTACCGTCGCCCCAGCAGGTCGCCGAAGCCGTTGTATCGATCCGTCGCGCCAAACTGCCGGATCCCAGCGAGCACCCCAATGCAGGAAGCTTTTTTAAAAATCCGGTGGTGAACGGCGTTGCTGCTGATCGTCTGCGCGAGTTGGGGGCGACACCTTACGCGTTCAACGATGGGTTTAAAGTGTCTGCTGCCCAGTTGATTGATCTGGCGGGCTGGAAGGGTCGTCGGCAGGACAATGTGGGCTGCTGGCCCCAGCAGCCACTGGTTCTCGTCAATTACGGTCAAGCCACCGCGCAGAATGTGCTGGATTTTGCCAACGACATTCAACGCAGTGTGTCCGAGACGTTTCAGGTAGAACTGGAGCTAGAGCCTTCCGTCTTATCCTGACGGCTGGAACCGCTGGCGATGGATACGCCTTGAGCTCGTAGAGCCGCTTCTCGCTCTCGACGCTTTACTTCGCGAGGGTCATTGGACGCTCGAACAGGCCTGCTCGGTTTGGCAGGTGCTTCTTCTGCCGCGGGTGCTTCCTCTATCACAGGTTCTTCGACTACGGGTTCCTCAACCACAGGTTCCTCAACCACAGCTTCTTCAACCGAAGCATCTTCAACCGAAGCATCTTCAACTACAGCTTCTACCTCAGCTTTTACCTCAGGCTCTGCTTCAGCTTCTGTCTCAGCAGACTCTTTTGAGGCTGAGGGCTCTTCTACTGCGGAAGACTCCATCACCACAGAGGGCTCTGAGGTA
>JBELHZ010000098.1:0-4769 GCA_042091155.1 Gammaproteobacteria bacterium
AGTCCGAAGGGGTTATCCCGAAAAATCAATTTCTCAACGAAGAAGGCGTTTGCACGCTGACTATTGGCGACCAAGTGAAGGTTGCAATGGAAGTGGTAGACGACGGCTTCGGTGAAACGCGCCTGTCTCGCGAAAAAGCACGTCGTGCAGAAAGCTGGGAGAAGCTGGAAGAAGCCAGCGAACAGGGCGAAGTGGTCATTGGTATCATCAATGGCAAGGTCAAGGGTGGTTTCACCGTTGACGTTAACGACATCCGAGCCTTCCTACCCGGTTCCTTGGTGGACATTCGTCCACTGCGCGAAACAGCACACCTGGAAGGCAAGCCGCTTGAATTCAAAGTGATCAAGCTGGACCAAAAGCGCAACAACGTTGTGGTATCGCGACGTGCGGTTCTGGAAGAAGAGAACAGTCATGAGCGCGAAGAGCTGCTGGCCTCCATGCAGGAAGGCCAAGACGTGAAGGGTATTGTCAAGAACCTGACCGATTATGGCGCCTTTGTTGACTTGGGCGGCGTAGACGGACTGCTGCACATTACCGATATGGCCTGGAAGCGTATTCGTCATCCAAGCGAAATGGTTAACGTTGGTGACGAAGTAGACGTACGTATTCTGAAGTTCGACCGCGAGAAGAATCGCGTCAGCCTTGGTATGAAGCAACTGGGTGATGATCCATGGGCTGATATCGTACGACGTTATCCAGAGGGTGCCCGCGTTATGGCGACGGTTACCAATCTGACGGACTACGGCTGCTTTGCTGAAATCGAAGAGGGCGTCGAGGGACTGGTACACGTTTCCGAAATGGACTGGACCAACAAGAACATCCACCCATCGAAGGTTGTCTCCGTTGGCGACGAAACCGAAGTCATGGTGCTGGATATCGACCAAGAACGTCGTCGTATTTCTCTGGGTATCAAGCAGTGCCGTCCGAATCCTTGGGAATCCTTCAGCATCGCTCACGCTAAGAGCGATACGATCACCGGTACCATCAAGTCCATTACCGATTTCGGTATCTTTATTGGATTGGAAGGTGGCATCGACGGATTGGTCCACTTGTCGGATATCTCTTGGAACGAGGCGGGCGAAACTGCCGTGCGTCGCTACGCCAAGGGCGAACAAATCGAAACCATCATCTTGTCTGTGGACCCAGAGCGCGAGCGTATCTCTCTGGGTATCAAGCAGATGGAGAAAGACCCCTTCTCAGATTACTCAGCAGCGCACGATCGCGGCGATATCGTGAAAGGTAAGGTGCTCGAAGTGCAGCCTAAGGAAGCCATCATTGAGCTGGCTGAAGACGTTACCGGATTGCTCAAAGCCGCCGAAATCAGCATTGATCGCGTAGAAGACGCGCGCAACGTGCTAAAAGAAGGCGAAGAGCTTGAAGTGAAGATCATCAACTTGGATCGAAAGAACCGAACCATTGGTTTGTCGATCAAGGCGAAGGATGTGGAAGAAGAGCGTCAAGCGGTGAAGGATCACCAGAAGCAGGAGAGCGATCGCTCAGGTCCTGCTACCTTGGGCGATCTGATCAAAGCTCAGATGAACAAGCCGGAAGACGATTAGGCTCTGCCTGATTCGGCTGATTGATTGATGACTGATTCCAGTATGACTAAGTCTGAGCTGATTGACCGCATGGTCAGTGCTCAGGCTCAGGCGAGTGGCCTGCAGCTAACCAGCAAGGATGTTGAGTTGGCAGTGAAAACAATGCTGGAACAGATGTCCAATACGCTGGCGACCGGCGGTCGAATAGAGGTTCGTGGTTTTGGCAGCTTTTCGCTGCATTACCGCGCACCCCGCATCGGCCGCAACCCGAAAACCGGCGAGTCCGTGGGTTTGTCGGGTAAGCATGTTCCTCACTTCAAACCCGGCAAGGAGTTACGCGACCGCGTCAACTCCGCCCTGGAACGTAGTCAGGCCGCGAAAGCAGGATCCTGATAGCGCTGGTAGGATAGACCAATGACTTGGCTAAAATCCCTCCTCTTCGTGTGTGTTCTGATTCTGGTTTTTCTGTTTGCTGCGCTGGCGGTGAATCAGCAACAAGTCGCTCTCAGTTTTGTTCGGTGGGAAACACCGTTCACTCTAAGCATTTTTTGGTGGCTGTTTTTGGCCCTGATGCTCGGGCTGTTCTTGGGCTGGTTGTACAGCCTCGTGCGGCATCTGCCCCTGCGCCTGCAGGTACATAAACTCAAAAAATCTCTCGCAGCCGCTGAGCTCGCCCGTCAGAAAGCGCAAGATCAGATCGATTCTTCTGCAGCCACTCCTCCTCGGCCGCCGCAGTAGCTTTGCGTCGGTGGAGGCGCACAGGTTAGTCAGCAATAACCGCTCCGTTTTTGAGCGTTCTGCTCTGTGGTCTGTACGATGGTCTGTTTATCGTTTTACTCCCTAACAATAGGAGATAACGATGAATGCTCTCAATGTCAGAACCGCATATCGACAGGTGTCGAATCCTCGCCTACGGATAACGCTGTGTGCGTTGTTGGTCTTATTTTTGGCTTCAGGCATCGCCACACCCATCGGCGTCAGCGCCAGTACCGACGCGATAGTCCTCGTCGGGTCAGGGGCACGTGCTGTGGCTCAGGTAACGGCCACCGAGGCAGCACCGCGGTCAGCTGCAGGATCGGCGAAAACCTCAGCGCAGCAAGCCCCAGGAAATGTCTCCAAGGTCGATCTCAATACCGCAAGCGCGGAACAGCTGGCATCAGTGCTCAAGGGTGTGGGGTCGTCAAAAGCGAAGGCGATCGTAAGGTATCGCACAGAGGTCGGGCCGTTTCGAAGCATTGCCGAACTGGAAGAGGTGAAGGGTATTGGCCCCAGCATTGTTGACCTGAACAAAGAGCGAATGTCTGTGAGTCCCGCAAAGCGCTAGATACGGGCACTTCAGCATCTCGCAGAGGTTTGTTTCATGGCAGTCGCGCAGGGATAATGTCCACTCGACACTGGTTTGAAAGAGAGGACGAGTATGAGCACCATTTGGAGTCCAATGTGCGATCGCTTTGGTATCGATAGCCCGATTTTTGGATTTGCGCATGATGTGGAAACGGTTGCGGCGATTACCAATGCGGGTGGTTTTGGGGTCTACGGAGCCACCCGGCGGTTTCCGAACGAAATCACCGAAGAGCTGGCTCAGATTCGTCACTTGGTGGGTAGTCGCCCGTTTGGTGTTGACCTTGTATTGCCTCCCGGCATGCCGGAACACAATTCCCGTGAAGCCATACAGGCCGAAATTCCCGCGGAACACACAGAATTCGTTGAGCAATTGATCGAACGGTACAAGGTGCCCGATGCGACCAAGCCTGGCATGCGAACGCGATTTATCCGCTCAAAGGAAATCGAAGACGCGCAGCTGCGTGCCGTTATGGAGAGTGATGTGGACATGTTGGCCTGCGGCATCGGCGCCCCTGCCGATGTGGTAGGTGAGGCGCGGGAGCGTGGTAAAACGACGCTCGCGCTGATTGGAAGCCCGCACCATGTGCCCAAGGCCATCGCGGCGGGTGTAGAGATTATCGTGGCTCAAGGCTACGACGCAGGCGCACATACAGGCCCGATAGGCACATACTCGCTAGTTCCACAAATTGTCGATGCGGCTGGGGATATCCCGGTGCTCGCTGCGGGGGGTGTGGCCACCGGCAGACACATTGCCGCAGCGCTTGCGATGGGCGCACAAGGTGTTTGGCTGGGTACTGCCTGGCTGCTCTCACAGGAGCATCAAGGCGATATGCATCCGGTAAACCGTGATAAGTTGATACAAGCGGGTAGCGCCGACACGGTGATTACACGAAGTGAAAGCGGCAAACCGTTTCGTCAGGTGCGAACCGGTTGGAGTCAGGCTTGGGAAGCGGAAGGCGCTCCCGCGCCTTTGAAAATGCCCTACCAAGATGTGCTGATCGGTGATTTGTTGGGTGCGATTGAAGAACACGACATCGAGCCGTTGATTCACTCCGGAGCGGGGCAAAGCATCGCGTATTTCAATGACGTTAAGCCGGTAGCGCAAATAATGCAGGGACTGATCGACGAAACGGCAGAAGCCCTGCACACTCAAGGGCGGTTTTTACGTAACGACTCACTCTGAAAGGTGTATGGATCGATGCATCAATGGCTTTTGATACTGATTGCACTGGCCTGTGTATCAGGTTGCGGCGGGCTGCAGCTAGATGCTGCGCCCTCGGGGGAAGTCCCGTTGACCGGGGCTTGGGTGGTCGATTCGGCGGCGTCGGACGATGTGGGTTCTGCAATGCGTCCCGATGCCAAAGTCGGTGACCGTCGTCGGCGGATGTCCACCGCAGCGGAAATTCAGCGTATTCGTCGAGGCTCAGGCCTTGCCTACGTGGCCCACGACTTCCAGGTGCTGGATGCCGAGCGCATGCGAATCGAGCTGGATTCGGATTCCATGGGCGTTCAACACTTCCCGGGCGTGTATCGAGACGTCACATGGGGAACTCGAGAGCGCGGCATTTGGACGGTGCAAGCCGGATGGGACAACGATGTGCTGGTTGTGGCATCGAAAACCCGTGGTATCGACGTGTTAGAGCGTTACCAGTTGCAAGGGTCTACTCGATTAGTGGTTTCCGTTGACATCAAGGCTGATGGCAACGTTCGATCGATCAATCGATTGTTTCGGCGCCTGCGTTAAGCGTTAAATCGGCTTGTTTGAGTATTGCAATTGAAGGCGCACACATTAATATATGCGCTCGCTTCCGAGACAGTTTCTGTTTCGCATGACGATTCCGCCTTAGCTCAGTTGGTAGAGCAAATGACTGTTAATCATTGGGTCGC
>JBELHZ010000099.1:0-4699 GCA_042091155.1 Gammaproteobacteria bacterium
CGCACAAGGAATGGACATGGGAGGCGCTCAAGAATTTTTTGCAACTTTCGAGCGGGCAGCCCCTGGATCGACCCCCGCACGCGATATGAGCAGCGCGGCTAATTCAGATACAAGCCCCAAGAAAGGGACACTTCTTAACAATGGAACAAATAACTACGAGCCAGACGGATCAGGCCATGACGTGCCTGACGCTTACAGCGATTGGGACACAAACTATGCCTAGAGGTTACTGATGCCAGGAGTTGCAAGAGCAGGAGACTTATCAAGTCACGGCGGGGTCTTGACCGTGCCCGTGAATGCGAGCGTGAGAACGAACGGGCGACCAACAGCGCACCTCGGGACTGTTCACGTTTGTCCGCTTCCTTTTCATTCGCCAAGCCCAATTTTTCCGGGCAATCCGTCAGTCCGTGTTGGAGGTATTCCTATCGCTACGATTGGAACAGCGGCAGGCTGCGGCGCTGTTGTCGTGACCGGATCCGGTAACGTGAACGCAGGTTAGGAGGCGAAAGATGTCGATCGGTATGGACCGGACAACTGGACAGCCGCTCGACGGGGCTAACCACTTGCGCCAAAGCATTAGAGATATTTTGTCCACGCGGATTGGAACCCGAACCATGTTGCGCGATTACGGGTCAAACATCCCTGAAATGGTGGACTTACCCATGAACCGATCAACCATTGCGGCTATCAGAGCTGACATCGTCAATGCTCTGAACAAATGGGAGCCAAGAGTCAATGTCAAACGTGTTGTCTTAAGTGAAGCCACAGCCGGGTCAATTACGTTCGACCTGTTTTTGACTTACCTCCCAAATGGGGAAGAAATCGCTTTAGTAGGAGTCACAATCTAATGAGCCTCAATTTAAGTTCCCTCCCTGACCCGCAAATCATCGAGACGGTTAGCTACCAATCGATCTTTGACTCTTTAAGAGCTGACTTCCAATCACGGTTCCCAAGCTTTTCAGCATTGGTTGAATCTGACCCTGCGATCAAATTGCTTGAGGTCGCTGCTTATAGAGAGGTCATATTACGCGCCCGCGTAAACGATGCATTCAAGGCAACGCTTTTGGCTTATGCCGCTGCGGGTGATCTAGACAATTTGGCGGCGTTTTACGGCCTAACCCGGTTAGCAGAGGAGACCGACGCGGAATTGCGTGAACGTACTATCAACAGGATTCAAGGTTCAAGCACCGCAGGCGGTGGGGCTTGGTATCGCTACCAAGCATTGTCGGCAGATTCAGGCGTGCGTGATGCACGGGTTACGAGCCCAGCAGCGGGTGAAGTTGAAATTGCTTTGCTGTCTAAGGAAACGCAAAACCTTGAAGCGCTTGGAGTTTCGCCAAACTCTTTAAGCCCTGCGATGTCAGCACTAGCAACTTTCTACGGCGTTACAACTGGCACCGCGGCGGGCATTACGGACGACGAAAGTGCGGCCCCTGCTATTCAGTCTGTTATTGACGCGGCTGGGCCTCGTGGTCAAGCAACACCGCAACTTCTGAACGCAGTGAACACCATCTGTCAAGGTGACACCGTTCGGGTTATCACAGACAATCTCACCGTCACATCGGCAAACGTAGTCGGGGTCAATATCGAAGCCAATGTCTATCTTTACCCTGACAGCTCGGCCTCGATTCTGACTGGGTTGGGGGATACCTTGAAAGCTGCGGTTGAAACAGAAGGCGGCCTCGGTTGGGACTTAACACTGTCTTGGTTGATTAAAAACATTCACGTTGACGGGGTGCAGCGCGTTGAGCTGGTCTCACCTACGACTAACCAAGTAGCGGACGATGGAACAGCGATAAGCCTTGGAACAGTAACGATCACAAACCTTGGGTATGACCGCTGATGTCAGACGCCGCAACTCTGCTTCCTAGTTCATCGACATCCCTGGAGCGTGATCTTTCACAGGCCTTGGATCCGTTGCCCCGTGTTGGCGCAGCGGCAGAACTTATACGATCAGCCAAGCGGCAAAATATCCCTGACAGTGTTGTTCCGTGGCTCCTGGTCGAGTACGGCTTAGGGGAGCTACTGCCTTATCTTTCTGACCCTCGCACTGCCATCGCTACGGGCGTTCTTTGGCAACGTTTACGGGGTACGCCTGAAAGTTTTTCGATCGCGTTGGGCTGGATTGATAACAACGGCGCAATTGAAGAATCTGAGGCGTCAACGATCCGTTGGTCACAATTTCAGTTAGGTCTAGAGAAAGCACCGGTTGATCTCTCCCAGACTGATTCAATCGTTGAGATTGCGCGGCTTAGTTCACCAGTTCGTTCTTCCCTTTTTCGTATTTATGGGGGCAACTACGACGGACGACGCTTCACGCTTGACGATCATTTGCTAAGCAGCATTGATCCGCTATGCGATCACACTGGCGTCTATCTGAAATCGGAATGGCCGCAGCTTTCATTTGGCAGAACTTTTCAAGACGAAGAAGGCGACATTTCGCAAGATCTGGAGGCAATCCTTGGCGTTCATCGTCAGACCGGAATCCGTGGTCTTTATGAAGACCGGACATTCCTAAGCAATTCACTTTTAGGTGAAACCAGTTGGAGAACGCTTCATATTGAAGACATCTCGGCATGTATAAGCCGTCTGCATTTCAGTGTTTATGGCCCTTGGTGGAACCAACCAACAGACTGGCAAGTGGCCTACGACTGGACGCAAGTCTTTGACTGGGCTGGGCTGCAAAACAAATTCACGCCCGCGCTTAAGTTCGCTCGCGCTGGGATGTATCTCAGCGACTATGCAGAACTGGGCGACACAAACGCTTGTTTCCCTGCGCGTTCTCTGGACGAGTTTGGCGACGGCGCAATTCTGCTTTCAGAGGCAGACCCAGCCACAGGCGAGCACATTCTCAGCGAGCACCTCTCACGGGTTGAGTTCACCGAGATCAACGAACGGATCGAGCACGGAACGCAGTTCGGCTCAATGTGGGTCAGCGGGCAATCCAGCCAAGTTTCCATTGAGACATGGCAGCTCGAACACGGCACTGTCTACACATCAACAAGCACTCAGAACCCTCCGGCGCACGCGACCCTCATCACGTCGCTCAGCCACTACAACGGGGTCTACAACAACCGACACGATTTTGCCGGCCACCTCTTTGGCGACGGTGCCGGGCACCTATTGGGCGTCAGTAGCGCGGAAATTGTTCCGACGCATCGCGAGCACACCTACTTCAACGCCTACGACGACAGCTTCGAGCTGTCCCGTTCGCGCCTCTCAGAATTTACGCCGCTCATCAACGAGCAAGCGATCAGCCGGGGCCACACCACAAACGCGCCGCAAAACCAAGAGCAATCCGATCAATGGCAAGACACTGAAAGCACCTGGGGCACCGACACCACTGGCACCTGGGAGACTGTTGCCAGCTACTTTGACAGCCTTAACGCGGGCGACACTTGGAACACTGAGACCTGGAACACTGGCGAGTATTTCGTCAACGCGGACACAGACACCTGGGTCAACACCTATTCATGGCAACGGTTCCCACAGCTTGAGCAGATCCTCGGCTTTAGCCGCACAATGCTCACGCTTTCAGAGAACGGGCACCTTTCCGATTCTGACGGGATCCTGGGCGACACCCACGCCACCCTCGGATTCTTTGAAGACGAGCGGATCGAGCGCAGCCATCAGACGACCTCGACGGCTCACAACCCGAGCGGCTTCTGGTATCACCTGCGCGAGCGGTTCTCAACGCTTCCATACGACGATTTATTTGAACTCTCGCGCACGCGCCTGGACGAATTTATTCCGCTTGTTAATCAACAAAGTATTACGCGGGAACACCACAGCGACGGAGATCTTTTTTCGCTTGACTTTGCTACCTGGAATGATTCAAGTCCAAGTTGGGGGAGCGTTGATTGGACTGTGTCCGGTTGGTATGAATCCTCGCAAGAGCCAACTTGGTACGAAGCCAGCAATTGGCAAACGTACCCGCAGCTTGAACAGGTTCTCTCGTTCTCCAAAGCGCATCAAACGTTGTCGGATACAACCGCCAAACTTGATGACACAAACAGCGTCCTCGGCTGGCCAACTTCAGAACGATTTGATCGAATTTACTTCGCGCAAGTCACTGAAGATCGACAGTCATTCACCACACGCCAGCACACCCGGACGCATCAAACGACGCTTGCTCTGTACGTTGAACAAACGTGGGACAATACCGCTTGGGCCGGAATTGATCTGGCCGGGTGGACTACGGCAACATCAGAGTGGACCGGACAAGCCTCTAACGAATGGAGCACCACCACTACGTGGGGCACAGACGAATGGGCAGAAGGAAGTCTCTCTCTATGGGATACAGAAAACTGGATCGATGGAGATCAGACAACCTGGGCCACGCATCAAATGTGGGTCAGAATGGCAAGATGGCAAGTTGCTAGCTTGCTAGTGGAATCTCAGCATCAGACTACGGTCTGATTTAACTTATATGATGAACAAGTCACAGGAGGTGGTCGCCCAATGGCAACTCTCGTAACAACAGGGCGAGCCGGTTTGGCCGCTTCCGTTGCAGCTCGAAACATTTTTCTAGGAATTGGCTCCGGCCTAGCCTCCTGGGATTCGAATGGAGTCGATCCGGAAAACATTGCATCAACAGCACTTCAGGATCCAATTGGCTACCGCAAAGTGGCCCAAGTGGATTTTGTGAGCAGTGCGGCTCAAGGAGCCATCAGCCTTCCAAGCGGACGTTATGACGTAA
>JBELHZ010000038.1:0-24675 GCA_042091155.1 Gammaproteobacteria bacterium
TGGGGGCAGCAGGCGCGCGCTCTGGCTGTAACCAGCCCACCAGCAGCAGGTAGCCGATATACAAACTGCCGAGCAGTGCGCCGGGGAACACCGCGCCGAGAAACAGATCACCTACGCTCATGGACATGCGATCAGCCATCAGCACCAACATGATGCTCGGCGGTATCAAGATGCCCAAGGTGCCAACGGCACAAACGGTGCCCGCAGCCAAGGACTTGTCGTAGTTCTGCTCCAACATGGCTGGCAGGCCGAGGAGTGCCAGCAGCACAACCGACGCTCCGATGATGCCCGTTGTGGCGGCCAGCAGCAGGCCGATCACGGTAACGGTAATGGCTAGGCCACCCCGCAGATTGCCAAACAGTCGGGCAAAGCTGTGCATGAGCTGGTTTGCAATGCCCGAGCGATCCAGCAGTAGACCCATCAGGATGAACATGGGTAGCGCGACCATGACCCAGTTTTCCATCACATTCCAAATGCGCTCGACGGTCAGCGAGGTATAGCTCCAGTCCATGCCGGTAGCGAGATGGAAGTCTGCCTCCAGAACGACGGCCAAGGCACTAAACGCGATGGAAAGCCCGCCGAGCAGCCAAGCGACTGGAAAACCTGTAAACACGAGGGCGATGAAACTGATAAACATGCCAATGGCGAGAATTTCATTTGCTGGCATGGCGATCTCCGTCGTTAACCGCGGACGAATCCAAGTGAGAGGCGAGAAATAAGAAGTGCCAGACTCGAATCGTTCTGGCGATGACGGTCATCAGCAGTAGAAAAAATGCCAGTGGCAGAACGGCTTTGATCAGCCAACGCAATGGCAGTCCGCCCGGTGACGCGGAGACCTCGGCAACTGCATAGGACGAAGCGACAAAGGGAACGCTGTAAATCAGCACGAGGGCGATGAACGGTAGGAGCAGCAAGAGAATGCCGTAAAGCTCTATCCAAGCCTTGGTGCGATGACCGAGTCGCTCATGCAGAACGTCGACGCGAATATGAGCGTCGGCTTGGTAGGCGTAGCCCAGACCCAAGAGAAAACCAATGGAATACAGGTGCCATTGGAGTTCTTCCATTTCAATGCGACCCTCGTTTAAGACGTAGCGCATGAGTACATTGATCATGATGACCCCGAGCAATACCAGCCAGACGTAGGAGATGACGCGACCAACCCGGTCCGCTACTCGGTCAATTCGCTGAGACCAACGGGTATGAGGTAGATAGTCCTTCTTCTGAGCCATCAAAAGTCTCTGGGCAGATAGGCTCGAGATTTCCACTCTGCGTATTGAGCGCGAAACGCGCGCTGAGAGGCAAGAATTTCGGCAAAGTCCGCATCTTTGGCGGCCTCTTCTTCGAGAATTTGATCCGACACTTTGTTCAATTCGCGCAGCAGTGGTTCTGGCAGAATCTCAGCGGAGACCCCAATATCTGCAAATCCTTGGATTACAGAGCCCTGCAACGCTTCCGCTTGCGCCAGATTGCGAGTGACGGCTGCGGTGCAACCGAGCTCTAACATGGTTTGATCGGACTGCCCCAGCGTGTTCCAGACCGACAAGTTCACCACCAGGTGCGATGAGGTAAAGGGTTGGTGCCAGCCGGGGTAGTAGTTATAGGGCGCGACCCGATTGAAGCCTAGGGATTGGTCGACAACGGGTAGCGCGAATTCCGTAGCATCGATGGCGCCTTTCTCGAGTGCTTGAAAAATCTCGCCACCGGGCAGCATGGTGACACTGGCGCCTAATCGTTCGATCACGCGGCCGCCGAGGCCCGCGAAGCGGATTTTCAGACCCTTGATGTCATCCAAGGTGTCGATACGCCGCCGAAACCAGCCAGCAGTTTCCGGGCCAGTCATGCCGCAATAGATCGGGTGAATGTTGTAACGCGCGTAGAGCGATTCCGTGAGCTGCTGGCCGCCGCCCTCGTACCACCAGGCGCTGTATTCCCAGGGCTCCATGCCAAAGGGTACAGCGGAGATCAGCGGCGACGCGGGAATTTTGCCTTGGTCATAACCGAGCCACGTGTAGCCCGCAGAAACTTTGCCGTCTCGCACCGCATCGGTGATCGAGAAGGCCGGCACGATTTCGCCCGGTTCAAAAATTTGCAGATCAATGGCACCGCCACTGGCCGCCTTGATCGTATTGGTCAGATAAACCGGGTTGTCGCCGAGTACTGGCATCGTGGTTTGAAATACCACCGGCAGCCGCCAACTGATGCGGGCACCTTGGTTCGGTGCGTTCATTGCGCCGATTGCCGCTGCTGGCGCATGAACGGGCCGAACGGCCAGTGTGCCGATCATGCCGACGATGAATGCGGTAATAACCGCAAACAGGGCCGCACGGTTGCTGATACGTTTTTCGTTGGACGTGGCCACAAGTTCTCTCCCAAAGCGCGAGTGGTGGGCTCTCCAGAGCAGGTGACCGATTGTGGTAACCCGAACAGTGACATGCAAGGCGCACGTTAACGACTGGATCGTTTTTCTCCACGTCACGAACACAATTTGCCGGTTAAATTAGGGAAATAGGGGATTCGAGCGATTTTCCAAAAAGGAATGTATTGCTTGTGAGTTATTCCTTTTTTTGGCATGCGGTGCACTGTTAGGTTGCGGTCCGCAACGAGATGGCCAGATGTGGAATCTCGTCTCACGCCGTTCTGAGTGTTTTGTGCTCAGGACATTGCCACATATTCGACCAATCAACGTTGGGGGCTTTATGCAAATCGGAGTACCGAAGGAAACCTGGCCAGGCGAAGTACGCGCTGCCATGGTTCCTGCCAATGCGAGCAAACTGATCAAAGAAGGATTTACCGTCGCGGTGCAAAGCGGCATTGGTGACGCATCGGGGTACACCGATGCGGACTACGCGGCAGCGGGAGCCGCTGTCAGCGAAGATCGCAGCGCACTGCTAGCAGGGTCAGATATCGTGATGTCCGTGCGTAAACCCGATGCAGAAGACGTGGGTGGCTTAAAGCAGGGCGCGTTGTACATCAGCTTTTTGGACCCTTTCAACGAAAAACCCCTGGTTGAAAGTATCGCGGCCCAAGGCGCTACCTCGATCTCTATGGAAATGGTGCCGCGCAGTACGCGAGCGCAAAAGATGGATGCGCTGTCCTCCCAAGCGAACTTGGCCGGATACGTTACGGTCATTCAAGCCTCCTACCACCTGCCGAAGATTATGCCCATGATGATGACGCCCTCTGGCACGATCCCGCCAGCGCGCGTTTTCGTGATCGGTGCTGGTGTGGCCGGTCTGCAAGCAATTGCCACAGCCAAGCGTCTGGGTGCTCGGGTGGAAGCCTTTGACACCCGGCCTGTCGTGGCTGAGCAAGTGCAATCCTTGGGTGCGAAGTTTGTTGAAATTGACCTAGGTGATACCGGTCAAACCGATCAAGGCTATGCCAAGGAGCTGACCCCCGAGCAGGTGGAAATGCAGCGCGAAGGACAAAAGGCGATCATCAGTCAATCGGATGTTGTGATTACCACGGCTCAGTTGTTTGGTCGCCCCGCCCCGCAAATCGTCGGTCGGGACATGGTTGAATCCATGAAGCCCGGCAGTGTGATCATCGACATGGCCGTTGAGACTGGCGGCAACGTGGAAGGCTCGGTCATGAATGAAGTCGTGGATATCAACGGCGTCAAAGTGGTCGGCCAGGGCAACCTGCCCGGTGAGGTCGCCCGCAATGCCAGCGACATGTACTCCAACAACCTGGTGAATTTGGTGTTGGAGTTTTGGGACGCAGAATCTAAGGCCCTGACCTTGGATCCAGAAGACGAGATCATCCAGGCCTGCGTGATTACCCGAGATGGGGCTGTGGTGAACGAAACCATCAAAAACATTTATAGCGGAGGCTAAATTATGGAAGCCGTATTTCTTGCAATGGTCCTCATGCTGTCGATCTTCCTCGGCTTCGAGCTGATTTCGAAGGTGCCAGCTACCCTGCACACGCCGCTGATGTCTGGTGCCAATGCCATTTCGGGCATCACCATTGTTGGTGCGCTGATTTCTGCTGGCGGTGAATCCGGTGCGATGTCCAGTTATCTGGGTGCTGCTGCTGTGATGTTCGCCATGATCAACGTAGCCGGTGGTTACCTCGTGACCAATCGAATGTTGAGCATGTTTAAAAAGAAAGACACGAGCCAAACCGGAGGTAAGTCATGAGTACAGTGATGATCAACCTGTGGTACGTGGTTGCCGCCGCATTGTTTATTTTTGGCCTGAAGCAGTTGGGCTCACCCGCTACGGCTGTGCGCGGCAACATGCTTTCCTCCTTGG
This sequence comes from Gammaproteobacteria bacterium, assembly GCA_042091155.1. Lineage (GTDB taxonomy): Bacteria > Pseudomonadota > Gammaproteobacteria > Pseudomonadales > Azotimanducaceae > UBA4421. The sequence goes on from JBELHZ010000038.1 coordinate 4,257, forward strand.
CCATGGTGATCGCCATTGCCGTGACCTTGCTGAACAAAGAAATTCTGACGTTTGAGCTGATTCTGGTCGCTGCCGTCATCGGTGCGGTGATCGGCGCCATCACCGCGCAAAAGGTCGAGATGACCAGCATGCCGGAAATGGTTGCTCTGTTTAACGGCTCCGGCGGTATTGCCAGCCTCATGGTTGGTTGGGCCGCGCTGTACAACATGGGTAATACCACGTTTACGGATGTCACCATTTTGCTGTCCATCGTGATTGGCGGTATGACCTTTAGCGGCAGCATCTTGGCCTGGGGCAAGCTGTCCGAAGTGATGACGTCTGCCGCTGTGGTCTTCGGCGCTCAACGTATTGTTAACGCCGGTATTCTGGTTGGCTTAATTGCCTGCAGCGTTTTGTTCTGCATGGATCCTTCAGTGGATTCGCCCTATCTGTACGCGGTGATCGCGCTGTCGCTGCTGTTCGGCGTGATGGCGGTGTTGCCCATCGGTGGAGCAGACATGCCAGTGGTGATTTCGCTGCTCAACAGTTATTCCGGCCTGGCCGCCTGTGCGGCGGGTTTCGCAATCAACAACAATATCCTCATCGTGGCAGGGTCCATGGTGGGTGCTGCCGGCATCATTCTTACCAACATCATGTGTAAGGCGATGAATCGCTCACTGGGTCATGTGTTGTTTTCTGGCTTTGGTGCGGTGAAACAAGCCACCAAGGTCGAGGGTGAAGTGAAGCCTATCGTGGCGGAAGACGCCTTCCTGATTTTGGAAGCTGCGCAGTCTGTTACCTTTGTACCCGGCTACGGTATGGCAGTTGCGCAAGCGCAACACGTGGTGCGTGAGTTGGGCGAGCTGCTAGAGAAAAACGGAGCCGAAGTGACCTACGCGATCCACCCGGTTGCCGGTCGTATGCCAGGGCATATGAACGTGCTGCTGGCTGAAGCCAATGTACCCTACGACCAGTTGGTTGAAATGGAAGACATCAATCCGCGCATCGACAACGTCGACGTGGCGGTAGTAATCGGTGCTAATGACGTCGTGAACCCCAGCGCGCGCAACGACGAGAACAGCCCAATTTACGGTATGCCGATCATTAATGTGGATCAGGCTCGTACCGTATTCGTGCTAAAGCGATCCATGGGATCCGGATTCTCTGGGGTGGATAACCCACTGTTCTTCGGTGACAACACACGTATGTTGTTTGGTGACGCGAAGCAGTCGATAGCCGCTGTCGTAGCGGAATTTAAAGGCTAACGCCGACTCAAAGGGAGTCTGAACGATGACCGATGCCAAACGTGTGTTACACAGCGCGGATTTTTCTCAGCGTGATGTAGGAGCTGCGGCAGACGATCAATTCAGACTCCGCTGGTCGCCTCGCGCCATGAGTGGCCAAGCCCTGTCGATGGCAGAGGTTCAGTCACTCTGCGAAGCCGGGCGATGGGCACCTTCCTGTTTCAACTCCCAGCCTTGGCGTTTCATTTACGCCTTACCCGACACGCCTCAGTGGCAGCCGATGTTTGGCCTGCTGATGGACGTGAATCAGCTTTGGGCAGCCAAGGCTGGTGCCTTGATCGCCTTGGTGTCGCGAACCCATTTTGAAGCCAATGACGCCCCGGCGGCGACCCACAGTTTTGATGCGGGCAGCGCGTGGATGAGTATGGCCTTGCAAGCCCAACATATGGGTTTAGCAGCCCATGCCATGTGGGGTTTTCATCACGACCAAGCTGCTGAGGTGCTCAATTTGACCGATCGCTTCACCACTCAGGCGCTGATCGCCCTGGGTCATCCTGCGCCCGCCGATAGCCTGCCGGAGCCGCTCCGAGAGCGTGAAGTGCCCTCGCCGCGCAAACCGCTGTCTGAACTGATGTTTCCTGGGGCCATGCCCAACGCTTAGGGCAAGGCGGCCTTCTGCTTATAGCGCTCGCCACTGGCCTGGTTCGAGGCCATCCAATGTCCATGACCCCACTCGATAGCGGATCAGCCGTAACACCGGGAAGCCGATGTGCGCGCACATGCGTCTGACCTGACGGTTTCTGCCCTCCCGTAGGGTAAGCGTGATCCAGGTATCTGGGATCGACTTGCGAACCCGGATGGGAGGGTTGCGGGGCCAAATGTCGTAGTCGTCGATGCCCAGCCGGCATGAGGCGGGCAGCGTCACGCCATCCTTGAGGGCCAAGCCTTGCTCTATGGGCTCTAGATCTCTTTTGCTGGGCGCGCCCTCTACCTGAACCCAATAGGTTTTGCTCATCTTGTGATCCGGGTGGCTGATTTTGTGCTGTAGAGCACCGTCATCGGTAAGTACCATGAGCCCCTCACTGTCCCGATCCAGACGGCCGGCTGGATAGACCCCCGGTTGATCGACGTAGTGGCCTAGATGCGGCCGCCCGTTGCTGTCGGAAAATTGGGGAAGAACGTTATAGGGTTTGTTCAGCAGAATGATTTGGCTCATCCACCCATGATAGCAGTTCGCTTTTCATCGTCGGCGAAGGCTATGATCGCTGGCCATTGTGATTCTTGAGGGGAGGCTTATGGAGTTGTATGAGGTGATGCGCACGACTTTCGCGGCGCGGGAATTTACGGATCAACCAGTCAGCGATGAGGTCATTGCCCATATTTTGGAGCAGGCGCGCTTCGCACCCAGTGGCGGTAACCGCCAAGGTTGGAAGGTGCTGGTGGTGCGGGAAGAGTCGTCGCGGGCGCGGTTGCGTGAACTGATCGAACCCCAGATGCAGCGCTACGTGGCTCAGGTAAGAGCTGGTGAAGCGCCGTTGAATACCATCAACCCCAGTCAGGTGAGCGACGACGACATCGCACAAACCCAAGTACCAGGCCAGATGCTGAACAACTTGACCGGTGCTCCGGTGATTTTGCTGGTCTTCGTCGACCTGTCTGTGGTGGCGTCATTCGATAGCCAGCTGGATCGGGTCGGGGTGATTTCCGGAGCGTCGATCTATCCATTCGTCTGGAACATCTTGTTAGCGGCGCGCAACGAAGGGTTAGGTGGTACGCTGACCACTTTCGCGGCAGGGGCGGAGAACGAGTTAAGGGCGCACTTTGGCGTGCCTGACGAAATGGCTCTCGCCGCCATGATTCCCATGGGACAGCCGGTGAAGCAACTGACCAAATTGAAAAGAAATCCGGTGGCTGACTTCGTCAGTAAAGAACACTGGGACGGGGAGACTTTGATTGACTGACCGAAAACATGCCGACGAGGCGAAACATGACGCGCAACCCATAGAGCAAGTTGGAGGCGCAAATTATGGTCGCTATGTGCTCTTTGTCCTGATCATCGTTTATATATTCAATTTTATTGATCGCCAGATTCTGTCGATTTTGGCGGAAGAAATTAAGCTCGACCTAGGTATCGGCGATGCAGAAATCGGATTTTTGTACGGTACAGCTTTCGCCATTTTTTACGCGGTATTTGGTATCCCACTGGGACGGCTGGCAGATGTGTGGAACCGTAAAAATCTGATTTCTATCGGGTTGTCGTTCTGGAGCGCTATGACTGCGTTGTCGGGATTTGCTCAGAATTTCAGTCATCTTGCCGTCTGTCGTTTCGGTGTGGGCATCGGCGAAGCCAGCGCCACCCCCGCGGCCTTCTCCATGATTTCGGATTATTTTTCGCCCAAAGTACGGGCCACCGTACTGGCGATTTACTCCAGCGGTATCTACTTGGGCTCGGGTATCGGCTTGTTTTTGGGCGGCGCCATCGTACAAAGCTGGCACGCTTGGTACCCGGATCCCACCCTAGCCCCGCTGGGCATTAAGGCGTGGCAGGCGGCATTTTTGGCTGTCGGTATTCCCGGTATTTTAATGGCGATCTGGGTGTGGACCTTAAAGGAGCCCATCCGCGGCGCGTCGGAAGGTTTGGTCACCCCCAAACATCCGCATCCGTTTAAGGCGGCTTCCGGTTCCTTTATGAGCGTGCTGCCCGGATTCTCGTTGATCGCCCTGTTCCGGGCTGGCGGTATCCGCGCGGCGGCAATCAACCTTATCTATGCCAATGGCGTGGTCGCCTTGTTCTATGGCCTCTACGTCGTCATGCCGACGCTGCTGCAGTGGATCGCCTTGGGTATTGGCGTGTACATCACCGTGACATGGATTCACTACCAAAAGCTAACAGACCCAGCGTGTTACGGCATGATGTTCAAATCCAAGGCGTTTTTGGCATCAACCGTCGGTTTTCCGGCAATATCCTTTGTCACATATGGCATTGGGTTTTGGTCGCCACCGTTTATGCAGCGTTTTCATGGTGAAACCATTGCCGACGCTGGCCTGTATCTTGGTGTCGGCTCCGCCGTCGGCGGTTTTATTGGCATCGTTCTGGGTGGGGTGATCGCCGATTACTTCCGCGCGAAAACGGTTAACGCCAGGCTCTATGTTGGTTTGGTGATTCCCTTGTTAGCTGTGCCCTTTGCGCTTGGCTTTCTGTATACGGAAAGCATCGTCATGGCCTATGTGTACAGTTTCTTGTTCAGCGTGATTTCACCGGCATGGATCGGCTGTGCTGCCAGTACTGTGAACGACTTGGTGATGCCGCGTATGCGGGCGACGGCGTCAGCCTACTATCTGCTGATGAACACCTTCGTTGGCTTGGCGCTGGGCCCCTTTCTGATTGGCCAGTTCAGCGATCTGTACTACCGTGCGGGTGTTGATAGCGCCGATGCCCTGCAGCTGGCCATGACCTGGGGGCTTGGTGCTTTTGCGTTGAGTATCGTGGCGCTGTTGCTGGCTTGCCGATATTTGGCCGACGACGAAAGCAGCCGCCTAGACCGGGCTGCCGCGTTGGGCGAGCCAGTATAAGTTGATGGCAGCAGTGAAAAGCCCACAGAGATAGCGAGGGAAAGACAGTGCAGCAGCAGGGTGAGTACACGATCAATGCCGGCGTTGAATCCATTTGGCAGGCGCTGAATGATGCCGATGCGCTGAAAGCCAGCATTCCCGGCTGTCAGTCCATTGAACAAGTGGACGCGGAAAATCTAACGGCGACGGTGCGAGCGAAGGTTGGGCCCGTCAACGCGGTCTTTCAGGTAACGTTGGCGCTTACCGATGTGAATGCACCGCACAGCTATACCCTCAACGGCGAGGTGAAGGGCGGTGCCGGTGTCGCAAAAGGGAACGCCCATGTGCAGCTTGAAGCCCTGCCTGAAATGCCGGCCGAAACTTACGTGGGCCCTCGGACGCGTCTGAGCTATCAGGTTCAAGCCTCCGTGGGTGGCAAGTTGGCCCAAGTGGGTTCACGTTTAATTGATGGCGCGGCGAAGAAAATGGCCGACGACTTTTTTGCGGCATTCAGCGAGGCATTTATGCAGGACGATACAGCTCAAAACACCCAAGACGCGCAGGCCGAGGCGCCGCGACAAGAAACCGAAGCCGAAACACCGGCAGAGCGCGCTAAGGATGGCACAGGGTTTATTTGGATTACCGCATTTGTGGTGCTGATCACTGCCATGGTGCTGGCGCTGTGAACGTTTCTTTTTGCGTCAACGGCGAGTCGCATGCCCTGGACGTTGCTGCTAACACCGTGTTAGTGAGCGTGCTGCGTGACCACCTCGGGCTCACAGGAACCCACGTAGGCTGCGATACCTCCCAGTGCGGTGCATGCACGATTCATCTCAACGGCCGTGCGGTGAAGTCGTGTGCTGTGTTGGCGGTTCAGGCGCAAGATGCGGAGGTGGTGACCATTGAGGGCCTTGGCAGCGTTGACGACCTGCACCCGATGCAGCAAGCGTTTCGCGATTGTCACGGTCTGCAGTGCGGATTTTGCACACCTGGCATGATCATGCAGGCAGTGGATTTAGCAACACAGGTCGAGACTCTAGACGCGGATGCGATACGTCAGGGTATGGAAGGGAATCTGTGCCGCTGTACAGGCTATCAAAACATTGTTGCAGCGGTTGCCAAGGGTGCAGCGGCCCTGAAAGCGCAAAGCGGCGAGGTCTGAGCGCCATGTACTCTTTTGATTACCATCGTCCTAACGATTTGACCGCAGCCCGCTCGCTGTATGCGGAGGCGGAAGACCCCATGTACCTCAGCGGTGGTATGACCCTAATTCCAAGTATGAAACAGCGTTTGGCCGCACCGTCAGACCTGATTGATTTGTCTGGGCTGCAGGAGCTTCAGGGCATTGAGGGCCTTGATGATCAGGACGGCGTTGGAATCCGCGTGGGCGCGCTGACGCGACACAACGATGTTGCGGCCAATGCCCTTGTTCGCAATCGGATGCCAGTGTTGGCTGAGGTTGTTTCATCAATTGGCGACAATCAGGTGCGCAACCGGGGTACCTTGGGTGGGTCGATAGCCAATGCCGATCCGGCTGCGGATCTGCCCGCGGCGTTATTGGGTTTGCAGGCGGTGATTAACACACAAGACCGCCACATTCCTGCAGACGATTTTTTTCAAGATCTCTTTGAGACCGCGCTGGCGGCGGACGATATTCTCGTCAGCGTCGATTTTGCGGTGCCACGACGCGCGACGTATCAGAAATTTCGTAACCCTGCCTCGGGTTATGCGGTGGTTGGCGTACTGATTGCCGAGTACGCGACAGGGTTTCGGGTGGGTGTTACTGGCGCTGGACCCTGTGCTTTTCGGGCCCGCGCACTGGAAGACGCCCTCAACCAATCGTTTTCGCCAGATGCGTTGAGCGACGTTGACGTGCCGGATGCGGGCTTTAACAGCGATCTTCATGCTTCCGCAGAGTATCGGGCCCATCTGGTGAAAGTACTCGCAAAACGCGCAGTCAGTGAGCTCGCTCTGCAATCCTAGGCGGATGTTTCCTGCGACTTCAAAACAATGGTTTTCGCCGTTGATTTCAAGGCCTTCTTTCGATTAACGTTGCTCCGCGCTCGGATTCTTTGTGCTCTGTCTCGAAATGACGAGGTGGTTCATCAACGGACGGAGACGCGGGTCATCCAATGCGATGGCGTTTAGTTGAGAGGGATACGAGGGATTCTAGAGATACGAGGGAGAGAGGCGGCCGTAAGGCCAAGGCTCAAAATACAAAAGAGGACTTGATCCATCCCGAGAGGGGTTCGCGGTGTGCAATACACCAAGAATACGGACAGGTACCGGAGGTGCTTATGAAGATTCACGATTTTCATCGTCGTAAGGTGGCGAGCGAAAAAATTTCAATGGTCACATGCTACGACTACTGGTCGGCACAGCTGCTCAACGATGCCGAAGTGGACACACTGTTGGTCGGCGACAGTCTTGCCATGGTGATGCATGGTTTTAGCAGTACCGTTCATGCAACGGTTCCCATGATGGCTACTCACATTGCGGCGGTACGTCGCGGTGCACCAAATAAATTCATCGTTGGTGATATGCCTTTTTTGGCCGCCAGACGCGAACGAGGCGAAGTGCTCGATGCGGTAAGCGAGCTTATGCAGGCGGGTAGCAACGCGATCAAAATTGAAGGTGCTGCGGGTCAGCTTGACACCATCGCCCACATCGTAGAGTCCGGTGTGCCCGTGATGGGTCATTTGGGTCTGACACCGCAGTCGGTGGAAGGACTTGGTGGTCATAAGGTGCAGGGTCGAACAGAGTCTGATGCGGAAAAGATCTATCGCGACGCATTGGCGCTGCAAGAAGCCGGCTGTTTTGCCTTGGTGCTCGAATGCGTGCCGCAAAATCTGGGGCGACAAATCACCAACAGTTTGAATATTCCAACCATTGGTATTGGTGCCGGTGTCTACACCGACGGCCAAGTACTGGTGCTGCAGGATATGCTGGGTATGCAGCCGAGCTTCAAGCCCAAGTTTCTGCGCCATTATCTTGATGGTCATGCCCAATTGAGCAGCGCGGTAAATGCCTTTCACCAAGACGTCACCGCGGGAGCGTTTCCGAATTGCGAAGAGGTTTATCGGTGAAAATCCTGCGCTGCATGGCCCAGTGGCGAAAGCTGCGGGCCAGCCTGACCGGCCGCATCGGATTTGTGCCAACCATGGGAGCCTTGCATTACGGCCACCTGTCCTTGTTGCAGGCCAGTGCGGCAGACAATGATCTGACCGTGTTGTCGATTTTCGTTAATGCCACCCAGTTTAATGATCCCAACGACTTTGCGAAGTATCCAAACACGCTAGAGGACGATTTGGCTCAGGCCGAAGCCGCTGGGGTCGATGTGGTCTTGCTGCCTAACTACGAACAGATGTATGGCGACGGTTTTCGATACCAGTTAACCGAGAATGTGTTTTCAACACAGTTATGCGGTACCGACAGGCCGGGACACTTTACCGGGGTGCTCACCGTGGTGATGAAGCTGTTGAATCTGGTGCGGGCTGACCGAGCTTACTTCGGGCTGAAGGATTACCAGCAGTACACGTTAATTCGAGATATGTGCGCGACGTTCTTTATGCCCACAGAAATCGTCGGCTGCGACATCGTGAGGGAGGCTGACGGACTGGCCATGTCCTCTCGTAATCGCTTGTTAGACCCGGAAGCTCGCCAGTTGGCCGGTCGGTTCAACCGACTGCTTGCCGAGGCCGCATCCGACGAACAGGCGTGTTTGAGCCTTCAGGCCGCGGGTATGCAGGTGGCCTATGTGAGAAGTATCGGCCAACGCCGATGTGGTGCAGTGGTCATTGGTGAAGGCTCCGATGCCGTACGGTTGATTGACAACGTGCCGGTGGACGGTCCGTTACACCAGCGCAAGGTGAAGGAAGCAAACCCATGATCTTGGTCCTCGATGTCGGTAACAGTCAGATTTTTTGCGGCGTATTTGACGGCGATGAACTGGTCAGCCAGTTTCGCTACGCCTCGACCAGTCGGGGCACGTCAGATGAAATCGGTGTGTTTTTACGCAGCGCGTTGCGGGAAAACGGGATCGACCCTGAGGCGGTTAAAACCGTTGCGATCTCATCGGTGGTACCGGAAGTGAACTATACCCTGCGCTCATGCTGCCAAAAATACTTTGGCATTGAGCCCATGATTTTGCGCCCGGGTTTGAAAACCGGATTGAAGATTGCCTACAAAGATCCTAAGGAAGTCGGCAGTGACCGCATTGCCGATGCGATGGGCGCGATAAAACTGTTTCCAGACAGAAATTTGATTGTGGTGGATTTCGGTACAGCCACCACGGTGTGCGCCATTACCAAGGATCGCGTGTTCCTTGGCGGCAACATCATGCCCGGCATTCGCCTGGCCATGGAAGCCTTGGAGGCAAAAACCGCCAAGCTCCCCTCCGTTGAGATCAAACCGACACGGACGGCTGTAGGTAAAACCACGATAGAAAGTATTCAAAGCGGTCTTTACTGGAGCAATGTGGGCATGGTGCGCGAATTGGTGTCGCGCATCAGTGCCGAGGTATTCGACGATGAAACCCCCTTGGTGATCGCCACCGGAGGGTTCTCCAACCTGTTTCATCGCGAGGATCTCTTCGATCACGTGGTATCCGATTTGATCCTCGTGGGCCTTATCGAAGCCTTACGGCTCAACGGCTATCTCGACGATTAACCGGCATCGGTGACGCGAGTTACTGGGCGTCGTTGTACAGACCCTGTAAGCGACGCATGCCCTTGAGCCAGCGATCGTAGTCGGCTGTTTTACGCTGCATGTATTCGGCGACTTCAGGGTGCGGTAGCACCAAAAACCGCTCCTCCCGCAAAGTCTCAACCACCGCATTGACGGCGTCTTCGGGTTCGATCATACCATCGACCCCGGCGACACCGGGACCGTCGGCGGTCATCGCCGTGCGAACCGCCTGTGGGCACAATACCGAAACCTTGATGCCCTGGTCGCCGTAGGTGATGGACAACCATTCGGCCAGGGCGACGGCGGCGTGTTTGGTAACGGCATAGGTTGCAGAGCCAATTTGGCTCAGCAGACCCGCGGCGGATGCGGTATTCAACAAGTAGCCGCCGCCGCGCGCGATCATGCGAGGCACCAAGTGTCTGGCAGCCCAGACGTGGGACATGGTGTTCACCTCCCAAATGGTTTGCCATACCTCGTCGGATTCAAAAATGTCCTTGCCAATACCGATCCCTGCGTTAGAGCAAAACAGATCGATGGGTCCGAATTGACCCTCGGTGTCATCGATGAGGTTGATGAGATCCTGTTCGTTGCGCACATCCACCGCATGGCCTACGCTGCCAATTTCCGCCGCAACGGCCTTGGCACCATCACCGTTCAGGTCCGCAACGACGACTTTTCGTGCGCCCTCCCGGGTAAATCGTCGGCACATTTCACGGCCAATGCCGCTGGCACCACCGGTCACGACGATGATTTTGTCTTTGAGTTCCACTGCATTTCCTTGGGTTCTTCTTCAATCGCGGTACGAACGGTGGTTCGCGTTTCGAGGCTCAACATAGACGTTTAGCCGAGTGGATTCTATAGTGGCCGGGACGGGATTTATCGTGTGCAGGGGAGCATCAAACGATTGAACAGACATACAAGTCAGGCTGTGCCTTTGCCATCGAATGCCGATCGCTACGGTTGGATTATCGTGGGCGCCATGATGCTGGTGCAAACGGTGAGTTCGGGTCTGGGTTTTTACAATATGTCGGTTTACATCAACCGGTTATCGGCAGAGCTGGCTGCACCGGTTGCACAAATTTCCTTTGCAGTAAGCCTGTTCTTCGTGGTTGGCGGCGTCGCGGGTTTGTATGTCGCCACCTTGCTCAACCGTTATCAGGTGCGCACGGTCATGATCCTTGGGGCGCTGATATCCGGATTCGCCCTGGGCGCTGTGGGGCTGGCCTCCGAGGTTTGGCACCTCTACGCGCTTTTTACTCTGTTTGGCATCGGCAACGCGGGCATCTCGGTTGTGATTTGCACCACGATAATTACCCAATGGTTTCCCGGCCCCCAGCGATCCATGGCCTTGGCATTGGCTTCGACGGGATTGTCCTTGGGTGGCGTAGTGCTCACCCCCTTTTCTGCCCACCTGATGAACACACAAGGTGTGTCGGATACCATGCCATTGCTGGGATTGCTGCTGGTTGTTTTTATCCTGCCGCTCGCCTTGCTGATGCGTCAGGCCCCGGGATCGCAGATACAGGTCAGCGCTGAGGCGACGCTGAACAATACGGCTTTGCTGAAGTCGGCCGTGGGCAGCCGCTTCTATGTGCTCATGGCCTCGGCCTATGTTCTGATCATGGCGGCTCAAGTTGGCGGTATTGCGCACCTCTACAGCCGGGTGTCGCAAATGGCCGATTTTCAAACCGCGGCCTACGCGGTTCAGGCGCTGTCGATTTGCAGTATTAGCGGTCGATTTTTCGGTGGCTGGTTGGTGACCCGCATTCCCATCCGCTGGTTCGCGCTGGGCAACCTGTGCTTGCAGGCCCTAGGTCTGACCTGTATCGCCTTTGCCTCGAACGGAACCTTGGCGGTTGTGGCCGCAGGCTTGTTTGGTCTGAGTGTTGGTAATCTGCTGATGACCCAGCCCCTGTGGCTGGCCGAGGTTTATCCCACGGGGATATACGCGCGAGTCTTTGCCCGAGCCAACGCCGTGAGCGTTTTGGGGTTGGCGTTCGGGCCCTATGGCATGGGTTTGATTTTTGATGCGGTGGGGGGAACGACGTACGTTTACTCCTACCTGGCTGGGGTGATTTCCTCTCTTGTGGCACTGACCATTGTGTTCGTGGCAAGCGCCGGACCCCGACTGCTGGCTTACCGGGATGTCACCCCGGATCAACAAAACACGACCGCAGGCTAGGAGGTCTTTTGCTGTCACGATGCTCTTTATTGCCAAGCCGCGGCCTTCTCGCAAAGGTCTTGGTGCTTGGTCTATGTTTCAGCGGCGCTGTGCTTGGCCAGAGCGCTTTGCCAGACAACCGCATGATGCCGGTGGCATTTCCTCAGGCCGTACCTTCGTCAGATCCAGACGGCAGTCCCCAGCCTTTGCCAAGTCTGGCGGATATGCTCGAACGGGTGAATCCTGCTGTCGTGAATATCGCTACCCGTTCCGTGGTGCGAGAGAGCAACCGACTGTTGGAAGACCCATTCTTCCGTCGTTTTTTCAACGTACCGAAAAGTCGCCAGCGTTATCGCCGTACTCAAAGCGCGGGCTCGGGTGTGGTTGTCGATGCGTCGGCTGGCTATATCGTGACCAATGCGCATGTGGTGAAGAATGCAGACGAAATCAGCATCGGCGTGTCGGATGGCCGCACATTACAGGCGACACTCATAGGCCTGGATCCGGAAGTGGATTTGGCGTTACTGCAGGTGCCCGCTGAGGACCTGACCGACATCGACTATGCGGACAGTGCCCGGCTGCGGGTCGGTGATTTCGTCGTGGCTATCGGCAATCCCTTTGGGCTCAACCAAACCGTCACCTCGGGAATCATCAGTGCTCTGGGCCGCAGCGGACTGGGTATTGAGGGGTATGAAGATTTCATTCAAACCGATGCGTCCATCAATCCCGGCAATTCCGGGGGCGCGCTTGTGGATTTGAACGGCCGGCTGGTGGGTATCAATACCGCCATTTTCGCTCCCTCCGGCGGCAACATTGGTATCGGTTTTGCGATTCCCGCCAATATGGTCAGTGCGGTGACCGCCCAGCTGATAGAAAAGGGCGAGATCAACCGCGGCTTCGTGGGTGCCATCGTGCAGCCCTTGAATCGTGAGCTTGCCAAGGCCTTTGGCGTGATTTCTGGGGAAGGGATTCCCCAAGGCGTGGTGGTAGTGGATGTGCAGGGTGGCAGTTCGGCAGAACAGGCCGGGTTGGAACCCGGAGATGTCATCGTGCAAATGGGCGGTAACCCCATCGTGAGCGTGGCAGACTTTTCGGCTCAGGCGGCTGTGATGTTCATCGGTGACGAAGTCGAGGTGCGTTACGTCAGGCAGGGTGATAAACGCAAGACGACTCTGCGCATTGTGGCGGACCAGCAGCAGGCCATCGCTGGCAAAAGTCTGGCACCCTGGCTACGAGGCGTGCAGCTGCAGAATCTGCGTGAAGACGGTGAAATCATGCCCGGTGCTGGCGTGGTCGCAACGGAAGTGAACGCGCGCAGCCCGGCCTACGGTTTCGGTCTACGTGCGGGCGATGTGATCGTGGCGGCTAATCGTGTTGTCGTCGAGGATATTGCGGGTTTGAGGGAGGCTGTGCGCCGTGACGCCAGGCAGCTGTTGCTGCGGATTTTTCGCAACGGCCGCTTCTACTATGTGGTGATTCGTTAACCGACGAATCAGGCCGGATGGCGCGACAGATAAGGGCTATGGCGCACACTCGGTGGTACTATCCTTAAACGTCGAAGGTCGACAGGTAAAACAAGGATACGACGTACATGGTGTTAGTGGGTCTGGGTTCAAATCAGGGAGAATCAACGGATATTGTTGTGGCGGCGATCCATGCGCTAGTGGCCTTTGCTCAACCCGATACCTTGCGCAGCTCTCAGTTGTTCCGCACGTCGCCGGTGAATTGCCCGCCGGGATCCGGAGATTTTGTCAACGCGGCTGTGGTGTTTGACGCCTTGGCAGATTTGCAGCCGGAAGGGCTGTTGGCAGAGCTGAAGAATCTCGAGCAGGTGTTTGGGCGAGCGGAAAAATATCAGCGCAATGCCCCACGAGAACTCGATCTAGATTTACTCCTGTTCGATCAGCAGACTCGCGATACCGAGGTGTTTACCCTGCCGCATCCGCGCGCGGTGGACCGGTTATTCGTGCTTAAACCGGCAGCTCAATTGCTTCCCGATACCATTTGGCCTGGCATGGATGCGTCCATCGCCGGGCTCTTAAACGAGCTTGAAACCGATGAAGAAGTGTATGCGCTGGAGGAGCTTCCTCCTTTTTGCATCGTTGCTGGTTAGCAGCGCAGCCCAAGCCTACCCGGGCGAACTGCACCAGCAGCTGACCTTTCTGGCCGCCAAGCAGCTCAGCCGCTGCGATGCCATTTGGTCGCCATCACAGGACCTGCCGGTGGATCAGTCGTTACAGGCTATGCCCGGGCCGATTGGCCGGCTATCCGCGTTGGATATGCGTTATGTGGTACGGGCCAACGTCGCGCGATCAAAGAGTAATTTTTTGGGTCGTACGTTCCGTTGGAACTATTTCGATTTATCCAGTGACAGTAACGAATCGGTCCTAGGCATATTCGACACTCGTTTCAATTCGCGATTCGCGGCGATAAGTGATCAACTGTTCAACGCGTCGGAGAAACGGGATCGTCTTGAAGCGTTCGGTGAGGTGTTGAGTTTTTTGCAGGACGTTTCCACGCCCTCACGAGTAGTGCCGGTGTTTACCGGCCGCTGGTGGTCATTTTCCCTGCATGATCGATTCGACCGTTACCCGATTGACGAATCTCGCTTAGAAGAAGAGATCGGTGGTGTGTGCCAAGAGGTTGCCGAACATTTGAATGAATTTGATGGTCAAAACGAGCGAGGGAGCTTAAAACGTCTGCTGGGCCAAACCGCCCGCAGGACCATGGCCGCCGTGAACAGCGATATCATGGGTATGCCGGCAAGCTGGACATCGTTCTGGCAACCTTCTGAAAAAGAACCCGGCGGTGCTTTTGGTGAATACGGCACGGCGGGTAATGAGTTTGGCAACCGAGTGGAGTTTCGCTGCGGGTCTAAGGACGATCCCAAAATGCGTTGTCTGTTGTTGAAGGACGATCCCCTCTACCAAGAATTCGCGTTCGATCGCCACAAAGAGGCCGTCACTGCCACCATGCTAGCGATGTTACTCGTGCAGCGGCAGCTATGACCCTGCACCTTGGCATCACACCCTGGCGGCTCAACCCGCCATCTGCTGCCAGTATCGGCGAGCAGGCAGCCTTCGCAGAGCAGCACGGTTATCAATCCTTTTGGCTGCCGGAAAATCATTTCGGTGAAGGCGCACTGCCGGATCCACTGATGTTACTGGCCAGCGCAGCGACGACGACGCAACGAATCCAGCTCGCGACAACATCCTACCTTCTGACCCTGCGCAACCCGCTGCAGGCGGCGGAACAGGTGGCGGTGCTGGACCAACTCAGCGGTGGCCGCGTGCTGCTGGGTGTTGGCCGTGGTTATGCGCCGGAAATGTTGCGCGCCTTCCATGTGCCCGTAGCGGAAAAGCGCCGGATCTTTGCCTGGACATTGGATTTGATGCAACAAGCGTGGCAGGGAGAGGCGATTTCTCTCGACGGAAATCCCGACAATGCGGTGAAGGTATATCCGGTGCCGGTGCAACAACCCTATCCGCCGATTTGGGTGGCGGCATTTGGTCCTAAGGCGCTGGCCCAGGCGGGTCGTATGGGGCTGCCGTACTTGTCATCGCCCATGGAAGGTATCCGGACTCTGGCCGATAACTACACCCAGCACCGCCAAGCCTCGGTCGAAGAGGGGGTTCCGCCTGCAGACATCGTCCCCGTGATGCGCACGGTTTATGTGAGTGACGACGCGACGGAAGTTGCCGAGCTGCGCAAACGGGTAGACAGCGAAACGGAAAATTCCCGACTACAGCCCGGTGAAGGTGCCGACGATTGGACGCTTATTGGTGATCCGGCCTACGTTCGCGATGGCATACAGCGTTATCAGGAACGATTGGGTATGACGCATATGGTGGTGACCCGCCTGCGTTTGCCCGGGTTGACCGAATCACAGCTTCGGGCCAGCGTCGCGCTTCTTGCTGAAACCGTGGCGGCCAGCAGTTGAAACGCGGCATCGAAAACATACCGCTGAAACCGTACTATCAAAACGTTCGGTTGGAGACGATCATCATCTGAGGGGAGAGAAAATGAGCTATCGAATTTTATGGCCTGCCATGCGTTGGCCAGACGGACGTCATATTGAAGAATCCAGTGTGGCTGGGCACAGGGCGGAATTTTGTGAGCGCTACACCGACGTTACCGACGAACAATGGGCGAACTGCGACGCCGTGGTGAGCGTGAACGATATTCCTGAGGAATATCGTCAGAAGATGACGAAGTGCAAAATTTTCGTAACGCCCAAGGTGGGTTTCGACAACATCGACGGCAAGGCCTGGGCCGACATGGGTATTCCGTTGTGCAACGTGCCCGACTACGGTACCCAGGAGGTCGCGGACCATGCCATGGCCTTGATGCTGTCGCTGATGAAAGGCATCACGTTCCATACTCGTGAGCTCAAGCAAGACCCGCGCGGCTTATGGCGCCCGGCGCTGAACCCTTTTGGCAAGCGCCTTTCCGCCTGCACCTTCGGCGTGGTGGGACTCGGTCGTATTGGTACCGCCGCCGCGCTGCGCGCGAAAGCCTTTGGCATGGATGTGGTCATGTACGACCCATACCGTGAAAACGGAGCGGAACTGGCGGTGGGTATTCGTCGCGCGCACTCGTTGGAGGATTTGTTTGGCCAGTGTGATGTGGTGAGTTTGCATCTGCCGCTGTCGTCGGCGACGGAAAAGCTGATTAATGCCGAGGTGCTTTCCCACGCCAAGCCGGGTTTGATTTTGGTCAACACCGCACGTGGCCCCATCATTGATTTGGACGGCCTGTATGAAGCGCTGCGTGCGGATCATGTTCAGGCAGTGGGTCTGGACGTGTTGCCTGAAGAACCCGCCAACCCGGATCACCCTCTGATTAAGGCATGGGCCGCTGACGAAGAATGGATTGATCATCGTGTGTTGCTCACACCGCACTCGGCATTCTTTACGCCAGAGAGCGTTCACGACATGCGCTACAAGGGCGGTGAAGTCATACTCAAGTATCTGGGTGCCGGCGGTTTGGACAATTGTGTAAACCAGCAGTGGCTGAGTAACCCTCGATAGTCTCTAGACTCACGCAAGGCTGATCGCGGATCAGCCTGTATCAGGAAGAAAGCACCATGCCTGTCACGCCGGAAATCTACGAAAAGCGACGTCAGCGACTCTTTCTGGTTTTGTCCGGAATGTTCCTCGGCACCCTAGCGATGCTCAACATTTTGGGCATCAGCCGGTTTTTAGACCTGTCCTTCGACGTGTTTGGCATCACCATTCCCATGGTGGTGGCCATTGGCGTGTTGCCCTATCCGGTCACCTTCATTTGTACGGACCTCATCAGCGAGCTTTACGGCGAGAAAAAAGCACACGACATGGTTTGGATGGGTGTACTGCTCAATGCGTGGGTGATATTTCTGCTGTGGCTGGGTGGTGTGCTGCCCGGCTTTGATCTGGATCCGAGTGGCCAACCGCTGATAGACGCGGCTGGACGCGAGCCAACGTTTTTCGAGATTCGAGAGCTGGCGTTTGGTGCTGTCGCGGCCTCAATGATCGCCTACTTGGCCGCCCAGCTCTGCGATGTGCGACTGTTTCATTTTTGGAAGCGTCTAACCAACGGCAAGCATCTGTGGCTGCGCAATAACGCTTCGACCATGGTGAGTCAGATTGTCGACACCACGGCCGTGATCTTGGTGACGCACTTTTATGCAGCAGCGCTGCCGGTGAACGCCGATGAACCGATATGGCCTCAACTCATGGTCTTTATTGCGTCGGGCTATGTCTTTAAGTTGCTGGTCGCGGCCTTAGATACCGGGCCCATCTACCTGGCGGTGGCCTACCTGCGGCCTTGGCTGGGACTCCAAGAAAACGAAGAGGCGACTGGCTAGATTGCCGGTGGGTCTAGCCTTGCCACTCTTCCCTCAATAGACCGAAAACGGCGGTATCCCGTTCGAATCCGGTCCATGTGACACGATTTCTCCGCAACACACCCTCCTGGGTTGCGCCGAGCTTCAGCACGGCTGCCATGGAGCGGGTGTTGCGCGTATCCACGCGAAATTCGACCTTGCGATAGCCGCAGGCAAATGCGTGATCCAGCAGCAGCTTTTTCATCACACCGTTAAACCCGGTGCCGCGGACAGACGGAGCAATGTAGGTGCCGCCGATTTCGACCACACCGTGTTCGTCCGGGTTGATGAAGCGGGTCATGCCCACCACGGTATCGGTCTCGCAATCCCTTATCGCGAAACCGGGCTTTCCGGCCCGCGAGACGAGAAAGGCAGCAGCGGGATCAAAGTGCTCGCCCAGCATACTCACCGGATAGATTTCCCAAATGTCGGGGTCCTGGGCACAGGCGGCGCGCAGGGGTTCGATATGCCGATCGGCCAGCGGCTCAAGGCGAACTCGCCCTTGTATCAACGCCACGTGGCCAAGAGGAGCGAGATCAGGCATGGACAGGACTCGGGTTGATTGTGTTGGCGGACGATCCTGACAGCCCTTGCGAAGCCTTGGAAGACCGCTCGTCTGTTCTTGATGACCGTTGATCGAAACCGACTACCGATCTTTTCCCTTGGTCAATAGATTGCACGCTCATTTTTTTGACCAAATCGATTCACGGCGTTTGATCGATAGTTGGGACGAGGCACTGATGCATACGACGGTACTCACACAAAGGATCGGCTCCACATCCCGTCGCGGTAACGCGATGGGTTGGGATCTGTCTGCGTCTGTTTGCCTTGGCGTCTATACAGATCCGAACACCCCAGTGGTTTGCGTCACACAGCAGTCTTTTGCGGTACAGCGGAGTAGCAGCTCGGATGGTTGATTGATCGCACAAGCGACAACAAAAAACCCGAAGAGCGAAAGCCTTCGGGTTTTTTGCTTTTTGGGTCCTCAGCACGCGGATGTGTGCTTAACGAAGGATCAGATCATGAACAATACGACGGTTGTTGAATCGAGAAGCGAACGTTCAGTTACCAAGGCGCTGAGGTGCAATCTTCGCGCCGTGCTGCTGCTGCGTGCCGGTCAGCGCTTCATGCTCATTGCGCCCATCTTGGTGCCCTTCTTCGCCCATTACGGCCAAGACATGCAGCAGATTTTTTTGCTGGAGTCGTTTTATGCGCTGATCATTTTGCTCATGGAGATGCCGTCGGGCTACTTGGCCGACCGGTACGGGCGGGTGGCGGTACTGCGGGCGGGAGGTCTGTTTTGGTCCCTATCTTGGCTGTCGCTGATATGGGTTCAAGGCTTCTCAGGGCTGATGGCGTTTAATGTGCTTGCAGGTTTGGGCACCTCTTTGCTGTCCGGTGCTGATCTGGCCTTGCTCTACGATACCGAACGCGAGCTGCAGCTCGATAAGCCGGACCGGGCCAACCGGGCCGTACGCAACCTGTTTGTGATCGGGATGACCGCGGAAGGCCTGGCTTCTCTGTCTGCAACCGGCTTGCTCTTCTATGGCGATATAACTTTAGTCATTGCGGCGCAAACCGCGTGCGGTTTGCTGGTACTTGGTGCAGCGATGTTGTTGCGTGAAACCCCTCGCGTAAACAGCGGATACAAGTCCTTGGCCGACGAGTGGGGGGATCTAGGTCGCGTCTTGACGTCGCAGTGGTGGCATTCGGTGTTGATGCGTCGATTGCTGGCGACTCTGTGTCTTTGGCCGGTGGTGATCGTACTGGCCATCTGGCTGATGCAACGTGTCTGGGTTGAGCTTGATCTGATGCTACTCCATTTCGGTTGGATCTGGTGTCTGTTGCAGCTGGTTGGCGCGTTGGCAGGGCATGGAGCACATGCTGTAGAACGACTGCTGGGATCACTCCGTGCGATCTATGCCATTGGCTCGCTCGCACTCGTGGGTCTGTTGTTACTGGGTGCCGCCATGCTGTCCTGGGTTATGGTTGGCGGTGTGCTGCTCTTTGCCGCTCGAGGGCTGTTCAGCGTGTTGTTTATGGATGCCCTGAACCGGCGTATCGACAACGACTATCGGGCGACCATCAACTCACTGCTGGGTTTTGGTTTTCGCCTCGGCTTTATTGTGGCTGCGTCGCTGTTGGGCGCTGTCTTCGACGGCTTCGGGTTGAATGCGTCTGTATTTGCGCTGGGCATTCTGGCGTTGCTGGTAATCTCAGTCTTGCTGGTGCCACTGGCCCGGGATGCTGACGCGGCCTGATGTTTGGGTCGTTTGGCTCGTTAGCGCTCAATCTGGCCAAGATTGGCGTTAATGACCGAGCCATTGATGACCGGATTCTGCGCCGCAAACAGCAGCGTTTTGCCGATTTCTGCGGGTTCGATTAGGCGCCCGAAGGTGCTCATTTGGGCGATGTCTGGCATGACATCGTCTGGTATGTGATCCCGCAGCATTTCCGTATCGGTGAATCCCGGATTGATGCAGGCGGTATGAATTCCCGTTCCGGCAAGGTCCTGACAGGATGCCCGCATCATGCCAATGCTGGCGTGTTTGGATACCACGTAGCTAAAACTGCCCGGTACGGCTTTTTCGCCCAAGGTCGATCCAACGTACAAAATGCTGGAGCCGTCGGTCATATGGGGCAGTAGCAGGCGGTTGAGAATGGTCGGCGCAACCAGATTGATCTCGTAAATCTGTCGAAGGGCATCGGTCTCAATGTTTTGAATCGTGTCATGGCCCAGCCGTGCGGCATTGTGCACTAAGCATAGGCTGTCCGCGTCAGCGACGGCGGCAGCCAAGGACTCTGAGATTAAAGGTAAGAAGCTTGGGTCGGACAGATCGCCGCTGAGATTGAGCACGCCGTCAATGTCGCAGACGCTTCGAGACAGATTGATCACCCGATAACCGTCACCGCGGAAGGTTTCCGCTGTCGCGT
>JBELHZ010000100.1:0-4379 GCA_042091155.1 Gammaproteobacteria bacterium
TGTTCGACTTCCCGTTTGAAGACCGCAGCAAGCTGACTCGTTGGTCCGACGTCACCTTTGCCATTCCCCAGCCAGGGGGCATCATCGAAACTGTAGAGCAGCGGCGGGAAGAACTGCTGGAATGCTTACAGTACTTTCAGCGACTGAAAGAAGAGCGTTTGCAGAATCCCGGTCATGACTTAGTTTCCTTGATGGCCCATGGCGAGGACACGAAAGATCTGTCTCCCATGGAGTATCTGGGGAATCTGCTGCTGCTGATCGTTGGCGGTAACGATACGACGAGAAATACCATGTCGGGCAGTGTCTACAGCCTGAATAAATTCCCGGATCAGTTCACCAAGCTGGCAGCGAATCCCGAGCTGATTCCGCAAATGGTAGCGGAAGTCATACGCTGGCAAACGCCGTTGGCCTATATGCGGCGCACGGCGAATCACGATATCGAGCTGGGCGGCAAACAAATCAAGCAGGGTGACCAAATCCTCATGTGGTACGCCTCAGGCAATCGCGACGATGCTGTGTTTGAGGATCCAAACAGTCTGGACATTGAGCGGCCAAACGCGCGCCAGCATCTGTCCTTTGGCTTTGGTGTGCATCGCTGTATGGGTAACCGTTTGGCGGAACTGCAGTTGCGCATTTTGTGGGAAGAACTGCTGCAGCGGTTTGAAAAAATCGAAGTCCAGGCGGAACCTGAGCGCACCTTTTCGTCATTCGTGAACGGCTATACCCACTTACCTGTTCGGGTAACGCGCAAGGCGTAACCCGTTCTCAGATGCCGGACGCTGTCCGATCGGGACAGGGCTCTGGTGATTTCCCGATCCAGATCCCTTATGTCCGCTCGTCGGGTTATCGCTACCGCTCATCGTCGCGAAATGTATCCCTTACGGCTGTGAAGTCTAAATGCACGGTTTACCGCATTGCCGACAGGGGACCGCATCGTGACATTCTATTTGAGATTTCAACTCGCGTTGGTCGTTCTTCTGCTCGCCGCTGCGCCGGGGTTTGGAGCGACTGCCAAAGCATCGAATGCGGGCTCAGATTCTGACGGAAATCTCCCCACCCTCAGCAGCTTGATACAAAAGGCCATCACAACCCACCCACTCGTTGAACAAGCGAAGGCGGATCTGAGGGCGGGGGATCAGGCCGTGAAAACTGCAAAATGGCAGTATTATCCGACGCCGAGCGTGTCCTATGAGAAGGCCTTTGTGGATGACGATGGTTATACAACGGTACTGAGTTTAGACCAGCCTTTGTGGAGCGGAGGCCGATTGAGTTCCTCATTGGATGCAGCCCAGGCAAATATCAAAGTACTAAACGCTTCCCTTGCTGAGAACCAGCGAGAGTTGGCCTTACGCGTGGTTGGCGTGTATGCCCAGTGGGTATCGGCATCGCTGCAACGTGAGGCGCTCGAGGCCAGTGAGTCCCGTCATCAGGGTTTGCTGGAAAAGATGCAACGACGGTTCAGTGGCGGCGTCTCAACCGGCAGCGATTTGGAGTTGACCAGAGGCCGGCTGCAGTCAGTGAAAGCGCAAGCCGCTGCCACCGCTGCTAGTGAAATCAGTGCCGTGACGACGCTTGCCGTCTTGACGGGTCAGGAGCTAGACAGCGCTATACTGGCTGCCACCCCCCGCCAATCTCCCCCGGAGCTGGATCGCTGGGACCAAGGCTTGCTGATCGGCGCGTTGGCCCACTCACCAAGTCTCAAGCGAGCCGATGCAAACGTAAAGGTAGCTCGGGCGGGGGTGAAGGAACGACGTTCGGCAACGCGACCGGAAGTGTACTTGCAGTTCCAACGGCAGTTCGATGACCGTAGACCGGACAGCCGAGTGCAGGTCGGCATTAGGTCGCAGTTTGGTGCGGGCTTATCAAGTTTTTCTGGTATTGCTCAAGCCCGTGAGGCGGTGAGCTCGGCATTGGCGCTTCGTCGCAGTGAAGAGTTGGCCATTCGTGAACAGGTGCGTTCCGATCTGGCTTTGCTGGACTCTTTCGCGGCGCGGCGACCTGCATTGGAAGAGGCGCTGCGCACGGCTGAGCAGGTATATGCGTCTTACGAGCGCCAGTTTCTCACCGGCAGCAAGAGCTGGCTTGACGTGATGAATTCCGCGAGAGACCTGCAGGGTGCCCAACTACAGGTTGCCGAAGTAATCGCTGGCCAACTGTCGGTGGAGTGGCGTCTCTATGTACTATCGAACCCGCTGTCGGTGGACGGTCAGGCGTAACGCGCCGGCCACGAGCTCGGGCCTCAGTGGCAGGCCTTGCCAAGCGCCTTGAGACGCCAGTAGTTGTATGGCAGTGGTGCGAGGAAGCCGGCCAAAAGCATCAGCGGGACGACTTCCAGTGTCAGCACGGCCCCGCCGGTGACGGCCACATCGACGAGGTTCATCGCAAGCTCCATACCAATCATGGAGATAAGTGACATGCCGATTGCGGTTTTGAATGCCAAGCCTAGAGGCATCTGACGCAGCAAAATAGCGGTTTCGAGCATGATCGATGTTATCAAGCCATTGCAGATCGCCAAGGTCATGATGGCCCACACCGGCCAAGGGGTGCCTGTGTACTGAAAATACGCGATGGTACCAAGATCGCCAATGGCGCAGCCGAGCAAGCACCACAGCGTGTTCGACGACGCTTGTCGCCAAGTATGTTTGCAGCGCCAGTGGAAATTCACCGGGGCGTTTTCGGCAGCAGTATTCGTGTCTTCCATGGGGCCATCTAACCTGTTTGGCCGCCTAAAGGTCAAGTTGTCACGTGTTTTGCGCATGCATTGTCGAGCGTGAATGATATTATCAGGCGAAATTGATGTAAGGAGGTCACTCGTGTTGACAAGGTTTACCGCTCTGCGTCTTGGGATACCTGTGTTTGTGGCATTGTTGGCCGGCTGTGCGTCTTTTGCGCCCAGTGCGTATTTGAACAGCAGTGCGCTCAGCGAAATTGATACCAGTCGCGGCTTTTGTGTGCATGAGCCAAGCCTAGATCCAAAGCGAATAAACGGCAGCAAAACCATTCAACGGATGTTTGGCGACGCCGGATTTGATGCCTCCTGCGGCGATCAGGCCTATGTGATCGAATGGTGGTTCGAATCCACAGATCAGCGGATCGATCATGCCCACATGCCGACATTCTGCTCTGGATACGGTTACTGGCGCACCTGTACCGGCGGTCAGGGTGCCACCCTTATCACCTACCAACGAACATTCCAGTTGGTGGTTCGTGAAGATATTACGGCCCAAGACATGGATGCCGATGCGGCTGAGCGCGATGCTGGCATGGTAGATCCCCGGGAGGGAGCCGTCTGGTCAGCGCGCCTGGACAGCAGAGGCTCCAAGACTGACTATCTGTCCCTCATCCCCAATCTGATGCTGCCAATCTTAGCCAATCTTGGACAAGATCGTGAAAACGAGATGCTGCGATTGGTGGCCCCCGAGGACGCGGTGGCCGAATAGCATTCTGATCTAGGCCGCGGGCCGACTGTTACCCAGTATGGATACCCGCTCGCCGTAGCGGCTCTCCGGGTAGTAGTCCCAAATCGCATGGTGCTGGGTGCAGCGGTTATCCCATAGCGTGAGGGTATTGGGCTCCCACGCCACCCGACAGGTTAGGCGATGTGTTTTATCGATGTGATCGAACAGCATGGACAACAGCGCCTTGCTTTCAAAAGGATGCATACCCTTGATATGGGATGTGAAACCGGTGTTCACAAACAGCACCTTCTTCCCTGTCTCTGGGTGAGTGATCACGACGGGGTGCTCGTTTTTAGGGTAGGCGTCCCCTTCTGGGGGCGCAACGTTGTAGTTCCCCAGATAGGGCAGTGCGCCGTCGTGAACTGCGATGAGATTCCCCAGCAGTGACTTCATGGTGTCACTGAGTAGATCGTAGGCGAGATACATGTCCGCAAACATCGTGTCGCCACCACCGTGTTCCGGCGTTTCTGTAATGTACAGTGCAGACGCCATGGGCGGGATTTCATCGCAGGTTACGTCGGTATGCCATCCGTTACCCGCCGTATATTTTGAGTCCTTCGTGGTTTTGATCCGCAGAATCTCAGGATCTCCGCCATAGCTGTGCTGCATCGGGTGTACGTGGAGTGTGCCAAAACGGCGTGCGAAGGCCTTATGCTGCTCACCATCGAGCTCTTGATCGCGAAACACCAGCACCTTCCAATCTAACCACGCCTGATAGATCTCGCTGAATTGTTCGTTGGACAGCGTATTACCCAAGGCGACACCGCTAATCTGCGCGCCGATGTGAGGGGTCAGGCTGTCCACCTGAATCGCGGTGTAACCGTCTACTGCTGCCATATGCTCTCTCCCTATATGAGCTGATGAATGTTGTAGACCGGTGTTGGCAAGAGGTCAAGTTGCGTTGTTGCAGCGTATACTGGC
>JBELHZ010000039.1:0-24264 GCA_042091155.1 Gammaproteobacteria bacterium
CCTTCAGGGCCGGGCGGTGTGCTGGGGATGGCCCTGGGCTCTCAGGGTGCTGACGTTTTCGGCATGGTCGGATTGACGGTTTTGTGCTCGGCAGGCGTTTTGATCGGCGCGCAAGCGGCGGTGGGTTTCTCATGGTTGGAGATTAGCGAGAGTCTCGGTCGTGGGGTCACCCGTCTTTGGCACAAAGGCGCGGAAATTTTTGATCGTTTGAACGACCGACGTCTGGCACAAGCTCAGCAGCGCAAGCAGGTTCAAGAACAGATCCAACAAGAAGAGAGTTCCGTTGCACATAATCGCAAGGCTGAACTTGCCGCAACCCTTGAGGCCAAAAACCGACCGTTTGAAGGTTCGTCAGACGGGTCTGATGCTGGCAAGTCCTCTGTGCAAATTTTACCGGCCGCCGCGGAGAAAAAGCCCGCGAGCAAAACTCAGCAAAAACGCCTCTTCGACAGCCAGACCATTACCGAGCTGCCGGATGTTGATCTGCTGGATCAGCCCAACGGTGATCAGGGCGGTGGGTACAGTGCGGATGCATTAGAGGCCATGTCCAAGCAGTTGGAACTCAAACTGGCAGATTTCAATGTAGAGGCGGTCGTGGTCTCCGTTTTGCCGGGTCCCGTCATTACCCGGTTCGAAATTCAGCCTGCTGCAGGCGTTAAGGTTCAGAAAATCAGTGCGCTGGCTAAGGATTTGGCCCGCTCTCTGGCGGTCATCAGTGTACGTATTGTGGAAGTGATTCCAGGCAAGCCTTATGTGGGTATCGAAATCCCTAATGAACACCGGGAAATGGTACAGCTGCACGAGGTCATCAACTCGTCGGCCTTTCAGGAAGCGAGCAGCCATCTCGCCCTTGCCTTGGGTAAGGATATTGCCGGAGCGACCATCGTTGCTGACATCGCCCGTATGCCGCATCTGCTGGTGGCGGGCACCACGGGTTCGGGTAAGTCCGTCGGCGTGAACTCTATGTTGCTCAGCATTCTGCTTAAGGCAACGCCAGAACAGGTTAGGCTGATATTGGTTGACCCGAAGATGTTGGAACTGTCCATTTATGAGGGTATTCCACATCTCTTGACTCCTGTGGTTACCGATATGAAAGAGGCTGCCCAC
This sequence comes from Gammaproteobacteria bacterium, assembly GCA_042091155.1. Taxonomy (GTDB): domain Bacteria; phylum Pseudomonadota; class Gammaproteobacteria; order Pseudomonadales; family Azotimanducaceae; genus UBA4421. The sequence continues at coordinate 1,108 of JBELHZ010000039.1, forward strand.
GGCCTGAATTGGGCTGTTGGTGAGATGGAACGGCGCTATCGACTGATGGCTGCCTTGGGCGTCAGAAATCTGGCCGGATTCAACCGACAGGTAAAAGATGCCGCGGCTAAGGGAGAACCCATCAAGGATCCGCTGTGGCCATTAGAGATGGAGCAGGCACCGGATCTTCAGCAGTTGCCCGCTATCGTGATCGTGATCGACGAATTTGCCGATATGATGATGATTGTGGGCAAAAAAGTAGAACAACTGATCGCCCGCATCGCCCAAAAAGCCCGTGCTGCGGGTATTCACCTGATTTTGGCCACCCAGCGGCCGTCAGTGGATGTGATTACCGGCCTGATCAAGGCCAACATACCGTCGCGCATCAGTTTCCAAGTATCGTCGCGCATCGATTCCCGCACCATTTTGGATCAGGGTGGGGCAGAACAACTGCTCGGTCACGGCGACATGCTGTACCTGCCGCCGGGTACCGCGCTACCGCAGCGTGTCCACGGCGCATTCGTCTCAGACGATGAAGTGCACCGCGTGGTCGAAGACTGGAAACAGCGGGGCGCGCCGGATTATCTGGAAGATATTCTGACTGGGCAAACCGAGGGTGAAGCCTTCGTTAAATTGGATTCGGATGATGACGCAGAGCAGTCCGACGAGCTGTACGACGAAGCCGTCGCCTTCGTGCTGGAATCCCGTCGAGCATCGATCTCTGCGGTCCAGCGAAAGCTGCGGATCGGCTACAACCGAGCCGCCCGTTTGGTTGAGTCCATGGAAGCTGCTGGTGTGGTATCCAGTATGAACACCAATGGCAGCCGGGAAGTATTGGTACCGGATCGCAATGTTTAGCGCCCGGGCCTCCCGTGTTTGGCGAGGATTTCGCGCACTGGCACTGTGCCTGTTGATTTCGCTCCCCAGCGTACTTTCTGCAGCGGACACACCGACTCCGGCGCACGCATTAAGCCAACGCATGACGTCCCTTAACGGGATGCGTGCCGGAATCGTGCAAAAGATTTACGCGAATGGTGTCTTGCTAGAGGAGAGCCAAGGCAGTATGGCGTTGGCCAAGCCAAATTTGCGCTGGCAAGTCGATACGCCGTTTCCGCAAGTGATCGTCGTGACGCAAAACAAGCTGCAAATTTACGATGAGGATCTGGCCCAACTGACGATCCGAGATTTGGCGGACACGCTGAGCGAAACGCCAGCCGATGTGCTGATGCAGCCCGAGCGTCTGCTCAGCGATGACTACAGCGTGACCCTGAGTCGCGCCGAGGCTCGAGAGGTGTATCGGTTGTTTTCGGATGCGTCGTCGGCACTTTTCCAACGGTTGGAAATTGTTTTTGCCGGAGACACCGTCGAGTCATTGACGATTTTGGACTGGCAGAGCCAACAAACGCAGATCCTGTTTTTCGACGTCGAGATCCGAGCGAAGCTGTCTGGGAGTCTGTTCGAATTGTCGGTGCCCCAAGATACGGATGTGATTCGTGGCTGATTTGTTCGGTGGCCGTGACGCCGGCGGTTTAGATCCCCGGCCATTGGCCGATCGCCTGCGACCGAGCACCTTGAGCGACTACGTCGGCCAGAATCATCTGCTGGACGAGGACAAACCGCTGGGCGGCTTGGCGGCCCGGCGACAGATTCATTCCATGTTGCTCTGGGGCCCACCGGGTACCGGCAAAACGACCTTGGCCAAGTTGCTCGCAGACAATGCGAACTGTCAGTGGATCAGCTTGTCGGCGGTGTTGTCCGGCGTAAAAGACATCCGGGCGGCGGTCCTACTGGCGGAACAATATCTGGCTCAAGGCAAGCGTACGGTGTTGTTTGTCGACGAAGTGCATCGTTTCAACAAAGCTCAGCAAGACGCCTTCTTACCCCACGTAGAAGCAGGCACCGTAACCTTTATTGGTGCGACAACAGAAAACCCGTCCTTTGAAGTCAATGCGGCCCTGCTCTCTCGAGCCCGAGTTTACGTGTTGCAACGGTTGGGAGATGGGGAGCTGCTGGAAGTGGTGTCTCGTGGGTTAGAGGTTCTGAAAAAGCCCATGTCGGCTGCGGTGCGTCATATGCTGGTGGGTGTGGCCGACGGAGACGCGCGTCGCGCATTGAATATTTTGGAAATTGCTGCCCAGCTTGCCGAGGGCGAGATCACTGAAGCGATGTTGACGTCGGTTGCCGGCGAGCAGCTGCGGCGCTTTGATAAGGGCGGCGATATCTTTTACGAGCAAATTTCTGCGTTGCACAAATCCGTTCGTGGCAGTGCACCGGACGCAGCCCTATATTGGTTTTGTCGCATGCTCGACGGCGGGGCCGACCCCCGTTACCTCGGACGGCGTATTCTGCGAATGGCCAGTGAAGACATCGGCAACGCCGACCCTCGCGCATTGCAGCTCACTGAATCTGCGCTTTCTACGTTTGAGCGCCTTGGGTCGCCGGAGGGCGAGCTGGCGCTGGCACAGGCCGTGCTCTATCTCGCCAGCGTGCCCAAGAGTGATGCGGCGTACAAAGCCTTTGGTGAAGCGATGGCGTTCGTCAAACAAACGCCATCTCACGAGGTGCCCATGCATTTGCGCAATGCACCCACCCAACTGATGAAAGGCATGGGATACGGTGACGGCTATCGACACGCTCATACGGAAAAGAATGCCGATGTCGGCGCCTACGCGGCAGGAGAAAGCTACTTTCCGGATGAATTGAAGCCGGTGACGTTCTATCATCCTGCCGCTGCTGGATTGGAAGAGAAGATCCGCCAGCGCTTGCAGCGATTGGCGGCAGCCGACCTGTCGGCTACCAGTCAGCAATCAACCCACGAGTGATGCTGCATACGCAGGGCTGGTTTTTCAATTAATCATTCACGGATAGACGCATGTTAGATATCAAGTTGTTGCGCACTGACCCGGAACAGGTTGCTCAGGCCCTGACGATCAAGGGCTATCGCTTTGACGTTGCTGGATTTGTCAGCCTCGAAGAACAACGCAAGAGTTTGCAGCAGCAGACCGAAGACTTGCAGAACGAGCGCAACGTCAAATCCAAGTCCATTGGTCAGGCCAAGGCCGCTGGTGAAGACATTGCACCTCTGCTTGCCGAGGTCGGTGATTTGGGCGAGCGCCTCGATCGCTCCAAGCTAGCCTTTGCAGAGGTTCAGGAGGCCATGCAAACACTGCTGATGTCTCTGCCGAATATGCCCCACGAGAGCGTGCCTGCGGGGAAGGACGAAAGTGACAATGAGCTGCGCAGCACTTGGGGAACGCCGGGCACTTTCGATTCAGAGCCGCTGGATCATGTGGATCTTGCCGACACCGGCGGTCTGGATTTCGAAACCGCAGCCAAGATCACCGGATCACGTTTTGTGGTCATGCGAGGCCCCTTGGCTCGACTGCACCGAGCGCTAACCCAATTTATGCTGGATCTGCATTCCCAGAAGCACGGTTATCAAGAAGTCTATGTTCCCTACATGGTCAATGCGGACAGCGCCCGGGGCACCGGCCAGCTGCCTAAGGCAGCAGAAGACATGTTTCGAGTGGACGCGGAAAATGACCTCTTTCTGATTCCAACCGCCGAAGTGCCCGTCACAAATTTGTATCGTGGCGAAATTCTCGCCGAAGCCGATCTGCCCATACGTCATGTCTGTCATACCCCATGTTTTCGCAGCGAGGCAGGCAGCTACGGGCGCGATACCCGCGGCATGATCCGACAACACCAATTTGAAAAAGTAGAGTTAGTGCAGCTTGTTCACCCGGAGACATCTTGGGATACCTTGGACGCATTGACCGGTCACGCCGAAGCCGTGCTGCAGCAGCTGGAACTGCCATACCGGTCCATGGTGCTGTGCGGTGGGGACACCAGTTTTACCGCGGCAAAAACCATTGATTTAGAGGTGTGGCTGCCCAGCCAGAACCAGTATCGGGAGATTTCGTCCTGCAGCAACTTCCTGGATTTTCAGGCACGTCGAATGCAGGCGCGATATCGCGACGCCAATGGTGACATTCGGTTACTGCATACCCTGAATGGATCTGGTCTAGCCGTTGGCAGAACCTTGGTTGCACTCATAGAAAACAATCAGCAGGGCGACGGAACGATTGCTGTACCGGAGGCCTTACGTGGTTACTTGGGCGGGGCAGACCGGTGGCAACTCAATCCGTGAAAACGTACCCGCACGACTGGTTCTTTAACGACATGGATTTAAAACGCTAACGTGTTCTATTTGCCGCTTTTTCACCGGTTGCAGGGGCAGCCGTGTCTGGTGATCGGCGGCGGTCAAACCGCTCTGCGTAAACTGCGCTGGCTGGTTCGCGCCGGCGCGCAGATTACGGTGATTGCACCAGACGTCGATCCCGAGATTCAGCGGATGCGTGATGCGGGCGAACTGGTCATCGAACGCAAAACATTTTATCCCGAGGCGATTCATCCCCAACTGCGATTAGTGATCAGTGCAACGGATGCGCCTCAGGTGAGTGAGGCTGTCTTTGTCGCTGCGATGAAGCAGGGTGTCTTGGTGAACTGCGTGGACCGTACCGAGCTGTGCACGATCATATTCCCGGCCATTATCGATCGCTTCCCCATTCTGGTGGCGGTGTCGAGCATGGGGCAGTCTCCAACTCTGTCCCGCAGCGTACGCGGCTGGATAGAAACCCGCCTGCCGTTGAAACTCGGTCGTTTAGCAGACCTGGCTGGCAACCTGCGCACACAAGTGAAGCAAAAACTCTCCAGTGTCGATGCGCGCAAAGGGTTTTGGGATGCCGTCTTCGAAAGCTCCGCGGCCACCAAGGCCATGCAGGGTGACTTAAGTGGTGCCGTTAGCGAAGCCCAGGAAATGCTCGATCGAGTCCAAGAAACGGGAGAGATTGTGCTGGTGGGTGCTGGTCCCGGCGATCCGGATTTGATTACCCTCCGCGGTCTGCGTGCCATACAAAGCGCAGACGTGCTGATGTACGACAAGTTGGTTCACCCGTCCTTGCTGGAATATGCCCGGCGGGATGTAGAACTGGTCGACGTAGGGAAACAAGGGCCGCGAGAAGAGGCTGGTGCCAAGGGCTGGGGCTCCACTCAGGGTTCGCCAGCTGCACCGCGACCTACGGGTACCACCATGCAGCAAGCAATTAATTCCCGGATGGTTGAAGAAGCCCAAGGCGGCAAAAAAGTGGTTCGGCTCAAGGGCGGTGATCCCTTTATCTTCGGTCGCGGTGGCGAAGAGCTGCTGGAAGCGGCAGCCCATGGATTCGCGGTGGACGTGATTCCTGGTATCACGGCTGGGATGGCCGCAGCCAGCTACGCCGGCATTCCGCTGACTCATAGGCATATGAGCCAATCGGTACGGTTTTTGACCGGTCACCGTGTGGCCGACGCGCAAAACCTAGAATGGTCAGAATGGGCGCGAGACGATCAAACACTGGTGATTTACATGGGCTTGGTCAGTTTGGAGAAGATCCAAAATCGTTTGCTAGAAGCGGGTCGAGAGGGCATGACGCCGGCGGTACTGATTGAGAATGCAACGCTGCCGGAACAGCGTGAGATTTATGCGCCCTTGGCTGAACTGCATCAGGCGGTGATAAGCGCGCAGATCAGCGGCCCGTCGATTATTGTCGTTGGCGAAGTGGTCGCTGTGCCACGGCAGGTACAAACCTTGCTTCAGGCACGATCAGATCAGCAGGAGCACCATCAGTCTTGATCGGGGGCTGTGTTTAAAGACAGTTGGTCGGGCGGGGTAGGCCGGCAATTTTTGCCGCGGTCTTTGCCGGACTGCCGCCAAAAAGCCCCATCAGATAAACACTGGAGCCGCATTCCTCACCCAAATGTTCCCTCACCAGCTTGACCAAAGGCCGCATGGCCGGAGAGGTTTCTGTGCGGTCAAAGAAGTCGCGCAACAGGTCGATAACCCGCCAGTGAGTGTCTGAGAGCACCACATCTTCGGTTGCTGCCAGACGATGAGCCACATCGCGGCTCCAGTCGTTCAAGTCGATGAGGTATCCGTCTTTATCGCAGGTTGGATCGCCGTTGGGAGGCGTGGCCGCTGACATTTCGTCAGTCCTTCCAACTGACAATGGGTGAATGTACTTCGGTCAGCGCCACAAAGCCGTCATAGTCTACGGTTTCAATTGCGCCACGTTGCGCATCGCTGATACCCCTGGCTTCCGCATCCGCACTCAACAGGCGCGCCTTATCCGATGGCAGCCTTGCTTGATGCCACTGGGGACAGGCGTAGACGCCATCATCCAGCATCACAACGATGTCATCCGAATGCCTGCGTGTTAGGCACGAATGCAAGCCCTGTTCGCTGAACACCAGATGCAGGCTCATGGCTGTCCTCCGATGACCACATTGCTGTTACGGATCAGTGCCTGCTGCGCCGCATAGTCGACGGCCTCGAATTCAAGGCGTTGATCAATCTCGACGCCACGCGTCTGCAGGGAAGGTGCGCACACGTACAGCCGATGGATTTCATAGGATGGCAACCCGCTCAGGACCTTGGCGAGGGTTTGACGCTCTAAGGCCTCACCTGACTGATGTTGCTGCAGGTTCCACACACCGTCGTCGCGCAGCAAAATCGCCACATCGCCATCGAAAGCAGCGGCTACCATGGCGGTTTCCAATTGCTCCAGAACGACGCTGCTGCCATAGGGCGGGCGGCTGACGATGAACAAGTAGCGTTTCATGCAGGGAACTCGACGTAGCGGTCAGCGGTGGCGACGGCTCCAATAAGTTGGCCGAGGCCCACCAGTTCAAACGTCTTGCTCAGCGTGTCTGAGGGCAGGTCGTAGCGTTCTTGTTCGGTTTTATTGACGACCCCACGCTTGATACCGCTGGCTATGCACACGGCGAGCTCTGTGCCGCCGTTGCGCAGAGATTGCCATCGCCTCGCGAGATTTACGTTATATCGAGTCTGCGGTGGCACATGGCTGTTCAGGCCCTGATAGACGCCCTCGTGAAAGAAGAATACCCGTTCAATCTGATGCCCACGGGCGAGCAGCGCTTCGGCAAAGCCTAGGGCGTGCTCCGCAGCGTTACTGGAATAGGGTGCGCCGTGAACGGTAAGGGCATACATCATGACCCTATGATAACCGAACGGGCATTAGCTGGTCTGCAATTCACGCGCTGATCCAGCCCGCAGCAGGTCTTTCACATCCTCAAGTATGACGATCAATGCTGGAATCAAGAACAGGATGATGACGCTGGCGAACACAATGCCGGTAGCCAGACTTACGGCCATGGGGATGAGAAATTGCGCCTGTGTACTGGTCTCGAACAACATCGGTGTTAAGCCAAGCGCAGTGGTGGCCGTGGTTAGGAATATGGCGCGAAAACGTCGCCGAGAGGCCTCGGTTACCGACGCTTGAACCGGCATCCCCGATGCACGATTGCGGTTGTACTGATCCATGAGCACCAGCGAATCGTTCACGACCACGCCGCTAAGAGCCACCATGCCGAAGATAGAGATGAAGGAAATGTTGTAACCCAGCAGAAAGTGGCCTATCACGGCGCCGGCGGCACCGAAGGGTACGCCCGCCAGCACCACGAAGGGCTGTAAATAGCTGCGAGTCTGAGAAGCGAGAAGTACGAAGATTGTTAACATCGCCACCGCCATCATGCGTCCCAAGGACGCCATATCCTCGGACTCTTCTCGCCCTTGGCCTGCTTGGTTTGCCTGCAGGCCCGGATACCGCGTCAGTAGGGCGGGAATGACAGTATTCAGTACCTGACTGTTGGCCTGAGTGGGCGTGGTCAGGCTGTTGTCCACTTCGCTGGTGACGCTGACGATACGCAAGCCATCCACCCGCTCAATGCTGGAAAAGCTGCGGGACTCCTTGAGTCTTGCGACCGTAGACAGCGGTGTTTGGGTGCCGTCTTGTAAGCGAATGCGGATCCGCTCCAAATCTTGGGTACTTTGCCGCTGGCTTTCAGGGTAGCGAACCATGACCTTGAGTTCGTTGCGACCGCGCTGAATACGCTGCACTTCTTGGCCAAAAAAACTGTTGCGCAGTTGTCGCGCAACATCCGCGGGCAGCAGACCGGCGGCTTCGCCGGCGGGTGTCAGTTCGATGTCGAACTGCCGTTTGCCTAGGTTAAACGTGTCTTGAATATCGTAAAAGCCGGCGAGTTCGGCATAGCGCTCCTTCAAGTCGTCCACGGCGGCAAATAAAACCGTGTCGTCCTGGTGCGCTAGGCGAAATTCCACCGCCGCGCCATTGCTGAAAAAGTCCGAACGAAAAGACAGGCTCTCAACCCCAGAGATTTCTCCGGTTGCCATGCGCCATTGGCGCTCCAGTTCCCCAGCAGAAAGCGTCCGTAAGGGCTCGTCTTGCAACGTGATTGTCATGGACGCCAAGTGGCTGGCTGTCTTCATGGCGCTGCCGCCGCCGGGGCCACCGCCAGCTCGACTGGCGCCACCAATCGTTGCGCTGATGGCGCTGAAGGCTGTGCCGTTATTGTCCTCGTTGACCTGGTACGCGGCTTCAATGATGCGGTTGGCCGCCAGTTCGGTTGTTCGAAAGGGGGTGCCTACCGGAAAGGTCAGATTGGCTCGTATGGTGTCTGAGTCCAAATCCGGGAAGAAGATAAAGCGCACGGCACCACTGGAGACCGTTCCAGCTGCGACGACCAGAAGACAGATACCGCATAACAGCGAGAAGTACCGCCGCTCCACGGCCCAAGAAACGCCAGGCAAAAACACGCGATCTCGAAAAGACATCACCTTGCGGCTTACCGAGTCTTGGAAACTTTTCAGTGGTCCTGTGCTCCAGGACTCACCGTGTGACAGGTGGGCGGGCAGAATGAAGAATACTTCCAGCAGCGACATACTGAGCACCAAGATGACTACGATGGGAACAGAGCCGAGAATCTGTCCAAAGGTTCCGGTTACGAAGAGTAGGGGGGCGAAGGCCGCCATGGTCGTCAGAACGCCGATGGTCACCGGGCTGAAAACGCCGCGGATACCGCGCAGGGTTGCCGCAGGGTTGAGACCGTGTTTTTCCTGCTCCGTGATGATGTTTTCACCTACGACGACGGCATCGTCGACGACGATCCCCAGAACGATAATCAGTGCGAACAGCGAAATCATGTTGATGTTGACGCCAAAGGGCGCGAAAAACAAAAACGCGCCGAGAAACGAGATCGGTACGCCCATGGCGACCCAAGTGGCCAGACGTAGATCCAGCATGACGACGAGGAAGAGAAAAACTAAGGCAAAACCGAGCAGTCCGTTGCGCACCAGAAGGCTCAGTCGCTGCTCTAAAATATTCGTTTGGTCATCCCAGATTTCCACAGATGTTCCCTGGGGTGGCTGGTAGCTGCTGAGGAAAGCCTTCAGCTCGGCGGCAATGAACAGCGCGTCTTCCGCTTCCGACTTTTCGACTTTCACTAGCAAACTTTGCTGACCATTGAATTCCTGAATTACGTCTTCATCGACGAAACCGTCTCGGATCGTCGCCACATCACCCAACCTCAAAATGCTGCCGTCAGGTTCCGCGCGAAGCACGATGTCGGCGAATTCGGGGCCATTCAGACGTTTTTGATTAGTCCGCAGCAACAGGTCTCCGGCAGCAGTTCGCAGTTCTCCAGCAGATAAGTTCAGCGACGAGGAATTGATTGCCCGAGCAAGGTCTGCGATCGATAAATTGAATTGGCGCAGTGTTTCTTCGCTCACCTCGACGGATATTTCCAGATCGCGCGCGCCCATCAACGATACCAAGGTCACACTGGGCAGCGTCAGCAGTTGGTCCGCGAGTGACTCGGCGGCCTTGCGCAGGGTCATTTCGTCGCGCTCTGAGGTCACGACGAAGGTCATGACATCGCTGACGGTTTGCGTTCTTTCTACTTCGGGTTGTTCTGCATTTTCCGGTGGAAAATCTGCAATACGTTCCACCGCAGACTCCACATCGTCTTTGACTTCCTTGTCATCGACGTAATCCTTGAGCTCAATGGTCACGGTGCCCACGTTCTCTGCGGCAGAGGAGCGCACTTCATCAACCCCTTCAATACCAAGTACGGCCTCTTCTACCCGGCGGGTGATGGCTTCTTCGACCTCACTGGGCGTGGCTCCAGGGTAGGGAACGACGACAGTGATGATCCCCGGATTCAAGGTAGGAAATACTTGGGCGTTTAGCCCAATCCCAGAAATCAGACCGCCGATCAGGAGCAGCCCCATCATGAGATTGGCTGCGACAGAATTGTTGGCAAAATAGGCGATGATGCCAAGGCCCTGCTGTTGACTCGCCGTTTGATCAGCGGAACTTTGCTCCGAAGCAACGCCCTGGTTGTCGTCGTGATTATCCATCGTTGTCATAGGTCCTGGGATACTAAGGGACTGGTCTGAACAGGCACACCTGCACTGACGCCGGATACGCTTCCAATCACAATGCCTTCGCCCAGATCAAAACCTTCGATCACGATCCCTTCGGGGTTTCGACCCAGCACGACGGGCTGATGTTCTTGTAGCGTTCCGCCACGCACGTACAGCAGCGTGGCGCCGGTCTGCAGCGCTGCCTCGGGAATCAAGAGGCTGTTTGGGTGTTCGGGGCCCTCGATAATCACATCCGCAAACATGCCGGGTTTAAGCTTCAGAGCAGCATCCGTCGCGTTTTGTGGCAACGGCACGTACAGTCGAGCGAATCGGCTTCGGGAATCCAGTTCGGCACTTGCCCGATCAATGACGGCATCGAAGCGCTGTCCATCGGCGAGAATTTGCACACGGCGATTTTTCACCGGAGCGATTTGAGCAAGGTCCGATTGAGATATGGGTATAACGAGCTCGACACTGTTCAGCGCATAGGCTTGACCGAACGATTTGCCACTGCTGATGAGCTGTCCAATTTGCGCACTGCTTTGGGTGATCATGCCGTCAAATGGCAAGGAAAACCTTGTGCGCTGCAAGTTAAGCTGAGCGATGTCTGCGCGGGATTGCGCTGCGCGCAATTGCGCCTTGGCTTGGGCGATCTGGGGGCGCAGCGCGACCAAGCTGGGAACCGCCTTGTTTGGATTGACCAGCGCGTAGTTGCTTACGGCGGCGTCACTTTTCGCCTGCTGCAGCTGCAGGTTGGCGATCTGCACTTCCACATCCGCGCGAGATTGGCGCAGCTGGAGCAAAAACTCCTCCTGTTCTAGCTCGACCAATACAGCGTCGGCCGCAAATGCTCCACCAACCGCCATGGCCGGGGCCATGCGGGCAATGCGCCCAGTGACTTGGGTGACCAGATCGACATTGCTCGACACACCGACGGCGCCGTTACCTGCCACGGCGACCCGGTGGCTGCCCGGCAATGGCGTAATGATTGCCACGTTTGGCGCCGGGGTGACATCTGCGGCAGCCATGCCCGCCATGCCTTGAACGCTCGCCGGCGCCGAGGGCGCTCTGGAGTAGTATACGGCGACGGCCATCAATAGCAGCACCAGCAAAATTTGCAGGGTGCCAACAATACGCGAGCGCTTGCTCGCCGTTTCGGGAGTAGCCGGCACACGGGCATCGCTGGTTGGTTCGAGATCAGTCGTTGATGGCATGACTTCATTGTCGCTCTGCGCGCTTGGGCGGATTTTCTTCAAGCTCTTCAACATGGACCTAGACCTCTGGGCGTTCGATAGATTTCGGGGAGCGACATAGCTGGATTGACAACCAAAGTATCTCGTGGCGGTCATGAACTGTTTGTGAAGAGATGTGGATGTCGGCCTGGTGTCTTTCGACACAACACCCGAGCTTCATTACTATGGAGCCCAGCAAAGCTGGTGCGGTTGGCGCTATCATCTCCGTGCCATTACGATTCTCTACGTCTGAGTTCATCGATACATAAGGAAATACCATGAGCGAATCCGAATCATTCCAGCCGGACCGTCGCCTTGATCAACCGCTGCAGTTTAAGTCCGGTCAGCAAATGAAAAACCGATTTATGCTGGCTCCGTTGACCAATTCGCAAAGCTATGCGGATGGACGCTTGTCTGATGAAGAATTTCACTGGCTGACCATGCGTGCCAAGGGTCAATTCGGTTTGACCATGACGTGTGCTGCGCATGTGCAGGCCGTAGGTCAGGGGTTTCCCGGGCAGCTGGGTATTTTTGGCGACGAACATCTCGACGGTCATATCCGTCTCGCCAAGGCGATCAAGGACGAAGACAGCATTGCCGTTGTGCAGCTCCACCATGCGGGTATGCGCTCGCCCAAAGAGCTGATTGGTGAAGCGCCTGTGTGTCCGTCGGAGGATGCGGAGACGGGCTCACGGGCTCTGTCCTTGGCCGAAGTGCATCAACTTCGGGATGACTTCATCGCCGGTGCCGTGCGCTCTCAACAGGCGGGGTACGACGGCGTGGAAATTCATGGCGCACACGGCTACATCGTTTGTCAGTTTTTGAGCCCTGAGACCAATCAGCGCGACGACGAATACGGCGGCTCACTGGAGAACCGACAGCGTTTGTTGATGGAGATTGCGGCGGGTATTCGCAGCCAATGTGGCGCGGACTTTTTGTTGGGTGTGCGCGTATCCCCCGAGCGTTTTGGTATGCAGCTGCAAGAAGTTTTGGATACCTGCCAGCTGCTGATTGACCGAGACCTAGTGGACTTCTTAGATATCTCCCTGTGGGACAGCTTCAAGTTACCGGCGGAGGAGGGGTATCAGGAGCAAAGCCTGCTGGATTATTTTGCGCAGCTCAGGCGCGGACACGTGATGCTCACAGTAGCCGGCAAAATACGCACTGCAGCAGAGTGCCGGGCTGTGATCGCGTCAGATGTCGACTTTGTGACCATTGGCAGAGCGGCGATTTTGCATCACGATTTTCCAGAGAAAGTGCTGCAGAACCCGGACTTTGAACCCATTGCCAATCCGGTGAGTCGCGACCATTTGCTCGCCGAGGGATTGAGCCCTGTGTTTGTTGATTATATGAACAGCTGGAAAGGCTTTGTCGCAGAAGATTAACGCGGGCTTCACGGTGACTTCACCGCTGCGCTCATACGATTCTTGGACACATCAAGGGTCGGCGTATGAATCGTATTGGGATCATCGGAGACGTGCATGCCGAACATGACCGGCTTGCAGTAGCACTCGAATTTCTCGCCAGCCAAGGGGTTGATGGTTTGATCTGCACCGGAGACTTGCCTGACGGCGTCGGTGACCTAGACGTGTGCTGTGATCTGCTGAAAGCGGCCAGCGTATTGACGGTGGCCGGCAACCACGACCGCTGGTTTTTGCAAGATCGGGTTCGCCATGTGCAAGATGCCCATCTGCGCGACAAGGCCTCTGCGGACACAATTCGGTTTATTGAAAGTCTCCCCAAAACGCGGACCCTTGAAACACCTGCGGGTCCGCTCGTGCTGTGTCATGGCGTGCTTGAGGACGACCTAGCCAAAATCTGGCCGGGTTCTGAACGGTCCACCAGCCGATGTTCTGCTTCGCTTGATGCGTTGCTGCAAGAAGCCAATCCACCGCGCTTTGTCATCAACGGTCATATGCATTTTCGGACCGTCATCGATTTTCCCAGTACCCAAGTCATTAACGGCGGCACGTTGAAAGGTCAGTTCGCGGGCTTTTCTATTCTGGATATTGGTAACGGTCAGATCGACAGCTTCAACTTCTCCGGGGAAAATGACATTGAACCGGCGCGGCAGCTCGACTTAGACGCCCATCTCGGTCGCCGGGTGTGGCGAAATACCGGTGATTTTGATGGCAAGTGGCAGCCAGTGGTACTGCACAGCGCCTGATTGACGGCGAGACCGATATCTTGGGGGATAGGATGAATCGAAAGCCAGAGATACACTGGAGCGACTTCAGCAAGCTCGACATCCGTGTGGGTACTGTGGAACGCTCCGAAGCCTTCCCTGAGGCCCGACGACCGGCCATCAAGCTCTGGTTAAATTTTGGTGAGGGTGTCGGCGTACTCAAGACCAGTGCGCAAATTACCGCGCATTACACGCCAGATGTTCTACTGGGTCGGCAGTTGGTGGCTGTCGTGAATTTTCCTCCCAAACAAATCGGCTCGTTTATGAGCCAGTGCCTGGTGCTCGGGGCAATCGAATCCGGCGGGGATGTTGTATTGCTCAGTGCTGATCTCCCGGTGGCTGCAGGCTTGCCCATCGCCTAGGGCCGTCTGCCAAGGGGTGGACTGGTTAACGCCGCAATCGGCCTTTGCGCTCGGCGCCTCCTTTAGCGATAGTGCAGGTCGTTTTGTACGGATGACAGGAGCGACCATGGCCACGATCAATGGCGAGCGAGAAGCCGACTATATTGTGATTGGAGCGGGCAGTGCCGGCTGCGTGCTGGCAAACCGCCTGTCGGCGGATCAAGACTATCAGGTGCTTTTGCTGGAAGCCGGTGGCGAAGACAAAAATTTCTTTATTCACATGCCAGCGGGCTATGCCCGACTGGTGCCCCAAGCCAATGCATCGAACTACGGCTACGAAACCGAACCCGAACCCAACGTGGGCGGGCGCAAAATGTATTGGCCACGTGGGCGTGGTTGGGGCGGATCGTCCTCGATCAATGCCATGGTCTACATTCGCGGACACGCAGCGGACTACGAACGGTGGTCCCAAGACGGTAATGCCGGTTGGTCCTACGCCGAAGTGCTGCCGTATTTTAAGCGGGCCGAATCCTTCGAGGGCAGTGGCGATGACGCATACCACGGCCACAGCGGACCACTGGGGGTCAAAAAATCCGACCGTACCGATGACCTGCTGCTGGATCGTTTCGTGCAGGCCGGTGAGCAAGCGGGTTTTCCTCTTACGGACGACTTTAACGGTCGACAGCAAGAAGGTTTTTCGCGCTACGAACACACCATGAAGGGCACCAAACGCTGCAGTGCCGCCAGAGCCTATCTGCATCCCGTACGAGATCGACAAAACCTTGAAATTTTGTCTCATACCACCGTGGATCGAATACGGTTCGAGGATCGTCGCGCGGTTGCCGTAGACATTGTTGTGAAGGGCCAGCGACGGACCTTAACCGCGCGTAAAGAAATCATCGTGTCTGCCGGGGCGCTTAATTCACCTCAAATATTGCTTCGCAGCGGGGTCGGTCCAGCAGATCAAATTACCCCACACGGGCTGGCCATGGTGCATGAGCTGCCCGGCGTCGGACAAAACTTGCAGGATCATATTGGCGTCGTTAGCCAGTTCAGCTGTACCCAACCGGTGACGCTGGCGCGTTCAGCCACGCCCCTGGGTACCCTCTGGGCGGGCATTAACTATTTGACCGGCGGTGGTGGCGACGCCTCTTTTCCGCCGACAGCGGGCGGTGCGTTTATTAAGTCCCATCCCAGTAAGGATCTGCCGGATATGCAGATTCACTACGTCAGCGCTGCCATGGCAGACGTCCACGGCAGAGCCGGGGTGACCCCCGGGCACGGCTTTTCGAGCATTGTTTACGCCTGTCGTCCGCAAAGCCGCGGCCACGTGGGCTTGCGCGACGCCCACGTGGACAGCGCGCCGGCTTTGCACCCGAATTATTTTTCGGCAGAGCAGGATCTGATCGATACCCGCAACGGCTTTCGGGAAACCCGCCGAGTCTTTATGCAGGCCGCCTTTGACGAGTATCGTGGCGATCAGCTCAAGCCACCGGCCGAGATTAACGTCGACAGCGACGACGAGCTGGACGCTTGGATCCGCAGTACGGGTGAAACCCTCTATCATCCGGTAGGCACCTGTAAAATGGGGCAGGACGATATGGCGGTCACCAATGAACAGGGACAGGTTCACGGTTTGTCGGGTTTGCGGGTTGTGGACGCCTCGCTGATGCCAACCCTGATAGCGGGCAACACCAATGCGCCGACAATAATGATGGCAGAGAAAATTTCCGATGCTATTTTAGGGCGTCCGGCTATGCCGCCAGAGATGCCCGCCTAAGCAGGGCGGTCGCGAGAACTGGCGAATCGTTTGAGGTAACGGGGTGTAAGGAGAGAGGATCTCATGACCGAAACAGTAAACCGGCCAGCACATAAGATCGGTGTGGACGCTGGCGTTTTCCGGTGGTCGGATACATCCGCCGCGCCAGGGTGGCGTGGGCGGCTAGCCGCGCTCTGCGCCGTGCTCTGCATCTTTCAGAGCGTTGCACAGGCATCACTGCCATCGGATGGGCCACTGCGCCTAGCACCATTGCAAGGGGCGCTGACACAGGTTCAGGTGAAACATCTGGCCTCACGAGCCGGCTTCGGTGCGACGCAGGGGGAGATAGACGCGCTAACCGGACTGTCCGCCGCCCAGGCTTTGACCTACTTTGTCGGTAAGGCAGACGCATCCCCAGCGCCGGCATTTGAACATTCGGGGATTTTCGATCCGGGTCTCGACCCGTTCCCACCCAGTCGTCCTGCGACCACCGAGCTTGCCAAGCGCCAGGGTCACGCCCTGGGCATTGAGGTAAAGCCTGCGGGCAACCGGCCCCTGCAACCGATCGTAAATACGTTCTTTTACTGGCTGCGTGCAAGCCGTCTGGAAACCGACCGCGTGTCCTATTGGTGGGCTAATCGAATGCTCAGCAGCAAACGGCCGCTGCAGGAAAAAGCGGCCCTGTTCTGGCACGGTCATTTCGCGACCAACGAAGACAAGGTACGCGACTACCGCAAGATGGTGCGGCAGGTCGAGACATTCCAACGCTACGGTCTTGGCAGTTTTCGGGATCTGTTGATCGCCGTCGCCCAAGATCCAGCCATGCTGGTTTTCCTGGATGCCGGGGTAAACACCAAGAATGCGCCAAACGAAAATTTTGCCCGAGAGATTATGGAACTGTTCACCATGGGTGTGGGTGAATACGGAGAAGAAGATGTGCGCGAGGCAGCAAGAGCCTTCACCGGCTGGTCCGTTAAGGGGCTCGACTTTTACATCAACCCGGAGTCCCATGACGCTGGGGACAAGGTGTTTCTCGGCCAGCGCGGTGCATTCGATGGTATACAAATCATTGATCAGATTTTGGCAAGACCTCAAACCAGTCGGTTTATCGCTGCCAAGCTGTATCGGTTTTTTGTGCGGGATGAGTTGACGCCTGCGGCGGAAGTTCAGCTAGGCGAACGCCTGCGAGCTCACGATTTTGATATTGAGGCGTACCTGAGCGAACTGTTTTTGAGTGAAGACTTTTACGCCAGCCAAGGCGAGCACATCAAAAGCCCGGTAGAACTCGTGGTATCGACTTATCACAAAATGGGCCTGACAACGGTGCCCGGCGTACCGGACTTCAACGTGGTGACCGGCGCCTTGGGGCAACGTTTGTTGCACCCACCCACGGTTGCCGGATGGTCTGAAGGGCGAAGCTGGATCACACCCTCACTGCTTTTCGAACGCGGGAACTTTGTTCTGGATGTGGTGTTTCCCGATCTCAATTTTGTGCCTCCTGATCGATTTCCCACCTTTACACCCGAGGTGGCGCGGGTTCAAAAGCGTTTGCGCACGGGTATGAGCGTGTCTCAGGCAACTAAGCCCTCGGGCATGACCGGCGGTGAAATGGCCCAGTCCAATGCCTTGGCAGACCGTGACGAGGCATTCAATACTCGCTTGGGCAGCATGCGGGGCTGGCAAATGGCCATTGAGCGGGTCCGGCCCATTCCCAGAGACTTCGCGCGGCTCAATCTGTCCCAGCAGGTTCAGGACGCCGCTCTGGCATCGTCGCTTGATGTCGTGCTGTATTTTGAACAGCAATTTTTTGAGGTGCCGCTGCTGCCGGGCGTGCGTGAGCAGTTGGCTACGCTGCTCGAGGCGGAGCTGGGCAGTGCGGATGTCTCAGCCTCCGCTAGCTATGCCGAAGAACCGCTGCGGCGCTTGCTGCATGTCATGCTAAGCAGGCCGGAATATCAGCTTGGATAGCCACACTTAATTGGGAGGAGGTCGCGTTATGAAGCGTCGCAACGTAATAAAAAATCTGGCCGGACTGTCCTTGCTTAGCCCAATGCTCGGCGCGCGAGCCATTGCAGGCACATCCAAGGATGCTCAATCACCCATCTTGGTCGTGCTGGAATTGTCCGGCGGTAACGACGGACTCAATACCGTGGTGCCTTACGCCGACGATAACTACTACCGGCTGCGTCCAACCATCGGCATACCCCAGCCCCAACTGCTGGCATTGGACGATCATTTTGGGTTCAATCCGGGACTGCAGGGTGTCCAGAAGCTGTGGCAAAACGATGACCTAGCGCTGATTCACGGCTGCGGTTACGACGATCCGACATTTTCTCACTTCAACGCCATGGCCTACTGGCATACCGGCGCACCGCATCAGGGCAATGAATTTGGCTGGATGGGACGGGTGGCCGATCAGATGGTACGCCAGCGCCGGGAAGACATGCTCATTAATGTGGGCAGCACACAGTCTCTCGCGGTGAAGAGTGCCGTGCATACCCCAGTGGTATTCGACGACCCGCTGCGGTTTCAGCGCAGCGGTCCGGCCTCGGCACTGGCCGCAGAGGCAGCGCCGGCAGTCGTGCGCTCCAATCGCGACTTTTTGCTGGCCGTGGATGCCAGTGCGCAGGCCTCATCTGCACGAATACGCCAAGCCTGGATGGATTATCAACCCCAAGCCGACTACGGCGTGGTACCCATGGATTTGCCCAAGGTCGCAGCCTGTATCAATGCGGGATTACCCACCCAGCTGTATCACGTTTCCGTCCGCAACAACGCCTTCGATACCCACGTACAACAAGCCGCCCTGCATCGCCGACTGCTGAGCTACGTCTCGGACGCGGTCTATGCCTTTGTGCAAGACTTGAAAGCCATGGGACAGGATCGCCGGGTAGTGATCATGCTGCATTCGGAATTCGGTCGTCGCCCCAAGGAAAACGCAAATCTTGGCACCGATCACGGCAGCGCCAATCTCATGATGGTGGCAGGAACGCCGGTGACCGGCGGACATTACGGTCAGCCCCCTGTGCTGGCAGGTTTGGGCGAGGGCGACAACCTGACCTACACCACAGATTTCCGGCGCGTCTACGGTACACTGATCAGCGACTGGCTCGGTGTGCCCGCTCAGCGGGTGCTTGGGGGAGACCACCGCAGTCTGGATTTTCTGGGCTAACCCCATCACACGGCACGGCCCTTAGCTCGCCGTAAACCGGTCGTTTGAAGGGAACGTGAGTACCCTTTAGTCGGGCCAGTAATGGTATAAAGATTGTTAAACGAGAAGGGAGAGGATGCGAGAATGAAGACGTTCAGAATTTTAGCGGCCAGCCTTTTGGCCATCGGCATGATGCAATCCGCCGCAGCAGATAATCACAAGGCCGGCGAGGCGTCAGCTGAGCAGCCATTGAGCCTCGACGAATTGGCTGCCGCCTTTGGCTGGGATTTGGCTGGTGCACAGATTACGTCAGAGAAAGTGGCCGACGGTTTGTATGTACTCTTTGGTGTGGGTGGCAACATCGGTGTGTCCATCGGCAGCGACGGAGTGCTTATCGTGGATGATCAGTTTCCTCAGGTGATGGAAAAAATCGAAGCGGCGATTGGTGAAATCGGTGGCGACGGTGTTGATTACGCCATCAATACACACTGGCACTTCGATCATGCCGAAGGCAATAACGCGCTGGGGCCCAAGGGGACGACCATTGTCGCTCACCGTAATGCTCGGGCCGATATGGCGAAGGGCGGGCTGGTCAATCTGGTGATTGCCAAATACCAACAGCAACCCTACCCCAAAGCGGCCCTACCGGTGCTGACCTTTGACGACCGGATGCAGATTCACTTTAACGATAACCAGATGGATCTGATGCATTTTTCGCCAGCCCATACCAATGGGGACGCTGCGGTATGGTTCCGCAATCAGAATGCGGTCCACCTTGGCGATGTGTTCAATAACTCGGGTTACCCCTTTGTGGATGTTGACAGTGGCGGTGGCATCGACGGCATGATCAACTTTTGCGAGCAGACGCTAGCAGCCGTCGGGCCTGATGCCATCGTCATTCCCGGACACGGTCCGGTAACCGATACAGCGGCCCTGTCACGCTATGTCTACATGCTCAAAACCGTCCGCTCTCGCGTCGCCGCGATGATTGACGACGGTAAGACCCTGCAAGAGGTGATGGACGCCAAGCCCACAGCAGATTTTGATGAAGTCTACGGTCCCGAGACGGCCTCACTCGGTTTTGTGAACAGGGTCTTCACCAGTCTGAGTCAGCAGTAATCACTAACGAAAGGGAGAGGGAAGCGTGACCAATCAAGATAATCGTTTGCTGGGTCGAGTGGCCTTTGTGACCGGGGGAGGATCCGGTATTGGCGCCGCAACGGCCAAGAGACTGGCCCAGGCCGGCGCCGCGGTCTTTGTGACGGATGTGGACGTCGCATCCGCGGAAAGCGTGGCTGCGCAGATACGGGATGCTGGCGGTCGATCCCAAGCCGCCGAACACGATGTTACCGATGAGGCCCAGTGGGAGCGAGTCGTTGGCCTTTGTGTGCGGGAGTTTGGTGGGCTCAACGTGCTGGTGAATAATGCCGGTATCGCCATCATGTGCGATGTCTTCGAGATGTCGCTGGCGGATTGGCAGCGCCAGCAGGCCATCAATTTGGATGGCGTATTTTTAGGGGTCAAGCACTGCGTGCCGGTCATGAAGGATATGGCGGACGGCGGTTCGGTGATTAATATTTCGTCTGTCGCCGGCCTGCAGGGCGCGGCGGGTTTATCAGCCTATAATGCAACCAAGGGCGGTGTGCGTCTGTTCACAAAGGGTGTTGCACTGGAATGCGGCCGCAACGGTTGGCCTGTGCGAGTGAACTCAGTACACCCCGGCATCATCGTCACACCGATTTGGGACAAAATTGATCCGACCATGCTCGAGGATGGTTCGAACAATTACGACCCGGTGGAAATGTCAGCCGCTGCGGTGCCCACCGGGGTGGCGGGTAAGCCTGCGGATATTGCCAACGGCATACTTTTCTTGGCCAGTGACGAGTCCAGCTACATGACAGGGTCAGAACTCGTTATTGACGGCGGTATCTCGGCCTAGTCTTTTGCGGATGTTGGGCGTTTGCTGCAATGCACCGCCCAACAATGTGCCAGTTCCAGGGCTGCCTAGCTCTCCAACGTACGCTTGCGCAAACGCTGCATGCCCAGCAACCAGCGGTCAACGTTGTCGCCTTTGCGGCGCACGTATTCCTCCACTTCGGGATGGGGTAGCACGTGAAAGCGCTCTTCGCGCATGGTCTCAACAACGGTCTGGGCTAAGGCGGGGGCTTCAATGATGCCGTCGGTTTGACCGTCACCCAAACTGCGAGGGGCCATGGCCGTGTTCACGCCTTGCGGGCACAGAACAGAGACCTTAATGCCGTCATCGCCGTGGGTAATGGACAAGAATTCTGCAAACTTTACGGCCGCCGCCTTGGTGACCGTGTAGGGGCCGGAGCCCAATGCCGCCAGCAGTCCGGCTGCCGAGGCGGTATTCATCAGATAGCCCTCTCCGCGCTCGATCATCCCGGGTAGCACCGCACGCGCGGCATACAGATGAGACATCACATGCAGTTCCCACTGTTGCTGCCATACCTCGTTGGGGGCATCGGTCAGTAGTCCGCTACCGCCGGCACCGGCGTTGGAGCAAAACACGTCAACCCGGCCATACTTGGCTTCCGTCGCGTCCACCAAGGCAGCCACTTGAGCTTCGTCGGTGACATCGCAGGCCATGCCGTCACAGCCGATATCAGCCGCTGCCTGGGCCACCGCTTCCGCATCCAAATCCGCCAACATGATGCCGGTGGCACCTTCCTGTAAAAACGCTTCGGCCATGGCTCTGCCAATGCCACCACTGCCGCCGGTAATGACGACAACCTTATCTTTGAGTTCCATTCTCCCCCCAAGTGACTCGTATTGATTTGAGCCAGTGTACGCGAACCCGAAGTCGAGAGCAGGTATGGACATCAGGTTCTGATAGTCTGGACGCCAGAAGAATATGACCGACGACCAGATTGTGGAGAGCCAACCAATGAGCGATACCGAACACGCGACCCTGCGAGCGGAGATTGATGCGGCAGTGGATGCCGTTGGGCCGACGTTGCTAAACGTCTCTCACGCAATCCATGAACGCCCGGAACTGGCGTTTGAGGAGCACTTCGCCTGCCAGACCCTGACAAAGGCGCTGCGCGATCATGCGCTGCCGGTGGAAACCGGTGTCTACTCGTTAGAGACCGCCTTTGAGACCACCATCAACCCGGATCACAGCGGGCCCACGGTAGCGGTGCTGGCAGAGTATGATGCGCTCCCCGACATTGGTCATGCCTGTGGTCACAACATCATCGCGACGACGGCGCTGGGTGCGGCACTGGCGCTCAATACCGTTGCCAGTCAGCTGCCCGGACGGGTCAAACTGCTGGGCACGCCAGCTGAAGAGCGGGGTGGCGGCAAGGAATTGATGGCCCGCGCAGGTGCATTTGAAGGGATCGACGCCGCGTTGATGATTCACCCGGCCGGCGTGAACTTAGCCACCATGCCCTCGATTTGCATTGCCGAAGTGGAAGTGATTTATCACGGCAAGGCCTCCCATGCCTCGGCAATGCCACACAAAGGGATTAACGCGCTGGACGGCCTGCTGCTGGCCTACCAAGCCATTTCCAATCTGCGTCAGCACATTCGCGCCACCGAGCGCATTCACGGCATTGTCGAGGAGGGCGGCTCCGCCCCCAATATCGTACCGGACCGTACGGTGGGACAGTTCTATGTTCGCGCGGCCAATGAAAAAGACTTGGCGAAACTCAAGCCTCGGGTGCAGGCATGCTTTGAAGCCGGCGCCACCGGCAGCGGCTGTACCGTGGAAGTCAATTGGGCCGGCGTAGACTATTTGGATCTGAACACCAACTGGCCTCTGGCCGGTCGCTTCCGGCATCACGCCGAGCAGTTGGGACGCAGCTTCGTCGAGCATGAGCAGGCACTGAAATTCGGTGCGGGCAGCACCGACATGGGCAACGTCAGCTATCGCCTGCCGTCGATTCACCCGATGTTGGCGGTGGCACCCCCCAACGTAGTGATTCATAACCCGGAATTTGCCCAATGGGCCAGATCCGAAAAAGGCGATGCCGCCGTGATTGATGGCGCCAAGGCGTTGGCGCAAACCGCTGCCGACTATCTGTTGTCACCGGAGCTTCAACGCCAAAGTGCAGAGGCCTTCGAGTTGTCCAAGGGCCTGTCCTGATTTCACCCTGACCTTGCCCCTAGTGGGGTTTAGCCCGTGCCCCGGGTGCGCGTGCGCTTGGGGCGAGCTTCTCGCTCAATAAACTCGATGATCAGGTTGGCGACGTCTTTGCCCGTG
>JBELHZ010000040.1:0-24163 GCA_042091155.1 Gammaproteobacteria bacterium
ACAGGGTTTTGACTGCTGGCACTGGGCCGTGAGGGCCTTCTCGCAACTGCATGGAGTGGCTCGCCGTATGCATTTCGATATCGTAGTGCGCGCTGCTCAGTGCCTGCCAAATCCCGTTCAGATCTGGATGCACTCCATCGGCTCCTCTGGGTGCCTTGTAATCCTGAGCGATCGCGGATGTTGCCACCCCCAAAAGTGCACTTAATACCAACAAAATTCGCATGGAGCTCCCCTCATGAAGTGTTTTTGAACAAAACCGATGCTCCCACTGCCGCCAAGACGCGTCAAGACAACATACGAGTTCAATGGGTCGATCCTCAGAGATATTGGGCCTTTGATTGCAACAGCCATTGTTGCTCAAGCGCGCTTGATTCGGACGAGAACGAGGCCCAACATGTATACATGTGAGATATTTGCGATGGGTTGAGCAGCAGCTCGACAACACAACTTTACTGACTGAGTAATGGGTTACGAGTAGGACAAAATGGAGAGCGATATGGGATTATTGGATGGAAAAGTAGCAATTGTCACCGGAGCTGGCGGCGGATTGGGCCGCGCCCACGCGATGTTGTTAGCCCAGCACGGTGCAAGTGTCGTGGTTAACGACTTGGGTGGTTCTCGGGATGGCACCGGCAGTGGCAACAGTATGGCGGATACCGTCGTCGAGGAAATTCGTGCAGCCGGCGGTCAGGCGGCCGCTACCTACGGGTCTGTGACCGATGATGCGGCTGCGGCTGCAATGATCCAATGCGCTGTCGATAATTTTGGTCGATTGGACATCCTGATCAATAACGCTGGCATTCTGCGTGACCGTTCATTCAAGAACATGACCGATGCCGAATGGGATGCGGTGATTGACGTGCACCTGCGCGGCAGCTATCTGGCAACCAAACACGCGTGGCAGCAAATGCTGGCCCAAGGCGAAGGCGGTCGAATCATCATGACGAGTTCCACATCGGGACTGATCGGTAACTTCGGTCAGGCCAATTACGGAGCAGCCAAAGCGGGTGTGGCCGGGTTTATGCGTGTGTTAGCGCTGGAAGGCATGAAATACGGCATCACTGTTAACGTGCTGGCTCCGGCTGCTCTATCACGCATGACCGAAGATTTGATGCCAGAAAGCGAGGAAACCGCCGTGCGCATGGCCCCAGAGAAAGTGTCGCCAACCGTTGCTTGGTTATGCACGGATGCGGCCGCAAAAGTCACTGGCCGACAGTTCTGCGTGAGCGGCAATCGTACGACCCTGCTCTCTTGGCAATACGATGTGTTGGCCGAGAAAGATTCAATGTCTGAGCCTTGGACCGTTGAAGCCATTGGCGAGCAGATTGAGGCAAGCATGGACAGCTGGCCGAAACTGCTGAAGCCTATGGAGGTTTAGTCGTTCGAGGCTGCCCGCCTGGTGTTAGGCACCGTCGGGCATTCGGCTACCGAGAAACCACGGGAACTCAAGAATTTTCACAATACCTCCCGAAGAGACGGAGTACCCGTTGGACGAATCAAGGCAGATACGAAAGGCGCTGTGA
Organism: Gammaproteobacteria bacterium; assembly: GCA_042091155.1. Taxonomy (GTDB): domain Bacteria; phylum Pseudomonadota; class Gammaproteobacteria; order Pseudomonadales; family Azotimanducaceae; genus UBA4421. The sequence goes on from JBELHZ010000040.1 coordinate 1,524, forward strand.
TTTGCCTTAGGAATTTACCGAGCTCCAACGCCGAACTACTTTTGGTAAAACGTCGATATGAGGCGGATCTCTGTGAGCGATAGATGCCAGACCTTCTCCTTGGGTATTCGTTTGGGTGCACCGATGCGTGATGATCGCCTTGATACATGTTGTCATTGGCTTGTCATATCAAAGTCTCAAGCTGTTTCGTTAAGCCAGCGTTCTTGTAATGTCCATGGAGTCGATAGGCAATGAGACCATTAAGAGAACTGCAACTGTTTGGCCTGCTAGTGGCCGTGGCAATTGGTTTGGGGCTACTGACGGGACAGATGGGTTGGAGCTTTTTCCTCGCGGCCTCCGCTTGGGGCATTCGTCAGTTCAATGAATTTGAACGAATTCGGCGTTGGGCAAGGCGCCCTCTCAAACTACCGCCGAACGTGTCTGATGCTTGGTACGAACTGGCGATCACACCCTACCGGCAGTTGGGCAGGGAACGACAACGCACCCGGGCTACTCTGGCCCGTGTCAGGGAAATCATCGGCGTTACCGAGATGATACCGGATGCGGTCATCCTGTTGGACGAGGCTGGCATTATTGAGACGATGAATAGCGCGGCCCGATCCCTGTTCAACCTGAAAAAAGAAGACATCGGCTTGGGGCTTGGCAGCATTGTGCGTAGCCCGGATTTTGCCGCGTTCTTGCGAAACGATTCCACTGAGGCACCGTTAGAGTTCATCTCCCCTCTGAATCCCGAGCAGCAACTCGAAGCTCGGAGCTTTGAGTCCGAATCCTTGCGAAAACTGATTCTCGTCCGCGACATCACATCATCGAATCGCCTGCTGACGATGCGCCAGCAATTTGTGGCCAACGTATCCCACGAATTGCGAACGCCCCTGACTGTCGTCAATGGCTACCTCGAGGCGATGGAAGACCCAAGTGCGTCAGACGAACTGCGCCTGCAGCTGATTCGAAAGTTTACGGCTCCAATGAGTCGGATGCAGGCATTGGTTGAAGACCTGCTCCTGCTCACCCAGCTGGAAGCAGCGACTGATATTACGGAACCTCGGCTGATCTCCATGACACAGGTGATTAAGGGCGCAGTCGAGGAACTGCAATCGCTTCAGCGCAGTCCAGGACAAATACGAATCCACTGTAAAACAGAGCAAAAAGTGATGGGGATTGAGAAGGAGTTGCATTCGGTATGCACCAATTTATTGAGCAACGCGCTGCGACACAGTGGCGAAGGCGACAATATCGAAATCACGTGGACGCCAGCCGAAGACAAGGTTCGGCTGGCAGTCGTCGATAACGGTACAGGCATTCCCCCGGAGTATATCGACCGACTGACGGAGCGTTTTTTCCGTGTCGATGTATCAGGGGGCCAGGCGCGCGGCGGTACGGGGCTTGGTTTGGCCATCGTCAAACACGTGCTCAAGCGGCACGATTCCGAGCTTCAGGTCGAGAGCGTCCTTAACGAAGGAAGTAAATTTTACTGCGATTTCAATCCAGCGCAGGAAGGTCGAGATGTAGCGACTGAAAATGTCGTTTGACTGGCAGTAAGCCGACCCGAATGAAGGAATGAATTGAGCGTTGTTAGAAACGAAACATAAGTGGAGTAGCTGAATGATTGATACGGTTAAAATTCTAGGTTTCATGTCGGTCGTTGCGTCCTTGCTCACTGGCGTGGCCTGCAGTGGCGAACAGGCACCCAAACAAAAATCCACCGCCCAAATGACGACCGAAGTGGACATAGTCTCGATTACGCCCGTTGCTGAACAAAGGTACTCAGCCATCGAAAGCGTGTCTGAAGATACCGGCGAACTCGCGGAATATGAAACCGTGACGGGTGTATCCGGCAATCTGTCGAGCATAGGCTCCGATACCCTGGCGAATCTTATGACGCTATGGACCGAAGGATTCAAGCGCAATTATCCCAGCGTGAACATTCAAGTTCAGGCTGCTGGATCTTCAACTGCCCCGCCGGCACTGACTGAGGGTACGGCGAACTTTGGGCCCATGAGTCGTGCGATGAAAGACAAAGAAATCGAAGCGTTTGAGAGCCGCTTTGGTTACAAGCCGACGGCGATTCGGGTCGCTGTCGACGCGTTGGCTGTCTTCGTTCACAAGGACAGCCCGCTTACCGAGTTATCCATTGCTCAGGTCGATGCGGCGTTTTCCGAAACACGCCGCTGTGGCGCTACCGCTGGCGTTGATGTCTGGGGCGATTTTGGCCTCATTGGCAGCTGGCAAGAGCGTCCGGTTCAGCTCTACGGTCGTAACTCGGTTTCGGGCACTTACGGTTACTTCAAGAAAGTGGGTCTGTGCTCCGGCGACTTCAAAGGCAGTGTCAACGAACAACCCGGATCCGCGTCCGTGGTTCAGGCTGTTGCGTCATCATTGAACGGCATCGGTTATTCCGGCATTGGCTACATTACATCGGGCGTTAAGGCTCTGGCTTTGTCGAAAAACGGTTCTGAAGCCGTCGCTGCCACACCTGAGAATGCACGGAGCGGTGACTACCCTCTTGCTCGCTATTTGTTCGTTTACGTTAACAAGAAACCCGGACAGCCCCTGTCCCCGTTGGCGCTGGAATTCATTAAGCTGGTTCTATCGCGAGAGGGACAGGAAATTGTCGACAAGGATGGGTATATTCCCCTCTCCCCAGAAGTCGCTCGCCGGGAGCTGAGCAAATTATTGTAATTTCTTCCCACCAAAGGCAGGTTGCCTGAATGCACGATGTCGACTCGTCAGAGCGCCTATCACGGCGCCGCTACTGGATAAACCGGATCACGGAAACTGTGGTCGGTATTGGCGGCGGCGCGGTCATCGCAGCCATCACGTTGATTTTTGCCTACTTGCTTTGGGTCGTTGCGCCTATCTTCAAAAGTGCTGATATTGAACGCAGTAACCAGCTCCGGGCCGCCGAAAGACCAACGGCCTTGGTCGACATCAGTGAAAACGGCGAAGTAGTGTCACGCTTCAGCAACGACGGTATCGTGGAGTTCTACAACCAAGCCAGTGGCCGCGCGTTAGCTGGGTTTGATTTGGGCCTGCAAGTGCGCTCGATTGAACGCGTCTACCCTCTGGTCGATCTCTACGCTCTGATCGACGAGGAGCGTCTTCTGCACTTTGTGCGCTCTCAGCACATCGTCAATTTTGAAAACGACCAGCGACAACTGGCCTCCTCGGTGGATTTTCCGCTGGGACGAGACGGCATAGCCATTGGCGAAACTACTGCCATTGATACCCACCTGTTTGATAGCGAATTGTTGATTGTTACCGCAAATGAGCGCGAATTGGTGCTGCGTAAGTATCAAAACGTGGAAATGGGGTTTGGACTCGGCGGCGCTCAACAAGTCACGTTAAACGCAGGTTTTTCGGTCTCGAATATTTACATCGGCCCACGTAACCAATGGGTTTACGCCGTTGGTGAAACGGGTGAAATCGAAATCTTTGGTATCGGCTCACTGCAACGGCCCACCCGTATGTACCGAGGTACGCTGGTTGAGCCCGGACAGACGCTAACGGCTATGACGCCTTTGTTGGGCCGGTATTCCTTGGTTGTGGGCACCTCGGATGGTGCTGTGACACAGTACGGTATTTATACCGACGCCGCAGGTACAAGGCTCGATGCGATTCGCCAATTTGCTCTGCCCTCGCCGGCACAGCGGTTCGTCACGGAACCCCGGCGCAAAGGATTCATGGCCCTTGATCAAGACGGCGACGTCCATCTCATGTATCCGACGTCGGGTCGCGAACTTGCCAGTTTCGCCGCAGGGTTGTCCGCGAACACGCCTATGGCCATATCGGCGCGTTCTAACGCTCTTGTCAGCGCCCCATCAGATAGCGAAATCCATCTATTAGAGCTGCACAACGAACATCCTGAAATATCCTTGAGCGCGCTGTGGGGCGAGGTTTGGTATGAAGGCTACGACGAGCCGATTTACAGCTGGCAGTCTTCCTCTGCAGACAATGACTTTGAACCTAAGTTTTCGCTGACACCGCTTGCCTTTGGCACCTTGAAAGCAGCCTTCTACGCACTGCTGTTTGCCGTCCCAATCGCCATCATGGGCGCGATCTACACCGCCTACTTTATGGCGCCCAGAATGCGCAGCTGGGTGAAGCCCGGTATCGAAATCATGGCCGCACTGCCAACGGTAATTCTGGGCTTTATCGGGGGACTTTGGCTCGCGCCCATTGTTGAGGACAATTTATCCAGCGTACTGAGCATCTTTGTGCTGCTGCCTGTGGGGTTGTTCGCCCTCGCCCTGCTCTGGTCGATGCTTCCCGATCACTGGACCCGAGCCTTTAGCGGCTGGTACGGCATGATTGTCGTTCCGCTGATTCTATTGACGGTGTATACCGCCTTTGCAGCGGGACCATGGTTTGAAGAGGCTTTGTTTTACGGGGACAGCCGCGCCTGGTTTAGAAACGTGCTGGGGCTGGATTACGATCAACGAAACGCTCTGATTGTCGGTTTGATTATGGGCTTGGCCGTCATTCCAACCATTTTTTCCATTGCAGAGGATGCGGTATACGCCGTGCCCACACACCTCGTCAGAGGCTCCTTGGCTCTTGGTGCCACCGAATGGCAGACCTTGGTCAAGGTGGTTTTGTTGACCGCCAGCCCGGGTATCTTCTCAGCCGTCATGATCGGCATGGGCCGCGCTGTCGGCGAAACCATGATCGTGCTGATGGCGACGGGTAATACACCGCTCATGGAATGGAATATTTTCGAGGGCATGCGGACCTTTGCTGCAAATATTGCGGTTGAATTGCCCGAGTCGGAATTGGACAGCACGCACTACCGGATTCTGTTCCTAGCGGCATTGGTTCTCTTCGCCTTCACCTTTGTTCTCAATACCGTTGCCGAGGTCGTGAGACAACGACTGCGCGCGCGATACGGAAGTCTCTAGTATGTCGGAAATCGCGAAACCGATTGAAAACAAGCCGTCGTTCTTCCAGCAATGGTTTGCGTCGGGTGAACCTTGGATCTGGCTGAACGCGGCAGCGGTTGGAATCAGCGTAACCGCGGTGGCCGGCATATTGCTGCTGCTGGCGGTGAAGGGGCTTGCGCACTTTTGGCCATCCGATATCGCGCTGATTCAGTATGAATCCGAAAACGGGCAACCGCGTTATGTTTACGGCGAATTGATTGAGCAAGATACCCTGCCCGTACAGCAATTTTTGGAAAGCGGTGGCCCTGAAGTTTGGGTGGACGAAAATGCAGAAGTCATGCAGCGCTGGTTGGTCAAAACCGGCAATCGCAAAATTTCGGCCCCTGATTTCCGGTGGATTTACGAAGCGCAGATCCAGTCTGTCGATTACCCGGCCGACGTGGTCGCCATTGAACGATTGGAATGGGGCAACGCCTATGGGGTGCCCATCAGTATGGAAGTCCCCGAAAGCCTCAATGGGACGAGTCCGCTACGCACCGTTGTCGGTGATGGTGTTACCGCCGCCATAGCGGAACGGCTGGAACAAACGTCGGCCATCCGCGATGAAATTGACGGCCTTGAAGGCGGCGTGCTGAATCGGATCAACAACGATCTTGAGCGACTCCGTTTAGAGCGCCGAAGTATTGAAATGGCTGGCATCGAGGTTCCGCGACTTGTCAACATCGTCACTCGAGAAAACGAGCTGCGGGCGGAGTACGCGACAAACAGTACCAAGCTGCGCGCGCTTTATGCCAAGCTCAATCAGGGCCACCTGCTGATCGAGACCGCCGAAAAGCTGCAGATTCGCATCAAGGTCTCGGATGTTCTGCACACTTGGCAGCCTAATCCAATGACCGGGCTGGAAAAGTCCGGTCTGTATCTATCGAATCTCTGGCGCTTTCTGTCCGAGAACCCTCGGGAAGCAAATACCGAAGGCGGCGTATTCCCTGCGATCTTCGGCACCATCCTGATGGTGCTTTTGATGTCGTTGATCGTGACGCCCTTTGGAGTCATCGCGGCGGTCTATCTGCGCGAATACGCCAAACAGGGCCCACTCGTTCGGATTATACGCGTCGCGGTCAATAATCTTGCCGGGGTCCCATCCATCGTTTATGGCGTCTTTGGTCTTGGCTTTTTCGTCTACTTCTTAGGCGGCAACATTGATCAGCTGTTTTATCCTGAAGCCCTTCCCGCTCCCACATTTGGCACACCGGGTTTGATGTGGGCGTCGCTGACGCTGGCACTGCTGACCGTGCCAGTGGTGATCGTTTCAACCGAGGAGGGCCTGACGCGCATTCCTCGTTCGCTTCGCGAAGGCAGCATGGCTCTGGGGGCGACCCAAGCGGAGACACTGTTTAAAGTCATCTTGCCCATGGCCAGCCCCGCCATTCTCACGGGCGTGATTCTGGCCGTGGCACGCGCAGCAGGTGAAGTGGCACCCTTGATGCTGGTGGGCGTAGTGAAACTCGCACCGACCCTGCCCTTGGATGCGAACTTCCCGTATCTGCATCTTGACCGAAAATTCATGCACCTTGGCTTCCATATCTATGATGTCGGCTTCCAAAGTCCAAATGTGGAAGCCGCAAGACCGCTGGTTTACGCAACAGCTCTATTGCTGGTGACACTCATTGTGGCGTTGAATCTCACCGCTATTACCCTACGTGGTCGCCTTGAACGCCTATACCGAGGAGTAGAAAGTTAATGTCCATGATGTATCAAACCCCGGACGCGGATTCATCGCTTGGTGATGAGCCAGAAGCGACGAGTTTGCAGGTCAACGACCTGTCACTGTTCTACGGGGAAAAACAGGCTCTAGCGAACATCAATATGGGCATTGCGACACGTAAGGTCACGGCGTTCATTGGTCCCTCAGGTTGTGGTAAATCCACCCTGCTACGTTGTTTCAACCGTATGAACGACCTCATAGACGATGTCAGCATTACCGGCGACATCGACTTTGAGGGGCGTAGCATTTACGACGAGCGAGTCGATGTGGCGAGCCTGCGGCGAAAGATTGGCATGGTATTTCAGCGGCCGAATCCGTTTCCAAAAAGCATTTATGAAAATGTGGCCTATGGCTTGCGCATTCAGGGTGAAACCTCGAAAGCGGTGATCGATGAACGCGTGGAATGGGCGCTTAAGAGCGCGGCATTATGGGATGAGGTCAAAGACCGGCTCCGAGATTCCGCATTGGGCCTGTCAGGCGGCCAGCAACAACGTTTGGTCATTGCCCGAGCCATTGCCATCCGCCCTTCCGTGCTGCTGTTAGACGAGCCTGCATCGGCCCTGGATCCGATCTCGACCTTGAAGATTGAAGAGCTGATCCACCAGTTGAAAGACGACTACACCATCGCGATTGTGACTCATAACATGCAGCAGGCGGCACGGGTGTCGGACTACACCGCATTTTTGTATATAGGCGAGCTGGTAGAATTCGGCACCACAGACAAAATTTTCCGTAATCCTGACGAAAAACAGACCGAGGATTACATCACCGGACGATACGGTTAGAGGCGTTTATGCATAAACACATCTCAGAGCAGTACGACTTGGAGCTGTCTCAAATTCGAGACACGCTGATGGAAATGGCAGGACTGGTCGAAGTACAGGTAAACAATGCCTGTACCTCGTTGGTGAACCACGATATGGAACTCGCCGAAGAAGTGCGCGACGTGGAATCTCGCCTGAATCAGTTTGAAGTCGATCTTGATGATCGATGTGTATCAATTATTGCTAAGCGGCAACCTACCGCAGGCGATCTGCGCGCCATCGTCAGTGTGATGAAAGTCATCACAGATTTAGAACGTATCGGAGATGAAGCCGACCGCATCGCCAAGATGGCCTTGGATCTTGCTGATTCGGAAAAACCCGAGCATCAATACGCCGAGTTCAGGGCCATTCACGTCAACGTCATGAAAATGCTCAAGCGAACCCTCGATGCCTTTGCGCGCCTTGATGTGGAAAGTGCTCTGCGGGTCTTTGAAGACGATGAAAACATCGATCGTGCCTACAATAAGATCGTGCGTCAGTCGATTGAAACCATGCAAAGCAACCCTCAGGAAGTGGAGCGCTCGGTTAGCCTGATGTGGGCAGCGCGCGCATTGGAGCGCATTGGGGATCACGCAAAGAACATCAGTGAGTACGTAATCTACCAGGTAAAAGGTCGTGACGTACGACATTCAGACGTTGCTGGCGAAATGTTGGACTGATAAACCATTTCACCGTGAACAAACGCCGCCAGGGTGTTGTCATGGCAACCGCGTAAACGTACTATGCGCCGCCTGCCCAGGTGATGGAATTGGTAGACATGCTAGATTTAGGTTCTAGTGCCTTCGTGGCGTGAGAGTTCGAGTCTCTCTCTGGGCACCATCTAACCCACTCGTACAAGCCCACGCGTGGTTTTTTTGCCTTATGTTTTGCCCTAACTTGCCCTAACTTGCCCTAACTTGCCCTTTGGTCTCCCACCGACCTCAATAGAACGGTAGCTCCGTTCACTTTGACGCTCTCAGGCGTTGTTATTGTTCAGTTTTCTGCGCGGCGTCTAGGTATCGACGAATAAAGTGCCGTACCTCTCTCGACGCGGAGGTGTCTTGCTCCTCGCAAAGCTCTATGAACCTCTTTTTGTCTTCTGCATTGATCTTTACCAAAAGCGAAGAGTCCTTTTTTTTCCTTATCGGCATTGACATGTCTCTATAACGTATATACGTTGGATGTATCGGGGCTATTAATAGTATAGCTAACCGATGAACAGTAACGATACTTTGTAAATATTTTGTTACACCAACTGAGCGGTGACGTCATGATTTCACATGATTGACTCAGCTCTAAATTGCTGGAGACCGATATGAAAATTATTTTTGTACTAATGTTAGGGCTGATGACGAGCTCACTGACGTATGCACGGGACGTTGTGAGAACAACACAAATTGATGGCTGGGGCTATACCCAAGACCACTTGGTTTTGTATCTGACTGACGGCGAAAAAGTGCTTGTCGTGCCAGAGCAATGCTCTATCGAAAAATTTAACGAGCAGATGATCTCTGGCTCGGACTTAAGCCTCAAGATCTCCTCTAATCGAGTTCGGCGGGGTGTGCCGTTCGACATCATCGATCAAGAGAACAGCGGCCAAGAGAGGCTTCGATGCAAGGTGGCGGGTTTAGTTTCCTGATCTTTACCGATTAAGGTTTTGCAGATGTTGTGCGTCTGTGCAGCGATTCGGGACAAATCTGCAAAACCTTTTTCAACTTTTGTCGCGCCGCTAACTGCATGAAAATCTCATGGATACTGATGGCGGGCGCCTCAGTTTGAGTCCGTCAAGTAGATTCCCGCTACCGCTAACGCGACACTGATAACCAATCCTAAACCGGCCTTCGTCGCATCGCTCAGAATCAGCTTTCTTGCGCGTGCCTTATCTGTCGAATCCATGTGCAGGGTGATCGCAATTTCTCTACCCGCAAGTAATCCCAAGAAAACCCAAGTAGTACTCATCGGAATCGCGCTGAGTTCCTTGAAGAAAAGTAAAATCAGACCATAGGACAAGTCGATGAGCGTAGCGGCCCGAATATCTGTTACTGCCTGCTTAGACCGAACAATCTCCTGAATCGCCCCGCCCTTCTGGTAGAAGGTGTAGCCTTGCATCGCGACCAAAATAACGGTGCCAAACAATAGCCAGTTGAGAGACAACTCACGCGGTAAGAATACGAAGATGTTTGCAAGGTCTTGAACGAGCCATTGGCTCCACAAAAAAGCGGTCGCTGCCCACTGCAACACGACCCACTGCTTTGACCGCTCAGCATTAATCGGTGCCAAGAAGGAGGACATGAACTTACGTAGCATCGTGTAAAGCACGATGGCGACGACGAAGGCCACTAAGTAACCCAGCAGTGATTTAGATAACATCGACTCGATGTTGCCCGGCGCGAAAACGCTCAAAACTAAGAATGTCGTACTGACGGGAATACCCCAGCGGGTTAACAGCAGCAAGATAAGCGGTGCACCAATGTGCAACCAGTTTAAACCCCCCGTTGGTTCTGGAAACTTGGCGAGGCGGCCGTAAGAGGGATCACCTGAATTAACAATCCACCCGTACAGCAATACGCCAACCAGAATAGAAGAGGCGAATCCCCACAGCACCCACCATTGCCGCTCTGCGTTGGCAGCAAGGAATGTCCCAAGTGTTTGAATTGAGTCGTTGGACACAACCGAATACGCCGCTAATGTGAAACCGATAATCATCAGCATGTCGTTTGGAGTCATCGGTATCACCTCGTAATACTGCCAGTGGCGTCTCAGAACATCCGAGCGACTGGCGAATACCAGCCGTCCATCGGTTTATGGTGGTGAGGATGACAGACGCTTTATCTGTGTCCCTAGCGGCCGAGAACTGTAATGGTGAATTGTAAACAATTTGTGTCTGAGTTACCCGTTCAGACTCGTTGCGTGTCAGCGAGCGGCAGAAAACCGCCGTATGCTTCGTTCTCATGGTGAAGTATTGCACGCGAGGCCGAGAATAATCGCAGAACGCTCCCGTCCAGACTCAAACCTCAGACAGGACATGAGCATGCGGGACCCACAACCGAAGGCAACAACTTCTTCAGCCAGTAACGTAGGTTGCGCTAAAATGCTCGTCTGTTATTCCAGTCCCGCTCTGAGGACCATTCGTTGGTAAAACATCTTCGCAACCCTCTAATTTCCCTCACGTTTTCTCTAATTCATATGCAGTTTTCGCCCTCTCTCCCTCTCTCTCTGCAAATTTCTCGTAAAAAAATGGTGCGAATCATGACGGGTGTCTCAATAAACACCAGCGCGTCTAGTCGCATTGGATACGTCGCTGGGACGGGCATTTTGGTGCTCTTTAGGGTTCTTGCAGTGCTCGCAAAAATGTTGTGAAATCAGGCAGAAGTTGCGCGAGTGAGCGCGTTCTACAAGCCAAACAAAAAGAAAAATGAGGTCGTCCATGGGAGAACAAACGTATCGCTACGAGGATTTGGATAGCCTCGATGATGAAAGCCTGAGCATTGTGCTGTCACAGTGCCCGTATCGCCTGCTAACGCTCGCGTTGAAGGCAACCGCGGAACCCCTAAAAGAGCGAATTCTGGGCCTCTTAACGGCAGACAGAAAACAGTTAGCGCTGAGCGATTTGAACGAACTGGGTGTACACGAGCCGGCGGAACTTAGGCAATTGGTGTTGTCGGAGATAGACTTGGCGCATCGCTCGATCATTCGAATTGCGAAGCACCTAAGGGACGACGGCCAGATTCTTACCGGTTCATAACAGAGCTCGAGTGAAAGGCCTCGCCCAACGTCTCCGTCGGATAGGCTGCTGGGGTTTGCAGGGCCCGTCGGCTCATGGCTTTTTTGTTGCGTCTGACAAGGTTTTGCGGGACGCTGCCGCAGCCTTCTAAACCAAGCGACCAAGGTCATAACATGCGCGCGAATACTGCCTACCTCCAAATCCTACCCCTGATGATCATTGGATTATTTGCCGGCTCTGTTGCCAATGCCGATGCGTCCACCTCGCAGGGCATCACCAGTTCCTCAACTACCCATCTAAACGTCTATAAATCGCCCACCTGCGGCTGCTGTGCCCATTGGATCGACCACGCTGAAGAAAACGGTTACACCGTGGACTCACATCACCCGGAAGATCTCACCGGCTTTAAGTTGGCTCAGGGCATTGGTCTGCGTTTTCAGTCCTGCCATACCGCCATTTCTGCTGAAGGATACCGTTTTGAGGGGCATGTGCCGGCGAAATACGTCACACAGTACCTTTTGGCTCCACCCCCAGGGTCCATTGGTCTTGCGGTCCCCGGCATGCCCGTAGGCAGCCCCGGTATGGAAATGGGTGACCGATTTATGCCCTATGAGGTGTTGCTCTTACAGGAAGATGGCAGCCACACGGTCTATGCCGAACTGCGACAAGCTAAGGATCAACGCTGATGTGGCTGGCATCCGCCGGATTTGCGGGTCTGTCTGCTCTAACGCGAGTTCATTTGACGGTTTTCTAAGTCTAGTCGAGGCTTTGTCGGATTCTTCGCCGGCTCTCACTTTGAAGAGCCGATATGCTGAGCCTCTTTGAACGGAGACGCCCGTGTATCACCTCAGTGAAGCCTATTTGATGGCAACCTACATCTGTTTGCTCGCAACCTATCTGGGAGCCTTGATTTTTGGCACCGCTGTCGTTGCTCCGGTAGCCGTTGGCTCCTTGCCCGAAACCCAAGCAGGTACCTTTCTGCGGCGATATTGGGTGATCTACCACCGCATGGCTGTGATTGGCGGTCTGCTGTTTGCTGGCGCAGCGGCCTTGGGTTCGACGGTGTCCGCAGTGCCCGCCCGTTATTCACTGTTGATTGTATGCCTAGCCGGTCTGATGACCCTGTGCTTTTATGTGGCAATGACGCTGATTCCGTCCATTAACAACGCCAGGGACGCCGGCGATACTCAGACCTTCGACCGCCTGCATCGCCGCAATGTCAGCTTGGTCAGCGCCGGTATGCTGACCTCTCTCGTGCTGCTGGTCGCACTGGTTTATGTGCTGCCCGGGCAATTTACCTTCTGGCCAACCGCCGCTTAAGGATCCAGTCGCACAGGACGATCGCTGAATACCGTCACTGGGGTGCCCTGCTGACGTAGTATGGCAGCAATAGGGTACTGCTCCGGGGCGTTGGAGGCCCATGCGGTCTGCAGCATGTGGGCTTTTTCCTCGCCAGTAACATGAACGATTATTTGCTCGGCATTGAGCAGTCGGGCCAAGCTCATGCTTATACGTTGGTGCGGGGCCGTTGGCGGATCGACGAGCAAACAGGCAGCCGTCGCCGTGGTGTCGAGACCCGCCTGCAACTGCGGGGCATCGGGGAATAACGAGGCGGTATGTGCGTCATTGCCCATACCCAAAATGACCAGATCGAAAGGCGCACTCCCCTGCAGTCGCTGGTTCAGGTAAGCCACCTGCTGTTCTGGGGTGTCACCTTCGCCTCGCAGTGACAACATCGAAATCAGGGCTGAGGCTGGAAATATCCGGCGCAACTGGCCCTCATTGCTGTCAGGGTGATCCACGGGCACCCACCGCTCATCCGCCAATGTGATTTGAATATTTGACCAAGGCAGCGTGATGGCTGCCAGACAGCGAAAAAATCCCAGCGGCGTTGAACCGCCAGAGACCACGAGCGTTGCACTACCCCGCGCCTCTACGCCCTCACTCAGGCGTTGTGCAACGAACTCGGCCAAGGTGTTATCCAGTGCCTCCGAGTCCTCGAACCTCCGGCATTGGGGCCCAGAGACGTTTTGGGTTGCCGCAGATTCACTCATTCCAACTTCGTCCGTCTCGGCCAATCAGCAGCTCGGCCTGAGCAGGGCCCTTGGTGCCTGCTGAGTAGGGATTGACTTTCAGACGGCGGCTTTCCCAGGCGCTGATGAGTTGGTCGCACCACAGCCAGGACTGCTCTACTTCCTCTCGGCCAACGAAGAGTGACTGGTCTCCGCGAATGACGTCCAAAAACAGTCGCTCGTAGGCATCGGGGATACGCTCGATCCCCGACGCGGCAAGAAAGTTCAGGTCCAAGTTCTGGCGAATCAACCCCGTGTCCCCTTCGATACCGTGCTGCTTTGACAACATCTGCATCTCGATCCCTTCGTTGGGTTGCAGTCGAATAACCAAACGATTGGGCGAATTTTCGTGAGCGGCAAAAATGTTGTGGGCCAAGGTTTTGTAGGTAATGACGATTTCCGTCACTTTCTCACCCATCCGTTTACCAGTCCGGAGATAAAACGGCACCCCGGCCCAACGCCAATTGTCGATAAAGGCTTTGACTGCAACAAAGGTCTCTGTGTCCGAATCTGGGTTGTCTGCGTCTTCCAGATCCAGATAGCCCGTCATCTCCTCTGCTCGGAACCAGCCCTGTGTGTACTGACCCCGCACCACATGATCGGCCACCGTCGCGTCATCAATAACCCGCAAGGCTCTGACCACCTTCACTTTCTCATCCCGAATGTCGTGGGCGGTCATGGTATTTGGCGGCTCCATGGCCACCAGACAGAGCAGCTGCATCAGGTGATTTTGCAGCATGTCTCGCAGTTGACCCACATGATCGTAGTACGAAAAGCGGCCATCGATGCCCACGGTTTCCGCCACCGTGATCTGCACATGATCGATGCAGGTATTGTCCCATTGGGCATTGATAAAGCGGTTGGCGAAACGCAGCGCCAACAGGTTCTGAACCGTTTCCTTACCGAGATAGTGGTCGATACGGTATATCCGGCTCTCTGCAAAGAAATGGCCAACGGTTTCGTTCACTTCTTTGCAGTTCGCGTGGTTTCGTCCAATGGGTTTTTCCAGCACCACGCGTGATCGTTCCGTGAGACAACCTGACGCGCTCAAATTTTCGCAAATGGTCTGAAACAAGCTCGGCGGTGTTGCAAAGTAAAATACCGCAACGCGCTCTGGCCTGAGCTGCTGGGACAGCGCCGCGTATTGGCTGACGTCTGTGAACTGCACTGACACATAGTCCACCCGATGACAAAACCCTTGCCACAGCGCTTCGGACCATCGCTGCTCGCCTAGGTACGCTTTCAGTGTTTGTTTCTGGCCTGCCATGAACTGTTCGGTGCTCATGTCTTCCCGAGACAGCGCGAGAATGCGTAGGTCTGTGGCTAGCAGTGCACTGAAGTCCAAGTGCATGAGCGCAGGCAGCAGTTTTCGCCTAGAAAGATCGCCTGCAGCGCCGAAGAGAACGAGGTCGATGTTGTCATCCGTCACGATAGACGCTCCTATAGCGCTAAGGAATGAGCGGTATTTACCGCCTGTTGCGTAAGTTCGGTGATCTCTGACCATGCATTTCGTCGCTGTAGCGCCACGGGTGTCAGCCAAGACCCACCCACGCACGAAACGCAGTCGAGGGATAAATAATCGACAAGATTATGCGGGCCGATGCCGCCAGTAGGACAGAACGAGGCCTGCGAAAAAGGGGCTGCTAGCGCTTTCAGCGCCGAGATACCCCCCGAGGACTCTGCTGGAAAGAACTTGAATGCGGAGAAGCCGTATTCAAGGCCCAACATAATATCGCTGGCACAGGACACACCGGGCACCATGGGCATGGACAGTCCTTGACCCGCCTGCGCCATGGTTCGCGTCAGACCCGGGGTGATCACAAATTCACAGCCGGCATCCACGGCTGCCTCGAGTTTGGCGACATCGGTCACCGTGCCAGCACCAACGATGACATCGGGCACTTCGGCGCGAATACGCTTAATCGCCTCCAAACTCACAGGTGTGCGCATGACAATCTCGAGCATCGCGATACCCCCTTTGCGCAGCGCTTGGGCAATGGGTACCGCCTGTTCGGCATCTGTGATTTGTACAACCGGCATTACCGGTGTCATTTCCAGCAAACTGTGGCTGGTTACCTGCATCTCGTTAACCTCATCTGTTTTAGGAATTGCCTTGTTGAGCTAGATAGGCGGCGGCCCCTTTCAAACCGATATCCTTAGCCGTAATCACCTGCACCGGAATATCAGCCAGAAAGCCCCGCAGTCGACCCTTGGACTCAAACCGGTTCCGAAATTCGCTTTGCTGAAGAATGCTCAGAACCTTCGGGGCGATACCGCCGGCAATGAACACACCACCTCGAGCACCCAGCGTTAGTGCCAAATTGCCAGCAAAGGACCCAAGAATGCGACAAAACACGTGTAAGGTGCGCATGGCCAGTGTATCCGATCCATCCATAGCGGCTTGATAAACGTCTTCAGGGCGCTCGTGTGCGGGTTCGCGCAACGCCAATTCCGCCAAGGCCTGATAGGTGGATAAGATGCCGGCCCCGGACAGGAGCCGTTCGTAAGACACGCGGCCAAAACGCTGTAACAAGATGTTGAGCACGGCGATTTCCTGAGCATCTACCGGCGCGTAGTCCGCATGGCCACCTTCGGCTTCGATCACCACCTTGTGCTCCTGACAGGGCACAACGGCGCATACGCCCAAACCGGTCCCCGGTCCCAATACCGCAACGGGTTTGGCTGGATTACTCGCCCCGCCGCCAAGCTGCAGGTAATCGTCCGGGCTTAGCCTCGTGGTGGCATAACCAACCGCGGCGAAGTCGTTAATGATATGCAAAGGTGCCCCTTCCAACTGCGCCTCGATGCCGTTAACGTCGATCTCCCACGGGCTGTTGGTGAACTTGAGTACCGAGCCATCCACGGGGCCTGCCACCGCAAGGCAAGCGCCTTGGGGCGTTTTCGCCCACGAGCCCGCTGAGCTTACGTGGGCCGAAAATTCCGCCAGCACATCTGCAAATATCGCGTAGTCCTCGACGGAGTAATAGACCACATGGCAAAGGCTTCCGCGTTCTAAATCAACAACGGCAAACCGTGCGTTAGTGCCACCCACATCCGCGACCAGCTGCCACGGCTTTTCAGCAGCGGAAACCGGCACCTAGACAACAGCCTGCTGCGCAGCACTCGCAGACGACTCCGATGAGTCAGCGCTGGCACTGACGGGCTCGTCAAAAAATACGCTGGCCCCCGCTTCTGCACTGCCGGTTGCTTGCCGAAAAACGGCAAAGAATTCGCGTCCCACGCCCAGATTCCCGGCGCCATCGTCGACAGCGGCGTCTCGATTTGCCATCACCTCTTCGGACACCTGGACCTTGACGGTTCCAGCAACCGCATCCAGCTCGATCCAGTCACCATCACTGACCTTAGCCAGTGGACCACCGAGACTGGCTTCAGGCGTCATGTGAATGGCCGCCGGTACCTTGCCGGACGCGCCGGACATTCGACCATCGGTGACTAGGGCTACACGATGACCGCGATCCTGCAGAACGCCCAGAATCGGTGTGAGCTTGTGCAATTCGGGCATGCCGTTAGCCCGGGGGCCTTGAAAACGAACCACGACGATACAGTCGCGGTCCAGTGCGCCGGTATCGAATTTCTCCTGCAGCGCGTGTTGATCGTTGATCACTACCGCTTGAGCGCGCACCTGACGATGCTCGGGTTTCACCGCGGATACTTTGATGACACCGCGACCGAGATTACCCGTGAGCAGGCGCAGACCGCCCTCTTGGTCAAAGGGCGCGTCTGCGGCAGCAAGCACCTCAGTGTCCAGGCTTTCAGTTTGGCAGGGCTGCCAGGACAACTGATCGCCCGACAACTGCGGTTCCGTTGCGTAGTCGGCTAGGGTATCTCCCCAGACTGTCTCGGCATCACGGTGCATGTAGCCGTGTTGCATCAGCTGACTGAAGAGGTAACCGGTACCCCCTGCCGCATGGAAATGATTAATATCCGCCTGACCGTTGGGGTACACCCGCGCGAGCAGTGGCACGGTGCGAGACAGCTCATCGAAATCTGTCCAATCCATAATGATGCCCGCGGCTCTCGCCATGGCGATGAGGTGAATCGTATGGTTTGTGGAGCCACCGGACGCCAACAGCGCGACCACGGCGTTCACGAACGATCGTTCATCCAGCATCTTGCCCAGCGCCTTAGGTTTGCTGCCCAAGGCTGTTACCCGAGTGATGTGATGGGCTGCCTCAGCAGTCAGCGCGTCTCGCAGCGGCGTGTCTGGGTTAACGAAAGAACCGCCGGGCAGCTGCAGTCCCATGGCCTCCATCAAGATCTGATTGCTGTTGGCTGTGCCATAAAACGTGCAGGTACCCGCCGAATGGTATGACGCGGATTCTGCGTCCAGCAGCTCGTCTCGGGAAATTTTGCCTTCGGCAAAGAGCTGACGAATTCTGGCTTTCTCGCTGTTCGCGATACCGGATTGCATGGGTCCAGCCGGCACGAAAAGCATGGGCATATGACCAAAGCGCAGCGCACCCATCAGCAGGCCGGGGACGATCTTGTCGCAGATACCCAAGCACACCACACCATCAAACATTTGGTGAGACAGCGCGATGATGGTGGATTGAGCAATATGATCGCGGCTGAACAAACTCAGCTCCATGCCTTCCAGCCCCTGAGTCACGCCATCACACATTGCAGGAACCGCACCGGCGACTTGGGCTGTACCGCCCATACTGCGAATATGCGTTTTGATCAGTTCGGGATATTCAGCGTAAGGTTGATGAGCAGATAGCATGTCATTGTATGCCGTCACGATGCCAATATTCGGGGCATTCACCAGACGTATGGTTTCCTTGTCGGACGCATCGCAGGCGGCGAATCCATGGGCCATGTTGCCGCAGGACAGCTTATTTCTCGGCGGTTGGCCATTGGCACTGGCTTCAATCAGATCTAAGTAGCGGCGGCGTTCATTACGGCTTCGGTCCGCAATACGTTGTGTCACCGCATCGACGATCACGTTCATAACATTTTTCCAAGTAGGTAACGTTCTGGTGTCGCCGCTAAGCGGCGTCAGCAACCTGTTCAGGTTCTGGGTCAGTTGCAGCCCAAAGGATAGGCGCGAACATAGTCTACGACCAGTTCACCGGGCAGATCCGATTTTTTGATTTTGCCGCCCAAGGTTCCGCCTAACGCCAAATTGAGAATCAAGTAAAACGGCCGGTCATCAAACACCCAGGGATAGGGCGCGATGTCCTCGGGTGTGGCTCGTCCATACTCTTTGTCGTCGACAAACCAGCGAATTTCCTGAGGTCGCCACTCCACCGCATAAACATGAAAGTCATCAGTCCAGGGCACAGGAGCCAAAATGGACTCGCTGAAATGCACATTATCTGGCCACACGCTACCGAAGTGGATTGCGCCCAGAATTTTTTCCGGCGTGTGACCACTGCTCTCAAGAATGTCAATTTCGCCCGCCAGAGGCCAGCGTAAGGTACTCTTCGGCATCATCCAAAATGCGGGCCAAAAACCGTCGCCCTCGGGTATCTTCATGCGGGCTTCGAAGCGCCCGTACTGGGCTGCAAAGCGACCCTGTGTTGTCAATTTTGCCGACGTGTACCCGCGTGAATTGCTGCGTTCGCGCTGGCCAGTGATGTGCAGTGCACCGGCTTGGATTCGCGCATTTTTCGCCAGGTACCACTGTTTTTCATCGTTGCCCCAGCCACACAAGTCCTGGTCGCAGCCGTCGCCTTCAACGAGTTGCCATTTGGCGTTGTCGACAACGTCGCCGTTGAATTCGTCCTGCCACATGGGCGTCGAGCAGGCAGTTTCTGCCTGAAGACTTGTGCAGGCAAAGATCAGTGTGCCAAACAAAAAACCGCTCAGTCCAACGGAACTCATTGCGTGTTTACCACCATGTAATGTAGAAGGCGCACAAGATCAGCGTTACCAGCAAGGCGCTCAAATTAAAACCGCTGGAAGTTGCGAAACTCACATCGCCCAACTCCACAGCACCGGCTTGGGGCTTGGGCCACAGGTGCGAAATGCCCACGGCCAAGGCCGCACAAAGCAAAAAGACGACGCCGACGCGATCAATGAAGGGTAGCTGCGGAGCCAGTACCGAAAATGCAAATGACAGCACGGCGGAGGCAATGGCAGCGGTCAGCGCCGCTGTGGCCGTGGTCTTGGCGTAGAAGATGCCAAGCATAAAGATCACCACGATGCCTGGCGTAAAGAATCCGGTGAATTCTTGGATGTACTGAAAGGCTTGATCGAAGTTACCCAGCAGTGGACGAGCAGCCACCATGGCGATGAGCATGGCCGCTAGCGCGACGATACGGCCCACTCGTACAGGATTGGCCGATGCTTCACCCTTGTTGAAGGACGGGAAAATGTCCATGGTGAAGATCGTTGAAATGCTGTTCGTCATGGAGGCTAAGGACGACACGATGGCAGCCAGCAACGCTGCGAATACCAGCCCCTTTATGCCAATCGGCAGCAGGGTCATGGCGTGGGGATAGGCTTGGTCTGGAGCAGTGATTTCTGCGCCAAGGACGAAAACGGCAATACCCGGCAACACCACGATGACGGGCATCAGAAGCTTCAGGAACGCGGCAAAGGCGATACCCTTTTGCGCTTCGTCAATGCTCTTTGCCGCCAGCGCACGCTGGATAATGTACTGATTGAACCCCCAATAAGAGACGTTCATGACCCACATGCCACCAATCAGAACCGAAAGCCCGGGCAAACTCATGTAGTGTGGGCTGTCTTCACTGAGAATCATGTCGAATTTCTCCGGTGCTTGCTCCATGAGAAGCCCAAAACCCGCGAGCACCCCTGCCCCGTCGGATACTTTGTTGAGCAATATCCAAGAAATGAGCAAGCCACCAAGCACGAGCAATACGACTTGTATGATGTCAGTCAGCGCAACGGCCTTGAGACCCCCATACAGAGAGTAGCCTGCGGCAAACACACCCAGCAACAGCAGCGCCAAATTCAGCTCTACTCCGGCAACGGTGTTGATTGCCAGCGCGCCCAGCCAGAGGACCGAGGTCAGGTTTACCAGAACGTAAACACCGAGCCAGAAGAAGGCCATGACCAGCCTGACCCGATGGTCATAACGCTGCTGGAGAAACTGGGGCATGGTGTAGATTTCGGCACGCAGGAAGACCGGCAGCAAGTACTTGCCCACCAAGATCAGCGTGATGGCAGCCATCCATTCGTAGGATGCTATGGCTAGGCCAATGGCGTAGCCAGAACCGGACATACCAATAATCTGTTCGGCGGAGATGTTAGCGGCGATCAAGGAGGCTCCAATGGCCCACCACGGAAGTGACTTCCCAGCCAAAAAATAGTCCGAGGCATTTTTGTCTGCCCCGCTGCTGCGTGACACCCACTGGGCAAGAAAAAACAGTGCTAAGGCGTAAACGCCTACAATCACAATATCGATGGTTGCCAACATGTGTATTCCCTCCCAGGAACTCTACAATTGCCTTACGGACAAAACTCGATCGCCCCTGTGGGAAGATCGGTGCGCAGTGCGACTTCGCTGATGCGCACCTTCATCGAACCCTCGGTGAAGAGCACCGCAGGACTGCTCAGCTGGCTTAAATTCGCGCCACGATCAGCAAAACAACTCAGTGGAATGGCGACAATTTGCCACTGCAACAGCGGAGCATCCTGCAGTAATTTCGTCAGATCCACTTCGCCGTTGCAGGGATATGTGCAGTCCATGCGTAACGACACGGCTGAACTGGGTGACTCGGCGACCTGAGCATCGATAACGAGGTATCCGTTCTGTGAGGCAAGCGCACTCACATCAAGAGACTCTTTGGAACGCCAGTACACCTGACTACCCGACGCCCCGCGTCCCTGCCATGTCAGCTCGATGCTGTCTTCTTGGATGCGGCGATCAAAGGTTTTGAGCTGCAAATTACCGCCGGCTGTCGTGGCGGTTGAGCCAAACACTTCAATTTCCCAATCAACGGAATCGCCGACGAAGGTGCGCCAAGGGTCTCTTGCCGTGCCGCCAAACACTAGGCGATCGAGTCTATTCGGCGCACCCACAGGCACTTCACTTAACAGACCGACCTCGCCAGGCTCGGCGTAACTCAGGCCGTACCCGTAGGCAAACAGATTGTCGCTGACGGGAAGGGCTGGATCCGCTGCATTGAGGTCCGCATTCGGCCAGTCGAAAGACAGCCGGCCAGCGAAATCGTGTCGTGGTTTCCCGTCTGCTGCTGCAATGAGGACATCGGCGATGGCGCTACCTTCCGAGCCTGGTAGCCAGGCTGCCACAAAGGCGTCAGACGCATTCAACTCAGCATTCATCCACAGGGGACGCCCGGACAACAAAACGGCAACTACCGGTATGCCCTGAGATTTCAGCTTCCGCAGTAAGCGCAGATCGCGCTGATCTTCTTGCTGCCATGCCAAGGTTCCTACATCACCCTGACCTTCGGCGTAGGGTGTTTCGCCAAAGACAACAACCGCCACATCCGGCTGCTGGGTAAATGTTCCGTCAACACTTAAAACGGCACTGCCGCCGGCGTCAGTCAGCGCTTGTTGCAAGCCCGCAAAGATCGACGTAGCGCCGGGAAACGTCTCGTTCGTGTTGCCGGTACCCTGCCAAGTAATGGTCCAGCCGCCGGTCTGCATTTCAATACTGTCTGCGCCGGCGCCTGTTACCAGTACGTTGGCCGTTGGAGATACGGGTAAAGTAGAATTATTATTCTTCAACAATACCAGAGACTTACGCGCTGCTTTTCGAGCCACTTCGCGGTGCGGCTGGCTACCCACCAGCGCCAGCAATGGTTCGGCTCGCACGGAAGGCATGGGGGCGTCAAACAAGCCTGCGGCAAATTTCGCGGTTAAGATGCGCCGTACGGCCTCATCAATACGTTCTTGGGTGATGTCCCCGCGCTTTACTTGTTCGATGGTATTGACCAGCAGCGGTTTCCAATCTTCCGGCGCCATAATCATGTCCATGCCGGCATTAATTGACTGAGCACAGCTGTCATTGGTGCAGCCGGGTATTTGGCCCACACCATTCCAATCGCTGATCACAAAACCGGTAAAGCCTAGCTGGCCTCGCAGTACGTCATTGAGCAAGGTTTTGTCGCCGTGAATCTTGCTCCCATTCCAACTGTTGAAAGACGCCATCACACTGGTCACACCGGCATCTAGGGCGCTGTAATAGCCTTGGCCGTGAACTTCCAGCAGGGTTTCAAGGGAAACGTTGGTATCGCCCTGATCGATGCCGCGATCGGTGCCACCATCGCCGATAAAGTGTTTGGCGGTGGCGAGCAGTCCTTCGCTTTGTAAGGCTTTGACAATGACGCCGGCGTATTCGCCAACGATGTCCGAACGATCGCTGTACCCCTCATAGGTACGTCCCCAACGGTCGTCTAGGACGACGGCAACCGTTGGCGCAAAAATCCAGTCGATACCGGT
>JBELHZ010000041.1:0-22023 GCA_042091155.1 Gammaproteobacteria bacterium
AAGCCCGCTATCGCCTCACCACGACGAAGACAGAATCATAGATCGCATCTTGCCCAACAAAGATGTGGATGGCTTTCATGCGTACAACATAGGGCGTTTGGCACTGCGCCGCCCTACCCTACGAAGCTGCACGCCGATGGGTGTGATGCAAATGCTTGATCACATCGATACCAACTACAAGGGGCTTCACGCGACAATCATTGGGGCGTCCAACCATGTGGGCAGACCCATGGGCCTCGAACTTCTGCTTGCCGGGGTGACCGTAACCACAGCCCATAAGTTCACTAAGGATACCGGCGACATGGCACGCCAAGCGGATATCTTGATCAGCGCTGTCGGCAGGCCGGGCTTGGTTCCCGGAGACTGGGTCAAGGAAGGCGCAACGGTTATCGACGTGGGCATCACTCGAGGCGATAACAACAAACTCTTTGGCGACGTCGATTTTGAGGCAGCCAAGCAACGCGCCGCTTGGATCACACCGGTTCCCGGTGGCGTAGGCCCAATGACTCGGGTAGCCCTACTGCAAAACACGATGCAGGCAGCGGCAACCCATATGGGTATCCAGTGGGAAGCACTATGAAGCGCATTTTCTTCTCAGACCTACACCTTGAAGATCCGGACTCTCCGGTGTTTCGCGCCTTCGCCGACATGGTGCGACATGAAGCTAAATCCGTCGACGAAATTTACATTCTGGGGGATCTGGTCGAAATGTGGATCGGCGACGACGACACGTCAGAACCAGCCCAGCAAATAGTCGACATCCTCAGACAAGCAAGCACCTGCGCAGCGGTGTTTGTTGTCCACGGCAACAGAGACTTTTTATTCGGCAAGCGCTTTTGCGCGCGCACCGGTGCCACGCTTTTGGAAGATCCCTTTGTTCTGGATGGTGACATTTTACTCAGTCATGGCGATCTCTTTTGCACAGATGATCACGCCTATCAGGATGTTCGAACAGTATTGCGCAGCGAGGCATGGCAGCAGGAACTGATGGAAAAATCCTTGGCAGAGCGTCAGCAACTCGGCAAACAAATGCGCGCTCAAAGCATGCAGGCAAACGCGAACAAGTCGACTCAGATCATGGACGTTAACGCCGCTGCAATCACTGAGGCCATGCGCACCTGTGGCGCAACGACGCTGATTCACGGCCACACGCACCGCCCAGGTGATTACCCTAAACGTGGTGCAGATGCTTTCAGGCGGATTGTTTTGGGCGACTGGCAGGACTGCGGATGGCTGTGTCGCCAAGTGGGCGACGATCTGAGCCTAGAGTGCTTTAGTTTGACGCATTACGCAGACTCTTAAGCTGCTACTGCGTTGGCACGCCGCTGTGAAATCGAAACTGTTGGTCGTCGCTGGTAATCAGCTGAGCATCCAGAGCCAGAAACAGATCAACCCGCTGCTGAAAGTCGTCGTAACCACCACCTTGGTCGTTGGCGGTTGCTGCAAGCTGCAAATAGTCCTGAAAGTGCCGGGCTTCGGAGTTGAGCAACGAAGCATAAAGCCCTGCCACAGCGTTCGGTAGCACTTGGGTTAGACCCGCAAATCGCTCACAAGAGCGTGCTTCGACCACTGCACCACAAATCAACAGATCCACCAGTCGCTTCGGTTCCGCCTTGCTGATTTCTGCGTGTAACCCTTGGGCATAGCGAGCGGAGTTAATTTGCTCGTACACCACTCCTTGATCCGCCATCAAATCCAATACCTGTTCGAAATGCCGAAGCTCTTCTCGCGCCAGACTGGACATTTTTCTTAACAGAGCCGGATGCTCGACATAGCGATACATCATGCTCAAGGCCGTACTAGCGGCTTTTTTCTCGCAGTTTGCGTGATCAATAAGCAATTCCGCCAGATGGTCGGGAGCCGCGTTAAACCAGGCATCCGGCGTCCGCGCGGTCAAAAACTGAAGCACGATCCCCAGCGCATCTTCATTTCGGGCAGAGAGTGCCGCGTCCGTCATGCAGGCACCTTAAAGTTACGCTCATAGTGCGCCTTGGCACGCTGAAAGGTCTCAGAATCCAGGAGCTGCATAAAATAAAGCGTGTCTAATACGTGATCAGGCTGGGGGTTTGCCGGGGTTGCCAGAACCGGCGCATCCGCAGCAAGCGCTAGGCCGGCGCTCGCCAAGGGTTGTTCCCGACGCACCATAAAGCGAAGAAGCTGGTACTGGGCTTCCATCAAGTCCAAATCCTGTAGCCCGGCATCGGACAGCGCGCTCTGCAGCCGCCCCTCGTCGTGGCATACCAGTAAGAGCGCTAGCACCTCGTCGCGCACGCGCTGCAAGCGGTCTCTTACCGCATCCTGCTGAACGTCGTCGTAGCCGTTCCACTGCACAATTTCGTGAGCGAAGCGCTTGCATCCCCGGCAGACCAAATCGCCATAAGTCGTCGAGCAGATGCCGACGCAGGGTGTTCGTTTCTTTAGTTGCATGACGAGCCCTTATCTTTTCCTGTCAATGGTTATGTAAATCCAACACATTGGTATCAATCAAAAAACTCAGTTCCTGTTGAAGCTTAGACGCATCGCTTCGGGCAGCGGAAACTTTAGCCAAATAGTCGGGGCCAATGTCTCCGGTCACATAGCGACCGTCAAAGGCCGAGCATTCAAAATCATCGACGTGAGGATTCCCCTCATGACAACTTTTCTTCAGATCTTCGATGGACTGGTAAACCAACCAATCGGCACCGATCATGTTGGCGACTTCGGCTTCCGTCCGCTGATGCGCCACGAACTCGTCTCGAGCCGGCATGTCGATACCGTAAACGTTCTGATAGCGCAGGGCGGGAGCTGCGCTGGCCATGTACACCTTGCGCGCACCTGCTTCCCGAGCCAGCTGGATGATTTGCGTAATCGTCGTGCCTCGCACAATGGAATCGTCAACCAAGAGCACGTTCTTGTCTTTGAATTCAAGATCAATGGCGTTGAGTTTCTGGCGCACCGAATCCCGGCGCTGTTTTTGTCCCGGCATGATAAAGGTCCGGCCGATGTAGCGGTTTTTGACGAAACCTTCGCGATACTTGGTCCCCAACTCATGGGCTAATGGCAGTGCTGCGGTTCTGCCGGTATCCGGAATCGGTATCACCACATCGATGTCGTGGTCGTGCTGAGAATATTGACTCAATATCTTTCGTGCTAGGTGCTCTCCCATGCGCAAGCGGCTTTTGTAGACCGATATGTCGTCAATGATGGAGTCCGGCCGGGCAAAATAAACATGCTCGAAAATGCACGGCACAAGGCGCGGATTAGCGGCGCATTGACGGCGGAAAATTTCGCCGTCGTTGGAAATAAAGATCGCTTCTCCCGGCGCCACATCACCAATTCGGGTATAGCCTAAGATATCCAAGGCCACCGATTCCGACGCCAGCATGTATTCCGTGCCATTTTCCGTTTCGCGACTGCCGTAAACCAAGGGTCGAATACCGTAGGGATCCCGAAACCCGAGCAAGCCCGACCCAATCACCATGGCCACAACGGCATAGGCGCCGCGACACCGTTGATGAACCGCCCCAACCGCTTTGAACATCTCCGTGGGTGAGGGATCAATGGCGTGAAGCATGCCCAACTCGTTGGCCAGCACGTTCAGTAACACTTCAGAATCACTGTTGGTATTGATATGCCGCAGATCTTCGGCAAACAGGTCACTCATCAACTCTTCGGTATTCGTCAAATTACCGTTATGAGCCAGCGCAATACCGTAGGGCGAATTCACATACAGTGGCTGAGCTTCCGCCGAGCTGGTCGAGCCCGCCGTTGGGTAACGGCACTGGCCGATCCCCACATTGCCCTGCAACCGCTGCATGTGCTGGCCTTGGAACACATCCTTGACCAAACCGTTGTCCTTACGTAGGTAACAGTGTCGACCATCGCTGGTGACCATTCCGGCCGCGTCTTGGCCTCTGTGCTGCAAGATGGTCAGGGCATCATAAATGTCCTGCTTAACCTCGTTGCGCGCAACAATGCCTACAATTCCACACATTGGCTTCTCTTCTTTACGGGCTAGTCTTCGAAGTAGTCCACGTCATCAAGATTTTCGTCTATCTCGATATCGGGTGGCGCTAAGTCGGGCATATTGATGCTGGGGAGTTCTGGTGCAGGTGGCGGATCTTCTAGCGAGTCACTGGCGATATCTACCAGCATCAGCACCTCGTCCTCGAACTGCAAAAAATTGTATTTTAGCTCGGAGTCTGCCCACCAATCGGTGTTTGAAAACAGGCTCTGGCTGACCATGAGCAGAATGGTGACCACCAACCCTCCTCTTGCAGCTCCGAACAACAAACCTAGGAAGCGATCCGTGCTACTCAGCCCGGTGCGAGTCACCAATTGACCCAATCCCCACTGAATCATGCTGGCCAATGCCAGCGTGGCGACAATGACGATCAGAAACGCAGCAATTTGCCCGAACCGCTCTTCACCAAGATACTCGGCGTACTCCGCCGCTAGCGACGGCCCGAACCAGATGCCAAAAAGAAATGCTGAAACCCAGGCGACCAGCGAAAAAGACTCTCTGACTAAGCCTCGGGAGAACCCGAAAAGTGACGACAACAACACGATGCCGATAATGATGTAATCGAGATGCGACATTTTCCTCGCTCGTAGCGACTATTGAGCAACCGTTAGAAACACCGTCTGAATGCCCTACTGGGACATTGCCACAACGATCGCCTCAACCCCATATTTTTGGGAATAAGACCCTCGTTTTTCCTTCGCCAGAGTATGACTGAGCATAGGCCCTACCGCGACCCGATAACGCACTTTTTCGCTGCCGAGACTGCGTTGCTTGTACTGGGATATGAACGCTTCGTCGCCATTCTGCCGCACTTGCTCGCGTAATTTGCGCGCATTGCTTTGGTCATCGAAGGTCGCTAGCTGCACCGCAAAAGTCTTGGTATCTGATCGTATCGGCCTAAGAATGGGCTCGCCAAAGCGGGTTCCGTTCTCGATCCAGTAGCCGTCAGAGTCTACCTGATCCCGCATCTGTTGAATCTGACTCTGCATATCAGAATCGTCAAAAGCTTGATTGAGAGCCGCCTGCTGTTGCTGCATCTCGGCGATCATCTCATCCACATCGTCACGCGGATCGATGGCATCCGAAGACGCGGTCTGCTCTGCATCTGCCACCCGGTCCCACAGAGTCGTGTCTGGGGCAATTTCTTGCAAGGACGGCCCCGGGGAATCAAAAATCATCGGCAGAAAAATGGCTGCCAGGGCCAGTAAAAACACGCTGCCGATCAAACGATATCGAGTCACTTCATTCATGGCCCTATCATGCCAGCCAAGGCGATTGCTCGACAGCGCTAAAAGAGCCGAATATGACGATCACTTCGCCCTGACCCGTTTGAGCCTGAGCCAGATCGATCGCCTGGCCCATGTTGCCGATACCCGCCCCCGGTAACCCGACAATATCTGCCAGTGCTTGGCCTGAAAGGGCCCTGTCGTCTTGGCTATCGACGAAGGCCCATCGAGGCTCGCCAATGGCCTGGTCATTGATGGCTTGGTAAAAGCTGAGATGGTCTTTGCCCGCCAGCATGGCGCAGATAAAAAACGATGGAACAATACCTCTGGCCGCCAACTCTCCCATAAAGAAGCGCGCCCCGTCCGGGTTGTGACACACATCGTGCACCCAAACCCGATCGTTGGCTTCGCGGATATCCATTCTTCCCGGGATGGCCAGATCCGCGCAGCGCAGAATTCGCTCACCGTTGAGCTCGACCAGGTCAGCCACCGCTTCACAGGCGACGGCTATGTTGTGCGCTGCCAATCGCGTTTGCGGCACCGTGATGGCTTCTCCATCAGGGCGTGAAAACACCCACTCAGCATCGCGATTGAGACTTGAGAAGTCTTCGCCCCAGCAGCTGGGCGTCAGGCCCAGCATGCGACAGCGTGCGTAGACGCTTTCCGGCATGTTTTGACCCAGTACCGCGCGTTGACCGGCGCGCAAGATGCCCGCTTTCTCGCCACCAATGGCCTCCCGCGTATCACCAAGAAACGCCTGATGATCCAGACCAATGCTGGTAATCACGGCAATATCCGCATCGACTGCGTTAAAGGCGTCCAGTCGTCCGCCCAAACCAATCTCGAGAATGGCGATATCAACCTTGGACCGGGCCATGCAAAAAAGCGCGGCTAATGCACTGAACTCGAAATAGGTCAGCGGCAGGTCACCTCGCGCCTCATCAATGGCAGCAAAGGCGTTACAGATCGTGGCATCGCTGGCCTCCACACCGTCAATCCGTATGCGTTCGTTGAACCGCCACACATGGGGCGACAACGTCGTACCCACTGAGTATCCCGCATCCAACAACAGTGCCTCTGTCACTCTCGCGGTACTGCCTTTGCCGTTGGTGCCGGCGATCGTGATTACCCTTGGCGCAGGTTGTTTGAGGTTGAGGGCGCGCTGCACGTGAGAAAAGCGCTCGAGGCCCATGTCAATCACCTCAGAATGTTGCTGGCCGATGTAATTCAACCAGCCCGACAAATCCTGCGGCTGGTCAGGCATCGATACCTTGCCGGATCGCCCCGGTGGCTGCCTGCAGCCGCTCCGTAGCGGTGGCAACATCCGCACTGTCCGCCATAAGCTGCACCAAGGCACTGCCCACGATAACGCCGTCTGCATGTGCACTGACTGCCCTCGCGGTCTCGGCATCCTTGATCCCAAAACCCACGCAAAGCGGGACATCCGTTAGCGTCCGCAAGTACCGGGTGCGCTCTGCAACCTCATCCACCGCCAACGAGCCACTGCCCGTTGTCCCTTTCAAAGACACGTAGTAAAGAAATCCGCTGGCATTGGAGGCAACGTCTCGAGCCCGCTCATCGGATGTGGTCGGTGCCACCAACCAGACCACGTCAATATTCACCGCCTTGAGTGCTCGCTGAAGTTCTGCGCCCTCTTCCAAGGGCAAGTTGACCATAATCAGTCCATCGACCCCGGCTTGGCTCGCACGTTGCGGAAAGTCAGCCATGGCCAGTACCGAATTGAGATACCCCATCAAAATCACCGGCGTGACAGAATCGGTCTGGCGAAACTCGGCCACCATATCCAGTACTTTTGCCAGAGTCGTACCATTTGCCAGAGCGCGTTCATTGGCTGCCTGAATTGCCGGACCTTCCGCTTCCGGATCAGAAAAGGGGATACCCAGTTCCAGCAGATTCGCCCCGCCTGCTACCAAACTGTGCATGGCTGGCACGGTGAAATCGAGCCCAGGATCTCCCGCGGTGACAAAGGTGACTAAGGCCTTCTTACCTTGGCTCCGCAGGGCTTCGAACTGCTGGGCGATGCGCCCGGCACCCAATGTTGAGTTTGCTTCCGTCATTAGAGGGTAATGCCGTCTATGTCGGCAACGGTCAAAATATCCTTGTCACCGCGCCCGCTCAGGTTAACCAAAATGGTTTGCCCAGGCATTTTTGGCGCATTTTCCACCACCCACGCCAATGCATGGCTGGTTTCCAGCGCCGGTAAAATCCCCTCTTGGCGGTTAAGCATACGAAATGCGGCCATGGCGTCGTCATCCGTCGCTGCCGCGTAGGTTGCTCGACCGATGTCTTTCAAATACGCATGCTCAGGACCCACGCCCGGGTAATCCAGACCCGCGGACACCGAATGGGTTTCAAGAACCTGTCCGTCGTCGTCTGACATCAGATAGGAGCGGTTACCGTGCAGCACACCGACTTTACCGTCGTTTAAGGGTGCTGCATGCGAGCCGGTGTGCAGGCCATGACCGCCTGCTTCTACGCCCACCAGCGCCACGTCGGTATCGTCGATGAAAGGATGGAAAATGCCCATGGCGTTTGAACCACCTCCCACACAGGCCACAACCACATCCGGCAGCTTGCCGACTTGCTGCAACATTTGGGCGCGCGCCTCTTGGCCGATAATCGACGCAAAATCTCTGACCAGCATGGGATAGGGGTGGGGACCTGCCACAGTACCGATAATGTAGTGCGTGTTGTCGACATTGCTTACCCAGTCGCGCATCGCTTCGTTCATCGCATCCTTCAGCGTCTTAGACCCAGAAGTCACCGGAATGACATTCGCGCCCATCAACTTCATGCGGTAAACGTTAAGGCTTTGCCGATGCACGTCTTCTTCGCCCATATAGACATCACAGGCCAAACCCAGTCGCGCCGCTACCGTCGCCGTCGCGACGCCGTGCTGACCCGCGCCGGTTTCCGCAATGACTCGAGGCTTACCCATGCGCTTGGCGAGCAGTGCTTGGCCGATGGTGTTGCACACCTTGTGGGCACCCGTGTGATTGAGATCTTCACGCTTTAAGTAGATTGATGCGCCACCCAAGGACGCGGTAAGACGCTCGGCCAAGTACAGGGGCGTTGGTCGCCCGACGAAGTGAGCAAGGTCTTCGTGCAATTCTTTCTTGAACTCGGGATCGTCCTTGAGCTCGGCATACAGCTCGGCAAGACCATCCAGCGCGTGGGTCAGGGTTTCCGCCACAAATCGGCCACCGAATTGACCAAAATGCCCACCTTGAGTCGGTTGGGCGTAGCCTTCAGGCGGTGTTGAATCCACTGTTAGTTCAGCCATATCTACATTTCCAATAGTTTTGCGTTCTCAATGAACGCCTTTGCCTTGGCGTGGTCTTTCACACCCTTATGTTCAGTCTCGACACCACCGGCTACGTCCACACCAAATGGGTGGATTTGCATCACCGCAGCACCGACATTTTCCGCATTCAGTCCACCGGCCAACACCAAGCGGCTCGTCGCGTCAGTGGGCCACAGTGTCCAATCAAAGCGGCGACCTGTGCCGCCTTTCATCTGTGGGTCATGAGTATCCAACAACAGCGCCCAAGCACTGGCAAAGTCTGCCTCAAAGGCCGGGAAGTCCGTTTCTTGCCTCACGCCCAGCACTTTGATGTAGGGCATATTGAACTGCTCACAATATTCTGGCGATTCGTCGCCATGAAATTGCAGCATGTCCAAATCTACCGAACCCACCACCTGACGCACTTGCTCTGCCGGAGCATCGACAAATAAACCTATCCGCTGCACCTCAGGAAAGACGCTTTTCGTTTTCGCGCAAATTTCAGCGGCTTTATCTGCGTCGAGGTATCGCGCACTGCTTGGGTAAAAATTGAAGCCCAAGGCATCCACGCCGGCTGCACACATGGCCAGAGAGTCTTGCACTGTTGTGATGCCACAAATTTTACACCATGGCACGGACAAGGAGTTCATCGAT
This sequence comes from Gammaproteobacteria bacterium, assembly GCA_042091155.1. Classification (GTDB taxonomy): domain Bacteria; phylum Pseudomonadota; class Gammaproteobacteria; order Pseudomonadales; family Azotimanducaceae; genus UBA4421. The sequence continues at coordinate 9,188 of JBELHZ010000041.1, forward strand.
AAAACCTGTCTGACCGATTTGCGCCGCCGGGAATGGCCGAATTCTATACGCTTACCCCTGCCTCACAAAGCATGGATATTGGCACGGTAGGACAAAACGCCTCACAAACGTCCAATGTCTCACCTATGCCTAATGAGAGGCACCCTTGGAGGAGCAGGAAAGTCGTAGGTCGGGTACGACACGTCGGCCAAATACAGTCCTTGAGCCGGGCCGGTAATGCCCAGCTGCTGCCGATCTCGCCGCAGCAGCAGTTCCTGCAGATAGTCGCTGCCCGCCCCCTGCCCAACCTGATGCAGTGCCGACGCGATGTTTCTGACCATGTGCAGCAAAAAGGCATTGGCCTCAATGTTCATGACGACCAGATCCCCTTCACGCCGCACTTCGCAGCGGTCCACTCGACGCATAGGTGTATGAGATTGGCATCCGGCACCACGAAAACTGGTGAAATCATGCTCGCCCAATAGCACTTGCGCCGCACTGTGCATGGCGGTGTCGTCCAAGGAATCGGTACACCAGGCCAGATGATTCAAAAATGGATTATCACGACCCTGATCATGAAAGAGATAGGTATAACGACGGGAAACCGCGTCGAACCGTGGGTGAAAATCCGCGCTCACCTGCCGTATCCATGGCACGTGAATATCGTCTGGCGTCAGACCGTTAACGCCACGCAACCACTGAGCCGCCGGTCGGTCTGCTTTGGTTGAAAACCCCGCAATCTGACCAGCTGCGTGGACACCCGCATCGGTACGACCGGCGGCGCGTACTGAGACTTCAGCGTTGGCTATGGTTCCCAAAGCACGCTCCAGCTCGCCTTGAACTGTCATTTGGCCCAGCTGACGCTGCCAGCCGCTGAATGCGGTGCCTTGGTACTGGACACAAAACGCGTAGTGATGTCGACCCTCATCACGCGTTTGGACTGGGTTATCCGCCACCGTTTTCGAGTCGATCGAGGATACGTCGTGCCACGGCTTGCTGATCCGGTGAACCATCGGCGATCACTTCTTCCAACATGCCACGCGCACCGTCTTCATCACCCATTTCTATGTATGCCTCAGCCAATTTCAGCCGAGTGGTATAGACATCTTCATCGGCCTCATTAAGGTCTGTGGAGTCTTCTGAATCCTGGTTCTCAGGCAGCGTCACATCCTCTGCTTCGCCACCGTTACCCAACACGTCATCCAGCGCCTGTTCTTGCTCGGCAGCTCGGCGTCTGAGCATCAGCAACACAATCGCTACAGCCAATACCGTCCCGGCAAGAAAGCCTATACCGTTAGGGGTCATTGCCCAATCCAGCAGACGGGAGAATGCTCCCGCTTCTTCTTGCCGAACCTGTGCTTCCAGTTTTTCCAAGTCAAACGCATCAGCGGCTGCCTCGCCATCAGGCATCGTGCTCGATAGGGAGGTACTTGGCAGACCCGTCGTCGCCTCCGCCGGCATCTCGTCCACAGCGGATTCAAACTCGCTGGCTCCAGAAAACGCTGCTGCGGCAAACTCTTGTTCTGAATCTATCGGTTCTGGGACATCTAATCCCTCCACAGAACTGCCGTCTTCGACACCATAGACCGTTTCTTCGTCGTCAGTGTTTGGCTCTTCGACCGCCGTAATTCTGACATCGCCATAATCCTGCACCGGCTCTTGCTCTGGCAGCGACACAACACCACCCGGCGCCCGCTCTGACCGCCAACTCGAGTTTTGTGTCGCGACATCTTCCGCAGCGCGACGACGCGAAATCGTTACAGCCTCTTCATACAAGGGCAGTGTCAACATATTCCAAGGCTTCAGACCATTGATGTTGCTGGCCTTAAACGCGCTCGGATTGAGGCGCTGCACCGCCAGCATCTGTTGGTCGTTGGTTACCGAATCGTCCCTCGTTCGATTAGCGATTCGCCACAGTGTGTCATTGGGTCGGCTGAGCAACAGCTGGCGTGCTTGTCCAACAGCGTTGTCTGTGGGTAAGAGCAGTTCGATAGGCATCTGGCGAAGACCGGCGCCATCTTCGACCTCTACGACGAATCGCAGACTGGGTTCGTAGACCGGCTGGTCACTGAAAATTCTAAGCACGAATTCGCCGGCCGCGTTGTCACGCAGATCCAACGACAGCGCCTCAAATACTTGGTATCGCCGAACCCCGAATGCCGCGAACGACGCGTCGTCGCCCAAAACAACACTGACCCTGCCTAATCGAGTATCCAGCAGGCCAAGATTGACTCTGGCTTCAATGGGCTCGCCCACCAAGGAAGACACTTCTGGCACCAAGAAGTCCAAGGGTTCTGACTGGGCAAAGCTCAACGGTGCCTGCACGAGCAGGCTGACCCATAACAACTTGGCAAACATGTTTACGCGCAAAATACTGTCCCTTTTATCTCACGCCCGTTGGCGTTCAATCCGCTTCCCTCTTACCGACTCTATAAGGCTACACACCGTCTGTGGAACCCCACAGAGACAGGATTCGCTACAGGTGTGCCAAAAGCAGCTCTGCAATTTGCACACTGTTGAGTGCAGCGCCCTTACGGACGTTGTCTGCCACCACCCACAAATTCAGCCCATTCGGGTGAGAGATGTCTTTCCGAAGCCGGCTGACAAATACCGGATCGGTTCCTGCCCCATGTTCCACCGGCGTCGCCAGCTCGTGATCGCCCAGCAGCGTGATGCCCGGAGCAGCGGCGAGCAAAGCACGTGCATCGTCAACACTCAACGGCTGACGAGTTTCGATGTGAACGGCTTCACTGTGGCCATAAAAAACCGGTATGCGCACACAGGTGGCGTTCACGGCAATGCTGTCATCCTGCAGAATTTTGCAGGTTTCCCACGCCATTTTCATTTCTTCCCGTGTATAACCGTTCTCTTGAAAAGTATCAATTTGCGGAATCGCATTGAACGCAATCTGCGATGGCATTTTTCCGGGCTCAATGGGTTGACCGTTGAGCAGCTTGGCGGTTTGACCTGCAAGCTCTTCGATACCGCTGGTACCTGCTCCCGATACCGCCTGATAAGTCGCCACGTTGATACGCGAAATACCCACCGCATCGTGAATCGGCTTTAAAGCCACCATCATCTGAATGGTTGAGCAGTTGGGATTGGCTATGATGTTTCGAGGTGCGTAGTCCGCAACACATTCAGGGTTCACCTCGCTCACCACCAAGGGGATGTCATCGTCATTGCGAAAGTGCGAGGTGTTGTCCACGACGATACAGCCCTGAGCAGCCGCCTTCGGCGCAAACTCCGCTGATACCGAACCACCGGCGGAGAACAGCCCTATTTGGGTGTTGCTGAAATCAAAGGTATCCAAACGCTGTATTTGCACAGATTTGCCGTTGAACTGAATACGCTTCCCTTCGGAGCGGGCCGACGCCAACAGCGCCAATTCGCCTACCGGGAATTTGCGCTCCTGCAGAATGTCCACCAAGGCCTCGCCGACGGCGCCAGAGGCACCCGCAATGGCTACGTTGACTGTTTTTTGGGTACTCATTACCTAAATAGAACCTCTTTCTGTGACTTAAAGATTTTCGATCACCAGCTCACCCATGGTTCGACAACCCACGGCTTCGTCTTGTTCATCCCCTGCAATATCGGCGGTTCGGTGACCGTCTGCGAGCACCTTAGCTACCGCACGATCCACATTATCTGCCGCGTCTGGCATGTTCAGGCTGTAGCGAAACAGCATGCCAACGGAGAGAATGGTCGCTAACGGATTGGCTTTGTCTTGGCCCGCAATATCGGGAGCGGTACCGTGTACAGGTTCGTACATGCCCGCACCACTGGCAGACAATGACGCCGATGGCAGCATGCCCAAACTACCGGTAAGCATGGCCGCCACATCAGACAAGATGTCGCCGAACATGTTGCCGGTCACGATCACGTCAAACTGCTTTGGCGCGCGCACCAACTGCATGGCTGCGTTATCGACGTACATATGCGACAGCTCAACGTCTGGATAATCGCCGGCGATACTGGTTACCACCTCGCGCCACAGCTGACTGACTTCCAAGACATTGGCTTTATCCACGCTGCAGAGGCGTCCGTTACGCTTGCTGGCCAGATCAAAACTCACCCGGGCAATACGTTCGATTTCGTGTTCGGCATAGACCAAGGTGTTAAAACCCACACGCTCGTTGTCCCGTGTCTCAACCCCACGTGGCTCACCGAAATAGATGCCGCCGGTCAGCTCACGCACGATCAAAATATCCAGGTCGGATACCAGCTCTGGCTTCAGTGACGAGGCACCGGCCAGTGAACTGGCCAGCAGCGCAGGACGCAAATTGGCAAACAAGCCCAGTTCTTGCCTAAGACCGAGCAGGCCTTTCTCTGGACGCTGAGCAGTCGGCAGGTCGTCCCACTTAGGGCCACCCACACCACCCAACAAAACGGCGTCCGCGGCCTTGGCCTTTTCCAAGGTCGCCTCGGGCAACGGATTGCCGCAGTCATCAATGGCTGCGCCGCCAACTAAGGCTTCTTCTAACTCGATGCTAACGCCCTGCTGCTGTGCCGCGACCTGCAACACCTCGACTGCGGGAGCCACCACCTCTTTGCCGATGCCATCACCGGGGAGAACTAATACTCTTTTCACAATGAATCCTTTTTTGAATGAACCCTTTTTAAATAAACCAAGGCAAACCCTTAGATCAGTGTTTAATCTCGAAACAGCCACGGTTGGCGCTGACGATGCCCGACTTCAAAATCGCGAATCAGCTGTGCTTCCGCCAGCGTTAAATCGATGTCGTCCATACCCTTGAGCATTTTTTCTTTAAGGGCCGAGTCGATCTCGAAACCATGTGTCTGCTGGCCGTCGGTTACGGTCTGAGCCTGCAGATCAATCGACAACTGCAACCCGGAAGCGACACGCTCGAACAAGTCGTCCAGCACATCGGCTGGCAGGGTGATGGGTAGCACCCCGTTTTTGAAGCAGTTACCAAAGAAAATATCGGCAAAACTCGGGGCGAGGACCGCACGAAAACCAAATTCCTTCAGCGCCCACACCGCATGTTCCCGTGAGGAACCGCACCCAAAATTATCTCGGGCGATCAATATAGAAGCCCCCTGATATTCCGGTAAATTTAACGCAAACTCGCGATTAAGCTGACGCTCGTTTGGCGTCATGCCAATGGTGCCCTGATCGAGAAAGCGCCAGGCATCGAACAGGTAGTCGCCAAATCCTGTGCGCTTGATCGACTTCAAATACTGTTTGGGAATGATTTGGTCAGTATCTACGTTGGCTCGATCCAGTGGCGCCACCAGCCCGTCCAGTTGAGTGAATGCGTCCACTAGCCTTCTCCCTGTTGATCGTCACGAATATCGACAAATCGACCGTGAATGGCTGCCGCTGCCGCCATGGCCGGACTCACTAAGTGGGTTCTGCCGCCGTAGCCCTGTCGACCTTCAAAGTTGCGATTGGATGTCGAGGCACAATGCTCGCCCTCGCCCAGTTGATCCGGGTTCATGCCCAAGCACATGGAGCAACCCGCCGAACGCCACTGAAATCCAGCTTGCGTAAACTGTTCTGCCAGCCCCTCGGCTTCGGCTTGGGCTTTAACCAAGCCCGAGCCCGGCACGACCAAGGCTTCGGTCACGTTGGGAGCTACCTTGCCGCCCCGAATCTGGGCTGCCGCCGCCCGCAGATCTTCGATCCGCGCATTGGTGCACGAGCCAATAAACACCCGACTGATCGCGATATCAGTAATCTTCTGGTGCGCGCTCAAATCCATGTACTTCAGCGCAAGACCTGTGGACTCCGCTTGCACCGCATCACTCATCTCCGCAGGGTTGGGCACTTCTTCATCAATACCCGCTACCATTTCCGGCGACGTGCCCCAGCTGACTTGAGGGGCCACAGCGCTGGCATCAATTGTGATGGAGGCATCAAATACGGCCCCTTCGTCGGAGACTAGGGTACGCCAGTAATTTTCTGCCTGATTCCACAGCTCTCCCGTGGGCGCAAAGGGCCGACCGTGCAGATAACTCACGGTTGTGTCGTCCACCGCCACCAGACCCGCTCGCGCGCCGGCCTCAATACTCATATTGCACAACGTCATCCGACCTTCCATGGACAGCTTGCGAATGGCTTCGCCGCGGTATTCGATGGTATGCCCTGTGGCGCCAGCGGTGCCCAATCGACCAATAATGGCGAGCACAAGATCCTTGGCAGTGACGCCATCGGTCAGCGCGCCGGTGACATTAACCGCAAAGTTCTTGGCCTTGTTCTGCACCAGACACTGGGTCGCCATCACATGCTCGACTTCCGACGTACCGATGCCTTGGGCCAAGGCGGCAAATGCACCGTGCGTGGAGGTATGCGAATCACCGCAGACGACAGTCATCCCCGGCATGGTCGCGCCTTGCTCCGGTCCCACGACGTGAACGATGCCCTGACGAGGATCCAGAATTTCAAACTGTTGCACGCCAAAGGCTTTGCAGTTTTTGTCGAGGGTGACCACTTGCTCTAGCGCCACTTCGTCGGTGATGCCAGAGAATCCAAGTTCGCGCCCGGAAGTGGGCACATTATGATCTGGCGTCGCCAAGTTGGCATCTACACGCCACAGCGGGCGGTCGGCCAACTGCAAACCCTCAAAGGCTTGGGGCGACGTCACTTCGTGCAGCAACTGTAAATCGATATATAACAGGGAGTTACCGTCGGCGCGGCGGCCAACTTCGTGTGCTGCCCAAATCTTGTCGTAAAGCGTTTTTGGCTCTGAAGACATGTCGATACCCTCCAAAATTTCGCGCAGTCTAGGCTGGCACTTGCCATAAAACAATTCGATATTTTTTATATTTTGTATAACCTTTAGCTATATACAAAGGCATACTAAAACCGTTCAAACATCCACCGTTAAGGCATCCATGCACCTCGACGAACTCGATTCCTTTATTCACGTCGCCCGCTTAGGCTCGTTCTCTGCCGCCGCAGAGCAACTGCACATCAGCCAGCCTGCGATGAGCAAGCGAATACAGTCACTCGAAGGCCGACTGGGGGTGACACTTTTCGACCGTCTGGGTAAACGTGTGCGATTGACGCCTGCCGGGGAACTGTTGGTGGGTAAGGCCACTGCCATGCTGGACTTATCCAAGGACATGGAGCGAGATGTCGGCAATTTGGCCCAATCCGTCACCGGCCGGTTGAGTATGGCCACGTCTCACCATATTGGCTTACATCGTCTTGCACCAGTGCTACAAGCCTTCACCAAGGCCTACCCTGAAGTCGAGTTAGACATTCAGTTTGAAGACTCGGAAGTGGCGTACAACCTCGTGCGAGCCGGCACCATTGAGCTTGCTGTGGTCACCCTGAATCCTGCCGTTGACGAGGCTCAGCCGGAACTCGCCACGCAAACCATCTGGCAAGACCCACTGTGCTTTGTGAATGCGAAACCTCTGCCAGCGGTTACATCCCTTGATCAGCTTGCCGCTCTACCCTGTATCTTGCCGGGACCCAATACCTTTACCGGCAGAATTGTCACCCAGCGTTTCGCCACCGAAGGTCTGAGCCTTCAACCGGCGCTTTCGACTAACTATTTAGAGACCATTAGCATGCTCGTAAGCGTCGGGGTTGGCTGGAGCGTGCTGCCAAAAACCATGGCGGCGGATCTCAATCAGCTCAGTCCAGACTGCGCCCCAATCACCCGAACGCTGGGTTCCGTGATTCACGCCAAACGCACCCTATCGAACAGTGCGAATGCTTTTTTGGCGGTGTTGCAGGATTATGCGTCGGACTGAGGAGGCAGCAAGCCTGCCTCGCGGCCCATCTGACCACGATGGCGGAGCAGATGGTCCATCAGTACCAAGGCGACCATGGCTTCAGCGATGGGCGTGGCCCGGATGCCGACACAGGGGTCATGACGCCCCTTGGTGACCACCTCCACCGGATTACCGAAGCGATCAATGGACTGACCCGGATTGGTCAGACTGCTGGTGGGCTTTAGCGCCATGCGCAGCACGATGTCTTGGCCCGAGGAAATACCGCCTAGGATGCCGCCAGCATGGTTGCTCGTAAAACCGTTGGGAGTCATCTCATCACGATGTTCGGTGCCGCGTTGATTTGATACCTGCATACCATCACCCACTTCAACGCCTTTTACGGCGTTGATGCCCATCAGCGCTCCGGCCAGGTCCGCATCCAGTCGGGAAAACACCGGTTCGCCCAAACCCACAGGCACCCCGCTGGCGATCACGGAGACTTCTGCACCAATGGAGTCCCCGTCTTTGCGCACCTCATCAATCAGCGCGGCAATATCGTCCAGCATGGCGGCATCGGGACAGAAAAACGGGTTGTCGTCCACGATACTCAGATCGACGGGTTCAGGCCGCAGACTGCCGATACCAGACAAGTAGCCCTTGATCGAAATGCCCGTGTGAGAAGCCAGGTATTTCTTCGCTATGGCCCCTGCCGCCACACGCATGGTGGTTTCACGCGCAGACGAGCGACCGCCACCGCGATAGTCCCTCACCCCGTATTTGTGGTGATAGGTGTAGTCGGCATGGGCCGGCCGGAAAACGTCCTTGATCGCGCCATAATCCTTGCTCTTTTGGTCTTCGTTACGCACCAGCAAGCCAATGGGCGTGCCTGTTGTAACGCCCTCGAAGACACCGGAAAGAATCTCCACGCGGTCGCCTTCACGGCGTTGGGTGGTGTATTTGGACTGACCGGGCTTGCGCCGATCCAGATCCGGCTGCAGGTCTTCTTCGGTTAAAGGCAGTCCCGGCGGGCAGCCGTCGACAATGGCGCCCAAGGCCAGACCATGGCTTTCGCCAAAGGTAGTCACGGTGAAAAGTGAACCGAAGGTATTTGCTGCCATGTGTTGCTCTGTTGGTGAGGTTCGCTACCTGATCAAGGGGAACGACAAATGCTGTCACGAAGCAACATTATCTGGGTTGTGTACGGTCAGCATCAAGTAAAAAGGAACTGAACGGCTAAATCTCCTACTCCGCTTATCTACGAAGCATCACATGGTCCTTCAAGAAGAGATCAGGACAGGAGCTGCATCTGGCTTAGTGTTTCGATAGCAATCATCTTTTCCAGGATTCAAGTAGAAACACCCCTTCCCCGCCTTCAGACAACTCTAGCCACTGAATCGGTAAGTCTGGGTACTTGCGCTGCATGGCCGGTGCACTGGCTCCCACTTCGCAGAGAAACACCCCGTCAGCTGCTAGTCGCCCTGTCAGTTCTGGCAAAAATCGATCGACCAAACTCAAACCGTCTTCGCCAGCCGCCAACCCGAGCACGGGTTCGTGTCGATATTCCTCTGGCAGGGTGGTCATATCCGGCTCATCGACGTAGGGCGGATTGGTCAGAATCAAATCCCATTGGTCCGTCTGCTCCACCAACCACTGACAAGCATCGCCTTGCACCACTTGGACTCGATCACCAAGATTATGCAAGGCGACATTCTGCCGCGCCAAGCTAGCGGCCTGAGCATCCAGCTCCACCAAAGTTACGTGGGATTGGGGGTAACGCTGCGCCGCCAAGATGCCCAAACACCCGACACCGGCGCAAAGATCGACGATTTTTGTGATGTTTTGGCCAAGCCATGCTTGCAGTGGCTCACCCAACAGGTAGCCGATGGGCGACCTAGGAATCATCACACCGGGTTCCACTAAAAACCGTTCGCCCATGAATCGGCATTCGCCCAGCAAGTGCGCCAGCGGCGCACGCTCTTCGATTCTACGCGCGGTGAGTTGTTGAACACGTTGATACTCCGCTGACGCGACCGGCAGTTGCAGCGACGTTTCATCGTCAGCGTAACCCGTAACGCTCAGAACCAAATAAACGGCTTCATCCCAAGCGTTGTCGGTGCCGTGGCCAAAGCTCAGAGGCGCATGCTCGAAGCGCTGGTAAACGCTTTCGATTAGCTCGCCCACGATCAGCTGTTCGGTTACTGCCAACGCGATGGGTCCACAAATTCCACATCCGCGCCTTCGCTGTTGCCCATCAGCGTGCTGATGACTTCAGTGATGCCCCGCTGCTCAAAGAGAATGCTGTGCAAACCGTCTACCAAGGGCATGTAAACGTCTAGCTCTCGGCTTTTGGCGTGTACCAAGCGCAAGGTATTCACCCCTTCCGCCAGCTTGCCCAAGGAGTCTGCGGCCTCATCCAGCGACATACCCTTGGCGATACAGGTACCGAGCTGATGATTGCGACTCAGCGGCGACGTACAGGTCACCAACAAATCGCCTACACCAGCGAGGCCCAAAAAGGTAAAGGGGTTGCCTCCCATGGACACCGCGAAACGGCTCATTTCCGCCAATGCCCGAGTAACCAGCAAACCGATGGTGTTTTGACCGACGTCTAACCCTGCTGCTAATCCGCAGACGATGGCGTAAATGTTTTTCAACGCACCACCCAATTCTACTCCGTACACATCGGCGCTGGCGTACACACGAAGCGTGTCGTTGCGCATAACCTCCTGCACAAGCAGAGCATCGGCCTGGTGATGGGTCGCAATAACCGTGCCGGCGTATTGTTGTTCCGCGATTTCCTCGGCCAAGTTTGGACCGGAAATTGCGCCCACATGCTGACTCGGGGTGAGGTCGCTCAACAGCTGGCTCATCAGCCGAAACCCGTCAGGCTGGATCCCCTTAGTTGCGCTGATCAGTAAATCTTCGGATTGAATAAAGGGTGCCATCTCCCGGCAGACGGAATCGAAACCGGTGCTGGGAACGGCAACAAAAATCAGACTGGCGGCTTGGGTTGCCTTCCTAAGGTCTGCGGTCGGCAGGACCCCGGGCTCTAAAGGATGACCCGGCAAATAGCGCAGGTTTTCTCCCGCCTGAAGGGTTTGAGCGACCTGCTGAGGATCACGCATCCACAAATGGGTGGTATGACCGTTTCGGGCAATGATATTGGCGATGGCGGTACCGAAATTTCCACCACCAACTATGGCTACTTCCATCTCACTAACCAAACAAAGAGGGTTAGCCGTCATTGTGACGGCTTGTTGGCCGGATAGATATGCCGCTAGCTCTCGCTTGGCGGCAAAAGGTCCATCAGCAGCCGATTCATCCTTGATACGTAGGTCGCTGGATCCTGTAGCGTGCCGCCTTCCGCCAAGCTGGCTTGATCGAACAACAGCTCGACCAATTCGGCAAAACGATCTTCGTCCACTTCCGTGTCTAGGCGGTGGAGTAAGGGGTGATCGGCGTTGAACTCGAAAAACGGCTTACTTTCAGGCATGGACTGACCGCTGGCTTCGAGTATTTTGCGCATCTGAATGCCCACACCGAAGTCTGACAACACCAAGCATGCGGGGGAGTCGGTCAGCCGCTTGGAAGGTCGCACGCCTTCGACTTTCTCGCCAATGACTGCCTGAATACGCTCGGTCAGCGGATGTTCTTCGGCTTCTTTGTCATCCTTTTCGTCGTCGGCCTTGGATTCACCGGGCAAGGCTACGTCGCCCCGCATCACATCGACAAAGGGTATTCCTTCGTATTCGGTCAGCGAGCTCATCAACCACTCGTCGATTCGATCGAACATCACCAGCACTTCCACGCCTTTGTCCTTGAAGATTTCCAGGTGCGGGCTGCGGCTGGCGGTTTCATAAGTTTCGGCGCAGATGTAATAAATGCTTTCCTGATCGTCTTTTTTACGTGCTAAGTAATCGTCCAGACCCACATTTTTCACTTTGCCTTCGCCGGATGTGGACGCAAAACGCAGCAGCTTCATGATCGCAGCGCGGTTGGCAAAGTCTTCGCCGGCACCCTCTTTGATGACTTCGCCGAATTCGTCCCAGAACGACTGATACTGCTCAGTGTCCTTCTTCGCCATGTCTTCCAGCATGCTCAGCACACGCTTGGTCACGGCATTGCGGATGGATGTGACCCATTCGTCTTGCTGCAAAATCTCACGTGACACGTTCAACGGCAGGTCGTTGGAATCGATCACACCTTTGACGAAGCGCAGGTACAGGGGCAGAAATTGATCCGCATCGTCCATGATGAAGACGCGCTGAACGTAGAGCTTCAAACCTTTCGGCATCTCGCGGTTGTACAGATCGAATGGCGCGCGCTTGGGCAAATAGATCAGGCTGGTGTACTCGAACTTGCCTTCTACCCGATTGTGACTCCAACTCAGCGGATCCTCAAAATCGTGGGAGACGTGCTTATAAAACTCTTTGTACTCGTCGTCTTCAACTTCCGAGCGTGAACGCGTCCACAGCGCTTGGGCCGAATTTACACCCTCCAGCTCAGACACAAACTCTTCGTCTTCAGGCGCACCGTAGCCGGGCTGGGAGAACATGCGCACGGGCACGCCAATGTGGTCTGAGTATCGGGTGACGATATGGCGCAGACGGGCATCTTCGGCAAAGTCCAGAGCATCTTCCTGCAAATGCAAAATGACTTGGGTGCCTCGTGTAAGGCCGTCGGCCGCATCGAGACTGTAGGCGTCTTCGCCAGTAGAACGCCATCGCACTCCGTCGCCACCAGCAGCGCTTTGGGTTAGCACTTCTACTTCCTTTGCCACCATGAAGGCGCTGTAAAAACCCACCCCGAACTGACCGATCAGCTGGGAATCGGATTTTTGATCGCCGGTGAGATTGGCGAGAAACTCTGCCGTGCCGGATTTGGCAATGGTGCCAAGATGCGCGATCACCTCATCTCGCGACATGCCAATACCGTTGTCTGCGATGGTCAGGGTTCCAGCGTCTTTGTCGAAGGTGACGTCGATATGAAAGTCACCGTCATCGCCAATTAACGCAGGTTCTTCTATGGATCGAAAACGCAGTTTGTCGATGGCGTCTGATGCGTTGGAAATAAGCTCTCGAAGAAAAATCTCGCGATTAGAATACAGCGAGTGAATCATCAGCTGCAGCAGCTGTTTGGCTTCGGTTTGGAAATTAAGAGTTTCGGAC
>JBELHZ010000041.1:22123-23988 GCA_042091155.1 Gammaproteobacteria bacterium
TGCGCTGGTGACTACTCGTATGCGCAGAAAGATGGGGATTGCCCGGGGGAATTCAAGCGTTTCAGGGGCCAATGCCCCTGAAACAAGGACGCTAGGTGACTTAGCTCCAACCGGTCACGTCAGCCAAGGCATCGCCAATTTCCGCCAGACTGCGTACGGTGCGGACGCCAGCGTCTTGCAGCGCGGCAAATTTATCGTCCGCGGTGCCCTTGCCACCGGCGATGATGGCTCCGGCATGGCCCATGCGCTTGCCTGGAGGTGCAGTAACACCCGCGATATAGCCCACTACCGGCTTGGTCACATGCGCTTTGATGTAAGCCGCGGCTTCTTCTTCAGCGTTGCCGCCGATCTCACCCACCATCACAATGGCTTCGGTCGCCGGATCTTTTTCAAACAGCTCTAAGATGTCAATAAAGTGGCTGCCCGGAATCGGGTCACCGCCAATACCGACACACGAGCTTTGGCCGAAGCCTCGATCCGTCGTCTGCTTCACCGCTTCGTAGGTCAGGGTCCCGGAACGCGACACGATGCCGACTTTGCCGGGCAGATGAATATCTCCGGGCATGATGCCAATCTTGCACTCGCCGGGAGTAATCACACCCGGGCAGTTGGGGCCAATCATGCGAGCGCCACTTTGCTCAATGCGCGCTTTTACGGCCAGCATATCCAGGGTTGGGATACCCTCTGTGATGCATACGATGAGTTCGATGCCTGCGTTCAACGCTTCCAAAATAGAGTCTTTGCAGAAGCTTGCGGGTACGTAAATCACGCTGGCCGTCGCGCCGGTCTGGGCTACCGCATCGGATACCGTGTCGAATACGGGAAGGCCCAGATGGGTTGTGCCGCCCTTGCCCGGCGTCACACCACCCACAAGCTGCGTGCCGTAAGCCAAGGCCTGCTCGCTGTGCAAGGTGCCCTGTGATCCGGTAAAACCTTGGCAAATGACCTTAGTGTCTTTATTGATCAAAATACTCATGCTTGACCTCCAGCTGCTGCTACGGCCTTTTCGACCGCGTCTACCAGTGAATCACCGGGAATAATGTTCAAACCGCTGTCCGCCAGAGTTTGACGACCCAAGGCAGAGTTGTTGCCTTCAAACCGCACCACGACGGGCACTTCTACCCCAACCTCTTGAACCGCACCAATGATGCCCTCAGCGATGGTGGCGCAGCTGACGATGCCGCCAAAGATGTTGATCAGCACGGCTTGTACCGCCGAATCGGACAAAATGATCTTAAACGCTTCGGCTACCGCCTCCTTGGTCGCGCCGCCACCAACGTCTAGGAAGTTGGCCGGATTACCGCCATGCAGCTTCACCAGGTCCATGGTCCCCATGGCCAAACCGGCACCGTTGACCATGCAGCCAATGTTGCCTTCCAATGCCACGTAGTTGAGGCTGAATTCAGCCGCTTGGGCCTCGCGCTCGTCCTCTTGGCTCGGGTCGTTCATCTCGGCAATGGCAGGCTGGCGATACAGCGCGTTGCCGTCGATGTTAATTTTCGCGTCTAAACAATGAATGTCACCGTCTGTGGTGACGACTAACGGGTTAATCTCCAGCAAGGAGCAATCCGTTTCTTCAAAAAGCTTCGATAAACCCATGAAAAGATTAGCAAATTGTCGAATTTGCGTACCTGCTAAACCCAGCTTAAAGGCGAGCTCTCGGCCCTGATACGGCTGCGCACCCACGGCTGGATCAATGGTTGCACGGAGAATTTTCTCGGGGGTTTCTTCGGCCACTTGTTCGATTTCGACGCCACCTTCGGTAGATGCCATGAACACGACTCGACGGCTGCCGCGGTCAATAACCGCACTGAGGTAAAGCTCTCGTTCGATATCGGTGCAGCTTTCGACGTAGATCTTGCTGA
>JBELHZ010000042.1:0-20106 GCA_042091155.1 Gammaproteobacteria bacterium
TAAGGGAGTATAGGTTAATCCCCTATCGAGGGTTCGAATCCCTCTCTCTCCGCCAGACGCACGCTGCCATACAAAAAGGGGCCTTTTGGCTCCTTTTTTTATGCGGAATGAGCGGGTTCGGCCTGGCCCCCTTGGTGTGAAAAGAATAACGCCCATCAGCGTCACGACATGCGCGCCAGCGAACTGGTAGAGAAAAATCATCGCTGACGCCTCTTGAGGAGATTCATTTATGACCGCAGCATCCGCACCCGATCAAATCAAAGGGTACGGCACCAGTCGTTATCGAACCTACGTGCTCTCAGCCCTGACACTGATTTACATCATGAACTTCGTTGACCGAGGCCTGCTCGCCGTTGTCGGCCCAGAGCTTGTGCCCGAGCTGGGCCTATCTGACACCCAGTTCGGCCTGCTAACAGGTTTCGGATTTGCCCTCCTTTACACTATCGTGGGCATTCCTCTGGCCCGTTACGCCGATACCGGTCATCGCGTTTGGATTATGAGCGTCTGTGTGGCTCTCTGGTCTGCCATGACGGTGCTCTGCGGGCTCGCAACCGAGGTCACCATCGGCTCGGTCACCATCGGCGCGTTCTGGATTTTGTTGATGTGCCGGGTCGGCGTCGGAATTGGTGAGGCCGGCTGCACTCCACCCGCCAACTCGTTGATCGCCGACTATTATGCGCCACGAGATAGGTCTCAGGCGCTGGGCGTGTACGCCATGGGCGTCACCCTGGGCACCATGTTTGCCAATCTGATCGGCGGTTGGGTCACCGATGCCTTCGACTGGCGAACGGCTTTTTTTGTCGTTGGCGCGCCCGGCGTTTTACTTGCTGTGGTATTCAAACTGACGGTAAAAGAACCGCCGCGCGGTTACACAGACCCACCGGGAACGAAATCCAAAGAACGAGTGGAACTGCGGGAAGCGATCCGTGAACTTACGACCAAACCCGCATTCTGGTATATGACAGCTGGCGCAACCGTGGCCGCATTCTGTGGGTACGGAATCTCCTCGTTCCAATCAATCTTTCTTGTTCGAGCCCACGGAATCACGACGGGTGAAGCCGCCATCTGGATCAACGCTCCGGTATCGCTGTCTTCCGCCGTTGGCACCTTCGCGACAGGTTGGCTGGCAACCAAACTTTATCGAAAACACCCCGGCGCCATCGCCTGGGTACCGGGCATCGGCTTAGCCCTGTCAGTGCCCTTTTACATTTTTGCTTTCACCACCGAAAACCTACTCTTTGCTGCCATCGGACTGATTATTGCCGGTTTCGTGAAGTACGGTTATCTCGCCGCTCAATACACGATCGGCCAGGGTGTTGTGACCATGCGTGTTCGTGCGATGGCAACCGCGGTACTGCTGTTCGTCGTTAACCTAATCGGCTATGGCTTCGGCCCTCTCTTTATCGGCGCAATCTCAGATATTTTCTTTGTCAGCGGAGTCGCCGAACTTGGCGTAGCAGCAGAGGAACTCGCCCGAAACCAGTGTCATCCGCGGGCTATCGGCGAGCTTAGCGACAACTTGCAGACTGTCTGCGGTGAGGTCTACTCACAAAGTTTACAGTCGGCGATGGTCATCATGGCGATGTTATACACGGCAAGTTCACTGTTCTTCCTGATCACCTGGCGTCGACTGGACAAGGATATGGTGGACAGGAACCCAAGCTAGGTCAGGAACAATAAACCTTTCAAACCCAACCTTCTTGGTGCGCCAAGCACCCGGGTAAGCACTGGCCGTCAAAATCCTGGGGCTTTGTTTTCTTTAGATCCGCTAAAACGGGTATCTGCGCCTGCATAAACCAAGTGGGCGCTTGTTCGACTCGGTCAGCGCATCTACTATGCCGCCGACCAATACATCTCGACTCAACATCACTGAGAAACGGCAAACTGACGAGGAGGTATTACACCGCGATGGTGAGATTAAGCGACCTACCGGATTACGAGCGCGAGCACCTGCTGGCCAAGAACATGCCGCCCTTGGGTTCGCCAGTCTGGACAACTCCGACAAAACCTTTGAGCCAGATGCGCATCGCCTTGATCACAACTGCTGGCCTGCATTACCGGGACGACCGTGTTTTTGACCTTGCCGATGCCACCTTCAGACCACTGGACGGAGACGAGAACCCAGACGCACTGGTTATGTCCCACAGCTCCGTGAACTTCGACAAAACCGGCTTCACGGAAGATGTGAACCTCGTCTTTCCCCTGACGCGCTTCAACGAACTCGTCGATGACGGTGTCGTCGGAAGTCTCGCCAGCGTGCACTACAGCTTCATGGGCGCGGGATTGCTACCCCAGGCCTATGAGGCCAGCGCAGCCCAAGTGGCTGGCATGCTGAAACAGGACAACGTCGACGCGGTATTTCTGACCCCGGTCTGACCCAACTGCACGCGCGCTGTTAGCGCGCTGAGTTACTTTCTGGAACGCGACGGACTGATGACAACGGGTATCAGCTTGGTGCGGGAGAACACCGCCAGCATGCAACCGCCTCGCGCGCTCTGGGTCCCCTTCCCCTTGGGCCGTCCCCTTGGCAAACCGGGTGATGCGTCATTTCAGCGGGATGTTATTGAATCTGCGCTGGATTTGCTGCAACGGCAAGCAGGCCCGGTACTGGAAGATTACCCCCACGACGTGCCGGCAATTGATGACGAAAACCCGGCGGCCTGCCCCGTCTCCTTCCCAACAGAAAACCCTAACGACGCCTCATGGAAAACCCGGCTCGTGCGAGAGATTGGGGAACTCGCCCCGTGGTACGAACTGGGCCGCCGACGCCGTGAGGGCCGCAGCTTGGTCGGCATCGCCGATGCGTCACCCCAGCAGAACATTCAGCTGCTGGGGGAGCAGTTGGACAATGAAGCCCTACCAACCGATATGGTTTGGCTGAAGCGCGCGGTAGAGGATATCAAGGCCTACTACCTTGAAGCCATGACCGCACAACCCGGCGACTACGACAGCGTGGCGATGCAGGCGCAGTTTTGGCAGCAGACTCAGTTCGGTGCTGCCGTGCTCGCGCTATACCATCAGTTTCAGCATTCCGGCGATGACCGGCAAAAGATGATTGCGCGCATTCTTGCGCCGCGAGAAGCTGTTGAGGCTGCAACAGCCGCTGAGAGAGAGAACACACAATGATGGACATACAGCCACTGACAGACACCTTTGTCGCCGACATTTACGGCATCGACGTCGGACACCTATCTGACGCTGCCTTCGATCAACTGTATGCCGCTTGGCTCAAGTACGGGGTGCTCAGACTGCGAAACCAAGAGATTGGTGAGGATCAGCTGCAGGCATTCAGTGCCAGATTTGGCCCGTTGGAAGAGGCCCCTTTCGGCCGCATGTCCGAGGCGGACAAAGCTAAGATCAAGAATCGCTACGTCACCCAGCTATCCAACATATTGGTAGACGGCAAGCCCATCGGCGGATTGGGCAACGCCGAAGCAACCTGGCATTCGGATATGACTTACGTCGACACACCTCCGCCTGCCAGCGTCCTGCTGGGTATTGAAATACCCGAGACCGGCGGCGATACCTGTTTTTCCGATCAGTGTGCTGCCTACCATGCTCTGCCCGCGTCGCTTCAAACACGGATCGCAGGCCTGACGATCAAGCATAATGCCGCACATACCAGTATCGGCAAGCTGCGGCCTGGCTATGAGGCTTTCGACGACCCCCGAGATGCCCCCGGTGCAGTGCACCCCATTGTTCGGCCCCATGACGAAACTGGCCAGCCTGCCCTATACCTTGGTCGACGGGAATGGGCCTATGTACCCGGTTTGTCGCTGAATGACAGTGAGGCGTTACTGAATGAGCTCTGGCTTTATGCCGCGCTCCCGGGCCAGGTCTGGCGGCAAATCTGGCAACCCTTTGATTTGATCATTTGGGACAACCGACGGGTACTTCACCGTCGTGACGATTTCGATCCACACTCTCGTCGCCTGATGAAGCGCTGCCAAGTGCTGTCGAAAACCGCTGGGGTTTAGTAATCCGCCAAATCCTTCGCAAACAACATGTCCATGTTGCGAAATGCCTTGAACTCCAGGTGGTTGTCGCTCGGATCTTTCAGAAAGAACGTGGCTTGCTCCCCGGGACGATCCGGGAAACGAATATGGTGCTCAATGACAAAGGCCACCCCTGTGGCAGTGAGCTCTGCTAACAGTCCCTCATAATCAGCCCAGGGCATGATGATGCCGAAATGGGACGCAGGCACCTCGTGGCCCGACACATCGTTCGTCGCCACGCTGGAATGATCAGCGGTATCCACCAAGTGCGTGACGAGCTGGTGACCAAAAAAATCAAAATCAATCCAGCGCGACGACTCTCTGCCCGTGGCACAACCCAGCTGCCGGGCATAAAAGTCACGCGCGCGTTCCAGATCCGTGACTGGAATCGCGAGATGAAATCGGGGCCGTTGTGGTGGGGGGCTTTCTGCGTTCAATGCCGGTGCGTCCGTTGCTTGCTGAGCATGCCATGCTACATACTTCTGGCCCTCAATAGTTTGCCTTCGCAGATGGGAAAACCATGCAGCACTTCGACGATATCTACGCCCGCGCAGCGGCACGCAAAGGCGGTGAGCATGAGCTTGAGCAACTGTTGGCTCCGATCCGGGACACGACGGATTTACGCACGGTTAGTGATGCCGATGTGCTGGCCGAGATGACAGCCTGCGTCTTTCGGGCAGGCTTCGTCTGGCGTGTGATCACGGCCAAATGGTCTGGCTTTCAATCTGCCTTTCACGACTTCGACGTCACCCGCTGCGCTATGCTTTCCGACGAGGAGATTGAAGAACTCGCCGGCAACACCGATATCGTGCGCCATGCCACGAAAATCGCCAGTGTGCGCGCTAACGCCCTCTTCATTTTGGACATTCGTGCCGAACACGGCTCCTTCGGTGCCTTCATGGCCGACTGGCCGGATTCAGATTTTGTTGGCCTTTGGCTGTACCTGAAGAAACACGGCAGTCGCTTGGGCGGTCAAACCGGCCGCTACTGTCTGCGTTTTTTGGGCTACGACACGCCGCTGTTGTCCAGAGACGTGGTGGCTGCATTGATCGGTGCTGGTGTGGTGGACAAGGAACCGACCAGTAAGCGCGATCTCACCGCCATGCAAGACGCCTTTAATACCTGGCGGGAACAAAGTGATCGCAGCGCTCGGGAAATTTCGCGCCTGCTGGCCCTCTCTGTGGGCTAAGTCACCCGTGAGCCTGACCGCCCGTGGGTTAGATAGTCCGTGTTTAGGAGGCTATAGTGGCTGCGCATGAGGATGAGGCAAAGGACGAGGAAACAGCATGATCAACGTAACACCCAGCGGAAAGGCCTGCGGCGCCATCGTCACCGGCCTGGATCTATCACAGCCCCAGAGCGCTGACACCATTCGCGAGATCCGTGATGCGTGGCTAGAACACCATGTACTGGCCTTTCCGAACCAACAGCTCACCGACGACGACTTGGTCCGGGTCACGGACTACTTTGGCGCGGTTGGCGATGATCCTTACTTTGTGCCAATCAACAAAAAGACACCTGTTGTCGCCCTCACCCGTCGCGCAGACGAACAAGCACCCGTATTTGCGGAAAATTGGCATACGGACTGGAGCTTCAAAAAACATCCGCCCATTGGCACCTGTCTCTACAGCTTGGTCGTGCCGCCTGTTGGCGGGAACACGGGCTTTGCCAATCAGCAGATGGCCTTGGCAGAGATGCCCGACGAGCTGCGCCAGCGACTCGAGGGCAAGATTGCCCTGCATTCCGCAGCCGCTGCCTACGGCCCCCAAGGGACCTACGGTGAAAAAGACCAAGGCAATGATCGCAGCATGAAGATTTTGTTTTCCGATCAAGCCAACGAATCGGAACCGCACCCCATCATCGCCAAGCACCCAGAGTCCGGCGCCGATACGGTATTTGGCACCGTGGGCTACATTCACACCATCGTGGACATGACCCAAGAAGACAGTCAGCAGCTGATCATGGATCTCTACGCCTGGCAGACCCGAGAAGAGTTTCAGTACACCCACGTCTGGGAGCCGAACATGCTGGTGATGTGGGACAACCGTTCTGTCTTGCACCGGGCAAACGGTGGCTATGACGGCTATGACCGAGAGCTGCACCGCCTAACCATTGCCGGCAACGCTGCCCTCGCACTGTAGTGGCCGTAACCTGTTCTATTGCCCGCGGCGCCTATTTTTTCTAGGCTGCGGGCTTCCAAGAATCGCCATCTCATCAATCAAGGAAGTCCTCATGAGCGAATTTGAAGATAAAGTTGTCGTCGTTACCGGTGCCGGAGGCGGTCTGGGTAAGTCACATGCTCTGGAGTTCGCTAAGCGCGGTGCCAAGGTAGTGGTCAATGATCTGGGGGGCAGCGGGGATGGCGTTGGAGCCAGCGATATGGCCGATGTAGTGGTCGATGAAATCCGTCAGGCCGGTGGCGTCGCCATCGCCAACAAAGCGTCGGTTTCCAGTCGCGAAGGGGCGAAATCCATCATTGATGATGCCGTCGCTGAATTCGGCACCGTGGACATCTTGATCAACAATGCGGGCATTCTCCGCGACAAGAGCTTCAAAAAAATGTCCCTAGACGATTGGGATCTGGTCATGAACGTCCACCTCAACGGCAGTGCCTACGTGACGCACGCGGCATGGCCCATCATGTACGAGAAGAACTACGGGCGAATCGTACTGACCAGTTCGACGTCAGGAATATACGGCAACTTCGGGCAGGCAAATTATGGTGCGGCGAAAATGGGCATGCTGGGTCTGATCAACGTACTCGCCATTGAGGGCGCATCGAAAAATATCCGGGTCAACGGGTTGGCCCCAAGCGCGGCGACGCGGCTGATCGCCACGATTCCCGGCCGGGAAGACCTGGACCCGGAAAACCCCGATGCCGACGTACACCCCAAACTGGTGACCCCCGCGGTGCTGCTGATGGCCAGCGAAGACGCACCGAACGGCAAAATCATTCAGGCCGGTGGCGGGCGCTTCTCGACCTGCGCCGTATTCAACAACGCCGACCTTGAGCTTGGTGTTGATGCCGAATACGAGGACTTGCTGGAACATAAGGACGAGCTACTGGACATGAGCCAGGCAATGGAAGGCTGGAACCGGCAGCGTCGCAGCTAATGAATCCTAGATTGCATCCATAAAAAAGCCGGGATCACCCGGCTTTTTTGTCGCTGAGGCCTTAGAAGCCCAGCAGTGTCGCGTAGCGATCTCGATGGTGAGCCTGATTGCCAAACGTGGTCTCGAGCACTCGAGCGCGTTTGAGGTACAGCCCGGCATCGAATTCGTCCGTCATACCAATTCCGCCGTGAATCTGAATCAGCTGATTCGACATATCGAACAAAAACTCGCCGGTTTTTGCCTTGGATACGGCGCTCATCGCTGCTTCGTCGTCGGCGCCCTGATCAATGGCAATCACCCCGGCTTCAGCGCAGGACCGCGCCATTTCTTGGGCTGAATAAAGCTCCGCTGCGCGATGGCCAAGTGCCTGGAACGAACCGATGACCTTGCCAAACTGCTTGCGCGTCTTGAGATAGTCCAGGGTCATCTCAAAGCTGTAACAGCCCACGCCCAGCATCTCCATGGCGATGCCTGCGGCAGCCCTGTTCAATACGGCGTCATACAGGTCACTGCCAGCCATGGCGCCCAAGTAGGCGTCTGCTGATACAGACACGTCGGACAAGGTCACCCGAGCATAGTCACGGGAGTCTACTGTCTGCATGGCTTGACGAGACAGGCCCTGAGCGTCAGCTGACACGAGGAATAATCCCACAGTTCCCTCGTCGGTTCGGGCGGCGACGACCAAAGTGGTTGCGCTCATACCCTCCAAAACAAATGTTTTGGCACCGTTGATGACGAAACCATCAGCGCTGGCTTGAGCGGAAGTTTCCACACCATCGCGTTGATGCCGTGAGTGTTCGTCTACCGCCAATGTCAGGATCTCGCTGCCATCAACAATCTTCGGCAGCCAATGCGCCTTTTGGGCATCACTGCCACCCAGATTGAGGGCCGTCGCGCCGAGATAGGCCGACGCAAATAGGGGCGATGCGCAAAGCTGTCGACCAAGTTGCTCTAAAATGACCCCAAAGGTCAGGTAGCCCAAATCTGAGCCACCATAGCTTTCTGGCACCAAAATACCTGTCCAACCCATATCCACCATGGCAGACCACGCCTGAGGGTCGAAGCCCCCATCGCTATTGCTGTTGCGGAATTCCCGGAATTTTTGCACCGGCAGTTGGGTTTCGACCCAAGAGCTGGCTTGATCCTTCAGTATGGATTGTTCTTCTGTTAACGCTGCCATGGTCTATCCTTTTTGGGTTGTTTCAGGCAGACCCAAAACATTCTTGGAAATGATGTTGTTCTGTACTTCGTAAGAACCGCCATAAATCGACATGGCCTTACCCGACAACCATTCACGTACGATGCCCAATTCGTCTTCGGCAAAATCGTCACCCGACCAACCAATGCCCTGGCTGCCCATGATTTCCAAGGCCAGCTCCGCCTTGTTCTGCGCTACCCGAGTATTCGAGTTTTTCAAGATGGATGCGGCGGCGCTCACTTCTACTCGACCCGCTGCCTCGTCTGTAATGCGCTGTGCGGTCAATCGATGAGCCGTGGCGTCCATGTAATTTCGGACCAAGCGCTGGCGCAGGTCGCGATCGGCTAGCGCACCGGTGTTGTCGACACCGACAAACCGCTGGGCCTTGATGTGCAGGGGTTCTGCATCGACCATGCTCACGCCACGCCCGCCAGTCTGGCTTTGGCGTTCGTGCTGGAGCAATCGTTTCACCACGCTCCACCCGTCGTTGAGATTACCCAGCAAGTCACCCTTCTCTGCACGGGCTTCGGTAAAGTAGGTTTCGCAAAACGGTGAGACGCCGGAGATCAAGCGAATCGGACGAGTCTCAACACCGTCCTGCTGCATGGGCAGCATCACGAAGCTGATGCCATCGCGTTTGCCTGCATCGGTATCGGTGCGCACCAAGGCACCACACCACTGAGAAATATGAGCACCCGAAGTCCAAACCTTTTGACCGTTCAGCGCAAAATAATCGCCCTTGTCCTCTGCCTTCGTCGACAGCGAGGCCAAATCTGAGCCCGCATTTGGCTCTGACAGACCTAAGCACCAGCGGACTTCTCCGCTGGCGATACCTTTCAAGTGGCGAGCTTTCTGCTCATCGGTTCCATACTCCAACAGGGTTGGCCCGACCATGGTGATTCCCATACCCGTCATATGCGGAATCGGGTTATAGGCACCTGCCTCGAAAATCTCTTCGCCAATGATGTCCGCTTCAGGATCACTGAGGCCGCCGCCGCCGAATTCCACCGGCCAAGTTGGGGCACCCCAACCTTTTTCCGCCAGACGCTGACGCCAAGTTTCCATGCCAGCCTTGATTTCATCGCTGGCTTTCGCACCGCTTTCACCGCCGGCCAAACCGGCCAGATCCACCCCAGCCAAGCTGGCGGGAAAATTATCCTGCACCCAGCCTCGAACATCGTTGCGAAATCCGTCCAATTGATTCGCGTTCTCCATGACTTCGTTCCTTTCTCAATATAAATTTCTTTCGTTGACTTAAATGCGCTCGATGATCACCGCTGGTGCCATACCACCGGCAGCACACATGGTGATCAGCGCCGTCGATCGGCCGCTTCGCTCAAGCTCGTCCAACGCCGTTCCGATGAGCATGGAGCCCGTCGCGCCGATCGGATGGCCGAGGGCGATCGCGCCGCCATTGACGTTAACCTTGGCGTGATCCACATCGAGATCGCGCATGAATTTCATCGGCACAACCGCAAACGCTTCATTCACTTCAAACAGATCGATGTCATCGATCGTCATACCGGCCTTGCCTAACACTTTCTTCGCTGCATCAACCGGAGCGTTCAAAATGTACTCTGGCGAGTGGCCCATATTCGCCATGGCGACGATGCGTGCACGAGGTTTCAGATCGTTTTTCTGAGCGTACTGCTGTGATGCCATCACCAAGGCACCGGCTCCATCAACCACACCCGACGAACTGCCCGCATGATGGCGGTGCTCTACAACCAGTCCGGGCCAACGTTCGGCGACCATTTCGCGGTAGGTTCTGCCCGAATCAAAGAAGGGCATATCCATCAAGCCTTCAAACGCCGGCTGCAAACCCGCCAGCGATTCCGCCGTGGTCTGTGGACGTGGGTACTCTTCTTGATCCAGCGCCAGAGTGCCGTCGGCGTTGTGCACTGCCACCAAGGACTTGTGGAAAGCGCCCTCTTGCAGCGCGACTCCCGCGCGCCGCTGGCTTTCCAACGAAAAGGCATCCAACTCGGCCCGGCTGAAATTTTCTTCCGTCGCAATAATGTCTGCGGAGATGCCCACATTGAGCTGGGGATAGAGTCGACGCAGATCTTCGTTGCCCGCATCCAGCGGGAATGGCGGTGCTTCACTGCGGGTATAGGACATCATCTCTACGCCACCGGCGACGATCAGGTCTTCCATTCCAGACATGATGTTTGCAGCGGCCAGATTGACTGCGGTAATACCGCCGCCGCAGAAGCGATCCAGCGTTACCCCGGAAGCTCGAGTAGAAAAGCCCGCATCCAGTGCTGCCATACGGCCCACGCATGAACCCTGTTTCTGGAACTGGCTGCTGCACGACATAATAACGTCGTCAATCTCATCGGTTTTGAGATCACTGCGTTCGGCTAGCGACTTCAGCACCGTGGACAGCAGCTTCTGCGGATGTACTTCCCACAGTGCGCCCTTACCTTGTTTTCCCACTCCCCGAGGTGTTCGGGCCGCATCAATAATCCAAGCTTCGCTCATCAGATCCTCTCCTTTCAAAACAGACCACGGATTCTGCTGGATCGGGGTGAATGAGTCACCTCTTGAACCTGAGCGGAATTTAGGTTTTACCGGACAAAAGTCGGCCATAAAAAGGCATTGTCGGTAGTTCACCAGCCCGACTTTCGATACGGTTACGGCTTAGATTCGGACCATCAGATGACTGACTTTGTTTGGCAATCCACACCCTCGATTGTGGCACTGATTTTCGTGCTGGGAAGCTGTGTGGGCAGCTTTATCAACGTGGTGGCCTACCGCCTGCCCATCATGAATCAACACAGTACCGACACGAGTCGATTCAATTTGGCCTACCCCCGTTCTCGATGCCCGTCTTGCACCCAGGCCATTAACCCGTGGCAAAACCTGCCGATTGTTGGCTATCTTTGGTTGCGGGGGCGATCACGGTGCTGCAACCAGCCCATCGGCATACAGTATGCGCTCACTGAGTTAATCACCGGTGCGGTCAGCGTTGGCCTACTCGTTTACCTGATGGGCGTCGCGGGTCCGCTGGTCAACAACAGCCCCGCATTCTTGACGCTGCTCTGCAGTACCCTAGGACTGTTCTGGTGGCTTATCGCCATCCTTACCATCAGCCGTCAACACCCCGTCAACGCAAGCCCTTTATGGCAAAGTCTACTTTGGTTGGGCTTGTTGACGAATCTCGACGGTCATTACCGCCCCTTGCCCGAAGTCGTTGGGCTGGCGTTTTTCGCCTTTGTGGTTGGCAACTTGGCCCAGGCTTGGGTGTGTCACGGACAGGATCGGGTGTGTCACGGACAGGATCGGGTGCAACCACTCACGCACGGGGTGGCCGCAGGCCTGGCGTGGTTCGGTACTACGTTCCTGCTGCCTCTAGCCTTGCTCGCCCTGTGCCTTGGGTTGGCAAGACTCCGGTCGCGTGTCGGGGGCTATGTCGGCAACGAAACCTCAGGGGCGCGCCAGCTGCAAATCCGTCAGGGCGCTGTTGCTACAGCCATGGTTTTGTCATGGTTTCTCAGCATCTGATGCATTTATACGCCAATGGGACGACCAATCAAAAAACCATCGCCGCCCAAAATTGAGCAGCGACCCTCGATGCGCGGGGGTATCGCATCATCCGATGTCGCAACGGCGATCTGATAGCTCAAATCGTCCCGTTGAATGCTCACCTCGAATCCAGAACTCGCGCCTTGTTCTGTCCCGGGAAAAGTTGCTGTAACAACATCAGGGGATACGGTCATCGACTGACTACGTAGCGAGACGATACGCTGGCCAAATCCGCCCACAAACTCGGCTTGATTCCGGTCCATGTCCAGTCGATACATGTGCTGCCAACGGAACTCTGACGCGCTCACCACACACACAAGCTGCTCTGAAAACGTTGGCCGTCCCGGCGTGTCGAATCGAGGGTTGCCGGCACCTTCACTGACGCGCTCGCAACCTGCACAGAGGAGAAAAGCGACGGTAAACGCGAGCGTCTTTGCCCAAAAGCCACCGTTGGCCCGAAACGGTTCAACGCACAAAATCCCGTCACTCCCTCTCAAACCACACCGTTCATACATAGAAATCTACCGTCCATCCGCATTTCCGCCCATTTAACCACTTTAAGTTTACAAAAGAGGGGCGGCATCTCGCACGATACGAGCAGGCATTCGCAAACTTGTTTTTTACACGGAACTTCCCATGCCTAAAATTACCTTGGCGACCAAATCGTCCGTTTTTTTACTGCTCATCTGCTTGTCCACTAGCATTACGGTGGGCTGGATCAGTTACATCAGCAGCAAAAACGCTCTACAAACCCAGACTTTTGATCGCTTGACCGCTATTCAGGCCGCGAAAACCGATGAGATCAAACGATACTTTGAGCAAATAGTTCATCAAATTCAGGTGATTTCCGAAAACCCCAACACGATCAACGCCGTTGGACAATTTTCTGCAGCGATGCAAACCCTAAATAACCAGCCGTTAGATCAAAACTTACAGAACGCCGATGGTCTTTTAGCAGCATTTTACCGCGAGGACTTTTTGCCAAGGGTGAACTCCGCAATCACATCCGGTGCCCTCGATCCTCAGGCGGAGACCATTAAGGCGTCAGCTCTTATGCCGAAAAGCGCGGCCGCAATTTATCTGCAACACCACTACATCGCCGCGAATCCAAACGTCTCAGGCGAAAAGCACCAATTGAACCGCGCCGAGGGCGACACAAGCGAATACGCCGATGTGCACGACACCTACCATCCAATTTTTCGCAGCTTTTTGGACAAACTCGGGTTTTACGACATCTTCTTAATCGACGGCCAAACCGGCGAGATCGTGTATTCGGTTCACAAAGAAATTGATTTCGGCACCAGTCTGACTAGCGGCCCCTATGCGGACACCAACCTAGCCCGGGCATTTCGCTTAGCCAACCGTGCGGATTCCCACAGCGCCACCCATTTCGTGGACTTCGAGCCGTACCGCCCATCTCTCGACGCCCCGGCCGCATTCATCGCCACGCCTATCACCCGCGGCCAAGAGCGCCTGGGCGTGCTGGTGTTTCAGATCCCTGTCGACCGCATCAACGAAATAATGACCAGCAATGGCGAGTGGCTTGAGCACGGTTTGGGCGAGTCAGGCGAGATTTATCTGGTCGGCCCTGATTTCACCATGCGCAGTGCGTCGCGTTTTTACGAAGAAGATCCTGTTGGTTACATCGAAACGCTACGGGAATTGGGTTATCCGCAGCAAAAGCTCGACCAATTAGAGCGCTACACCACTTCTATTCTGAATCAAAGCGTCAACACGGACGCGGCCCTATTCGCCCTAGCCGGGGAACGCGGCACAAAAATCATCCAGGACTATCGCAAAATCGACGCGCTGAGCTCTTATGGCCCCATCAACTTCGGCGAACAACAGTGGGCGGTGATTGCGGAAATGGATGCGGCAGAGGCCCTTGCCCCAGTAGCAGCGCTGCAAAAAACCATCTTAATCTGGACGCTTTCCATTGCCTGGATCGCGGTCGCCTTGGGTATTTGGGCCGCCCACGCGCTGACCGCACCGATCGTCGCGCTAACCGAAGCAGCCAAAGTTGTGGGGACCGGCGGACACGTCAATCCACTGACCCATCACTCGAGTGACGAAGTGGGAGAACTGACCGATGAGTTCAACCAAATGGTCAGCAACTTACGTGAGCAACAGGTCACCATCGACCGCCAAACCGCAGAGAACTATCAGTTGCTGCTGAACGTACTCCCAGAACCCATCGCCAATCGCCTGAAAAATGGCGAGGTTCACATCGCTGATGCCTTTCCCAGTGTCAGTGTGCTCTTTGCCGACATTGTCGGCTTCACCGAAATGTCCCGCGGCGTCCCTCCCATTACGATCTTGCGCATGCTAGACGACCTTTTTGGTGCCTTTGATCAGAAAGCCCTTGAGCTCGGTGTCGAAAAAATCAAAACCATTGGCGACTCGTACATGGCGGTCTGTGGACTGCCTCATGCCAACGCCGCACACGCAGACCAAATCGCCAAGCTAGCACTCGCCATTTTGCAGTGTCTGGCCGAGTTCAATAACAAAAATGGCACGCATCTAAAAATGCGAATTGGCGCTCACAGCGGCGCTGTTGTCGCGGGTGTGGTGGGCACCAGCAAATACATTTACGACTTGTGGGGCGATACCGTGAACATGGCGAGCCGCATGGAGTCCACTGGCATTCCCGATCAAATTCAAATATCTGAAGCCTTTCGCGACCAATTGGTCACTCCACTAGAAATGGACTTTAGAGGGTCATTGGAGGTGAAAGGCGCAGGCCTCGTCGATACCTATCTGTTAACCCAGAGCAATCCCTTGGCAGCATGACGATTCACACTGGGCCTACAGCTCAAGCGCACTGCCGTCGTAATTGATGAACTGTCCGTTCAGCGCCATATCCAGCTCTGCAAATCGTTGAGCCAGGGCCTCAGCGCTTTGCTCCACCGAAAGGTGTGCACTGGCGCCACCCATGTCCGTACGCACCCAGCCCGGATGGTAGGCAGCCACCGCGATCTTCTCCTGCGCCAATTCATGACTCAGCGTGACCATGATGTTGTTCACCCCCGCCTTTGAGGATCGATAGGCGTAGGCGTTAGCTGCGTCGTGTTGCTGACTGCCCATATGCGACGAGATTATGGCGACCCCAGCGCTGCCGCTGAGTCGCAGATGCGGCAAAAAGGCCTGCACGGTAAAAAACGGGCCCGCGATATTGGTTGAGAGAACACCAGCAAACGTCGCCATGGCCTCGGAGGTTAGTTCGTTTTCGCTGCCCTGTAGGCCACCGTAACCGTTCAGGACACCGGCGTTACACACCAGTAGATCGATACCGCCCATAACTGCCGCTGACGCCTGCTTCAACGATTCGGCGTCGGTCACGTCCAAGCCAATAACACTGACATTGTCCGACGATCGCGCCAGCTGCTGCAGCGCCTCAGCCGACTTGGGCTGCCGGCACCCCGCGTAGACATGCCCCGCGGTTTTGGCGAGCAAATGCACCAAGGCCAGACCGACACCGCGATTGGCACCGGTAATCAAAATACGCTTAGACATATCAAATCTCCTACTAAGAATGGGTGCGACCGCGGATCAGATCGGCCATTCGCTCGGCCAACATGATCGTTGGGGCATTTAAGTTGCCGTTGGTAATGTGCGGGAAAATCGATGAATCGATGACACGCAGACTCGACATGCCGTGAACGCGACCTTCGGAGTCGACTACCGCGTCCGCATCCTTACCCATGCGACAGGTACCGCATGGGTGGTAGGCGCTTTCTGCATGGGATGCGACAAAGGCATCTAGGGCCTCATCACTCGCGAGCGCTTCACCGGGACTCAACTCGGCTCCCCGCAAATGATCCAGAGCGGGCTGGGCGAAAATATCTCGGGCCTTACGAATGGCCGCACGAAAGACCTGCCGGTCTTCCTCGTGACTCATGTAATTGAAGACAATTTTGGGCGGCTCATCGAAGCGCTTACTGCGCAGCGTCACTGCGCCACGGCTCTTTGGCAGCATGGGGCCCACATGCACTTGAAATCCATGCCCCCGAGCCTTGGCCGAGCCATCGTATGACATCGCCGTGGGTAAAAAATGAAACTGGATATCCGGTTGGCGCTGCGCATCGTCACTGCGAATGAAGCCGCCAACCTCAAAGTGATTGGTTGCCCCCAGTCCGGTATGCGACAACAGCCACTGCACGCCGATTTTTGCTCGCCCGAACAAACTCAAATCTTTGTGCAGGGATATCGGTAGCACGCAGGCCTGCTGCACATACACCTCTAAGTGATCCATCAGGTTCTGGCCAACGCCTGGTAAGTGCTGAACAGGCTCAATACCGACCGAGCACAAGTGTTCCTCGGGGCCGATGCCGGACAGCATCAACAACTGAGGCGAATTGATGGCACCGGCA
Organism: Gammaproteobacteria bacterium; assembly: GCA_042091155.1. Lineage (GTDB taxonomy): Bacteria > Pseudomonadota > Gammaproteobacteria > Pseudomonadales > Azotimanducaceae > UBA4421. The sequence continues at coordinate 16,206 of JBELHZ010000042.1, forward strand.
CTCAGTAGCACCTCACGTCTGGCTGTAATGCCGTGCCTGCTGCCACGAACCTGAGCATCCACTCCCACCGCTCGCCCTTCCTTTAGACGAATGCGCTCTACGCTGACATGGGTCAGCACTCGAAGGTTTGGTCGATTGAGCGCGGTACGCAGATAGGACCGAGAAGTCGACGAACGACGCCCTTGCGCCACCGTCATCGGCATGGGCCCAAAACCCTCTTGCTGAGCGCCATTCAAGTCGTCCGTATAGGGATAGCCGGCTTGCTCTGTGGCCTGCAAAAAGGCTCTGTACAATGGATTTTTCAGGTCGCCCGTGGTGGTGCCCAAGGGGCCTTCGCCGCCCCGGTAGTCGTCGGCACTCCGTCCCTCGTCAGCACACTGGGCTTTTCTAAAATACGGCAGCACCGATTCGTAATCCCAGCCATCGGCTCCCATATCAGACCAACGGTTATAATCTTCGGCATTGCCGCGCACATAGACCATGCCATTGATGGACGATGACCCACCCAGCACCCGGCCTCGTGGACACGCCAGCCGACGGTCATTCATGTTCGGTTCGGGCTCACTTTGATAACACCAGTCAAACTTAGGCCGTCCCATGGGCAGATAAAATGCGGAGGGCATGGCTAGCATCCAGCTTCTATCTTCACCGCCTGCTTCCAACAAAAGCACAGACGTTTCCGGGTCTTCGCTCAAACGATTCGCCAGCACACAGCCTGCGGAGCCTGCGCCAACAATCACGTAATCAGCGCTCAATCCTTCTACCGGCATATCAGTCCTTACTGCAATGGAACGAAGTCCCCGAGGCTCTAGGTCAGACGTTGCACATCAATGTGCTGAACATTGAGTGAACTCACTTCGTATTCCACGAAGTTTTTCACGTAAGCCGTGTCTTTTTCCGCTGCCAACGCACCCAGAGCAATTGAAATCAGCGCTTCCAACATCCCAGCGGTATCGGCACCGTGGTCTTGGGCTTGTTCGCTAAGTGTGGCGACGGTCTCTTTTGCAACACTCCATTTGGACATTGCGGCTCCTTAATCTCTTGGTTGAGTTCGCAACAGTCTACGCCGGTTTCTCAATCGCACCTGCGCAGTGGTTCTCAGATCCAAGGCAGGAGAAACGCTTAGTTCGGCTCTGAATCCAGTTCAAAGGCATCGTGAAGTGCTCGCACGGCGAGCTCTACATACCGCTCTGCGATGACCACGGAGATTTTGATTTCAGAGGTAGAGATCATCTGAATATTGATGTTCTCCAACGCAAGTCGATCAAATACCTTCGTCGCCACCCCTGCATGGGATCTCATGCCAACGCCAACAATGGATACCTTGGCGATGGTGTTATCCCCTGTTACTTCCCGGGCCCCAATTTCTCTGGCGACGTCTTGGAGCAAGGCCATGGTCGCCTCATACTCCGGCCGCTTTACCGTGAAGGTGAAGTCGGTCATGCCATCAACACCCGTGTTCTGCACGATCATGTCGACTTCGATGTTTTTAGCGCCCACAGGCCCAAGAATCTTCGAGGCGATACCGGGCAAATCTGGCACGCCTGAGACCGTAATCTTCGCTTCATCCACAGCATGCGCAATGCCAGACACTTCGGCTTGTTCCATCGTATCGTTCTCCAATGTGATTAACGTACCGGGGCCGTCCACGAAAGTGGACATCACCCGCAAGGGCACTCGATATCGACCCGCAAATTCCACCGAGCGCGGATGCAGCACCTTGGAGCCAAGACTGGCCAGCTCCAACATTTCTTCAAACGTAATTTGTTGCAGGCGGCGAGCGCCTTCGACAATTCTGGGATCCGTTGTGTACACACCCTCGACGTCGGTACAGATTTCGCACTCGTCTGCCTCCAAGGCTGCGGCCAGGGCTACGGCGGAGGTATCGGACCCACCACGACCCAAGGTTGTGATTTCGCCCAGATCGTTTACCCCTTGAAAGCCGGCAATCACTGGCACAACGCCGTCAGCGATTTCTTTGCGCAACACCTCAGTATCGATATGCTCAATTCGCGCTCGCCCGTGGGCTCCGTCAGTGTGCAGTGCGATCTGGTCTGCAAGAAACGACTTCGCCGCTATACCCCGTTGAAGCAGCGCAATACTCAGCAGCGCGATGGTGACCTGTTCGCCAGATGACGTCAGCACGTCCATTTCTCGGCGGCTGGCAGCGGGACCACCCAGCTCATGACCCATACCAACCAAACGGTTGGTCTCACCTGACATAGCCGATACCACGACCGCCACCTGATGGCCCCGAGCCAGATACCCGGCAACCCGCTCCGCGACTCGGGCAATACGCTCGGTGCTGCCCACGCTGGTGCCGCCGTATTTTTGAACGATCAAAGCCATGTGTTTATCCGTTAATTTGGGCCGAAACCCGATCATGTACTGAGGTTGAAAATCCGTCGAAAACTCCGACGCGTCACGCCGACAGTTTAGCCTCGGCCCAACTACGTGCCGCTTCCAAGGCCTCGGCAACTGCGTCTGCGCGATCGCCTCCGCCAGCCCGAGCAAGATCCGGTCGACCTCCGCCCTTGGCACCGACCACAGGGGCAACAGCCTGCATCAGCTCTGCCGCCGACAGGCGGTCTGCCAAGCCCTTGCTTGCTCCGGCGACCAGCGCCACCTTGCCACCGTCAACGACGGCGAGCACTACGATGGCGTCGCCTTGCAGCTGAGAACGCACAGTATCCAATGTTTGCATCATGGACTTGTTGTCACCGTCGACTTGAGCCGCCAAGAACTGAACGCCATTGATGTCCACTACCTCGCCACTCAAATCCGAACTTTTATTCGCCGCTAACTGCTGACCCAACTGCTCGACCTGACGTGCCAAATTCCGATTCTCGGACACCAATTGTTGCAGCCGATTGCGAAGTTCACGCCGGCTCACCTTCAGTGTTTGACCCATTTCAGCGAGCATGTCTTGATCATCCCGCACGGTTTGCAGCGCTTCTTCGCCGGTAACCGCCTCTATACGCCGAATACCTGCCGCGATCCCTGCCTCCGAAACGATTCGGAACAGTCCGATGTCCCCGGTACGATCCACGTGGGTACCACCACACAGCTCCATGGAAAAACCATCGCCCATACTCAGGACACGAACCTGGTCGCCATACTTTTCACCAAACAGCGCGGTAGCGCCGCCCTCTACTGCTTCGTCGTAGCTCAGCAGCTGAGTGTCTACGCCGGTGTTTAAGCGCACATGTTGGTTGACGAGGTGTTCAATTTGCTCCAGCTGAGTCGCCTCGATCACCCCAGTGTGCGCAAAATCAAAACGCAGTTTGTCCGCGTTCACTAAGGAGCCCTTTTGCTGTACGTGATTGCCCAAAATCTGTCGCAGGGCCGCATGTAACAGGTGGGTTGCCGAGTGATTTGCTCGGGTTCTCGTTCGGCTGGCGTCGTCCACCTCGGCCTGAAGCGTATCGCCAGGGGAGATGGTTCCGCTCAGCAGTTGACCGATGTGCAGATATTGATCACCGCTGATTTGGGTATCAGACACTTCAAAACGTGCGATATCACTGCTCAGAATACCGCTGTCCCCTGCCTGACCGCCGCTTTCGGCATAAAACGCCGTCTGATCCAACACGACCACACCCTCGGGGTTCGCCGCGTCTACAGCCGACACGCTGTCTCCTTCGCTGTCGAAGACAGCCAACACCGTAGCTTCGTTGCTGAGGTGCTCATAACCGCAGAATTCGACTTTTTCTTTTACGCTGATTTTCTGACCAAGACTGGTGGCGAAGCTGGTCGCAGCGCGCCCTCTCGCCCGCTGGGCATCCATCGCCTCGTCAAAGCCGGCCTGATCTACTTCCATGTTCAGCTCACGGGCAACATCCGCGGTGAGATCTACCGGGAAGCCGTAGGTGTCGTAGAGTTTGAATGCCACATCACCTGGCAA
>JBELHZ010000042.1:20206-23900 GCA_042091155.1 Gammaproteobacteria bacterium
CACATAGGCACGATCTTCATTGCCGGGCAACACCCCGTCAGCAATGAGAAAGGCGCTACTGCGAATGTGATCCGCAATAACCCGAAGAGATGCCGTATGCAAAATTTGCGATTGATCGCCGATACCCGCGTGCTTGCCGGCCGCTTGCATCAGGCGGGCAAACAGATCGATTTCGTAGTTGCTGTGCACACCCTGGAGTATGGCCGCCATACGCTCTAGGCCCATGCCGGTATCCACACCCGGCTGCGGCAGTGAGTCCATGCTGCCATCAGCGTTGCGGTCGAACTGCGGAAAGACCAGATTCTGAAATTCGATGAATCGATCACCGTCTTCGTCAGGAGAACCCGGAGGACCACCGGCAATCGAGGGGCCGTGATCGTAAAACAGTTCGGTGCAGGGGCCACAGGGACCGGTATCACCCATGGTCCAAAAATTTTCTTCCAGATCGATGATGCGTTCGTCGGCAATACCCAACTTATCGCGCCAAATTTTACGCGAGTCGTCGTCTGTGGGATGAACCGTGATCAAAATTTTACTGGCGTCCAAACCCACGACATCCGTAGCGAATTCCCAGGCCCAGGTGATGGTTTCTTCTTTGAAGTAGTCACCAAAACTGAAGTTGCCCATCATTTCAAAAAAGGTGTGATGACGCGCGGTATAACCCACATTTTCAAGATCGTTGTGTTTGCCGCCTGCACGAACACAGCGCTGGGCCGACGTTGCTCGAGAGTAGCCCGGGTCGGATTTGCCTAGGAGTGGATCCTTGAATTGATTCATTCCCGCGTTTGTAAACAGCAACGTAGGGTCGTTATTAGGCACCAAGGAACTCGAGGATACGATGCGGTGGCCTTTAGACTCGTAAAAGTCGAGGAAAGCATTACGTAAATCTGCAGTTTTCATCGTGAGGAATCTGGCCAACAAAGGAGCGCAAATACTAAATCATTCGGGACGCTATTGGCAGGACTCCAGCACGTTCTCAAGTGACTTCTCGCGGCTTTCCTTGGGCAAGGGTGTGACTGGGGCCCTAGCGAGGGTTAGTCATCATTCTGCTCGAGGCCAGACAAGCCGATTTTGATCGCTCGGGACGCGATCGCGCCAGAGAAGCCCCGTCGCGCCAGAAATCGCGCCAACCGCCCACGCTCCTTTTGTTCGCGCTGCCAAGCCTCGCGACGCTTATCTGCGCTGTCCGCTTCGCCAAACTCTGGGGCCTGAACCTGCTCTGACTCATCGTCCGACCCGTAACCGTGATTGAACAACGCGCCTCGAGATTGGGCCTTGGATGTTTTCTTTTCTACCTGCGCAACAGCGTATTCCAACCAACGATCTTCATGAGGCTGAAGCAACTCATCAATTAAGTCTGCATCCAGCCCGTTTTGCTCTAACTCGCGAGCGATAAACACCGGCCCGTAGCCACGGGCGACCCGACTCCGGCAAAATGCCTCGCCATAACGGGTGTTACACAGATAACCTTGAGACTGCATCTCCGTGACGACGTTCGAGATGGCCTCAGGGGAAAAACGACGCCCTAGCTTGGTGGACAGCTCGTTAACACTGTACTCGCGACCGGCCAGCAAACGTATGGCGGCAGCAAAGCATTTCGCTTCGCTGCTATGGTCGCCGCTGCTTTGATCACCGCTGCTTTGATCGCCGCTGCCCCGACCGCTTCTTTCGCTGCGTCTTTGACCTCTCTTTCGGCCACCTCTTTGCGTGGCTCTGTGGTCCTCTCTCTCACTGAAGAAGTCATCGTTGTCTTGGTCTGCCATTCGCTGTCTGGCCAAGCGGAACCGGTCTCCCCTAGGCCTAACCCCGTTATTGGTCAGCGAGGCCGCTATCGCCGGGTGCCGCTTCGCCCGCGTCAGCGATCTCTTCAACATTCTGACCCTTTCCGTCCAGCGCAGGCATCAGTTGCTGGCGAATGCGGCCTTCAATCTCTTCTTTCAGCTCTGGATGATCGTCAAGGAAGTCCGCTGCGTTCTTGCGGCCTTGGCCAATGCGTTCGCCATTGTAGGAGTACCACGCTCCGGACTTTTCGACCATATTTTGCTCAACACCCAGCTCCAGAATCTCGCCGGTCCGGTGGATACCCTGTCCGTAGAGAATTTGGAATTCGGTCTGACGAAATGGTGGGGCTACTTTGTTCTTCACCACTTTCACCCGGGTTTCGTTGCCCACAACCTCGTCGCCATTTTTGACCGCACCGATTCGGCGAATGTCCAGTCGCACCGACGAGTAGAACTTAAGTGCGTTACCACCGGTGGTCGTTTCTGGAGAGCCGAACATCACACCAATTTTCATTCGGATCTGATTGATAAAGATCACCAGGGTGTTTGACTGCTTTATATTACCCGTCATCTTTCGCAGAGCTTGGCTCATCAGTCGCGCCTGCAGCCCCACATGGCTATCTCCCATGTCGCCTTCAATTTCGGCTCGTGGCGTCAGCGCGGCAACGGAGTCAACAATAATCACATCTACTGCCGCGGAGCGAACCAGCATGTCGCAGATTTCCAGCGCTTGCTCTCCGGTGTCTGGCTGGGAAACCAGCATATCGTCTGTATTGACGCCCAAAGCCTGAGCGTACAATGGGTCCAGCGCGTGCTCGGCATCGATGAATGCACAGGTGCCGCCGGCTTTTTGCGCCTCGGCTATAACCTGCAGAGTCAGGGTTGTTTTACCAGAGGACTCGGGGCCGTAAATTTCAACCACACGTCCTTGTGGCAGACCGCCGATACCCAGGGCGACATCAAGACCCAGAGACCCTGTCGAAATGGACGGAATCTTCACCAGCTCTTTATCGCCCAAACGCATCATGGAGCCCTTACCAAACTGACGCTCGATTTGCGCCAGAGCAGCACTGAGCGCTCGTTCTTTTTCCGGACTGGTTTTATCTGCACTTATGCTGGCGGACTTAATGCTTTCTTTAGCCATTGTCTTTCCTCTCTTTATGTTGAGCCTTTGGTTCTATGCTCACGTCTGTCGTTTTGCGCCCAGCTGGCTGCGACGTTGTTAGTCAGTGACCCCTCGCAGAGATCACGTGACGGGTACTGTATATCCGTTCAGTAGTGCTCGCAAGGGGCACCAACAACTTTTAGTCGCCTATATGCCCTCTTCATCCCCTCGACTTTGCTCGCTATTGGTCTCACCTAAGGCCGCCTCGGGGCCGGTAAGATCACAAAACTCTGTGATGCCTGTTGACGATTATTTGTCCACTGTAGTTCACTGATAGCCCCTTTGGGCTTTCACTACTTTCGCGGGATCACTATGCCTTCTAATCCTCCGCCGTCCAGCCCTCCGCCGTCCAGCCTGGCTGCGGCGAATCCGGCCTCAGAGGATTCCTCCAAGGTAACGCCCATGATGCAACAGTACTTGGGTATCAAGGCCGATCATCCAGATGCCCTACTTTTTTACCGGATGGGTGACTTTTATGAGCTGTTTTTCGACGATGCGAAAGTCGCATCTGACCTGCTGGATATCACGCTAACGGCTAGAGGGCACACCGGCTCTGAACCCATTCCGATGTGCGGTGTTCCTTACCACGCGGCAGACGGCTACTTGGCCAGGCTGGTGAAATTAGGTCGCAGCGTCGCGATCTGCGAGCAGGTCGGCGATCCGGCGACGAGCAAGGGGCCTGTCGAACGGCGGGTTCAGCGCATCGTCACACCGGGAACCCTGACGGATGACGCATTACTGGAAACCA
>JBELHZ010000101.1:0-4291 GCA_042091155.1 Gammaproteobacteria bacterium
ATCTGGAATCTGCCAGCAGGACGCTTGGACGCACTCAAACAATCACAAGATCTGGTGGATCTTGATGAGATCATCGTCAGCCAGCGTCAATGGCAAGACCTGAGAGACCGCAGTCTGAAACAAATCGCCGCAGCTGATTCAAGGCAAACACCGCAAGGACAACCCGCACTACGCCTCCAAGATCTGACCGACATACCCCGCACACTGCGCCAACCAACGCTCAATGCGTTGGTGAGAGGCGGGGAAGTTGAGCAGAAATCAGGCCATTACTTGCTGCCCAACAAAGGCACTGTGCTGGCGCCCGAGCTTGCAACACTGTGGGAAAAACTGGAGCCTTTGCTCGATCATCTCCAAGCACCCAGTTCCGGCGATTTAGCGAAACAACTCAATCGGCCGCTACAGGCTTTGGAAAAGCAGTTGATCGCCTTGGCAAAAGCACAACTGCTCACGCACATCGGTACTCATCGGTTCTATCTGCCTAGGCGGCTGTTGGAGATTGCCACTGTGGTGCAAGCCCTGGCGGATAGCACCGCAAATGGCGCGGTAACCGTGAAGGGGTTTCGCGACCATACTGGCATCGGCAGAAACGTGGCTATTGAGGTTTTGGAATATTTCGATGGCCGAGGATTTACCCGACGGCAGGGTAACGACCGAGTAATTCTACGTCCGTTCGGTGAGTGCTGAGGGGGGAGTGAGCTGCGGCGAGCTGCTTACCACTGGTTAGCCACTACGACGCGACGCAGGACCCAGCTTTTCATAGGTCGGGTCAACCGACGCTTGGGGGCGATCGCTGATCAACACTTCTATGCCGGCATCAATCGAGGTGTCCTTGGCGCGCTGATATGCAGCCTCGAGAGATTGTTCCACTTGCTTAATCGCAAGGGACTTATCGTTCGACGTACGCTGAATGTTCGCTGTGTTAAGGGGGCCTAAGGCGACGTTGTCGGCCATATGTCCTCCAGAAATTGACAAGGCCCTTAATTCTATACCTCCTTTGCACAGGGTTAAACTGTTTTAGCGCCCGTAGATAAGGTACAACTCCGACCCTCTCAACTGTCCAACGTACCACCCATTGCTCACTTTAAGGCGACTAGAAGAAACCGCGGATCGACCATGATACTTCCAACCACCAGCCAAAACGGCAAGCCCGTCGAGCAGCTGACTTTATTCGTTAGGCCGCGTCAGCGGCAAGGCAAGGTGCCACTGAGGGTCAAGTTGCTTCAAGGCTTTGGAACCGTACCGGGGCAGCACAAAGACTGGGCCTTCAACACCCTGCTGCTGCTTTTTTACTCGCAGATTTTGGGCCTACCCGCTACGGTGGCAGCCTTCGCCTTGGCTCTGTCCTTGGTCATCGACGCGGTCTCTGATCCGCTAGTCGGCGGTCTATCGGATAACTTTCGGTCGCGGCTGGGAAGGCGACACGCGTTCATGCTGGCCTCAATCGTGCCAACCGGACTGTCAGTCTATGCGCTATTTCAACCACCACAGGATCTGAACCAGACGCTGCTAGCGACTTGGGTGATTACTTTCACCGTCCTCACTCGGCTGTCGTTTACCTTCTTTTCGGTACCCTACGCCGCGCTAGCCGCCGAACTGTCAGAGCACTATGAAGAGCGAACCACCATCATGACCTACCGCATTGCGCTGGGTTGGCTCGTCGGCGTGGTCTTTATTTTTTGCATGTACTCACTCATGTTCGCCAGCACCGCCGAGCACACCAATGGCTTGCTTGATCCACGCCATTACGCCGGTTTTGGGCTGCTGCTCAGCGTTCTGATGATGGGGTGGATGACCATCACCACACTGGGCACGCTAAACCAGATACCCTACCTGCCCCAGCCGACGGAAGGACTGCCGCCTATTCGCTTGGTGTCACTGCTGACACAAACCCTGAGCGCCCTGCAAAACCGTAACTTTCGTTTGCTGCTTTTGGCCACCTTGTTGAGCGCAGCCATTAACGGCACGGGCCAAGTATTCGATATCTACATGAATCTGTATTTCTGGCAGTTTGGCACCGACGACATACGGTGGTTCAGCTTTGCACTGCTCGGCGCTGCGATGGCCTTCGCTAGCGTTGGGTGGCTACAGACCCTCTTCGAAAAACATCAGATCATGATGTATGCCATGTCGCTGCTGATGGTCATCGCCATGCTCAAAGTCGGCCTGCGTTTTTTGCAGGTGTGGCCGGAAAATGGCGAGCCAAGCCTGTTGCCCATGCTGGTCGTCCACGCCAGCATCATGGCCTATGGTGGGTCACTGGTTTTGATTATGTTCGCGTCCATGATCGCTGACATCGTCGACGAGCAAGAACACCTCACCGCCATGCGCCAAGAGGGCACATTTTCAGCCGGTGTCTCGCTCGCAGGCAAAAGCACAACAGGACTGGGGCTTATCATTGGCGGTTTGTTACTGGACTGGGTGATTGCACTACCGGCAGGCGCAACCCCTGAAACGATAACCTCGGATGTCGTTATCCGATTGGGTGTGGTCGACGGTTTACTGGTGCCTGCCTTTTACCTCATACCCATTTTACTGATACGTAACTACAGGCTCGATCGTCACCAGCTGAGCCGACTGCAGCAACAAATTCGGCAGCGCAGGAACGACGCACTGGATCAAGAGGCCTGACTGAGCTGCTCCAGCAAATCCGCAGGAAACCCTCCGGCAAATGGTGCAATACCATGCTTGGCACGTACCTCGTCGATGTTCATATGCCAATCTTGCTCCCATTCGATGGCCATAAACTTCGGCGCATCACTGCCATGGACCCAAGCCTCAGAAAGGTTTTGCAGAAGTAGCACAAACCCTTGAGGCTGACGCAAATAACTCATCGTGCAAACCGTGGTTAAAAACATGGCGGAATAATTGTGGCCGAACTGGGCCAGCTGAAACGCTGAAATCGCCATCTCGTGCAGACTGGTTGTTTGATAACCCGCCACCAAGTGCCAGGTATCGTGCATCTGCAAAATCCGAGTGTTCAGATAGCGCATCGCCGGACTCAATCCACTCAGCCCAATGGCGTCACGGTCGAGCACCTCCGGGTCGAATCCATTATCGACCCACATGCTCAGCAGTTCTCTCGCCAAACTGCCATCCGGGTATTCGCCCAAATTCGACAGCGAAATCATCGGCGGAATGGACTTACCTTCCGCATTATCGGAACCCGGATGGCAGAGCGCGGCCTCTTCACTTAGCGCGGCATAGCCTTCATCTAGCGCAACACTCAAACCAGCCACAGCCACGGTAATCGACGTGGCGTCGTAACCGGCCTCTGGGCCTACCAAGGTCTCTTCAAATTGCGTCCAGAAGGCCTCCGGCAGCGCTACGCCTGCGGACACCACGTCGGGATACTTTGTCTCCAATCCAATCTGAGTGCGGCAGATGGTGTCGAACACAGCGGGAATCGCAGCGGGTGCACTGAAGGACGCCCAGATCATCGCACCGCAGAGCGTCGCTTGGTCGGCAGCGTTGCCCTGGCTCGCGCCGGCCACGCTAGCGGCTAAAGTTTGCAGGTCGGGTCGAACGGCTTTATCGCGAAGTTCGTTGAGATTAATCGACATCGTCAAACGCTCCTTATTTTTATTCGCCAAGAGTATACCCACATCGAGATCCTGCTCCACCGCAGGCATATTTGCGCTGGTCACAGACCTCGAGCACACATAGTATTGCTCATGGAAGAGCATCGCTCCCGGTGGGGTGCGCGGCCTTCAAAGCCGTTGAGGCGCGACTACGTGCCTGGTGGGTTCGACTCCTACCTCTTCCGCCATATCAACCTCCAGCATCGTCCTTCAGGGTCATTGGAAAGCGAAAAAAACCAATAAAAATCAGTGTTTTTCAACCCTACACTCCGGAAGAGCCTCTCCAAGAACACTCAAAACGCGTTGTTAGGTGGTACATAAAATGGTACATATGTACCACTATGACAGTACGCAAACAATACACAGCACTACAGATAGACCACCTAAGAGACCATGGCAGGCATGCTATTGGTGATGGTTTGTATCTGGAGATTGATTCATCTGGCAAACGATGGCTCCTCAGATACCAGCTGAAAGGCAAAAGAACTTGGTTTGGACTTGGTGGCTATCACAAGAAAACAAACAGCCTGTCATTAGCCAGACAAAAGGCTTCAGAAGCAAAGTTATTGGTTTCAAAAGGCTTGCACCCTACTGAGAAAAACAAGGCTGAAAAGCTGGCAGCTGAAACTATAGCGTCACGGAAAAAGCTTGAAGCCAGTGCAAAGAAGCACACCTTCCGCTACGTCGCTGGACAGTACATAGATAGTAAGCGC
>JBELHZ010000102.1:0-4219 GCA_042091155.1 Gammaproteobacteria bacterium
AGCCGATCTTCGAGCCGAGTAAGCTCAAGTTGTGCGCGCACGAGGTCATGCTGCTGAGTTCTCACAACCCCGCTGGTGTAGTTAGACTCCGCGATGTCCACAAGGTGTTCGAAAAGCGCTCGGTCGTTCTTGATAAGTCGTATGGTCTCTCGATGCCTGTACGCGTCGAGCCAGAGCTTGGAAACCGCCACGCTGACCTTGGCTAGGCGGTCTCTGCGCATCAAGGGCTGTTGTTCGCCTTGTTCCTGCAATTGACGACGTTTCAACTTCCTGGTGTCTCCACGTGGGAAGGTCTGACTGGCCTGAACCTTCAACTGGGTCATGGGCTCTTGTCCAAAATCGAGGCTGTCCAATGGCAGATTCGCGATGTTCAGGGAAACAATGGGATCTGGAAGCGCCCCTGCGGCGATGCTTTGGGCGGCCGTTGCTGCTTGTCTGTGTCGGCTCCGGTCCAGCCAAGGATCGGCTGCTTGAGCCAGCGATACCGCGTGTTCCAAGGTTAATGGGGCCTGAGCCTGACAGAAGGTAGAGCCACCCATCAGCGCGGCGAAGATGCCCGCATATCGTAAGTGTTCAATAAACAATTCTATGACTTCCTTTTCCGATTCCTAAGAAGGGTTGCGCGACAGGCGCGTTTATTGGGGAGTATTAGGCTCCACCAATGATCCAAGGAGGTGTGGCCTGAATTTCAGGCGCACTTACCCCGTGTAGGGGAGAATCGGTGGTCGAAAGAGCGAAACGGAAGCAGAGCCGAGACCAGAAATAGCGTATGCCGGGTTGCGCATACTGGTGTCATCAAAGGGTTGCGGTAGCGTGTTCGCGACGATGCTCAGTGCAGCGGGCGTCGCACAGGTGTCCATAAAACACAGCAGCTCACCGCAGCAGTCGAAGAGTGACGTTGCGCTCGCAGGTGAGGCAGATCTTTCCGGGTGATTTGTGACGGACATGTGGCTGTGTGTTGCGTGTGCTGTATCTAATGTCGATACAGTCACCGGATCCGCTGATGCCGCATTAGCCGCATTAAGTGAAGAGCATGCGTCTGCGAATGACGCCGCACCCTGACCAATAAGAGACAGTGTGACAAGTGCGGTAAACAATGTTTTGCGGATCTTCTTTAGCATACGACGACGTTTTTCATGAATGACACAACGCTGAGTTGTCATCCTGCGGATCCGATGGAAAAAATCAACCGTGCCCGTCCGGTTCGGTTTTGGTTCTGTGGGCCACTACTCATTTTGCTGAGTTTTGGTTGACGCGGAAAGCCGATTTCGGGGGACGTCGATGTTGCGCTAGGATCGACGGTCTAAGAGCAGGAGGGGATATGCGCAAACGCGACGACAAACAGCATGGCGACGACACCGCAGGCAATGGCTTGTTAAGCCGTCGTCAGTGGCTGCAGTTAGGGGCAGGAACCGCGGCCGCCGCAGTGGTGGTGCCGGTGTTAGCCAAGGAGTCGACGGCCCAGGAACCGTGGCGCAGTGGCTCTGGTGCGCCACCATCGGTGTACGGTGACCGGCCGAGTTTGGCCTCGCTGCAGCGTGAGCAAATTTCGGTGCACCCCCTGGGGCCCCAGGCCGGTGCGTCATCAACGCCGTTGCAACTGCTCAATGGCTCCATCACACCGAATGGCCTGCACTTTGAACGCCATCACAGCGGCATTCCTGAGATTGACCCTGCCAGCCATAAACTTACCGTTCACGGCTTAGTTGCTCGCCCGCTCACCTTCGACTACGACGCGTTGCTGCGCTATCCCATGCAGAGTCGGCTGCTTTTTTTGGAGTGTTCGGGCAATAGCTATCGCAACACCCTTGCCGGGGCGTTGGACGAGACGGCAGGTGGCCTGCATGGATTGATTTCCAGCGCCGAGTGGACGGGAGTGCCCTTGCATTATCTGTTGGACGAAGCCGGAGTGGACGTGGCCGCCCAGTGGGTGATTGCGGAAGGTGCTGATGCGGCGGGCATGAATCGTAGCGTGCCCCTGTCCCTTGCGCTGGATGGTGCCATGGTCGCGCTGTATCAAAACGGAGAGCCCTTGAGGCGTTCTCAGGGATTTCCCATGCGCCTGTTGGTGCCGGGTTGCGAGGGTAATTTGAGTGTTAAATGGCTGCGCAGCTTGAAGCTTCTCGATCAGCCAGCACAAACCCGGGAAGAAACCAGCAAGTACACGGACCTGAGGCTGGATGGGAAAGCAGCCCAATTTTCCCTCCGCATGCAGGCCAAATCGGTGATTACCTCGCCGTCAGGAAAGATGACGCTTGAGCAACGGGGTGTTTATGAGATCAACGGCTTGGCCTGGTCTGGCAATGGCAGTATTCGTCGGGTTGAGGTCAGCGCCGATGGAGGCCGTTCTTGGGCCGACGCGATGCTGCAGTCTGAGCCCGGTCCGATGAGGTCGGTTCGATTTCGTATCCCTTGGCGCTGGCAAGGCCAGTCCGCGGTTTTACAGAGTCGGGCCGTCGATAGTGAGGGAAATGTGCAGCCTACGAGAGCAAAGGCGCTGACCAATGTGGCGCCAGGATTCAGCTACCACTACAACGGCATTCAAAGTTGGCAGGTCAATTCGGACGGGTCCGTGAGGAATGTGTATGCGTAGCCTACTACTGTGTTTACTCGGCTTCGCAACCTTGGCCGAAGCCCAAATAGGACACGATCTTCGGCCGGCGTTGGGGATTGATGCCCCGGAGGATTACGAGTCCGTGGCCGCCAGCGATGGCAGCGGATTGCCGCTGGGCAGCGGCACGGCGGCGACCGGAAGAATGATATATCTCACCCAGTGCGCAGCCTGTCATGGCGCTGATGGGCAACTGCGGGGGAATGCGCTTGTGGGTGGTGCGGGGACGCTGACGACTTCTTCTGCGTTGAAAACCGTTGGCAGTTATTGGCCCTATGCCACGACCTTATTCGACTACGTCAAGCGCGCCATGCCCTATGGCAACGAGAAAACCCTGAGTGACCCGCAGGTCTATGCGGTGACAGCCTACGTTTTGCATCTCAATGGCCTGTTGGCCTTGGATGCTGAACTGTCGGCAGAGACGCTGGTGGGTGTGGAGATGCCCAACCGGGATGGTTTTGTCCGATCTACACTGCGCTAGATTCAGGCACAATTAGTGATAGGAACAAACGGAAAATTTCCCTAGGATCAGACCGTGGGAAACAGGGTTAACACCAAGATTTTATAAAGAGAGGAAACGACTATGGGTGCGTACAAATTACTGATCAATGGTGAGATGGTAGACGGCGATCTGTCGATGGATGTTCTCAATCCAGCCACTGAAGAAAAAATCGCAGACTGCCCGCGGGCGTCTGAGGGCCAGCTCAACGCGGCAGTTGCTGCAGCCAAGGCTGCCTTTCCCGCATGGTCGAAGACAAGTGTTGACGAGCGCAAAGCCCTTGTTCTAAAGATTGCGGATGTCATTGAAGCCAACGCCACAGAGCTGGTGCAGTTGCTGACCAAGGAACAAGGTAAGCCGTTGGAAGATGCCACGGTAGAAGTCTATGGAATGGCGGCCTTTTGTCGTTACTTCACTTCCTTGGATCTGCCAGTGGAAGTGCTTGAAGACAGCGACGCTCGACGGGTTGAAGTTCACCGGAACCCGCTTGGGGTTATCGGCGCGATCGTGCCTTGGAACTTCCCCTTGCTGTTGATGGCATTCAAATTACCGCCAGCACTGATTGCCGGTAACACTCTGGTGATCAAGCCAGCGCCAACGACGCCGTTGAGCACCTTGCGTCTTGCGCAATTGATCAGCGATATCGTACCTGCAGGCGTCATTAACTTTATTACGGATGCCAATGATTTGGGCGCGCCGATGACGGCGCATCCTGATGTGCGCAAAATCTCCTTCACGGGTTCCACCGAGACAGGCGCCAAGGTTATGGCTGGCGCGGCCGGACTGCTGAAGCGTATTACGCTGGAGCTTGGCGGCAACGACGCGGGCATCGTACTGGATGATGTGAACCCTAAAGAAGCAGCCCAGAAGCTCTTCGACAGCGCGTTCCAAAACAGCGGTCAGGTTTGTATCGCCATGAAGCGTCTCTACGTTCACGAGAACATCTATGACGAGGTATGTGACGAGTTAGCGACCATTGCCAATGACACCGTTATCGGTGACGGTTCAGAGCAGGGCACGAAGCTGGGGCCCCTGAACAACAAGATGCAGTACGACAAGGTTAAGGCGTTGATCGAAGACGCCAAGCAAGAAGGGAACGTGATTGCCGG
>JBELHZ010000103.1:0-4197 GCA_042091155.1 Gammaproteobacteria bacterium
ACGGGGGGCCGCCCCACTTCTAGAGCCCCGGAAGGACCCGCAATGGGGGGAGGGGGTTCCAGCCCTTGGTATCACTGGATTGTCTAGAAATTGCTAGAAACCACGCGCAAAGTCGTCCAGACGCTTCTTAGTGCCCTTCCATTGCGCTTTCATTAGTTCGCTGGTCGTAGCTGGCTTAACTTCTCCAGACTTCTTCCCGTTCAGGAAAGCCTGTGAGATAGAAGGTCCAGTAATGAAGCGAAGAGCCCCAGGTTCTGGGTATCTCTTCGATCCTGGATTACGAGCCAAAGGTTTGCCGTTCTTCGCTATGAAGCCGCCTTTGATGGTGTGACGTTGACCTTTGTAGAAAGTAACGCCTAGCCCTCGAGCATTCTGTTTTGCCTTAAAGCTTTTGCCCGTTACAGGGTCAGAGCTGGCCACCAATAAAGCCTTCATTCCATTAGCCCTATAGGTAGGGGACTTAATGCCGGCCTTAATCCTCGTTGAGGATAGGTTTAAGCCTCCTTCTCGAAGCTGCTGAGAAACAACTTTCTTAGCCCCACGTGCCGCTACGGCTACACCCGCTTTTATAGCTTTATCAACTTTGTCATTAGATAAATCTTGAAGCATGGCGATCATTTTTTTATCGCCTCGCAATTCTGCTTCTATATCGATAAAGGCCATTTTCTTCCTTTCGTTAGTACCAGGCTAGGCGCATCGGTGGTGTGGCAGGTGTGGCATAGGTGTGGCAGCAAAAATCTGTTGCGCTGAAAGGGATCGACACACCTGTCATACCTACCACACCTATATAGAGATCTTTAGTAAAGGTAGGGTAAGGAGGGGTAAGGAATGACCTCCAAGAGAGTTTGGCAAACAGGTGTGCCAGTGTGCCGGGTGTGGTAGCAAGGCAAAAACCGTGTTCCTCATTGGTGTTTCTCCGCCACACCTTGTCTTTTCGCAGCTTTCTTAGGTGTGTCAATTTTGCTCCAACGCATTTTTCGCTTGCCGTCAACGGTTTCGCGTCGTTTTTCAAAACCAAGCGTTCTCAAAACATCCGCGACTTGCATTTGGTCGCTTTTGGTTTGTCGTTCGAGAGGTTTCATGACTGCTTCGGTCAAAATCGCTTCAGTCGTGATTTGAGTGAATGGATGTTCAAACAACCAAGTCTCAATAGCTGGCAACCAAGGATTGCTGACGATGTAATCATCGTTTTCAGCAGCGACTTCAGATTCACGTTGTACTGAAAGAAATGTGCTTTCGCCTGCCTTGTAAGCCAAAACGGCTGCAGCCCAAATACTGTCCCTCTCAATAGCAAGAGCTGCTGTATCGATAGGTCGCTGTGTATCCAAGGGTGTGGGAATAACCCAAAAACGGCGATTGCCGGTTTCGTCTACTAAGAAGCCAGTCGATTTGTTGGTTGACCCAACGACGATGCCCCGCCTTGGAAAGGCTTCAGTCGCTTTGCCGTAAGGAACGCGAAACGTGTCAGTGTGCTGTGAAAGAAATGCCTTGACCTGTCCAGCGTGTTTTTTGCCGGTTAGGTGATCCAGCTCGGCCCATTCCATGATCCATGAACGATGCAAGACCATGAGATCGTCTTTGCTGCTGATGTCTTTATGGCTGTCTGAGAAAAATTCGCCACCTAGAACGTTCCAAAACGATGATTTGCGGGCACCTTGATCGCCCATAAGGACGCAAGCTGTGTCGTGCTTTGCGCCAGGTTCAAAGCAACGTTTCACGGCCGCGATGAGAGTACGCTTCATCATCTCGTCATACAGCGTGCCAGGGTTGTCGTCCGGTCTCAAATACGTCGTTGCTAGTGCATCGATGTATGCAGGCTCAACATGGTCAGCAACGAAGTTCAAATACTCCTTGACAGGATCGTGTTCGTTTTCTTGAGCGACCTGAATAAGGCAGTCCAATGCCAGGTCTTTTGAAACCTTGTAACCCTGTTCAGCGAGCCCGAGATAAAAACGCTCAGCGCCTTTCAGAGCATTCCCTTGGAGTTCAATTTGCTGAGTGAAGATGTTGTATCTAATTTCGAGGTTCTTCTTTTTCCTAAGCTGGCCATCAGAACCAGTTTCGTTGTTTTTTTGTCTTAGTTGTTGGAGCAGTTCTATGGGCTCTAATTTTCTTGCTGCAACCTGTACTTCAATCGCCTGGTCGTTGCTGTTTTGCGCTGGGCTATTTAGTGCTGATATTGCGTTCCTTGGTCTTGCTGATGCAGACTTTGGAGTTGGTCGCCATCCGTCTTCTTTAGCGAAGTGACCAAGTGTGCCCAAATTGGTCGCGCCGTGCTTGAAGCCATTCCACTTCTTCTCGCAATCTCCGGGGTTGTGTTTGGAGCTTGTGCCAGACCATGCCTCCCAATCGCTGAGGAGCGAAGGATCGCCAAGGCTGTGCAAAGCCATCCCGACAGCGACCCAATCGTCATAATCATCTGCGCGTGCCGCGTTAAGCGATTCCAAATAACAACGGGCACGTTCTGAATCAGTTGGCTTGTCTCCGCGATTGATAGGTGGAGCAATAAGCAACGGAGCTGGCTCAGGCTTTGGTGCCCGTAGCATTTGCTCAATCAATGCCGTCGGTGCTTCGTTTAATTGTTCCTCTGATGGGCTGCGCTTCGGAAGCCATTTGTAAGAACCGGTCATGGGATGTTCCCCAATGACAACTGATTGGCAGCCACTCCAACGCAGCTCTAGTTGCTCGTTGTTTCCTTCTTCATCCTGCTTGCCAGACTTAATTTTTTTTGTCTTGATGTGGTCCCAATAACGCTCAGGCACCTTGTAGATGATTTGCAGGCGACCGTCTCTGCCTGATGTCATGGCCCAGCTTTTAGGCAGATCGCCTAATGGTGCGCCGATGTCCTTCAGGACTTCAGATGCTGAAATGCCGTCGTGATCTACGAAAAGCAGTCCACCTGAAACAGGGCCAGCAATCACGCCAACCGCTTTAGCCCGACCTGCCTTGATTTCTTTTGCGATCTGTTGCTTTGTAAGCGGGTTCTTTTCCCAAGCTTTTTGATAAGGCCGCTTGTCGTGGCCTACGGCGACAAGGCCCCATTCATCAGGCAGAGCCTGGAGCTGTTCGAGTAGGTCTGGCATCAGTCTGCTTCCTGCAGCAGATCTATGACGCGTCTCAATTCTTCCATCGCTTGTCGAGCATTACGCATCAGCATTGGTGGCCCTGTCAGATCTCTCAGGTCTGACTGTCGGTTTCTAAGCAATTCAACCAGGCGGCGGCGTTCGTATTGCTGCCCTGACTTGAAAGCAAAACTGGTGCGAAAGTCTTCCATTTGTTTTTCTTGGCTCATTTCCCCTCCTGTGCCGCTTTGATTTTTATTGTTGCTGCGATGCGTGCCCTTTTGCGAAGAATCCGGCAGCTTCTAACGACTGATTCGGTGGCCATAAAGGTCCACCCTTTGAATGCGATTTGATGAGTTGCCCATGTTTCTGGGGCTTCAGCCCAATGGATGATTTGTTCGTTGGTTGCGTCATAAACCTTAAAAGCATCGCCGTATAAAACGCGAAGCTTCGCAAGGCATTGGGCGGGGTTTGGAGTGGCCATCGCTGGCAAATATACTCAGTGCCATTTGAATTTATTAAGCGACCTGCCGAGCTGCCAGTGGGCTGTAATGATTGTTTACACGTCCAAAATTTGTTCTGCTTCTTCGACGTTACGAGCCACCCCGGCGAGGCCGCCTGCGACTTTGACCGTTGCGATGAAATGCTGTTGCAGCACTGTCGCTCGGCCTTTGTCTTTGACTTCAATCGCGCAGAACAATGCCACTTCTTTGCCGACCATTTCGGGCGTGACCGTGACCGTTTTCCAACCGATGAGATCGCTGCTGCCTTTGCATAACCCGAAATGCACGAGCCTGCCGTTTTGGTCTTTGAGCGCGCCAGTGTTGTTTCGAAATAATCGACAAAACCCCCTCGACAATGCGAGGCGGATCCGATTTTGCACTGCGCCTTCATTGCTGCCTGCCTTATCGTCGGACTTGTCTGGAATTATGAATGTAGTGCGCCCAGCCGGCTTTGTAGCCGCGCTGTTTCCCTAATGCGATCAGTTCGTCCAGCGTGCGAGCTTGTGCGGTCTGTGCATTGCGTTTTTTCTTTTCTTGTCTTTCAAGAACGTGTTCCGGTGTCATCTCGATCAACTCATCGTCTGATTGTGAGATCGTCCGTCCTGCCCCGGTGAAAACGTGTCCACAGTCAG
>JBELHZ010000104.1:0-4148 GCA_042091155.1 Gammaproteobacteria bacterium
AGGGTGTGTCGCTTGAACCGGCGGAACAGCCCGCCATCGCCATTAGAAATAGCGTTGGGGCCCATAGGGCAAAGACCTGATATCGGCGTGTTTTCATCTGACGTTTTCCCTTGAGTGTTGTTCTGCTAGAGCGTGGTTCCTAACCACCAGCGAAAGAGCTTGGCCACGGTCGGTGTCATGCGACTACGATTGTAAGCATCACCCAGTCGCTTGAGGTATTCACTGCGGGTTGGATAACTGAAGACCGTTTTTTGCGCCGCTGACAATCCCAAACCGTTGCTCATCATGACGCAAAGAGGTGCCAGCAGCTCGCCAGCATCGCTGCCAATAATGGTCGCACCAAGGATGGTGTCTGAGCCTTTCTGGGTGTAGACCTCGGCATGCTGAGTGACGCCGTGTTTGACCTTGGGGTCTGCCCGCGATCGATCCAACTCATTTAAATCAAAGGCGAAGGTGTCAAACGCAACACCCGCACTGGCCAGAGCCTGAGGCGTCTCGCCAACACTGGCGACCTCAGGATCTGTATAGGTGCAATGAGGGACGATCAAACCACTCACCTTGGCAGTCGGTACAAACAATGCGTTTTGGATCAGGGCCCGGGCCTGTGCATCGGCGTGATGGGTAAATTGAAGTTGAGCCGTACAGTCGCCGGCAGCAAGAATCCGCTTATTGCTCGTTTGTAACTTCGCGTTGGCGATCACGAATCCCTGTGCACCGAGCTCTACGCCCGCTGCCTTAAGGTTCAGCCCGTCTGTGTTGGGTTTACGCCCCAAGGCGACCAGCACCCGTTCACAGCGGATCTCTGTCTCGCCGCAAACTACGGTGCCTTGACCTCGTATTTCCTGCACGCCTTCCCCCAGGTAAACGTCAACACCCGCAGAAGCAAGCGCAGAGGCCACCGCTTGGCTGGCCAAGGGTGTCTCATTGGGCAACACCCGCTCGGCAAGCTCAAAGAGAGAGACTTTCACACCTAGCCCGGCGAAGGCCTGAGCCAGTTCGCAGCCAATGGCTCCGGCACCCAAAATCGCCAAGGATGCTGGCGGCTCGGTTAGATCAAATACCGTTTCATTGGTCAGCGGCTGAGCTTCATGTAGTCCGGGAATCGGCGGTACCGCGGCACTGGCTCCGGTACACAAAGCTATACGCCGAGCATTGAGGGGCTGTCCATCAACGCAGATGTCGCCAGCGTCGTTAAACGCCGCGTCACCGAGGAACACGTCCACGCCAGCTTCCGTGTAGCGTTCGACGGAATCGTGAGGCGCGATGCCGGCACGGACCTCCCGCAGCCAGGTAAAGGCTTGCTGAAAATCTGCGTCACTGCGCTTGCTGTAGGCGAGCAGCGCCTTGGAGGGCATACAGCCTACGTTGAGACAGTCTCCGCCCATACGGTGGCGCTCAATCAGGGCTACCTTTGCGCCAAGACCTGCGGCACCGATGGCGCTGATCAGGCCCGCTGGACCCGCACCCACAACCACCAGATGATAACGAGACTGGGGCGTTGGGTTTTGATAGTTCCCAGGGCTGAGCAGCCCCCACGAGATCTGATCGAAATCCGCGCCGGGATAGGTTGCAGCTGTCATGAGAGGCTTCCGTTGTCTGTGTCGTCCGAGGCCTGCAGCTGTTTATCAAGCGCACCCGAGGCGAATCGCGTAATCAAAATGGTCAGTGCTAGCGTGGCGGCCAGTCCCAGGTAGAGTAGCGTATTGCCCACCGGCGACTCCGCCAGATCTCCACTCAGCAAGGCCGTCAGGTTTTGTGCGATGGAGCCCAGATAGACATAAAGCAGGGTGCCAGGGATCATGCCCAGCCAGGAAACCAGGACGTAGGTTTTCAGGGGAACCTGGGTCAGGCCCAGGGCATAGTTCAATAAGCTGAACGGAAACGCCGGTGAGAGTCTGGTCAGCAGCACGACCAAGCCGCCCCGCTCACCCACGGCCTGATCCAGAGCAGAAAATTTGGGCATGGTGTTCAGCTTGCCGGCCACCCAGTCTCGGGCAAAAAAGCGGCCAAGCAGAAAGGCACAGGTGGCTCCCACCGTACTGGCAAAGGACACAATCACGAATCCGTAACCCAGACCAAACAAATAGCCCGCGCCCAAGGTCAGGAGACTACCGGGCAACATCAACACCACCGCACAGACGTAAAAGACGACAAACACCGCCCAAGCAATGGTTGGATTGGCCTGCACCCAAGCAAAAAAGGCCGTCAGCCACTCCACAATGGGCAAGGTAAGCGCAGCAATGACTAGGCAGATCAGCGCCAGACCGAGTGTGGCTTGTTTTGTCATCAAATAGTCTCTGCCGTTTCTCGAAGCGCGAATTTCTGAACCTTACCGGTGGAGGTTTTCGGCAGTTCGGTGAAAACTACGTTTTTGGGTACCTTGAAGCGCGCCAAATTATCCCGGCAAAAGTCCAGTACCGCCTCTTCGGTCAGGTGCTCGCCGGGTTTTAGCGCAACAAAGGCGCAGGGGGTTTCGCCCCATTTCTCATCGGTCTTGGCAACCACCGCAGCCTCCATGATAGCCGGATGCCGGAACAGTAAGTCCTCGATCTCGATACTAGAGATGTTTTCACCACCAGAAATAATGATGTCCTTTGAGCGATCCTTAATCTGTATGTAGCCGTCTGTTGTCCAAACCGCTAGGTCACCTGAGTGGAACCAGCCACCGGCAAAGGATTCTTGTGTCGCCTTGGGGTTTTTCAAGTAACCCTTCATGACATTGTTGCCGCGCATCATGACTTCACCGATGCTGATACCGTCTTGGGGCACCGGCTGCAGCGTTTCAGGGTCAGCGACCATCAGCCCTTCCAGCATTTGGCCTCCCACCCCTTGCCGTGACTTCAGGCTCGATTGAGTTGCTGAATCCAAATCGCCCCACAGGTCATCGCGCCAAGCGCATAGGGTCACCGGCCCATAGGTCTCGGTCAGGCCATAAACGTGGGTAACGTCAATGCCCTGCTCCTGCATACCCTGAATAATGGCCGCTGGCGGCGCGGCACCCGCGGTCATGGTCTTAATGGGCTTTTTCACCAGACGCTTCAGCTCGTCAGGCGCATTCAGCAAGGTGTTCAGCACGACAGGCGCGCCGCAGAAATGGGTTACCCCAAAGTGACCGATAGCTTCGTAAACCGCGTCTTCACGCACCTGGCGCAGACATATTGAGGTGCCGGCGTTGACCGCAAGCGTCCACGGAAAACACCAGCCATTGCAATGGAACATAGGCAATGTCCACAAATAGACTGTATGCTCTCCCATATCCCATGTCAGCGCGTTGGATACCGCATTGAGGTACGCGCCTCGATGGTGATAGACCACACCCTTCGGGTTTCCCGTGGTGCCAGAGGTATAATTGAGCGCAATGGCATCCCATTCGTCACCGGGCAGAAAGGCACTCGCATCCAGCGCCTGCAGCGGATCGAGAGCTACCGGACACTGGTTGACCAAGTCCTCGTAGCTGTCGCTACCCAACAGTTTGCCGTCTTTGTAGGTCGAATCATCAATATGCACGATCTGGGGCTTAACGGACATTTGCGCAAGCGCTTGCTCCATCACTGGCCCAAATTCCTTGTCCACGATGACCATACTGGCTTCGCCGTGCTCGAGAATGAACGCAATGGTGGCCGCATCCAGCCGAATGTTAATGGCGTTCAGCACGGCACCCGCCATGGGCACTGCGTAATGCGCCTCGAACATCTCGGGAATGTTGGCGCTGATGATGGCCACGGTGTCGCCGCGTTTAATGCCCCGGGCCTGCAAGGCGGCGGCGACATTCACGCTGCGGTAGAAAGCCTCGCCCCAGGTCAGGGTCCTGTCGCCGTAGCGGACGGCGGGTTTGTCGCCATACACCATGGCCGCTCGGCGCAGCATGGATATTGGCGACAAAGGCACAAAATTGGCCGGATTGGCGTCCAAGTCTTGATCGTAAATGGTCATACAAATATCCGTCACTGAAATTATCGATTCGGTAGGGTAATTTTTTGAGCGTGCAGCTTGGCAAGCGCGGCGTCATCCAAGGAAATGGCCTTACGCGCCGCAAGATCCATGCGCAGAGCGACGGCTTGAGCATTCACGCAACATTTGCCTGTGCGCACATTGAAGATCAGGTGCGCAAAGGACTGAACCTTGGAACCCACCTCGACAATGCCTGA
>JBELHZ010000043.1:0-22364 GCA_042091155.1 Gammaproteobacteria bacterium
GACAGGGATTCGAACCCTGGAAGGCTGTTACACCTTGCTGGTTTTCAAGACCAGTGCATTCAACCGCTCTGCCATCTCTCCGACGTGGGGATTTTGACGAAGTCCGTATCCAATCACAAGGTAATGTTCGATTGATTGGCATTTTCTGCCGGCAAAGTACCATCGCATCGGTTGCACCGTGTCGGTGATGTCGCATACTTTGAGGAACAAGGCGGGGTAGGAATGTTGAACAGGAGAGGGAATATGCGCTTGGCAAAAATTTTAATGATCGTTGTACTGGTATACGTCGGTATTGTTGCGACCTTTGAGTCACTGTTGGGCTACTTTCAGCCTGCCGACGCGCAGACGATGGTGATCACAACCTTTGATGATGAAGGCCAGGGGGCCGATCGGGTTGTCGCTCGGCTTGAAAGTAACGGCACGCTCTATGTGGCGGCAAACCACTGGCCCCGGGCTTGGTTCAACGACGCAGTGGAGAACGATGCGGTGGATATCACCTTCGACGGTGCAACGCTGCCGTATCGCGCGGTGTTGTTGGAAGGCGCGGACCACGACGAGGTAAATGCGCGGCATGCGTTGCCTTTGACTTTTCGGATTCTGACGGGCTTTCCGCCTCGGTATCTGATGCGTTTGGATCCGCGCTAGCAGACGCTCGTGAGGCCATTAACCCGAGCGAGTAGTGCTTGGGTTAACGGTTCGATCTGGCTTTGCGCCTGAGCGCCCGAGTCGTAGCGTCCGATCAGTGGTTCCACCAAGGGCGATCGGAGTAGGCGCGCAGGTCCATCTCGTGTGTCCAGACCGAGCGGTGCTGTTGGGCGACGTGATAGTAGGTCTCCGCGATTTTGGTAGGCAGCATCAGTCCATCGTGTTCCATACCCTTTGTTTCCCGCAGCTCTTGAAAGCGTTCGGGTCCCAGCATTTTGCCCAGGGTGTCCGGGGCGTCGACGGCACCATCAACGATGATATGTGCCACATGGATGCCGCTCGCGGAAAACTGCGCGTTCAAGGTTTGGCACAACATACGACGGCCGCCCATGGCGGCGGCGTGACTGTGCTGACCCGCGTTGCCGCGCACGGCTGCGGTGGCTGATGTCACGACGATGTTCCCTTTGCCGCGTGCTTCCATGTGCGGCGTGACAGCATGGGCGGTACGAAAGAGTCCGAATGTTGCCAAACGCCAGCCCATTTCAAAGGCTTTGTAGGTGGTCGCTGCCAGCGCTCGGTCGCCAATTTGGGCGCCCAAATTGAATACGACGGTGTCTATGGGGCCGATATCGGCTTCCACCGCAGCAACCCGGTCTTCGATGCTGTTGTCGTCGATGGCGTTGAGCAAAAAGCCGGAAGCGCTGCCGCCTTCTTCCTGTATCTCAGCGACCATTTTGTTCAGGCCGACCTCGTCGCTGCGGCGACACAGAACTGAGTGATAGCCTTCCTGAGCGAATTTTCGGGCAACATTACCGCCGATACCGGCACCGGCTCCAATAACCAAACAAACGGGTTTCACGAGGTTGTTCTCCTTATATTTTTGCGGTTTCCAACCCAGAGGATGCCTGCGAAGGCTGTTCAATGCCACTGTCCTTGGTCCCACGCATTCGATCAATCCAAGCGTCAAAACGCATCAGCAACGGCGGCAGGAATAACAGGTCCAAAAAGAGGGCGGTCACAATGATCGGCGTGATGAGCAGCGCCACGTTTTGAAAAATGCTTGTGCTGGAAAAGACCAGCATGAACGTACCCACCGCGAGACTGAGTGTGGTGATGGTAATGGCCGAGCCGGCCTTATCAATGGAATAGCGCGTGGCTTCGATGGGCGTTGCGCCTTCTCGTTTGGCGCTGATGTACTTGCTCAAGATGTGCACAGAATCGTCCACCACCAAACCGATACTGATGGAGAACAACATTAGCGTGTAGGGGCTGAGCAGGCCTTGGAACAAACCCCAAAAACCAAACACGATGGTGGCGGGGAAGATGTTCGGAAAAATACTCAACAGCCCGTACTTCAGGCTGCGTAAGCCGATGATCATGGTCAGCGTGATCAGCAAAAAGCTCAGTGAAAAGCCCTTGAGCAGTTCCGAACTGATGGTCTGATTGATGCGGGCATATAAAATCGTGTTGTCGCCACGGGTGATGGCAAAGTCCGGCGACACATTGTCTCTTGACCACGAATCGATTTTGTCTGCGAAGTCTAAGACCTCTCGGTTGCTCAAATTGGATGTGGCCACGGCGAGGCGAACCGCCGAGTAATCCGCGTTGAAAATCGGCTGTAGGCTGGGTTCGATCTCTTGCACCAGCTGATAGCCGACGAGATAGTCGATGACCGTGAGCTGATCGTCGGGCACGACATTGTAGGCTTCGTCGTCATCGTGGTCGGCTTTGTTGCGCACCTTCAAATAGTCGGTGTAGCTGGCTACAAAGCTGGTTTCTTCTTGTGCTTCAAGCCACTCGGTAAAGCGATTGACCTCCTGTAAAAACGCCGGGTCGGTGATGCCGTAGTAGCCGCTGCTGCGAATGACATAGACCAAGGACTGATCGTTACCGATTTTCTCGCGCAGAGCGGTGAGCACGATGCGCGCGTCGGAGTCCTTGTCGATAAAGGCGAAACGGTCCGAGTCCAGCTTGTTCAGTGGCAGCAAGCACAGGGTAAACAGAATGAGCCCGAGACTGCCCCAAAACAGAGTACGTTCCCGGTTTTCCACCAGCCGCGTCATCGCACTGATGAAGGCACCAACGCCCAGCGGTTTGGGTACCCGATTCACCGGCATGAGCAGAATCATGGTCGGCAGTAGCATGATGGTGAACACGAAGGCCCAGCAGACACCAATGGCGATGATGTTGCCGAAGCCATAAATCGTTGGCGCGGAACTGAAGTTGAGGCTTAAAAAGCCCATGGTTGTGGTGATAGTGGCCAAGGCGATGGGCGTGAAGTTGATGTTTAGGCTTTCCACCATCGCAGTTTCTTTGTCCAGACCGCGCAGCAAGCCCTGGGCGTAGACGGAGACGATGTGGATGCCATCGGCCATGGCAATGACGGCGACCACCAAGGGTCCGAGTCGCGAGATTTGATTGAGCGGAATCCCCAGTAAGGCGTGGGAACCTAAGGTAACGGCCAAGGTGACCGCTGTGAGAACGAACAGGCTAAAGGCCGACATCAGCGAGCGCAGGCAGAACCACAGCAGTACCAAACCAACGAGCATCACCAAGGGAAACAGAATTTGGTTGTCCTTCACCGACGCCAGATGGCTGTCACGCTCGAACATTGGCCCGCCGATAATGTAGATACCGATCCCTGGGAATTTTTCGCGCAGGGAATCGCGCAGGGTTACGGCAGATTCCGCCACGGCCAGGCGTTTCTCTGCGGTGTCTTCGCTGACTTTGAACTTGATGGACGCGATGGTGAAATCGCCTTGGGGCGACAGCAAACTTTTCACCAGGTCCTCATCAGCCAGCGCGATTTCCTTAATCTGCACCAGATCCGCTTCGGATATCGTGTCCAGCTCGGGAATCAGATAGGTGCGCCCATAGGTCTGCTTGTCGGACTCGTTGAGGCGATAGTTGAGGATAGAACTCACCGCCAGCGCTGAGTCCACTTCGATGTAGCGTCGTGTCAGCTCATCGATGGCACCGAGGGTCGTGAACGTAAAAATGTCTCCGGGCACTTCGAAGGCCACCAGCATCGATGTGCTGGGCGGGAAGTCGACGCGCGCCTGATCAACCTCGGCTTTGTACGGATCGCCCTTGCTGAGAATGGAGTCGGTGGTTCCGTCAAAGGTCGAAAATTGCATGCCCCAAGCCATGGCGCCAGCCATGATTAAGGACAGTACGGTGAGGGCGAAGCGGTAGCGAACTACCAGTGAGCCAATGCTTGGTGTCATAAAACGGTACCAGTTTGCTTCGAGCCAAAACAGCAATTGTGCTATAAATCTAGGCTAATGGTTATATCTATTGGTTTGGGTAGTTAAACAAGAACATTAAACAGGAAGTTCTGATGAAGCGTTTCACTCTGTTTCTCGCCGCTGTGTTGTCCTTAAGCCTGCCTTTCTCGGCCTCTGCCGCCGATCGGGTCGGTGACTTTGCCCTGTTGGATCACACCGGCACATTCCATCAACTCAGTTATTACGGTGATCATGACGCGGTGGTTATTTTGGTTAATGGTGGCACATCATTGGCCCAAGACGGCACCGTCCGAGCTTTGTCCAATGTTGCCGCTGACTACGCCGGTAACGCTCAGTTTTGGGTATTGAACCCCGTGATCGGGGACAGACGTGCGGATGTGATCGAGCGCCTGCAGACAGCGGGAGCAGAGATGCCCGTGCTGATGGACGAAAGCCAGATGACGGCGAAAAGCTTGGGCGCAGAGAAGTTGGGTGAGGTGTTGGTGATCAATCCCGCCAACTCAGAGCTGGTTTATCGCGGCTCGGTGGACGGACTTGATGCCGCGTTGTCGGCGCTGCCCGCTCAGACCGCTGCTTCGGCAACAGTGAGCTTGGGATCCGACATTGAATACACCGCCCACGATGCGATTTCCTATACCGATGACATCGTGCCGATTTTGGAGCAGAACTGTGTGTCCTGTCACCGCGATGGCGCCATTGCGCCGTGGTCCATGTCCAGTCACGCCATGGTGAAGGGCTGGTCTCCCATGATGCGTGAGGTTGTGATGACGCGCCGCATGCCCCCGGGTCAGATCGATAATCACGTGGGCAAAGCCTTGAAAGAGGTTGCAGGTCTCAGTGTGGCAGAGCAGCAAAAGCTGATTCAGTGGATTGATCAGGGTGCACCCAAGGACGGTGCGGCGGACCCGTTGGCGGCGCTGACCTTTAGCGACGCGAAATACTCCTTGGGCGAACCGGACATCGTACTGTCTGTGCCGCCTCAAACGATTCCAGCGACGGGTGTTATCGATTACCGCTATGTGCCTGTGGAATTGAATTTAGACCGTGACGTTTGGATTCGTGGCATCGAATTTGTTCCTGGCGATCGTCAAGTGCTGCACCACGTCATTACCTATCTGTCGAGCCCGGCAGATAAGAGCGATGTTGAAGAGGCGGAAGAGCAAGGCCAGAACCTTGGGGGATTCGCTCCGGGCCGTCAGCCCGACACGTTTGAAGACAACAGCGGTCGTCTGATTCCAGCCGGTTCGAATCTGTTGCTGCAGATGCACTACACCACGTCGGGGCGTGAAACCGTCGACGCCACGGAAGTCGGGCTGTTTTTGCATGATGAGCCGCCGGCCTATGTGATGTCGGGCGGAGTCGCCGGTCAACGTCGTTTCATTATTCCGCCGGGTGCCAAGGAGCATAAGTTGCGGGGCGAACAGCTGATTGAAAAAGATGCCTATTTGTACGAAATGATGCCGCATATGCATTTTCGCGGAAAATACATGAGCTATACCGCCGAATACCCGGACGGTACATCGGAACTGCTGTTGTCGGTGCCCAAGTACGACTTCAACTGGCAGTTCAAGTATCAGCTGCAAGAGCCGTTGTTCATGCCCAGCGGCACCAAGCTGGTGGCGGAAGGGGCCATGGACAATTCCGATCGCAATCCCGGCAACCCGGATCCAACCAGACCCGTGTTCTTTGGCCTGCAGACCATGCACGAAATGTTTTTCGGTTTTACGACCCTGCGCTATGACGGTCACGTACCTAAAGAGCAAATGGCCGCGAAAAGCGACATAAGGCCTGGCAGCGAGGGCGCCGGCGGCGGCGAGTAAGCCGCCCGGTCGGATTTTTTCACCAGCGCTGTACAGAGCACGCTGGGCCGTGGATGGCAGTGTCGCCTGATACTGGCGGTCGCCTCAGTGAAAGTCGCGAGACTTGAAGGTGTGTTCGGCCGTGACCGAGTCTTCGAGTAAATGGCCGGCGTCTTCCACATGACCGGCCACGACGTGAATGACACGTCCTTCGCGTTCGACTACGCCTTTGAACTTCAGTAGCTGGCCCTGCAACAGTACCGCCCGAAAACGCTCCATCACCGTCGCCCAAATCACCATGTTGGTGTTGCCGGTTTCGTCTTCCAGCGTGAGAAAGACCACGCCACTGGCCGTGCCCGGTCTTTGCCGGCCGGTGACCACCCCGGCGATACGGATCATTTGGCCCGTGCGACATTGCTCTAAATCCGTTGCTCGCCGAAAACCTTTGAGTTCCGGGTGTTCGCGCAGCAGTGTCATGGGGTGCGGACCCAGTGTCAGTCCGGTGTAGCGGTAGTCGTTGAAAAGGTCCTCGGTCACCGATGGTGCATACAGGGTGGCCTTGTCTGACCCGGGCAGGTTTGGCTCTGCGGTACTGGCAGCGTCAGGTGTCGCCTCCAGAGGCAGTGGTGTGGCGATGCCGGTGACATCCCAGTGGGCTTGATGCCGATGCCCGGCCAGTTGATGCAGGGCCCCTGAGCGCGCCAGAAAACCAAGCTGCTGATCGTCTAGGTCAGCGCTGCGTGCCAGTTCCTTGGCGCTGCGGATTATTCCCCGGCTGTGCGCTTCAGCCTGACGCTGTGCCGCCATGATGCGTTCGCCGACATCCACTCTCAGGCCCTTGATCATCCGCAGGCCAAGGCGCAGCGCCGGCTCGGCACCGGGTTGGCTGGGCATTTCCAAGGTGTGATCCCATTGACTGATACAGGCGTCCAAGGCGCGAATCTCGATGCCGTGGCGCTGGGCATCCTGCACCAACTGGGACGGCGAGTAGAAACCCATGGGCAGGGAATTGAGTAGACCGCAATAAAAGGCTGCCGGCTGGTGGCGTTTCAGCCAGGCAGAAATATAGACCAGCAGGGCAAAACTGGCGGCATGAGATTCAGGGAAGCCGTACTCTCCAAAGCCCTTCATTTGATTGAAAATACGCTGGGCGAACTCTTCACTGTGGCCGCGTTCGAGCATGCCGTTAACCAGCTTTGCTTCAAAGTGATCGAGACCGCCACGTTTCTTCCAAGCGGCCATGGCGCGCCTGAGCTGGTCGGCCTCACCGGCACTGAAGCCGGCGGCCACCATGGCCAGCTCGATCACCTGTTCCTGAAAAATCGGGATGCCCAAGGTGCGTTCCAGTACGCGCCGTACGCCAGAGCTGGCATAACTGACGGCTTCCAAGCCCTGACGACGGCGCAAGTACGGATGCACCATGTCGCCTTGAATCGGCCCCGGACGAACGATGGCGACTTCGATCACCAGATCGTAGAAGTTATGGGGCTTTAAGCGCGGCAACATGGCCATCTGTGCCCGGGATTCCACCTGAAATACCCCCACGCTGTCACCGCGTTGGAGCATGGCGTAGGTTGCTGGGTCTTCGGCAGGAATGTCTTGGATGGTGAGTGGGGGAGCCTCGGGGTTCGTGGCATGAACCAACTGCAAGGCCTTGCGGATGGCGGTCAGCATGCCTAGCGCCAGCACATCAATTTTCAGTAGACCCAAGGTTTCCAAGTCTTCTTTGTCCCATTGAATCACCGTGCGATCCGGCATGCTGGCGTTTTCTATGGGCACCAGTTGGGCCAGTGGTCCGGCGGAAATCACGAAGCCGCCAACGTGTTGGGACAGGTGGCGAGGGAAACCCAATATGGCGTTAAAATAGAGCAGGAACTGCTGAATTTGTGCGCTTTGGGGGTCGAGGCCAATGGAGCGCAGACGTTCATCCAAGACGTCTTGCTTATCCCACCAAGCCAGTGATTTGGAGAGGAGATCCAATACGCCCTGGTCCAGTCCAACGGCCTTGCCGACGTCGCGAATGGCACTGCGCGGCCGATACGTAATCAGCGTGGCTGCCAAGGCGGCGCGATCACGACCATACCGTTTGTAGATGTACTGAATGACTTCTTCCCGGCGTTCGTGTTCAAAATCCACATCAATGTCCGGGGGTTCTTTGCGTTCCATGGAAACAAAGCGCTCGAACAGCAAATGCATCCGTGCAGGATCCACTTCGGTAATGAACAGGCAGTAGCATACGGCTGAATTGGCCGCAGACCCCCGACCCTGACATAAAATGTGCTGGCTGCGGGCAAACTGCACGATGTCTTGTACGGTCAGGAAATAGTGTTCGTAGCGAAGCTGGGCAATCAGATCGAGTTCTTTTTCGATCAGCGTCACGGTGTCCTCGGGTATGCCTTGAGGCCAGCGCTGACTGGCTCCGTCATAGGTCAGCTGGCGCAGGTAAGCCCCCGGCGTCAGATGCGGCGGAACCAAGTCTTCCGGGTATTCGTAACGCAGTTCGTCCATGTTGAACTGACACAGGTCTGCGATAGCGACGGTTTGTGCCAGCATTTCGTCTGGATACAGTTGTTGCAGACTCGTTATTGGCCGTAAGGTGCGTTCGGCGTTACAAAATCCTTGGTAGCCCAAATTGTGTAGGTCGGTCTTCAGGCGTATGGCGGTCACAATGTTTTGCAACCCCTGACGCTCTGGGCAGTGGGTATGAACATCGTTGACAGCCACAACCGGTAAATCCAGCGTGGTCGATAGGGTGAGGGTCTTGGCGGTTTTGCTGAGATCCTGACCGTCATGAAAGAGCCCGAGGCCGATCCAAAGGCGATTGATGAGGTTTTTCAGCTGGGCACCCAGAGCGGCAAGCTGTTCCACGTTCTGACCTTCACAGACCCAGATACCGAGGCAGTCGCTCAGGCCTACCCGCAGATCGTCTAGCGACAGCTGATAGGTGCCTTTTTCAGACCGTTTACGCAGTTTGCTGATGAGACTGGAGATCTGACCGTAGGCTTGACGGTTGGAGGCCAGCAGGATTAAACGACACGCGGGGCCGGCTTCCGGGTCGGTGGCATCGGTTACCACAAACTCTGCCCCACAGATCAGCTTGATGCCGCAGGCTTTGGCCGTCTTATGGGCCTTGACCAAGCCGGAATACGTGCATTCATCGGTAATGGCGATGGCGTCATAGCCCAGTTCATAGGCCTGTTGGACGAGCTCTTCCGGATGGGAGGCCCCGCGTAAAAAACTGTAATTGCTGATGCAGTGCAGTTCTGCATACCGTCGATGAGCAAAGTGATTGCCGGTCTGACCAAGATACAGGGGCACCTGATCCCGTATCTCGGTGGAGACAGAGGACTTGGTGCTCAGGCTGTCAGAAGTATCGCGTCGCTTCATATCACGCAAAATAGCCGTGTAGATACCAGTCGCCGTCTCGCTCTGTTTGCGTCGGTGTCGTTTCGGGTGGTTTGAAGACCCAGCACAGTGCGCCTTGGCGATGCCGGGCAACGTAGTAGTCCCGATACGGTGCTGCGGTCAGCGTACTGCTGCGCACCGTAAGGTTGCTCTCGCTCAGGCGTTCGGGGCCTTGCAGCAGGGTCAGATGGTTGCCCGGGACGGGTTGGGGCTGATGAAAAAGCCAGAGCGGGCGTTTGCCCGGTAACAATCCGGCACTGCGGCTGCTGGTGGCTGCAGGGTCACTGATGATAGCGGATGTGTTTTCGCGTGGAATGCCTCTTGGGCCTCGCCAGGCCTGTTCTGGGCTGTGTTGTGCTCTGGGGCGTATGCTATAGCAGGCCCCAGTGCCCAGCCGCGCACTGAGCTCATCCACCAGCTCGCTCACGGCCATCGTGGCGCTGGCCGTGCTGCCGAACAAATCTTGACTGTTGCTCACCCAAGATCGACTTAGCGTCATGTCCAGACCGATGGTAAGTACCTCGGTAGGTAGGTCGACTTGTTCCAGTTTGAGCGCGCTTAACTTCAGGATGTCTTGATGCCGTTGCTTGCCACTGCCGAAGCGAATTTGCAGTGTGGTTGGTTCGCCCTTGAAGGGTGCAAACTGCCAG
Source organism: Gammaproteobacteria bacterium (assembly GCA_042091155.1). Classification (GTDB taxonomy): domain Bacteria; phylum Pseudomonadota; class Gammaproteobacteria; order Pseudomonadales; family Azotimanducaceae; genus UBA4421. The sequence goes on from JBELHZ010000043.1 coordinate 9,748, forward strand.
CACAGGGTGATGCAGCCGTGTTGGTGGGCGATCAGCCAATACTCGAGCTGCTTGGCCAGATAGGGCATGGGGCCGCGCAGCAGCACCTCCTTATTGCTGATGGGTTTGAGTAAGTGCTGCTGCCGAAAAAAACGCGTTTGCGGACGTATGCTCTGTCTGGGATCCGGCAGCTCGCCCTGCAGACGGCCCAGGTACTGGGTCAGTTGCTGGCCAAACCGTTTGCCCAGACCGGCTCGGGGGAGCTGTACCAGTTGACCCAGCGTGTAAATGCCCATGTTACTCAGGCGCTCCAGATTGCGCTGGCTGAAACCTTGATTCAAAAGCGCCAACACATGCAGTGGCACATCGAAGAGGCGGCTGGTTTGTGCTCTGGCCAGCGCAATGGCGGCTTGTGGTGTTTGAGCCGATCGGGCAATGGCCTGGTGATTCATGTCTGCGCAGAGAGCGAGAGCATCTTGAGCGATGACGCCGGCGTTACCCAACAGCATCAGGCTGCCTCGGATTTCCAGCACGATACAATCCGGCGCTTCCAGACTGACCACACTGCTGTAGCGGTATAGGGCTTGGGCCAAATCCGCCAAATGCTCTTGTTCTTGGTCCGGGTTGCGCTCGAAATAGGTCAGTTCAGAGCTGATGCTGTAGGCGGTTGCCAGGGTACAGCCGGGCAAGATGCCTGCGGCGGCTGCCGCCTCGTTCATATGACAAACCCGCTGCTCTTGGATGACGACCTGAACCTGCTCATTGGGTACGCCTTGGGACTGAAAAATGTCCAAGGCCAGTGTTGGGAAATGCAGCGCCAGCCATTTATGTTCTGGACTGTCTGGTGAGTGCCTTGGAAAGGTGTGTTGAGTGGGTGGGAACATGAGGGGGAAGGGCTAATGCAGTGAGTTGTTTGCAGCCATATCGGGCTCTGAGGTTGGCATGTCGTAGGTAAAATCCGAGTAAACAGTCGTTTCTTGCGCTCCTTTTTGAACGGTCGTTTTTTCTCTTTGTGCTGCATGTGCACCCTGTTTTTGCCAGAGAGCCAATTGTTGATGCAGAGGCTGCATGACGTCGTAAGGTGTTTGAGGGGCTTCGGCTAGACACAGCTCGATATCGTGAACCGGCCAGCCGCCCTTACGCTTGAGGATGTCCAGCGACAGCCGGTCGACGCTGTGTGCCGGCCGTAAGGCCAGACGCAGTTCCGCCAGACTCGATCGTGCGGTAGCACTGATCGGGCGAAAAAACAGGGCCAGCGTACGCCCGCTACGGGCGGCCAACTGTACTCGTCGGGTTTCTTTGATGTTGAGTTTGCGCTCTTCTGGCCAGGCCAGTACGCCGGCACAACCACTGGATAAACAGCATCGCTCCGTACTCCACATCGTGTCTTCGTGGGACTGTGTGCGCACCACCAGAATGTTGTGGGTATTTACGCCGCAGGCACCAAGGGCCGTCGCATAGGGAATGAAGGGCGGGTTAATCCAAACCACATAGGCGTTTTGAGTCAGTTGCTGCAAAACCGGCAGTATCAGGCGCAGTTCGCCAATACCGGCCTGTGGTAACAGCAGATCAACCAATCCTTGTTGGGGCCAGCCCCCGCCAAGCAGGTGGCGGTCCAATTCGGCGTAACCACTGGTTAAGACAGCATGCTGTGAGGGATTAAGGCCGGTGCTCGACAATAAGTCTTTGCCACGCCAGAGCATTGGGTGGGCGAGGGCGTCGATATCGGGTGTTTTTTCTGCTGACATGATGGGTGCAAACGCTTAAAAATTGGCTGCCGAACTCGACGGCGGTATGTGACTGTATGTTTATACAGTAGTTATACCTCAACTGCGATGAAGCTGTCCATCAAAGTGCTGGCGGGCTCGGTTTAAGTCGTCGGGTACTGGTTATTTTGATGAGGCTTGTTCAGACTCCCACAGGCATACCGTCCGAGAAATGCGTGGCTTGTCACCATTTTGGGTGTTCGCTGTGTTACAAGGTTTGGGCTGTGCGTTAGCGCGCGCAAAGACTCTGCAGGAATAAAAGCATGGATTTTGATTACGATTTATTTGTTTTGGGTGCCGGCTCTGGCGGCGTCCGCGCCAGCCGCATGTCGGCCAGTTACGGGGCTAAAGTAGCGGTTGCGGAATCGATGTTTCTCGGTGGTACCTGTGTCAACGTCGGCTGTGTGCCGAAGAAGCTATTTGTTTACGGCTCGCACTTTCACGAAGAGTTTCAAGACGCCAAAAACTACGGCTGGGATGTGCCGGAAAGCGCCTTTCACTGGCCAACGCTTAGAGATAATAAAACTAAAGAAATCAATAGATTAAATAGTATTTATAATAATCTACTTGATAACGCAGGTGTCACCTTATACGAAGCGCATGCGCGCTTGCTTGATGCCCATACCGTGCAGGTTGGTGAGGAAACCGTAACCGCCCGCTACATTTTGGTGGCGACGGGTGGTTGGCCGGTTATGCCTGATATTCCTGGCATCGAGCACGCCATCAGTTCCAACGAAGCCTTCTACTTACCGGATTTTCCGAACCACGTTACCGTCATCGGTGGTGGTTACATCGCCGTGGAATTTGCCGGTATTTTTGCCGGCCTTGGTGCAAAAACCACGTTGCTGTATCGCGGCGAAATGTTCTTGCGAGGCTTTGATGACTCGATTCGGGCCTTCGTTAAAGAAGAGATTGAGAAGAAGGGCGTGGAACTGCTGTTTGAAACCGAGGCGACGCATATTCACAAAGAAGACGATGGCTCCTTGCGCTTGGATCTAACCAACGGCAATACCCTGACAGCGGATACGGTGCTGTGTGCTACCGGTCGTAGTCCGAAAACCCAAGGCATCGGGCTGGAAGCTGCTGGTGTGGTGTTAGGGGGCAACGGACAAGTACTGGTCAACGACGATTATCAGACCAATGTGGAGAACATTTATGCGATCGGTGATGTCACCGACCGTATCCAACTCACACCGGTCGCCATTGAAGAGGCCATGTGCCTGTCCAGCAACCTGTTTACCGACCAGCCAAAGCGCCGGATGGATTACCAGAACATCGCGACGGCGGTTTTTTGTCAGCCCAATATCGGCACCGTCGGTCTGACCGAGGCGGAAGCGCTGGTGGACCATGCCGGGGATCTGGATATTTATGAATCTCAATTCAAACCCATGAAACATACGATATCGGGTCGCGACGAGCGTACGCTGCTCAAGATGATTGTGTGTCGCAGTACCGATCGGGTGCTGGGCATTCATATGGTTGGCCCGGATTCCGGTGAAATTGTTCAGGGATTGGCGGTCGCCATGGTCGCAGGCGCAACCAAGGCCCAGTTCGATGCCACCGTGGGTATTCACCCCACCGCGGCGGAAGAGTTCGTGACGCTGCGCAGCGTCAGTAGAGCGGCCTAATCCAGGCACATCGCAGTAATTGAAGGAATAAAACGATGAATCAATCGATGAATCATTCGAAGGATACGACTCATGTCCGCTGGCAAGGTGCTGCCCGACTTGGGCTCGTGTTGGCTCTAGTCCTGGCCAGCGGCCAGAGTTACGCGAAAAACGTGATCTTTTTTCTTGGCGACGGCATGGGCATCAGTACCGTCACGGCGGCACGTATTTATGCCGGGCAAGCTGCCGGGGCGACTGGCGAAGAGTACAGTCTCGCCTTCGACGAGTTTCCTCATCTGGCCCTGATCAAGACGTACAATACCGACGCTCAGGTACCGGACAGCGCCGGTACCATTACGGCTCTCACAACCGGCGAAAAAACCCGGATTGGCGTGTTGGGTATCAACGGCACCGTGGCGCGGGATGATTGCGCAGCCGCGCTGCAAAACACCTTGCCCACGCTGGCAGAAATGGCAGAACAGGCCGGTATGGCGACGGGTGTGGTGTCCACGGCACGTATCACGCACGCAACCCCTGCGGGGGCTTATGCGCATACGCCCAATCGCAATTGGGAAAGCAGCGCAACGACCCCGGATGAGGCGCAGGCGTTGGGTTGTCAGGACATCGCCAGCCAGCTGGTGGCCATGCCGTTTGGCGATGGCATAGACGTCATTTTGGGCGGTGGTCGTCGGGAATTCATGCCCACGGAACTTGCAGATCCGGAGTATCCGGAAAAGCAGGGTGCGCGGGATGACGGACGCAATCTGATTGATGAATGGCTGGCTGCTGACAGCAGCCGACGCTACGCATGGAACGGCGATACGTTGGCCCAGTGGCTCGCTTCACCCGAGCCTTTGGCGGGTCAATTGATGGGTTTGTTTGAACCCTCGCATATGCAGTATGAGGCCGATCGGGCCAGAGACCCAGGAAAAGAGCCGTCGCTGCGCGACATGACCGCGTTGGCGGTTAAGCAGTTATCGGCTAATGAAGAAGGCTATTTTTTGCTGGTCGAAGCCGGGCGTATCGATCATGCCCACCACTTTTCCAATGCCTATCGAGCTCTGGGAGACACCGTAGCCCTGTCTGATGCGGTTCAATGGGCGGTAAACAACGTGAACCTGTCCGACACTCTGATCATCGTCACCGCCGACCACAGCCACACCATGACCATCAGCGGCTATCCGCGCCGTGGCAATCCGATTTTAGGCACCGTGGAGATGGAACCGGGTAAGCCAATTTTGGATGCGACGGGCAAGCCATACACCACCCTGAGTTACGCCAATGGCCCGGGTTATCGCAAACAGCGACCAGACCTCAGTGATGTGGATACCCAAGATCAGAATTATCAGCAGCTGGGCACGGTGCCACTGCAGGCCGAGACTCACGCCGGAGAGGATGTGGCAGCCTTTGCCGTCGGTGTGAACGCGTCGGCTGTGCGCGGTGTGATGGAACAAAATCGACTCTTTAACGTTATGCATCAAGCACTGTTCGAAAAATAGAACAAACACGGCCTACGGTACACGGTATGGTTGTGTCGTTAGCCAAACTCACGTCGGCGGCAGCCTAGCCGCCACACGAAAGCCCGGGAGATCCTATGGCGCTGATTACCGACTTCTTCTCACTGCTGGATAGCCTGCTGGGAAGTGCTGCCTATTTTCCGATTGCGCTGCTGGGTATGGGGCTGTTGTTTACGATTTATCTGGGTTTCCCTCAAATTCGTTTCTTTGGACACGCGTGGTCTGTGCTCATCGGCAAGCATTCAACCTCGGATGATCCCGGCGACACCTCCCATTTTCAGGCCTTATCCACCGCGCTGTCCGGCACGGTAGGCACCGGCAACATTGGCGGTGTGGCGTTTGCGATATTTTTGGGCGGTCCGGCGGCCTTGTTCTGGATGTGGGCAACCGCGTTCTTGGGCATGACGACGAAATTTGTCGAAGTCTCGATCAGCCACAAGTACCGCAAGCAGGACGACCAAGGCTTTATGGCCGGTGGTCCTATGTACTACATGGAATACGGGCTGGGTATGAAGTGGCTGGCGGTCTTTTTTGCCGTCGCCACGGTGATCAGCTCTTTTGGTTCCGGCAACATGCCACAAGCCAACAACATGGCCTCGGGTATTGAGACATCTTTTGGTGTGCCCATGTATCTGTCTGGGTTGGTTTTTGCCGGTCTGATGGGCTTTGTTATTGTCGGCGGCGTGCGTCGTATCGCAGCCGTGGCCGCTGCCTTGGTGCCCACCATGGGAGTGCTGTACGCCTTGGGTGCCTTTGCGGTGATTTTCTCCAATCTGGATCAAGTCATACCGGCATTTTCTTCGGTCTTTGAGTACGCCTTTACGGGGTCGGCAGCGGCGGGCGGTTTTTTGGGTGCGTCTTTTGCCTACGCCTTTAATCGCGGCGTCAATCGCGGCCTGTATTCAAACGAGGCGGGTCAGGGTTCAGCGCCCATTGCGCACGCAGCGGCGAAAACCAAGGAGCCGGTTGCGGAAGGCATGGTGGCCATTCTCGAGCCCTTTATCGACACTCTGATCATCTGCACGTTGACGGGATTGGTGATTTTGTCCTCTGGTGTCTGGCAGGAAAAATACGCTACGGCCTTTAGTCAAACCGATACTGAGATTGTTGCCGGTGCGTACAGTGACAAGAATCCTGTTCACGTCAGTCAACTGTCGGCGCATTTGGATCTGATGCCACCGGCAAACGACCCGGTAAGGGCCTTCAGCGGTACGCTGACGGTTGAGGCCGGTGTGCCTGACCTGACCAATGTCACGATCATCCACAACCGTTCCGTGGCTGAGAACGTGCGCGTCTCTGCTCAGGGTGAACCGTTCGACGGGCTGATGGTGGTTGAAGAGGGTGAGTTGATGGACCGTTCGCTGAGCCTCAGCGGGGAATCCCTGCTGCACTCGGTGCCGCTGACAAGCAAGGCCTTTGAGCAGAGTTTTCTCGGCAGTTATGGCGGTCTGTTGGTGGCTGTGGGGCTGACGCTGTTTGCGTTTTCCACGGCGATTGCCTGGTCTTATTACGGCGACCGCGCGATCACCTACTTGGTGGGCACCGCGTGGGTGCTGCCTTACCGGTGCCTGTACGTGCTGGGTTTTTTTCTGGCGACCATTGTCGATACGTCGCTGATTTGGTTGATCTCCGCCGTCACCGTTGCGCTGATGACACTGCCTAACCTGATTGGCATGTTTTTAATGCGCAAAGAGGTCAAGCAGATGACTCAGGACTATTGGCAAAAAGCCCGCTCCGTCGAGTCCAGCTAGCGTGTCGCGCAGCTCAGGCACATGGCATAGACGTGTCTGGGGTCATTAAACGCCGAGAGTTGATCAATACTGCTCCGTAAGGGCCCCAGCCAAGGCAGTTGTTGGGTCCATTGGTCGAAGCGGTTGTCGACAGGCGTCGCTCCTGTGGCCTGCATCAGCTCCATCATGATCAGGCTCTGAGGGTCTAAGGGCATTCGAACGTCCTCGATGGTCCAGTTCGCCAGACCCGCAAGTGCCGCAGCGTGGTCTGCGGCTTGTTGTAAGCCGCCCAGTTCATCGACTAAGCCGATATTTTTTGCGGTAAGGCCGCTCCAAACTCGACCTTGAGCAATTGCCTCCACGTCCGTTTGGGTCATGCCGCGTCCGTTCACGACCAAATCAATGAATTCGGCGTAACCGTGTTCAATGGAAAGCTGAAGGATATTTTTGGCCTGATCGCTCAGGTCGCCAACCACGCTGAGGCCGCGGGCGAGCGGTGCGCTTGAGACACCATCGGCGTGAATACCTAGGGCACCCAAACTCTCAGAGACGTTGGGCAGAATGCCGAAAATGCCAATGGAACCCGTGATGGTGGTGGGTTCGGCGAAAATTGCGTCCGCGCTGGCGGATATCCAGTAGCCGCCTGAGGCTGCCACTGTGGCAAATGACGCCACAACGGGCTTGCCGGTTGCTTGCAGGGCCAGCAGTTCTTCACGAATCAATTCCGAGGCAAAGGCGCTGCCACCGGGAGAATCAACCCGTAATACGAGGGCCTTGATACGCTCGTCGTTTTTGGCCATGCGGATCTGTTCCACCAACGCTTCGGCGCTGGCCACCTCACTGCTCGCCAGACCGGACTCCATAATGGCGCCTTGCACCGTGATGACGCCAACCGCCTCCTCCGACGGTGGTATCGCGCCGGGATTCATCGCCAAATACCACTGAAAATCGATGCCATTAAGGCTGTCATCCTGCCAGCCCACCTGAGCGCCGATCCGTTGACGGAATTCTTCAGACGTTGCCAATCCATCCACCAGGTTGCTGTCCAGGGTAGCCTTCGCGCCGTCGCCTTGAGCGTCTTGCAATAAGACGTCGAAGTTGTTGGCAAAGGTCGAAACAGCATCGGTGCTCAGGCCTCGATTGCTGGCAATGGCATTGGTAACTGTTTGCCAAATACCGTCAACCAGCCGCTGGCTGTCTTGGCGAGCAGCGTCTGACATGGCATTACGCGAGAAGGGTTCTGTGGCGGATTTGTATTCGCCCACGCGAAAGATGTGCATTTTGACCTTGAGCTTATCCAGCATGTCGGCGAAGTAGAGCCGGTCGCCGCCTAGGCCAGATAGCACGATGCTGCCCATGGGGTGCAAGAACACCTGATCGGCGTAGCTTGCGGTCAAATATTGGAATTGGCCGCTGTATTGGGTGTAGGCGATGACGCTTTTGCCAGTGTCACGGAAGGCGGCGATTCGTTCACCAATGCGGATGGCGCGGCTCGACGTGAGGCCAGACAACTGATCCAGCTTCAGAACCAAGGTCGTGATCCGGTCGTCCTGTGCGGCCAGATCAATGCTTTTGAGCACATCGCCGACTTCGATCAGACCCTGATCCGCAGGCTGGAAAATCAGGTCCCGCCAATCGCTGGGTGGGGTGATTTGCTCGACGAGGGTACCGGTTGGATTGATGAACAAGGCGCTATCGGCGGCAATTTCAGGTTGATCCGGAGTGCTCAGTAAGGCGCTGAGGACCACCAGAAAAAACAGTAAGAAGGCGGCGTTGACGACAAAATTCCGCAGGCTGGTGATGCGGCGGCCCCAGCGCGAAAAAAAACCTTCTTTGGGCACGGTATCTGACATTTTGGGTCTCCAAGGACGGGTCGAGAAAAAAGACAAGTCGAGAAAAGCTTACCGTCACGGCGGCAACAAGCCTATGAATGATTCCGGCAATCGCCGGTTTGGTGACGTGCTTAACCCTGAGTCGTGAATCGGGCTACTATGACGCCATGGAACATCAGGTTACTCAACAGTCCGCGTCTTGGACAATGTCGGAACTCGCGGCACTGTTTGCCGGCGGAACGACGTCCGGTCAACAGATCACCGGTGTGACGGTGGACAGCCGTCTGGTAGAGCCCGGTGATCTCTTCGTTGCCCTGGCGGGAGATCCTGGTGAGCGTTTTCATCCCAGTGTTCGTAGTGCCGCAGACGGCCACGACTACATTGCCGACGCACTGGCTCGTGGCGCCCTTGCTGCCTTGGTCTCTAGGCCTCAGGACCTGCCGATTCCCCAATTTGAGACAGCAGACACCTATACCGGCCTGTGGCAGCTCGGTGCGGCTGCCAGAGCCCGCTTGCCGGGCCCGGTCATTGCGGTGACGGGCAGCAGCGGTAAAACCACCGCCAAAACGTTTTTAGCGGCGGCGTTGGATGCCTACGCACCGCCGGGCAGCTTCAACAACCACATTGGCGTACCGCTTTCGTTAGCCAATGCATGGCAGCAGGCGCCAGCTTGGGTATTCGAAATTGGCACCAGTTACCCGGGTGAGATTCAGCCGCTCACCGAAATGGTGCAACCAGACTTGGCAATTCTGCTCAACGTTCACAATGCGCATATTGAAAATTTCACTTCTCGGGATGCCTTGATCGAGGAGAAAGCCGCAATTTTTTGCACGCTGCCCAACTCGGGCTTGCGGGTGGTTCATGATGAACTCGGCCTATCCGGTTACCGTTTTGGTCATGGCCATGACAGCGACGCTCGGATCACGTCGATTCACGGTGACACCATGACACTGTCATTATTTGGTGAGCCGTTAACCGCACGTGTCCCGGGAGGGGGGGCTCATCGCGCCCTCACCCTCAGTGCCTGCGTGTTGGCCGCGAAACTGCTGGATTTGGATATTAGCCCAGCGTTGAGCTTGGATGATGCCATCGTTCCGTCAGGGCGTGGTGATGTGCGCTTCAAAGGCGGCGTAGAGGTAGTCGATGACAGTTACAACGCCAATCCCAACAGTATGTCGGCCGCGCTATCGGCCTTTCTCGCAGAGCCTGCGAACGGCAAACGTTACGCCTGCTTGGGCGATATGCGAGAGTTGGGCGATGAGAGCGCGACAGCCCACCGCGAACTGCTGGAATCCGTCGCCGATGATCCTGCGTTACATGGTATGGTTTTGGTCGGTCAAGCCATGCAACAGGCTTGGTCAGAGATGGAGGCGCAGGGGTCAAATCATCAGCGTAGGGGTCGAGTGTTGGCGACATACGGCGGTGTATCGTCTGATACAGCGGCGCAACTGGTCGCCAGACTTGAGCCCGGTGACCGTGTTTTGGTCAAAGGATCCAATCGCGTGTTTTGGGCTGAGGGCTTTGTGGATCAATTGCTCGCACAGCTGTGAGCGCCGAGAAGGGTTTGCGCAGTAAATTGCAGGAATTTTATGCAAGAAATACACAACGATAAGCAGCATTTAATCGTTGATCGACTGGGTCGTCGGTTCCGCAATTTGCGCCTGAGTCTTACGGCTGCCTGTAACTATGCCTGCACCTATTGTGTGCCCAATGGCAAGCGTCTGCAGGCTGCCGCCTACGAGCTCAGTGGCGAAGAGATCGTTCGTGCAACCCGGTTACTCATCGCAACAGCCGGTATCGACAAAGTGCGTATTACCGGCGGCGAACCCTTGCTGTCACCGAAGTTTCCCGAGACGCTCAAAGGCATTATGGGTCTTGGCCTCACCGACGTCTCCCTCACCACCAACGGGCAACTGCTGCCGCGCTACGCTCAAGCGATTATTGACTCGGGCATGAAGCGGATTAACGTCAGTCTGGACACCTTGAACCGAGAGCACTTTCGCGACATCGCCCGCTCAGGGGATTTGAATACGGTGCTGCACGGCATTGAACTGATGCAGGCGGGTGGCCTGAAAGTAAAGATCAACATGGTGCCCATGAATCATGTGAATGAAGACCAGATTTTGCCGATGCTCGACTACGCACTGGAGCGGGGTATCGAGCTACGCTTTATTGAACTGATGAACATGGGCCATCTGCAGGCCAGCCCGACCTATGACCAAGAATTTTTCTCCATGCAAAAAATTCTTGATCTCATCGCGTCCCATCACACGTTCAGTCGAACCGACGCACCCTTTGATTCAACGGCAGTACGCTACGAGATTCCTGAAAAGGGCACCTTTGGTATCATTGCCAACGAGAGCGAGCCCTTTTGTCGAAACTGCACGCGGCTTCGGCTGTCGTCCAACGGGGCCCTGTACGGGTGCTTATCCAGTGCACGTTCATCGGATATTCGGCACTTGCTGACGCTGCCGGACGATGACGCTCAGCAGGCGTTGCATCAGGTTTTGCTGGGGGCGCTAGCCGACAAGCAGAGCGAGAATTTTCAGGGCGAAGTCACCGTGATGAAATTTATCGGCGGTTAATGCGCCGCCTGTGAAGCGCCAGCAACGAGACCGTCGGGTGAAGAAAAGTCGTAAACCTCGTCCATTTCTTTGCGTCCTTAGCGTTTAATGTTCAGCCCCGAGTCCAGCCAGCCGCCAAGGTACGACATGTCTGATATCGACGATTTGTTTGAAACCCTGACCAACCTGCAACGCAGCAAGCGTCTGCCGCCTCTGCACCTGTGGCAGCCAGAGCATGCTGGGGTGATTGATATTCGTATCGACCGGGAGGGCGCTTGGTATCATGAGGGCATACGAATACAGCGCCAACCCCTAGTGGATCTGTTTGCAACGATTTTACGTCGCGAGGACGATGGCTACTATCTGTTGACGCCAGCGGAAAAGATGAAAATCGTGGTGGAAGAGGCGCCCTTTATCGCCATCGATCTGGACGTTAGAGGGCAGGGGACAGAGAAACAATTGCTCTTCAGTACCAATGTGGGTGACTACGTGGTCGCCGATCAGGATCACCCGATTGTCATGCGCGGCGAACGACCGTTTTTGCATATCAGAGATGGGCTGGAAGCCAGAATTCAGCGCAGTGTTTTTTATCGTTTGGTGGAAGAAGGCGAACAGCAGGGCGACGACCTGTTCGTTTACAGCGATGGCAGTGGGTTCAATCTGGGATCGGTGGTCGCCTAAGGTTCTTGAGGCGGTGGGTGCGCTAGGTAAACCTCAGGCGAAAAAGCGCCAGTGGACTGGCGCTTCGAGCTCTGGCCCTACATATTCGGGTAGTTGGGTCCACCAGCGCCTTCTGGAACAACCCAGGTGATGTTTTGCGACGGATCCTTAATGTCACAGGTTTTACAGTGCACACAGTTTTGTGCGTTGATCTGAAAACGCGGTCCGTCGGTTTCTTCTACGATTTCATACACGCCTGCCGGGCAGTAGCGCTGGGCCGGCTCTGCGTACATGGGCAGGTTGTCGCGTATCGGCACATCAGCATCTTTCAGTGTCAGATGACACGGCTGGTCCTCTTCGTGATTGGTGTTGGACAAAAACACCGATGACAGCTTGTCAAACGACAGCACACCGTCGGGTTTCGGATAGACGATCGGCTTGCTGGCCGCCGCCGGCTTCAGCGTGGCGTGATCCGGGGTGGGGTCTGTCAGCGTCCAAGGCTGATTGCCGGCGAAAAACTGATCGGTAAAGGCGTAGCCTGATCCACCCAATACACCGAGTTTGTGCAGGGCTGGACCGACATTGCGAGAGCGATGCAGCTCGTCGTACAACCACGAGTTTTCGAACCGTGTCTGGAACGAGGTGGCCTCGGTCTGCGCATGGCCTTGGCCCAACTCATCGAACGCCGCTTCCGCCGCCAACATGCCGGACTTCATCGCCGTATGGCTGCCCTTGATTTTCAGCACGTTCAAAAAGCCAGCATCGTCGCCAGCAATCAGTGCGCCGGGTACGGTGAGTTTGGGTAGTGCCTGCAGACCGCCCTTGGAAATGGCTCGGGCGCCATAGGAAACGCGCTCTCCACCTTCCAGCACGTCGGCAATCAGCGGATGGTGCTTCCAGCGCTGCATCTCGTCGAAGGGTGACAGGTGAGGGTTCTTGTAGCTGAGATCGACAATCAGGCC
>JBELHZ010000105.1:0-3957 GCA_042091155.1 Gammaproteobacteria bacterium
GCCAAGGCAACGACACCGTCGGAGCGATGCTCCTCCGTGTTTCCCGCTCCAATTTTCCTTGTCGTTTGAATCCAGCTCGTTGCGACGAAAAACCGTTACGTGTGCATACACGGAAACAAGGCTTCGCCAAATTCCGGTTCCATTTCAATGAATGAGGGCCAGCGATCTTAGAGTTCAGCCGGTATTACGCATCCCGGCTGCCACACCGGCGATGGATACCATCAGGGCGCGTTTCACGCTTTCGTCTTCTTCGGCTCTGATGCGCCGCAGCAGCTCGATTTGCAGCAAATTGAGTGGCGCGGTGTAGACGTTGCGCAGACCTATGGACTCCAATCCCCAGGGGTCGTCGGCGAGCAGTGTGTCTACGTTGAGAATGCGGTGCAGGGTGGCGATGTCCTGAGTCAAGTGTTCGCGCAGGTCCTTGCCCAATAGCTGCAGGTCTTCGTCCACTAGTGTGGTGTCGTACAGCTGGTTGATGACGGTGCTGGATTTGGCGTAGACCATATCCAGCATGGACAGTCGGGAGGCGAAAAACGGCCAGTTTTGCTGCATGTCGCGTAGCTGGTCGAGACCCTTAGAGGTCGCCGCGGTTTCCGACAATGCGGTTCCTGCCCCCAGCCAGGCGGGAAGCATCAGGCGATTCTGGCTCCAAGCAAAGATCCATGGAATGGCTCGTAGGGTTTCGATGCCGCCTTGCTGTCGACGCCGGGCAGGGCGTGATCCCAACGGTAAGCTGGCCAGCTCGGGTTCTGGGGTTGCTTGGCGGAAGTAGGTTACAAAGTCCGGGTTGCCGCGTACCCAGCGCCGGTAGTTGTCGCAGGCGTTGGTGGCTAGGGTGTCCATCAGGCTCCGCCACTCGGGCGTAGGCACAGGTGGGGGCGTTAGGTTCGCTCGCAAAATGGCGCTGGTGTACTGACCTAGGGTGTTAACGGCCAAGGGCTGTAGGCCCAGTTTGACCCGAATCATTTCTCCTTGTTCTGTGACCCGTAAACCTTGTTGCAGTGATCCCGGTGGCTGGGACAGCAGGGCTTGGTGGGCGGGCGCGCCGCCCCGACCAACGGTGCCACCCCGGCCGTGGAAGAGCTGAAGCTTGATGTCGTGCTGCTCACAGATCGATAGCAGCTGCTCTTGCGCTCTGTATTGGGCCCATCCAGCAGTGAGCATGCCGGCGTCCTTGGCACTGTCCGAGTAACCAATCATGACGGTGAGTGATCGATTGATGCGGGCAAGGTAGTCGGCATTCGTCAGCAAGGCGCTGATGGTTTTGGGTGCGCCGTCCAGATCGTCCAGCGTCTCAAACAGGGGGGACACGGGCAGGTCGATCGGGCCGCCGGTGGCCTTGAGCAACAGTTGCACTGCGAGAATGTCTGAGGGTTCCGAGGCCATGGAAATGACGTAACAGCCCAGTGCTTCTCTGGGTGCCTTGGCCACGACGCTGAAGGTGTCGAGTACTTCCTGACAGGGTGCCGAGCACTGAAAATGAATCGGGATCAGCGGGCGCAGGTCATTGATTTCTTTTTCGAGAAACGTCTGTTTGTCCGCTTCTTTCCAATCCCGATAGTCGCCCAGTCCCAGCGCGAGGGTAATTTCGCCCATCAGGTCGCTGTGTCGGGTGCTTTCCTGGCGGACGTCTAGGGTCACCAGATGTGCGCCAAAAGTGTCCAATTTGCGGATGAGGTCGAGTAACTTGCCGTCGGCGATGGTGGTAAGCCCCACAGCCTTCAGTGACTGCTGGCATTGAACCAGCGGGCCGCGGATGTCGGCAGTGGTGAGGGGCCGTGGCAGTGTGGGTGATGCGTCTCGCAGATACAGACCAAGCAACTCTCGCTGTGATCGCACCGCGTCTCGGACTGGACGCAGCAGCGCACGATAGGGTTCGCGAGCACCCTCAGTCAGCCCCCGCACCTCTTCGGTGGCCAGCGTAACCGACAGCTCTTCGTAGACGATGGCGAGGTCTCGTTCGATCAGATCAGCGGCCTGCCAGCGACTGAGCAGCATGGCTTCTTCGGTGATGGCGGCGGTGACGTTGGGGTTGCCATCCCGATCGCCGCCAATCCAGCTCGATAGTCGGATGGGTGTTCGCCCGGTCTGCACAATCGCCAAACCGTGGCTGTTGGCGACTTGATCTAAGTCCCGCAAAAACTGCGGTACCGCATCCCACAGCGAGTTCTCGATCACTGCGAAGCTCCAGCGGGCCTCATCTAGCGGTGTTGGGCGCTGTTCTAAAAATTCTTCGGTATGCCAAATCTGTGCGATCAGATCTGTTAGTCGCTCGCGAATAAGTGAGTGGTCACTACCTGCTTGATCCAGCGCTGCTAGGCAGCTATGAATTTCGCCGTGCTTGTGAATCAGTGTCCGCCGGGTGATTTCGGTTGGATGGGCGGTCAGTACAAGGTCCATGTGCAGGTCTGCAAGGGCCTGTTCTATCGCTGCCGTGGGCACCTGAGTTTTGAGTTCTTCAATGGTGCGCGAGACGACGTGTTTTGCGTCGCCTCGTTCGCTCATGGCCACAGAGGTTGTAAACTGCTGGTCTGCGATATTGGCCAGATTTAGGAACTGCGCAAAACCTCTGGCGATCAGATGGAGCTGTTTGGCATCCAATCCGCGCATTTCTTCAAACAGCGCTTCGGTCATCGCGGCATCGGTGGCGGATTTGGATGTTTGTCTGATGGACTCTATGTTTTGAAACACACCGTCGCCGGCGGAGCGTTGGATCACCTGACCGAGGGCGTCCCCTAACAGGCGAACATTTTGTTTTAGCGTGGACGTATCCAAGGGCGCAAACGGGGTGGTCGTATTGGCAGTCTTAGGGGCAGTCATGATGGGCTCGTTAATTAGCTTGGTGGGAATCGGGTGTCTTTGAGGCTGTCTTTAATGCGTGCCAGATAGGGGGTGAAGCTTTCCCCGCGCCGCAGAGTGACGCCAGCAGCGAGCACGTCGAGGATCACCAACTGCACCAGCCGAGAGGTCATGGGTAGGTATTGGTCGGTGTCTTCCTCAACGTCGACATTGATGCAGCAATGACTTTGGGCGGCGAGGGGTGATCCTTCGTGGGTCAGTGCGACCACGGTGGCCTCGGTGTTTTTGGCAATTTCGGCGGCTTCCACCAACACGCGAGTCCGCCCGGTATGTGAGATGAAAAAGAATACGTCGCCGACACCGCCAGATGCCGAGAGCATGCGCAGCATCATCGCGTCTTCGTGGGTGCTGACCGGCACGTTGAAACGGAAGAACTTGTGTTCTGCATCCCGCGCAACCGCTGCCGATGTGCCGAGTCCGAAAAAGAAAACCCGCCTAGCCTGTGCAATGTGGTCTACGGCGCGTTCGATGGCGGCCAGCGGCAGGTCTTCACGGGCTGTCATGAGCGCGTTGATGGCGTTGTCGAACAGTTTGCGCGGAAAGGTGTTGATGTCGTCGGAGAACTCCACGGCTCGGCTCACGTAGCGTACGCCTGAGGCCAAGGAGCGTGCCAACTGCAGTTTGAAGTCGGGGAAGCCGCTGGCTCCGAATTTTTTGCAGAACCGATTGACGCTGGGTTCGCTGACTCCGGCTTGGGTCGCCAGGCTGGCAATGCTGGAGCGGGTGGTCTCTTCGGGGTTGCGCAAAATGGCGGCCGCCACCTTGCTTTCTGATTTATTCAGTTCAGATCGCTGACGCTCAATCACCGCGAGTAAATTGGTTCCGCTCGTCATGCTGGCTCGCCTTGCCGTAATAATATTACAAAGTGTGCCTTAAATGACGCTGATCGGCACCTTTGGCTCGTAATTTAGCCAAAATAATGTAATAAAACGCATATAATTAATAAATACGATATCAAAACGCATTAAATGTGGTTTTGTTACGTATAAACGGTGCATAGGAGGCTTTATGATCAATGTGGCAATAAACGGATTTGGACGTATCGGGCGCAACGTCTTGCGTGCCTTGTATGAGCGGCCCGAGTTACGGGAGCGACTG
>JBELHZ010000044.1:0-21240 GCA_042091155.1 Gammaproteobacteria bacterium
CACCATCGGTGCGATTTTGTTCAGCCGCTTCACGCTGGATGAAAAGGCTTATCAGGTGATACGCACCGAGCTGGATGCCCGGCGCGCTGAAAAGAGCAATGGCGAGGCAGCGACTACTCCGCTGTAAAGTTGCCCGGACGTCGTTCCGCTACCGCCTTGACGCCTTCCCGGTGATCGGCGGTTTGCTGCAGTCTGTGCTGCTCCACAAATTCGTGATCGGTTTGCGCCTTGACCGCATCGGCAAGTCCCGCCCGCATGGTCGCCCGCACTGAGGCAACCGCCAGCGGTGCGTTCTCTGCGATCTCTCGAGCGAGTTTGATGGCCTCGCTGCGCAGATTTTCTTTGTCCGTTAGCACATCGGCCAGACCCATGTCATAGGCTTCCTCGCCGGTAATGCGGCGACCGGTCAAAAACAGCATATGCGCCTTTTGT
The DNA here is from genome assembly GCA_042091155.1 of Gammaproteobacteria bacterium. Classification (GTDB taxonomy): domain Bacteria; phylum Pseudomonadota; class Gammaproteobacteria; order Pseudomonadales; family Azotimanducaceae; genus UBA4421. The sequence continues at coordinate 433 of JBELHZ010000044.1, forward strand.
TGACCAATCAGACGCGCCAGCGTGTGGGTCAGACCGAAGCCCGGATGGAAGCCGAGCTTCACGAAATTCGCGGTAAAGCGCGCTTCCGGGCAAACCACACGAAAGTCAGGCATGACGGCCAATCCAAAGCCTCCGCCAACGGCCGCGCCTTGCACGGCAGCGACAACTGGGATGTTGGTATCAAACAAGCGCACGGCAGCGGCGTAGAGTGGATTGCCCGCCTCGACTTTGCGGTCGGCACGTTCTTCGTTGCCAGAGGCGCTGCCGAAATTGTTGCCGGCGCAAAAGTGCTTGCCTTCGCTGCATAAAACCACGGCACGAACCTCTTTGCTGGCTTCCATTTTGCCAAACGCGTCGGCCAGATCCTTGATCATCTGCGTGTCGAAAAAGTTGTTGGGCCCGCGCTGTATCTCCACTACGGCAACGTAGTTTTCAATGGTGATACCGATTCCGTCGTAGTTCATATCCGTCATGCTTGAGTTCCCCTCCTAGTCGTTGGGTAAGGGCACCCAACGTTGATAAATGAACCATAAGCTGCGAATGCTGCCAAAGGCAACGGCACCAAAGATCAGATTTGCGGCGATACCGCGAAGTAAAAAAGGAATGCCGGCCACGTAGCAGGCGAGCCAGCCCGCAACGGTGTTGGGATAAAAACCCATGGCCAGCGGCGTTAAGTTGCTGACTAAGTAGAAGATCACTGCGCTGATGATTGCGGCACCACCCACGTGCAGGACGCGAACCCGGCGCAAAATCGGCGCCACCCCGGCGGCGCTGAGCAAGTGCGCGGCATAAACCAATGCCATGGCGGTGATGTGATAGGTGCCGTTAATGGTATCCACTGTCGCGATGCTCACCAGTACTGGAAGTGGCAACAGATGTCTGGGCAGGTAAGCGGCAGCCAACATGCCGATGGCACCAACGGTAGACATGCCGGCTGGATGGGGCAGTAAGTGCGAGGAGGCCCCAATCACGCAGAGAACAAGGGCAATCAGCCAAGGTTTGGGGTCGCGAGACTCTGAGGCAATAGGCATGACAGGTTTTCTTCGTTGGGTCGACGTTGACACTATAGTGGCCTGTCGCCGCTCTGTCCTTGAAGCTGTTGCATTTTTCTCATGAACCAGATGGTTGGATGGCAAATGGCAAGCCGGCCAGCCTACGCTGATGAGGTATAGTGATTCTTTTTGGCGAGGGGCGTTCAGCGCAGATGGCGAGTCGCGACATCTATTCCGTGTTGGCCGTGCCGAATTTCCGCTGGTTGTGGGTGGGCAGCCTTGGCTCGTCTTTTGCGATGAACATGCAGATCATTGCGCGTGGCTGGTTTGTTTATGACCTGACCTCGTCGGCCATGGATCTGGCTTGGGTGACCTTGTCGTTCATGCTGCCATCGGTCCTGTTCTCGCTCTACGGTGGGGTGCTGGCAGATCGTCTGCCTAAGCGGCGACTCATCGTATTTGCGCAAAGTTTGAATGCCTTGGCCACCTTGAGCATGGCGTGGATCATTTTTTCCGGCACCGTCGTGTTCTGGGACTTCATTTGGTTCGGTTTTTTCAATGGCACGATTCTGGCGTTATCGATGCCAGCGCGTCAGGCATTCGTGCCAGAGATCATTCCTCAGCCGCTGATCTTTACGGCGATGGCACTCAATACCACTGGCTGGAACCTGTCTCGGATTGTTGGTCCTGCGCTGGCCGGATTATTGATTGCGTGGCTGGCGGGTGGTGACAAACAGTCCGCATTTGGTGTGGGGGTGGTTTATGTGGTCATTGCCGCCTTGTACCTCTTTTCTGCTCTGACCATGTTGTTGGTCGATTCGCCGGGCAAGTCGTCGCAGATCCAACGCAGCGGTACCTATAACGAAATGCGCGAGGGTTTGGCCTACGTATTCACTCATCCGCGTATTTTTGCCTTGCTGCTGATGTCGATTATTCCGTTTCTGTTTGGAATGCCCCTGAACACGCTCCTGCCTGCCTTTAATCAAGACGTCTTAGGGGGTCATGCGGACAGTCTGGGGGTTTTGGTGTCTGCCATGGGAGGAGGTGCCATCGTGGGGTCGATGATAATGGCGACCATGGGAGACATGAAACGAAAGGGCCTGTGGTTGGTGATCAGTAGTCTGGGGTGGGCTGGTGCAACCGCCGCGTTCGGTATCGGTTCCAGCGTCGCATGGGCCCTACTGGCGATTGCGCTGATCGGACTCATAAGCGCATGGAATATGTCACTAAACCGTGGACTGCTGCAGCATACGGTGGACGCACACATGCGCGGGCGTATTATGAGTATCGACATGATGTTTCACGGGCTGATGCCGATAGGTGTTTTTCCCATAAGCTGGGTTGCTGAAGCCTACGGTGTTGGTACGGCGCTTACGGTTAGCGGTATCGCCTTTGGCGCGCTGGTTGTTTTGTCGTACCTTCTGTCTCCGGCAGTACGAGGGATGACAGCAGATGCCCCAACTTCTTTAAAAGCAGCCTCCTGATAGGGGCTGGGTGAACAGGACAGGTAATCACTATGCAATGGGATCTGATAATCCAAAACGCCAAGGTATTCGATGGTCATGGCGGTGCGGGTCGAGTAGGCGATGTGGCGATCAAAAACGGCAAGATCGCGGCCTTGGGTGGTCGATTGCCAACCGGTGAGAGCAAAGCCGTCCACGATGCGGACGGGCAATGGCTTACTCCGGGTTTGCTGGACATCCACACCCACGAAGATTTAGAGGCTGAACTTGATCCCGGCTTGCCCGAGGTGCTGCGGCACGGCACCACCAGTGTGGTCGTCGGTAATTGCAGTATTGGTTTGGCCTTTGGCAATCAGCGTCAATCCACCTTGGATCCAGCCCAAGACCCCATCGTTGACTGTTTTGCCCGGGTAGAGAATATTCCCAAGACCGTGTTGTCCAAGGCGGCTGATAAGGCCACATGGTCCAAGCCCGCTGACTACCTCCGTCATCTGGACGAACTGCCGCTGTCCGCCAACATGGCCCCATTCCTACCCCACTCCATGCTGCGGATCGAAGTGATGGGCTTGCAAGACAGTGTGTCTCGACAGCCGACATCCGCAGAACTGGATCGTATGGCCGGTATTCTCGATGAGGCTATGCAAGAAGGGTACTTGGGGCTGTCCACCGACGGGCTGCCACTGCACTTTTTAGCCAACGAGCCGAACCTGAGTAAGCGCATCCCAACTCAATACGCGGAATTTGGCGAGTACAAAAAACTCACCGACGTGGTGCGCAAACACGATCGGGTCTGGCAGATGACTCCGGCAACCGATGACGGTGGTTTGACGGCACGGCTGTTTATGCTCAGCAGCGGGCGGCTTTACGGCAAGCCATTGAAAGTGACGGCCTTGGCCGCCATCGACAGTGTGAACAACAGAAGCAATCTGGCTCGCGGTTTGCTGTTTGCTAACTTGCTGAACAGCAAGGCGCTGCAGGGTGATTTCCGGCTGCAATGCTTGAGCGCCCCGTTTCGAGTGTATTCCGAGGGAGCAGTGAGTCCCTTGGCTGAGGCTGACCCGTTACTGCGCCGGCTGATCGAGACCGAGTTGGACGACGTGGAACGTCGCCGGGAGATCTTGTCGGACCCGGAATTTGTTGAGGCGTTTCGGGCCATGTGGTCGCGAGGAAAGAGTGGTTTTAACATGGGTCATCTGCGGCGCAAGCTGCGCCTTGAAAAAGAGTTTCTGACCCGAGACCTCAACGACATGCAGATTTATCGGTCGAGTATCGCCCCCTGGCCCGGCCAGACCATGGCGTGGATCTATCACCGTTACCACGCATGGTGTATCAACAGCGAGAGCATCGACGATGCCGCTGAAGCGGCGGCTTTTGCCGCCTTGGGCACGGATATACGCGACGACGGCGAGTTTTTCCTCGGGCTACTGCGGCACTTTGATACCGACCTGCACTGGTGCTATGTGGCGGCGAACAAAGATCCAGATGTCATCAAACGCCTGTTGTTGCACCCGAAACTGATTCCAGGCTTTAACGACAGTGGTGCTCATGTCACCAACATGGCGTTCTTCGATGGCAATCTGCGGGCGCTGAAAATTGGTCTGGACGAATCCGAAGCGTGTTTCAGTCACATGTTGTCGCGACTGACCAGCGAACCGGCGGCATTCTTCGGGCTGCCGGATGTCGGCAGTCTCAACGTGGGCAGCCGTGCGGATATGCTGCTGCTGAACCCTGAACAGTTGGCCGCCTACGATGGCGAAGCCAGTGTGCAATATCAGTATCGTGATGTGTTTGACTGCCACCAGTTGGTGAATCGATCAGACGGCGTGGTCGGCGGTGTCTATGTCGCCGGTGAACAGGTGTGGGATGGCGCCGATTTTTGCGGGGAGCATGGTCAGCGTTCGTTAGGTGGGGCGCTTAGGGCCGGGTCGGGTCAGTAGCGCAGATGCCCGGTAGGCCGGGCATCTGGCCGCTTAACGGTTTGCGGATCAGTCCTTGGGTTGCCCCAAAATCCGCTCGGCGATGATGTTGCGCTGAATGTTCGGCGTGCCGCCACCGATTACCACGTTGGGCCAGTTCAAGGCGCCCTTGGACCAACTGCCGTTATCCACAGCCTCTTCTCCACCCCGCAGCTGCAGTCCGGCTTGGCCGGATAGCTCAATGGCGAAATCGTCCATTTCGATTTCCAGACTGGCGCGATGCAGTTTGTTCACCGATGTTTCTGATGTCAGAGGCTCACCCTTGATCTGCTTAGTGAGATAGCGCAGGCCATTGTATTTCATGGCGGAAATTTTGATCTCAAATTTCGCGACGGTACGTCGGACCTTGGGGTCTTCGCTTGCGGGCTTGCCTTGGCGCTTGCTGTTTTTGACCAGGGTCTTCAGGTCATCCAGTTTGGCTTGCAGCTGGGTGACTTCGCCAATGCTCGAACGCTCGTTAGCCAGTGCTGACACAGTGACTTTCCAGCCTTCGCCTTCTGCGCCCAGCCGATTTTCTACGGGCACCTGTACGTCGGTGAAGAAAATTTCCGCGAAGTGTTTGTCGCCTGCCATGTTCTGAATGGGGCGAACTTCAACACCCGGCGCATCCATGGGCACCAAAAAGCAGGTGATGCCGTCATGCTTGGACGTCACATTGAAATCGGTTCGGGTGAGCAGAATGATCCACTGGGACCAGGGCGCGCCGGTGGTCCAAATTTTCTGGCCGTTCACCAGATAATGATCACCCTGAAGCTCAGCCTTGCATTGGATGGCGGCCAAGTCGGAACCGTGGTTTGGTTCGGAGTAACCGGTACACCAAGTGACCTTGCTGTCCAAAATATCGGGGATGAATTTTTTCTTCTGCTCTTCCGTGCCGTATTCCATGATGCCGGGACCGACCCAGGCCAAGCCCATCATTGATGTGCCCAGCGGTGGTGCCTTGGCGAGGGACATTTCCTCCTTGAGGATCGCTTGTTCGATCAATCCACCGTCGCTGCCGCCAAACTCTTTGGGCCAGGCGAAACCGACCCAGCCCTTGGCTCGTACTTTTTCCAGCCAAGTGCCGAGGAAGTTTTTCTCGCGCTTTTCTTTGGGCGGCAGATGTTCAGCGATGAAGCTGCGCACTTCCTGTCGAAACGACTGCTCGTCGGGTGTGTAGTCAAAGTCCATTACAGACCTCCTAGAGTTGCTATTCTGTCCATGTGGTAATCCGAGTCGCCATACATTGGCCGCGCCCACTTGGATCGTTTGAGGTAGAGCTGGGCGTCGTAGTCGGCGGTGAAGCCGATTGCCCCGTGCAGACCGACGCCGTCGATACCGATCTGGGCGAAGGCATCCGAGGCATAGCCCTTGGCCATGGAAACGGCCTTGGCCAATTCTTGGGGACTGTCATCTACTGCCCAAGCTGCGAAGTAGCACAGCGAGCGATAGCTCTCCAAATCAACAAACATGTCCGCCAAGCGATGCTTCACACCCTGATACTGACCAATGGGTTTGCCGAACTGAATGCGTTCCTTGGCGTAGCCGTTGGTCATGGCGAGAATTGCGGTGCCGGCGCCAACCATTTCTGCCGTGGTGGCGACGCCGCCGCAGTCGGTCAAAAAGGCCAGCTGTTCCTCGCTCATGGGCAGTAAGTCGCTGGCGCTGATCTCAACGCCGTCAATGTCAACGCTGGCCATGGGCTTGGTGTTGTCTATGGTGGGTTGTGCGGTGACGGTAACCTGATCCTTGCCCACAGCAGCCAATGCCAGACCGTTGGGACCTTGTACGGCAAGCAGTAGGTAGTCGGCAGCCAGTGCGTCGTTCACAAAGGGTTTTTTGCCTTGCAGCACAAAACCGACGTCCTTGGGTTTGGCGCTGGCGGTGACAGCGGCGGGATCAATCCAATTGGCTTCGTCGTACAAGCCCAAGGTGACGACGGCTTCTCCAGACGCCATGGCGGGCAGCCAGCTCGCTTTTTGCTCCTCTGACGCGCAGGCCAAGATGGCGGTGCTGGCCAAGGCTTGAGAAGCGATAGGGAGCGGACACAGTCCTTCGGCAGCGGCCTCTAAAACCACAATCAGATCGATCCATTTAAGGCCCAAGCCGCCGAAATTTTCGGGGATGGTGAGCCCAAGCCAGCCCAATTCCGCCGTTTGCTGCCACAGCGCTTGATCAAACGTGCTGTCGCTTTTCGATATCTCGCGTACTCGATTCATGGGACAGGCTTCTTTCATGAAACGCTGAACCTGATCTTTCAGCAGATTTTGCTCTTCGGTAAATCCAAAATTCATAACAGTTCTCTACATGTGTTCACTTAGGTTGCTTAGCCACCGCGCAGTGGGTTCACCGGTGGCCATTGGTCCTTGCTGGCGAGAATCTTTTCGCCGATGTCGGCCACCGCCCAAGGTTCCGCGTCGGCGCTGGCTTGTGCGATGGGCGTGAGTTGCCAGCTGAGTAGAGAAACAGTGTTGCCAGCCACCAACCACTGGCGTCCGCTGATGTCTTTCGCCTCGTCTGTGCAGAGCCAGACAACCGGTGGCGATACGGCTTCGGGTGGGAAGTTTTCCTGCACTTCTTCCGGCAGGATGTCTGTGGTCAAGCGAGAGGTCGCCGTAGGAGCGAGGACGTTCACCGTGATGCCGTATTTCACGCCTTCGAGCCACAGGCAGCGCATGAAGCCTGCAATCCCTGCCTTGGCTGCGCCGTAATTCGTTTGGCCGAAATTGCCCAGCAGGCCGGATGTGGAGCTGGTCATGATGATACGCCCACCGGTGCCTTGCTCGAGCATCTGGTCGAAGGCCACCTTGGTGGTGAGATAGGTGCCGCGCAGATGCACGTCCATTACCACATCCCACATGTCATCGGTCATGTTCTTGAAAGACTTGTCACGCAAAATGCCGGCATTCGCGATTAGGATGTCGATCTTGCCGTACTGGCTGACTGCCGCATCGACCATGCCCTGTGCATCTTCCCGGCTGGTCACACTGCCGTAATGGGCAATGGCTTCGCCGCCGTTGGCTGCGATTTCGTCTACGACGCCGTCGGCCATGGATGTGCTTGCTCCGGTGCCGTCTCGGGCGCCGCCTAAATCATTCACCACAACCTTGGCGCCTTCAGCTGCCAACAGCATGGCGTGGGCGCGGCCCAGTCCGCCACCCGCACCGGTCACCAGTGCAACTTTACCGTCTAACATACCCATCACATTTCTCCCCGTATCTCTCGTTGGTTCTGGTTAGAACGTATTCGATACTACCACCGGCTTTCGTGCTGGGTCATTATCGAGGCTCTGCTTGGGGCGCTTTAGTTAACCTAGGGTTACCCTGTAGGGCAAAATTTTGGAGGGAGAAAAATGGACGATTTACTGGATTTTACGGGCAAGGTGGCCTTAGTTACCGGCGGTAGTCGGGGACTTGGCCGGGAAATGGCATTGGCATTGGCGGCCCGAGGCGCGGACGTCATTATCACCAGCCGAAAGGCAGATGCCTGTGAGTCAGTGGCAGCGGAAATTCAAGCGCTGGGGCGTCAAGCCATGGCTTATGGCTGTCATGTGGGTCACTGGGGTGAAATCGATGCCATGGTTGAAGCGGCTTATGAGCGCTTCGGCAGGGTGGATATTCTGATCAACAACGCGGGGATGTCACCGCTCTACGAATCGCTATCTTCCATTTCTGAAGAGCTTTTTGACAAAGTGATTGGGGTGAATCTGAAAGGGCCATTTCGGTTGATGGCGACGGTTGGCGAACGCATGGCTGCGGCAGAAGGCGGCAGTATTGTGAACATCAGCAGTATTGCGTCGCTGCAGCCCTCACCGAATTCGGAACCCTATGGTGCAGCCAAATCCGGGTTGAATGCGCTGACCCGTTCCTTTGCCTTCGCTTTCGGGCCCAAGGTACGAGTGAACGGCATCGCGGCGGGTCCTTTTTTGACGGACATCTCCAAGGCATGGGATATGACTGCCTTTGAGAAACAGGCGAAGTCTCGGCATGCACTGCAACGTGGCGGAGAGCCTGATGAGATTGTCGGCGCAGCCCTGTATCTCGCGGGTCCGGGCGGGAGTTTCACCACGGGCACCATTATACGCGTTGATGGCGGTACGCCTTAGCTGGCCCAAGGCTCAGATAGGAACGCCTCGGTGGCTCGCACCAAGGCCGGGCCGAAATCTTGGTCGTAAAGTCGGTTGAGCGTGCCGAGGCCGCCGGGGTTGGCGATGTTCACTTCCATGAGGGTATCACCCACGGTGTCGATGGCTGCGAATCCGATATGTTGAGTTAACAGATCTGCGGCAACACGCTCTACAAGCGTCGACTCGGCTTGGCCGAGAACGGTGACCTGGGACTCGCCCTGTTGCGCCAGATTGGCGTGCAGCTGATCGGTCGGCACACGCAGATAGCTGCCGATAGTCCGGCCTGCGACGACCAGCGTGCGGGTTTCCCCCCGTGCGATCGCCGGCAGAAAGCGCTGCAGCATGAAGTAGTCTCCGGGGCGTTTGCGCATCTCGGTGGTCACGGTCTCGGTTTCGTTGCTTTGCAGATGCTTGACCCCCTCGCCAAAACTACCGGCCAAGGGCTTAAGGACCCATTGTCCTGGTTCTGCACGCATGGCGTCGATCAGCGTCTGAGCGTCTGCGGCGATGTAATGACGGGCAGAATACTCCCCCCAAGCCGCCTTGCCATGTTTGAGTGCCAAGGCAGCCGGCGCATTGATAACCTTTCGCTCGGGCAATTCGCTCATGAGCTGCAGCCAATCAAAAAACCCTTGGCGGGGACCGAATCCCACTGGCCAGATCAGGTCGTAGCTGTCGAGTGCGCGGCCGTTGCTGGCCAGGCCGCTGGGCCTGCGATGGATCGAGTTGTGTCTGTCCTCGCTGACCCGCCAGCCCGCGTCGCGAAACGCCTTGGGTAACGTCTCCCCATTGTCATTGCCCGCAGGGCCACCTTGGGAATCTGGAGAGATCAAAAAGAGTATCTGAGGCCTGAGCATCCGACTATCCGCAGCGCATTGAGTAATGTCGTGAATCAGGCCATAAATCACTGATTTGTGACAGCCTAAGGTTTGGATTTATGATCGGCTTCCAGATCTATCACGGTGCACAAATTGAGCAGCAAAATTGACACTCTTCCCGATTTCTCTCTTGCGCCAGAAGACGTGCCGCTGGTTGGCAGCTTGGTTCTGGAGGACGCAGAGCGCGACATGCTTAAGTCCCGTATTGCCGAGAGCTTGCAGCGTCAGGGTATGGCACTGGTTGCCCACTACTATGTCGACGGCGATATCCAAGATTTAGCGGAACAAACCGGCGGCTGCGTTTCCGATTCGCTGGAAATGGCGCGTTTCGGTCGTGACCATTCTGCCCAGCAGCTGGTGGTAGCCGGAGTTCGCTTTATGGGCGAGACAGCAAAAATTCTATCGCCGGAGAAGCGAATATTCATGCCCACACTAGAGGCAGAGTGCTCGCTGGACTTGGGCTGTCCGCCGGATGCCTTTGCGGAATTTGCTGCTCAGCACCCGGATCGCACGGTCGTTGTGTACGCCAATACCTCCGCTCAGGTCAAAGCCCTGGCCGATTGGGTCGTTACCAGCAGCTGTGCCTTGGACATTGTCAGCAGTCTCAAGGCCAAGGGCGAAAAAATACTGTGGGCCCCTGACAAACATCTAGGACGTTACATTCAAGCGCAAACCCAGGCCGATATGTTGCTCTGGAGCGGTGCTTGTATTGTCCACGAAGAATTTAAGTCCAAGGCGTTGGAGGACTTGAGAAAGGTTTATCCCAATGCCGGCGTTTTAGTGCACCCGGAATCACCGAGTTCTGTGATTGCCTCGGCAGATGTCGTGGGCTCAACCAAGGCCATTGTCGATGCGGCGGCGAGCATGTCGAACGACACATTTATCGTCGCAACGGATCGAGGGATTTTTCACAAGCTGCGCCAGCAGAACCCAACGAAAACCTTTATTGAGGCACCCACCGCGGGAGATGGTGCGACGTGCCGCTCTTGTGCCCACTGTCCTTGGATGGCAATGAATGAGCTGAGAGCATTAGACCGAGTGTTGAGTCATGCCGACTATCGCAGTCAGTGCGAGATTCATGTGGACCCGGAATTGGGTCAACGGGCCAAGCTACCGCTGGATCGAATGCTGGCCTTTCAAGCTCGCTAGCCTCGAGTCGCGCGGATCTCCGTGCGCAGATTTTGAATGCGCTGAGTCAGTTTGGCATGCAGTTGCCGATTGCCGCCTGCGACCAAGTTCTTAGCGTATTCCAGATGCTGAATTGCCCGGTGAGGGGCCCCGTTTAGGTAGAAAAATTCGGCCCTGGCGAGATGTACATCGACCACGTTGCCGGCCAAACCCGACGTTTCCGCCAGTTCGAACCAGACCAGCGGGTCCTGTGGCCGTTGCCTAGAGATTTGCTTGTACAGGCGTTCTGCTTCAGCGTGGCGCTGGTCTTTAATGAGGGCTTGGGCCTTCAGCATGGACAGCGGATAGCTCTCAGGATAAAAGGCGAGGGCTCGGCCCAGTACTTCATTCGCCTGCTCTGTGCGCGCGGCGTTGATCAACAGCTCGGCGTATGCGCCGATGTACAGGATGCTTTGCGGGTTGTACTCATACAGCGCTTCTACCAGTTGCAGCGCCTCGTCATGCTGATCGTCTCGGCTCAATGCCAGCGCCAAGCCATATTTCGCGGCCAGGTCCTCGGGCGCTCGTGCCAGTGATTTGCGGAAGTTCGCGACATCGAATGCGGGGTTGTCGCTGTAATTTTGCTGTGCTCGGATTCGGGCAATTTGGTAGTCCAACGCCAAGTCTGGATCAATGGGTTTGGCTTCACCGTAGCTGCGTGCTTGGTTTTTGGCATCGCTGATTCGGCTCTCGGAAAGCGGGTGGGTGAGCAAAAACTCTGGTGGTCGTTTGGTGAATCGATAGGCCTGTTGCATGCGTTCAAACATTCGCGCCATGGCATTGGGGTCGATATCTGCTCGCACCAATGTGCTTAGGCCGACGCGGTCGGCCTCCTGCTCTCGTTCGCGGCTGAATCGCAGTTGATTTGATTGCCCGATGGCCTGAGCCGTTGTCAGTGCGGCCAAGCCTGCGTCAGAGCCGCCAGCCGCGCCAACCAAAATAGCCGCAAGCAAGCCAATCATCGTGGGAACCGATGCGGCTTGTTGCGCCTGAATGCCGCGGGCGAAGTGACGTTGGCTCAAGTGGGCCATTTCGTGCGCAATAACCGAAGAATATTCGGCAACATCCTCGGCATAGATCAGCAAGCCGAGGTTGATACCGATAACGCCGCCGGGTGCGGCAAAGGCGTTGATGCTCGGGTTGTCGACAACGACGATGGCTTGCAGCGGCTGCTGCATATCCGAATATTGGGCCAGGTTTTGAATATGTTGTTCGACGTAATACTGGATCAGCACATCATCGGCCATCGGCAGGGCGGCGTTGATTTGCTTGAGAAAGACCGAGCCAATTTGGGCTTCCATCTGCGGCGAGACGATGCTGGATGAGCCATCACCCAAACTGGGGAGCTCGTGGGGATTGGATGCGCTGGCTGGCACCGCGAGCGATGTCATCAGGCACGAAGCCGCCACAACGAGTCGAGCCCAGCGTCGGGCAGACGGTGGCTGTTTCCGATGGGTGCAATGGGTCTTGTTCGAAGCCATGAGCAAATAGTACGCGAAAGCCTTGCGGAGTGAATGACAAAACCGTCGCAAAAGTTGGTCTGTAGCCCAAGTGTCTAGGGTGCTGTGTTACATTATCGGGATGAGTGAGACTGATCCAACAGCAGACGTCGAGTTAGATTTGCAGGGACTTATGTGCCCCATGCCACTGCTCAAAGCGAAAAAAGCGTTGAACGGGATGGCGGCGTCGCAAACCTTGCATGTACTGGCAACGGATCCGGGTTCAGAGCGTGATTTTCAGGTCTTCGCCCAGCAAAGTGGTAACACGCTGCTGCAGTCATCAGCGCAAAACGGCGTCTATTCCTACTACATTCGGAAAAAAGCATGAACTTTATCGATGTGTTGGGCAGCTGGGTAAATCGGTATTTTTCACGACCAGACGCTATCTTCTTGGTGGCAGCCATCCTCGCCGTTTCCGCGGTTCTCTATGTCTTGGCCGGAGCCTTGGCACCGGTGCTTACGGGCTTGGTCATCGCGTTTTTGCTGCAAGGCCTTGTGGAACGGCTAGAGAGCATTGGCTGCCCTCGGCTGCTCGCCATTGTCATCGCCATGGTAGTCCTCATTGGTAGCGTGTTTGCCATCGTGCTGCTGGTTGTGCCGCTGCTTTGGCAACAAGCGTCCAGCCTGCTTGCGCTGGCACCGTCGATGATCGGCATGTTACGTGATGGCCTGTCCGGATTGGCCGCGCGTTTCCCCGAGTTTATCTCGGAAGCGCAAATTCTGGGTGTTGTTAACGAAAGCTCAAAGGAGCTGGGTAATCTCAGCGCGTTCTTGTTGGAAAGTGCTTTTTCGCAGGTCTTCTCGCTCTTCGGTTTGTTGATTTACTTGGTGCTTGTGCCGATATCGGTGTTCTTCCTGCTTAAGGACAAGGAAACGCTGATGGCACATGTGCTTTCGCTACTGCCAAAGGACCGCCCGTTGTTGGATGCTGTTGGTTTGGAAATGAACGCCCAGCTTGGCAATTACGTTCGCGGCAAGGCGATTGAAATTTTGGTGGTCGGTGCGGTCAGTTTTATTACCTTCTTATTTTTTGGTTTGAATTATGCGGCCTTGCTTAGCGTTGTTGTGGGGCTTTCGGTCTTGGTCCCCTTTATTGGTGCCGCCATCGTCACGCTGCCCGTGTTCGTCATAGCCGTGCTGCAGTTTGGTTGGTCCTTGGATTTGGGCTGGGTCATGTTGGCCTATGCGATCATCCAGTTTTTGGATGGTAATGTGCTCGTGCCCCTGCTTTTCTCTGAAGCCGTCGATCTGCACCCGATTACGATTATTGTTGCCGTCCTGGCCTTTGGCGGTCTGTGGGGTTTGTGGGGGGTTTTCTTCGCCATTCCACTCGCCACATTGATCAAGGCGATCTACGTGGCTTGGCCCCGCGCAGTCGACGGTGACAGCCAACCCTCCACTGCAGTTTAAAAGGTGGCACATATGCTTTGGACGAAATCAATTTCAATCAATTTGGCACTGCTATTGTGTGCGGTCGTTTTGTCCGCATGCGCGCAGGTAACTCCGGTAGTCCCCAGCGCCACAGAGGCTGAGCCCGCGGGTGAAGCCGCCCAAAAGCCTGATACGGATGAGGCTGACAGTGACGCGATGCCAACCATTGCGTCCTTTGTGGAAGACAGCGCCGCTGTGCCGGGTTTTTTTGATCTGTACCAAGAAAAGAAAAATGGCTCGGTGTATCTGCGTATTCCCGTCGATCAGCTAGGCCAAGAGCTGATTTACACCGCCACGGTAACTGATGGGGTTGTCGAAACAGGGCTGTTCCGCGGGCAATACCGTGACAATAAGATTCTGACGTTACGGCGCCACTTTGATCGCATCGAAGTTGTGCAGCCCAACACCCGATTTTACTTCGATCCTGAAAGTCCGCTTAGCCGTGCAGCGGATGCCAATGCCCCGGATGCCGTGCTGGCGGTCATGGACATCGTTGCCCAAGACACGATCGAAAACGCGGAGGAAAGCACGGAACCTAGCGCTGTGCTGGTGGACTTCACACCGGTCCTGCTGAGCGAAAATCTCACCCAAATCAAGCCGGCGAAAAAACCAGATGCCAAGCCCGGGGAATCGCTGACTCTGGGTAAATTCACGAAGGATCGTTCCAAGATCGTCCGGCTGGCGAGCTACCCTGACAATTCGCTGGTACACACCAATTTGGTCTATGAGGTTGCCGCACCGATGGTTTCCGGAGGCGACGACGTGACAGACGCCCGGGCGATTACCGCGAGCGTTCAGCACAGCTTCATCAAAATGCCGGATGCCGGATACGAGCCGCGTCTGGACGACTACCGTGTCGGTTTTTTCACCGACCGCGTGACGGATATGACGAGCCGAGACCCTGCGCCATATCGTGATGTGATCAATCGCTGGCATTTGGTCAAAAAACACCCGGAAAGAGCGATTTCCGACCCGGTCGAGCCCATCGTCTGGTGGCTTGAAAACACGACGCCACTCGAGTTTCGCGAGATGATTACCCGCGCAGCCTTAAGCTGGAACAGCGCCTTCGAAGCGGCGGGGTTCAGCAATGCCATCGTGGTCAAACAGCAGCCAGACGATGCGGACTGGGATGCCGGCGACATTCGATACAACGTGCTGCGCTGGACATCGTCAGCGACCCCGCCCTTTGGTGGCTACGGTCCTTCGTTTTCTAACCCCCGCACCGGTCAAATTATCGGTGCAGACATCATGTTGGAATTTGCGTTTTTGACCAATCGGCTACGCATTCAAAATCTGCTGCAGCCTGATGATTCCGCACATCATGGGTCGCCTGAGCATCACTGTTCCCTCGGCGCGCAAATGCAGGCGGATTATCTGTTTGCTCAACAGGCCCTGCTCACTGCGAATGCCCCGTCACAACTGTCCGAGCGACTGATCCAAGACAGCATTTATATGCTGATCCTGCATGAGATCGGTCATACCTTGGGGCTGACCCACAACATGCGTGCAAGCCAGCTGCAGCCGGATGTGTTCGATGCGCAAGCCGTCGAAACCCGAGGCCTGTCAGGGTCGGTGATGGACTACGAAGCGGTGAATGTGGCACCAGAGGGCAAGAGGCAGACATGGTTCTATCAAAAGCGGCCTGGCCCCTACGACGCCTGGGCTCTGCAGTACGGTTACGGCGAATATTCAGACGCCCAACTGCAGGCTTTGCTCGCGCGCTCGACGGAAGCCGAGTTGGTCTACGGCAATGATGCTGACGATATGCGGCGCTCGGGCAATGGCATTGATCCGCACATCAACATTTACGACCTCAGCAGCGATGCGATTGGCTACGCGGAGATGCGACTTGCGCATTTGCGAACGGTTCAGGATCGTTTGCCTGAGCAGTACCGCGGCGAATCCTATCAAGGGTTGGTCAACGCCTTCGCCGCGCTGATGAGTCAGTATCGTCGATCCGGGGGTGTTGTTTCACGCTATGTAGGTGGCATTCATATTGATCGACAGCCGCCGAATGTATCCAGTCGGCAGCCCTACACGCCGGTGCCCGTTGCGCAACAGCGACGAGCCATGGACGTGCTAAACCGCTATCTGTTTGCGCCCGATGTCTTGCAGGGGGCAGAACCGCTGCTTGTTCGGCTGCAGCCTCAGCGGAGAGGATTCGACTTTTATGGCAAACCGGAAGATCCAAAAGTCCATCAAGCCCTGCTGGGCGCGCAGAAAAGTGTGTTGAGCCACCTGCTGCATCCCACCACGCTTCAGCGGCTTGTGGACACGCAACGCTATGGGGGTCAATACAGCGCCCATGAAATGTTGCAAACGTTGAGCGACGGTCTCTTTGCCGCGGATCTTGCCGGCAACGTCAACAGCTACCGGCAAAACGTTCAGATTGAATACGTTGGGATGTTGGAAGCGGCCATGGCCAGTGGCAAATACGGCCACAACATCAAGGCGGCGATTTACGCTCAACTGCGTCAGTTATCGGATGCTTTGGCCGGAAAAATCGGTGCCAAGGGGTATGCCCTGTTGAACGATGCAACCCAAGCGCATACCAACTATCTGGATTTCACCTTGCGCAAAGCGTTAGCGGTGGAAAAGTAGTGGCCAATCCACTCAGTTTACCGCGTACGGTGAGTGACGACGCTTGTGACCTGACAGCGTGCTGCGTACCATTTCGTCTTTCTAAATCGAGCAGGCCATTGATATGTTAACAGGGAGTATTGTCGCTCTGGTTACCCCTATGCATGAAAGCGGTGAGGTGGCTTGGGACGCGCTGGACGAATTGATTGAGTGGCATGTACAGAGCGGCACACACGGTATTGTTCCCATGGGGACGACGGGTGAGTCGGCGACCTTGGACACCGAAGAGCACCTGCAGGTCATTAAGCGCACAATTGATCGGGTTGCAGGACGCATCCCAGTGATTGCCGGTACCGGCAGCAACGCCACGGCAGAAGCGATTCATCAGACCCAAGAGGCGGAAGCGGCTGGTGCGGATGCCTGCCTTCTGGTGACGCCTTACTACAACCGGCCGACTCAGGAAGGATTATTCCGGCACTTTGAGGCTATTGCAGCGTCGACCTCAGTGCCTGTGGTTTTGTATAACGTACCGCCGCGTACGGGCTGTGATCTGGCGCCAGAGACCGTTGGTCGACTCTCCAAGTTAGATGGTATTGTCGGTATCAAGGAAGCCTGTGGTGATGCATCGCGAGTGACCCATATTCGTGATGCGGTGGCTGCCCAAGGTGTGGAGGAGTTCTTTATTTTGTCCGGCGAAGATGCGCAAACCCTGCAAATGATGACGCTGGGTGCCGTAGGCACGATTTCCGTCACCGCCAACGTGCTGCCTGCCGAGATGTCCGAATTTTGTGCCGCCTACTTGCGTGGTGATACCGAGCAGGCTTCTGCTCTGGATCGACGGTTGCAGCCAGTTCATGACATTATTTTTGTCGAGTCGAGTCCGACGCCCGCTAAGTGGGCCTTGGCAGATATAGGCCGTATGCCAGGCGGTATCCGTTTGCCACTCATCCCGCTCAGTGTTGAGCATCATCAAGAAGTGCGTCTGCGTATTCAGACGGCAGGGAACAGCCAATGAAAAATCTCTCCCTACTGGTTCTGCTGATCGCGACAGCAGGCTGCGGCATGGTTCCGTCCATACCGTTCATTGGCGATTCGGACGCATCTGAAAAGCAAACCTACGTCGATCTGCGTCCCCAGCCGACACTGCAAATCCCCGAGGATCTGAAGCAGAGCGAGTTGGGTCAAGTGTTGGCTGTGCCGGAAATCAGCTTGCAGCGAAATGCTTCATTTTATCCGGATCGGCCACCCTTGCCTGACGCAAAGTATGCGACCGACAATCGCAACGAAGTGCGGATGCAGCGTTTGGGTGACCGAAATTGGTTGGTTATTCCTGAGGCGCCCACGACTGCTTGGCCGAAGATGAAACAGTTCTTTGCGGACAATGGCATCGTACTGGCAGACGATCGACCCGAGCTTGGTCGGTTGAATACGGCGTGGCTGACGGATGCCGGACGACCCGCGCGAGACGTGGTGCGCACGTTGCTGCAAAACGCCCGTAGTGAGGCCGCCTTAGAAATCGGCGACGATCGTTTCTTGATCCGTGTCGAACAGGGGCTGCAGCCCCAATCAACAGAAGTGCATTTGCGTCACGATAACGACGCCCTGGGCGAAGATATCCCGGCAGATTTGGTGCGCGTGCAAGAGGTGAATTCCGATCTCCTGGCTGCAGAAAAAGAGCTCTTGGAACAGATTGGTGGCTACGTCGCCGCACGTGTTGCCGAGAGCACCGTGTCCAAGGTGGCGCTGCAGATTGGCAGTCAGCCGAAGACCGACATGCAGCGTAATAGGGACGGCATTCCAGAGCTGAGTTTCTTCCTGGATAAAAAGCGCGCGGTCGCGTCGTTGACCCAATCGCTGCGTAACGCAGGCGTGATTCTCGATGTTGAAGACTCCGATGCAGGACGATTCGACATCAGCATCCCAAGCGAAGTGCTAACCGGAAAAAGTAGCCGCGGTTTTTTCTGCCGCGTCACGTTCAGTTGCGGATCGCGTGGTGAGACCAATGTGACACTGCTGATGAGCGAAGCGGTAAGCTCTGAAAAGGGCGAGGCTTACAAAATTTACGTGCTAGAGAACGGTCAGTTAATGACCGATGTCGACAAAGCACAGCAGATTCTTGTGCTGATTCGTGAATTTGCGACCTGATCAGAAGGCGGTCTGAATGGGCGTAGCATCTTTAGGCA
Organism: Gammaproteobacteria bacterium; assembly: GCA_042091155.1. GTDB lineage: Bacteria > Pseudomonadota > Gammaproteobacteria > Pseudomonadales > Azotimanducaceae > UBA4421. The sequence goes on from JBELHZ010000044.1 coordinate 18,707, forward strand.
GCGGTAGTCGAGGTAATGGGACTCTTGTCGCGGTGGGCGGTGCGGTGTTTCTCGTGGATTGCGGTTTTAACCTCAAACAGACCGAGCAACGACTTGCGCGCCTGCAGCTAAGCCCCGGAGACTTGTCAGCTATTTTGGTTAGCCATGAACACAGTGATCATATTGCCGGTGTTACCGCCTTGTCGCACCGTTACGGCATCCCGGTCTTCGCTTCTTACGGCACCTTGAAAAATGGCCCGAAGGATTTCAGCTGCACTGCGTTTGATGGTGACGTGCCTTTCGAAGTGGCAGGCGTGGTCGTGAACCCGGTGGTCGTGCCGCACGACGCCAGAGAGCCGACGCAGTTTGTGCTGCAGCACGATGGTATGAAGATTGGCGTGCTCTCGGATTTGGGCAGCATAACCGAGCATGTGGTGACACAGTTCTCCGATTGCGATTATTTGTTACTCGAAGCGAATCACGATCGCGCCATGTTGCAGCGCGGTAGCTATCCGCCTGCGCTGAAGCGGCGGGTTGGTGGCGATCATGGTCACCTTTCCAATACTCAGGCCCTGGAACTGCTGACGCGCATTGCCCACGCGGGACTGCATGTCGTCATTGGGCATGTCAGTGAGCAAAACAATGACCTCGATTTAGTGGAGTCGCTCTTTGCCCCGCTGCGGCCGCAGCTTGCAAGTCTGAGTATCGCTACTCAAAAAGAAGGCCAAGAGTGGATTGGCGAACAGCCCATGACGCGCCAGATATCCTTCGATAAGGTGATATAAAATACAACTGGTGGCCCTGACAGAGGCCACACCGAATGCATCTTGAACCCACTGCCATTAAGAGAAGAAACCGCATGCAATCCGTTAATGTTTCCATGGAAAATTTTCAAACTGACGTGGTGGACGCCTCGCAAAACCTGCCGGTGGTGCTGTTATTTTGGGCGGAACAGGTGCCCCAATCGGTTCAGGTGAAAAACCTCGTCGAACAGGTGTTGGCCGATTACCAAGGCAAGGCCGTACTGGCGCTGTCGGATGTTGCCCAAGATCAAACCTTGGCGCCGAGGCTTCAGGTTCAAGGCCTGCCCAGCATTCGTATCATTCACAAGGGTGCTGTCGCGGAGCAGGTTGACGGACCCATTGATGAGACCCAATTGCGTACGATCATGGATGGCCTGACGCAGTCTTCTGTCGAAGCCATGCAAGGTGATTTAGACCAGCTGATGGCCAGCGGTGATTTTGCAGGTGCAGCAGCAATCTTGCAGCAGAGCATTCAGGATGAACCCAATAACCAGTCGCTGCGGGTTGAGCTGGCCGATGTGTTGGTGCGCAAGGCTGACCTAGACGATGCGCGGACGGTGTTGGCGTCAATTCCTGAGGATACCGATGGCCGCAGCCGCCCCCAGAACCGCCTGGAATTTGTTGAAGAGGCTGCGGGCATGGATAGCCTGGACAGTCTGCAGGCGATGGTTGAGTCAGACCCTACCGATCTGGATGCTCGTTATGCGCTGGCGGTCGTGCAAGTCGTGGCAGAAGAATACGAACACTCGCTCCTCACCTGCCTAGACATTTTGCGCGACGACCGGGAGTTTCGTGATGATATTGGCCGCCTGACGATGATCCGCATTTTCGATGTGCTGGGTAAGGGTAACGAGCTGGCCACCAAGTACCGGCGAAAGTTGTTCAACGCACTCCATTAACAGGCACGGTTGATACCTCGACGCGAGACCTTGCACCAAAAAAATGCAGTCTGTTTTTTGACGCTTCGGCTTGCTGATGCCTCGATCAGTCGGTCCTGGGTGCAGGGTGAAGTTCGCGTCTAACGATTTAAGTTCGCTTAAAAAAATTCCCGTTTGCCGTGTTTTCTCCGCAAAATATGACTTAAATTGTTAGCAAGCACTAACTATCCTTCCGGTTTTTATGCACACGCAGACCCAAAACATCCGTTAGCGTTAAGATGCGAGCTACTTCTGCCATGGTTTCCCATGTTTTTGTCATAAGATACTGATAAATATGGGAAATATTGATTTTTTTGCCGAAAAAAAGCTGTTAATAGGATGTCGTATTCTTGAGAGTGCACACATCGCGAGCAAGTTATCCTCAAAGTTATCCACAGGAACGATTGGGTTTTATGCACAAATTTTCTCGAAGAGGGCGCAATCTTTGGTATGAGAATTTTTGTAACAGAAATAATACAGATGGTAACGCAGGTGGGTTTTTTCAGGCCTTGATCGTCACCTAGTGGTTGACCGCTGTGAAAGATCAGGCAACGTAGGGCAAAGTTCTCTTTGATACTTCAATTTGAGGAATACGAACCATTATGGCCGACTCTCAGAACACCGACCGGGCTTCGTCCGAACAACGTTTACAAGAAACGCTAGCCCGCTACGAGGAGCTGGGGGTTCGTCAGGTTAAGCTGGGGCTCACGGACATTGACGGTGTCATTCGTGGTAAGTACGTCGGACTGCGCAAGTTTGCCAGTCTGCTCACCAAGCAAGGTGGGTTTTGCGACTGCGTGTTTGGATGGGATATGGACGACCAGCTTTACGATGC
>JBELHZ010000045.1:0-20968 GCA_042091155.1 Gammaproteobacteria bacterium
AGTCCAGCTTTTTTTAGATCAGATCCAGGCACGATTGAATTCCAAGTAAGTCGAGTGTGTAAAAGACGGGGCGGCGCGAGGCCTCTTTCAATGCGAAAGATACGTGGCGCCCGTTTCTTTTGCCACCTCATTTGGTGGAATCCTGTCCGAAGTACAACGTGGACCTAAGATATACGGCATCGGCAAATTTTCTGATTTGTTGTAGAGTTAATGCTGGCCGGAGTGGTCGACAAAGGCAGGACGAATGCGGTACGCAGGGCGAGTCAGTAAGGCTCAACGTCGTAACAACATAAGAACGAAAACCGGAGAGAGAGTAGGGATAAATGCAAGACATAAATGCGTTTCGTGAAGAGGTTCGGGGCTGGTTGGACGAAAATTGTCCGCCCTCCATGCGCACGCCAATGGAGGCAGACGAATACCCCGGGGGCGGGCGCAAAGCCGAGTACGTCAATCCCGATACCCAAGTTTGGCTAGAGCGCTGTGTCGAGCGTGGGTTTACTGTCCCGACTTGGCCCAAGGAGTATGGTGGAGCGGGTCTGAATAAAGACGAACAACAGGTGCTGCGCAATGAAATGGGTCGCATCAATGCCCGGGCTCCTCTGCTGGGTATGGGGCTGAGCATGATTGGACCGGCCTTGCTGGAGTACGGGACAGACGCGCAAAAAGAAGAGCACCTGCCTAAAATCGCGCGAGGCGAAATCTGGTGGTGTCAAGGTTACAGCGAACCGGGTTCTGGTTCGGATCTGGCCAGTCTGCGCACAGCTGCTGTAGAGGATGGGGATGACTTCATCGTAACCGGCCAAAAAATTTGGACCTCTGGTGCTAACCATGCGGATTGGATGTTCTGTTTGGTGAGAACAGACTTCGATGCGCCGAAGCATGAAGGGATTTCCTTCGTTCTGTTTGATATGACGACACCGGGTGTCACGGTCAAGCCAATTAAATTGATCAGTGGGTTGTCACCGTTTTGCGAAACCTTCTTGGATAACGTGCGCGTGCCCAAGGCCAATTTGGTCTACGAGCTGAACAAGGGGTGGACCGTGGGCAAGCGACTGCTGCAGCACGAACGCTCAATGATCGGTGGGATCGGTGGCGGTCAGAAAACGACGACGCTGGAAGAATACGCTCAGCAATATGTGGGTGTGGACGGTTCTGGAAAAATCGCTGATGCGCCGCTTCGAAGCCAAATACTAGCCCATCGCATGAACGATCGAGCCTTTGGATTGACCACACGACGCAGCGTCGAAGAGTCAGCGACAGGCAATGCCCCCGGGGCCACCTCATCGATGTTTAAGTATTACGGGACTGAGCAAAATATCGGCAAGTACGATCTGTTGCTGTCGGTGATGGGAACCCAGTCAGTGGGCTGGTCTGGCGATGGGTTTGATGAAGAAGAACTGAACACGACGCGCGCCTGGTTGCGATCCAAGGCGAACAGTATCGAAGGCGGCACATCGGAAGTGCAGCTGAACATCATTGCCAAGCGGGTGCTAGGACTGCCTGAGTAAGTTTGATGACTGCTGGTCGGTGACGTTGGGTCATCGACCGGACGTTCTGTCGACGCCTTTGAGGGCGCTTTGCCTCTGGGGGCGCTCTCAGTATCGCCTTTCACCTTAGAGCCCTTGCGCTCGTAAACTTCTGATGCGACTCCCATCTATCGGGTAGCGCAGGCCTGCGACCCCCGTCTGTCGAGTTAAATATACCGTTCGTCGGTGGAATGGCGAGGGCCCCTGCTCCATCGATTTAAATCCGCTCGGCGCGTTTCAGAGGTGTTCCGATCAATGTTCGGGTGTCTCTGCGGCGCTATCGTCGTGGTGACGCGGAACAACAATAAAAAGATGGACTGGCGATGAATTCAGAGTTTGCACAAGCTGATGACGAGGTGAGCGCCCCCTCAGACGCGTCTGAGGCAGATGGAGCCCACCAAACGGATGGATCATCTCAACACGACAGCAGATTACTGCTGTGTTTGGATCGGATTGCTAAGTTGCAAAGCACTCCGGTTGTGCAGCTGGATTTACAGGAAGCCGTCGGTGATCTGGATCGTCCAGATCTGACGCTTCGCAAAGTTCGCAAAGGTATCGCGGCATTTGCTCGACGGCTTGGTACCCCCGCACCAGAGTGGATCAAGCGTCCTGAGCCAGCCAATGTGCCCCTGTTACGCTGGTCGGCTGAGGAAGGTTTTGGTGTGCTCCGCGGCCAAAACGCCATGGGTCAGTGGATTCTTGATGTCTGGAATGTTCAGGAACAAACCTGGCAGGAACAGGTGCTACCGGTACTGCGAGACGGGCATTTTGTCAAAGTGCCACTCGCGAAGGTTTTTCGAGCCAGCAAATCGCCGGTGTTTGAACTCATTCGTACCGAGGTTTTCTCACACAAGAAAATCTTGTTTGAAGCGATACTGGCGGGTGTGGTTATCAACGTTGTGGCGTTGGCCACTTCTTTCTACACCTTGCTGGTCTATGACCGAGTGGTGCCGACCGGTGCGCTTAGTACGCTATGGGTGCTGTCCATAGGCGTGGGCTTTTCTATCATTTATGAGTTGGTGACAAAGATTGTCAGACACCGGCTGAACGAGCGCCTCATCAACATTGTCGATCAACGGTTAGCGCGCTCTACGTTTATGCAGTTCCTTTCTATTCGGCTTGATGAAATACCTTCAAGTGTTGGGTCCTTGGCCTCTCAAATGCGAGGTTACGAAACTGTCCGCAATTTCTTGTCGTCGACGGTGAGTCATCTGTTCGTTGACGCGCCTTTCGCTCTTTTGTACGTCGCCTTAATCGCGGCGATTGCTGGACAAATCGCTTTGGTGCCATTGTCGGTATTTGTTTTTTGCTTGATCTTCGGGCTCTCCTATAAAAAGAAAGTAGAAGACCTGACGAGTACAGCTGACGAAGTCGTGAACAAGAAAACAGGGTTGTTGGTGGAAACCGTTGAAGGTGCCGAGACCATCAAATCGGGTCAGGGTGGCTGGCGTTTGTTGTCCCAATGGATGCAGACCACGGATCTGGCCCGAGACCACGAGATGAAATCACGCAATATAATGGAGCAATCGAAACTTCTTTTGGCAAGCCTGCAACAGGTAGCTTACGTTGGGGTCGTGTTTTTTGGGGCTCAAATGGCGGCCCAGGGCGAGTTAACGATGGGGGCGCTGATCGCCTGTTCGATGTTGTCAGGCAGAATTTTAACGCCGGTGATGGCGGTGCCTAACTTGCTGATCCAATGGGGACAATGCAAGGCGGCTCTGCAAGGGTTGGATAGGCTCTGGTCGTTGCAAGACGATCACGCTGGACAGCAGCCTATTGTTATGGAGTCGCTTCAGGGCAATTTTTTTTTGGAGAACGTGACGGCGTCTTACAAGGAAAATTTGGCGTTGCAAGTGGCTTCCCTAACGGTGAAGGGCGGCGAAAAAATAGCAATTCTCGGCCCTATAGGTGCGGGCAAAACGACGCTGCTGCGACTGCTGTCCGGTATGTACAAACCCCAAGAAGGTCGGGTGCTGCTCGACGACATTGATCTAAGTCAAATCTCAAAGCCGGTGTTGGCCGACAAAATGGGGTTCGTTCAGCAAGAGGGGCGATTATTTTCAGGCACTCTGCGCGAAAATTTGACCTTGGGAATGCTTGATCCTGGCGATACGGCTTTGCTGGATGCCGCGAGGTTAACCGGATTGCTGCAAACGGTGATTACACCGCACCCGAACGGGTTAATGCAGGAGATCAGCGAGGGTGGCACCGGCTTATCGGGAGGCCAACGACAGTTGGTTAATCTCACACGAGCATTTTTGCGGCGCCCAAAAATCTGGCTGCTTGATGAACCTACAGCGTCCATGGATCGTGCTCTGGAAAAAAGGATTGTCCAGGCGTTCACAGAGCGACTACGTGACGACGACACGCTGTTCTTAGTGACCCACAAGCATGAAATGCTGCCCTTGGTGGATCGAATCATTGTGGTCGCCAACAAAAAAATTGTTGCGGACGGACCGAGGGATACGGTTCTTGAACGCTTAAAAAATCAATCCACGCAGGCTCAAAAAAAAGCTCAAAACAGTAATGCCGTTTTGAATACGAAGGAAGCAGGTGGTGCCCATGAATAACCGTCAACGGATGCAGGTGTCGCCGGATGTAGCCAATAACCCAGTCATCCCGGCTTACGACACGTTCCGAGGCGAGGACCTTTCGATAGAGCGATCCTGGTGGTCGTCGATGACTTTTTTTCTTGCCCTAGGATTGATCGGCTTTGTCCTTTGGGCATCGCTGTTTGAAATCGATCAGACCGTGCGGGCGCCGGGAGAAATCGCGGCGACGGCGCGCAATCAAATTGTTCAGGTTGTAGATGGCGGTGTACTTGCTGAACTGTTTATTGAAGAGGGCGAGCAGGTAGCGCAAGGCCAAATGTTAGCGGTACTCGAAAAAGAGCGGGCCAGGGCCTCCTTTGAAGAGGGTAGAGCCAAGGTTGCCGCGTTGCGCATAGCTCTTGTTCGTGCACGTGCGGAAGCGCGCCAAGAAACGTTAGTTTTCAGCGATGCCGATTTGGCCTATCCGTCTTTTGTTGCGGCGCAAATGGAACTTTATAAGCAAAAGAAAGCGGCGCTCGAAGAATCTCTGGCGCTGTTGAGGACGAACTTTGATTTGGCACGGCGACAATTGGAGATCAATGAAGGCCTGTATGAGAGCCGTGATGTTAGCCTGCTTGATGTGATGAGTTCCCAAGCTCGCGTGTCAGATGCGCGAAACAAAGTGTTGGAAGCGGAAAACAAGTACTTGCTTGATGCTTTCGAGGAAAGCGCCAAACTAGAATCAGATCTCGCCATGGCTGCGCAGCAAACAAAAGAAAAACGCGATGTCTTTTCCCATACAGAGGTTCGAGCCCCGGTGGCTGGCATCGTAAAGCATTTGAATGTTAATACGCTGGGCGGGGTGATGCGTTCGGGTGACCAACTGATGGAAATATCGCCCACCGAAAGCGAGTTGATCGTCGAGGTCCGTATCAGTCCTGCCGATATTGGTCAGCTGGAATTAGGCCTGCCGGTGGGTATCAGCCTTGATGCCTTTGACTCCTCGATCTACGGCAAGCTTGAGGGCGAGTTGATTTATCTCAGCTCGGACACATTGTCGGAAAAAGATGCACAGGGCAGGACAGATACCTATTACCGAGGCCGAGTACGGGTGGATCAAGAGGCCAAGATGAATGATCCAAAACTGGCAGCTTTGGAGCTTCGCCCGGGTATGACGGCTGGCGTAGACGTTCGCACAGGTAAGCGGACGGTACTGCACTTTATGGCCAAGCCCATTTTGCGGGGATTTTCTGGGGCGCTGACCCAGAAGTAATGCGACGTAACGGGCCCGTTTCGACCTCGAGTTTTGAGCGCCGGCATCAATTGAGTGCTTGTACTGCAATAAATGCTACCGTTCGTCGGTTTTCTCAAAGGTTTTGTTCGTTTTGCACTAGGATGCTCGTCCCCTTGAGATTCGGTGGGTCCCTTTCTTCCTAAGTGACTCGACCTTACGTCTCTCTGGGCTTTCGGGTGGTCTCTTTGACCACCCTTTTTTTGCCCTCGTTTTTTCTGAGCCTGTCAGCCGCCTGATTCACTTTGTGCTCATTCGAGTTACCCTAGAGACTATGTTTTACGACAAAGAAACCTGATGCAGAAGAATTCGAGTTGGTTTACGCCCACAACGCTGTTGGTGCTGATGTCTATCGCAATGCCTCTGGCATTCAATACATGGTCAGCCTTGCTCAATAATTTTGCGGTCGAACGCGCAGCATTTTCCGGCGTCGAGATCGGTATTTTGCAAAGTTTGCGAGAAGTGCCAGGCTTTCTCTCCTTTACCGTGATTTTCGTTTTGCTGGTCATTAAAGAGCAAACCTTTGCGGTGATCTCGCTGGCACTGCTCGGCCTTGGTGTGGCCATGACAGGTTTCTTTCCCACCGAGTACGGCCTGTACTTTACGACGGTGCTGATGAGCATTGGTTTTCATTACTTCGAAGCCATCAAACAATCCTTAAGCCTTCAGTGGCTGAGCAAGGAAGAGGCACCACAGGTTCTAGGACGGCTCATCGCTGTGGGGGCCATGACGTCCCTGATTGTTTATGGCGTGCTCTGGGCATTGCTGGAAGTATATTCTTTCAGCTTTCTCCGGAATTTCGCTTTGGCCGGTGGACTGTGTTGTGCGCTTGCTGCTGTGATGTGGCTGGGCTTCCCTCACTTTCCGGCAAAGACCGTTCAACATAAGACCCTGGTGTTGCGAAGGCGGTACTGGCTTTACTACCTTCTGACGTTTTTGTCGGGTGCCCGGCGTCAGATTTTTGTCGTTTTCGCTGCGTTTCTGATGGTGGAAAAGTTCGGTTATTCCGCCTCAGAGGTCACGCTGCTGTTTTTGATCAATTACGCGTTCAACTGGTTTTTTGCCGAGCGGATCGGGGCACTGATTCATCGCATTGGCGAGCGTCGTGCACTCACCATCGAGTACATAGGACTTATCTTTGTCTTCGTCGCCTATGGTTTGGTTGATGACGCGACGACGGCGGCATTACTCTATGTGATCGACCACATGTTTTTTGCCATGGCGATTGCGATCAGTACCTACTTTCAGAAAATCGCTGATCCAAAGGACATGGCGAGTACGGCAGGGGTCTCGTTCACCATCAGCCATATCGCAGCCATCGTCATCCCTGCCGCATTGGGGTTGGTGTGGATGTGGTCTACGTCTCTGGTCTTCTTTATTGGCGCTGGATTCGCCGTGCTTTCATTAGTGGCTGCGCAGCTGATTCCCTTCGATCCGGGCCCGGGACAAGAGACGGCTCTGCCCTGGGGCCGCGACCAAGCGGTGGCCGCCACCCCATAGGCTGGCAATGAAGCACGGACTAAAAGAACGAAACACTGCTGGGGTCAATATCCCGACAAATGCCGCCGGCTAGCGCATCGTACTCTGACTTTACGAAATGCTCATCGCGAAAGGTGCGCACATAGATCTGGCAGCGCAAGGTCTCGTCTGAGAACCCTTCGTCGGTCATCAAGGCCTCCTTGATACTCGCCATGGTGACCTCGACATCGTCCATGAAGATGCCTTGATCGGCCGGGCTGTCCAGAATGATGCTGCGTTTTCCGTCGGTGCCCCAGGCCAGCCAGGGTACCTGTTGGCCGTCTTGGCCCGTCCCCGGACTGCCGTTTGCAGCGAATTCTGTCCAGTAGGCGCTCATGCTATTAGCCAGTGCGAATTGAGCTTCGTTGCCGGGGTAAAGCGCACCGGCGCCGAGTCCGTCGCTGAAGTCGTTGAATGCGAAAGCAATTTCCAAACCATGGGCGGCGCCCAAGGCCTTGCTCAAATCAAATCCAAACTGACTTGGCTCCTCATCCCAGTCGAATCGATACGTAAACACATCGTTATTGCCTGATGCGGTCATGGCCCTGGCAAGGCTGTCGACGCCGCGTTCTTTCCAGCTTAGGGCCCCGTACTTAACCAGCCCTAAATAGTTGGCCTCATCAACAAGCCGCGGAATGAATCCCAAAAACAACTCCACGTAGCGAGGGTCGCGAAACATGAATAGTGAAGGCTCATCGCGGTTGGTGCCCAAGATTACGGGGACTTGGTTGTAGTTTTCGGGGCTGGAAAATATTGCTTCGGTCGGGAGGCTGGGCAACACAAAGCCATCGCCTAAATTGGCCGGTAGATCGACCATGCCAAAGGCAAAGCCATCAAAGAGCGCATAGAAGTCGTCTGGTTTTTTGTTGTACAGGTACTGCCGCAGGTTGGCTCTGGACATGTCTTGTGCATACTCGGCAGCGATCGTCTCGTCTGCGACTGTGCCATCGGCAACCAGCAGTTTCGTGAGAATCTCTGCTGAGCTGAACGCGTGCCCGCCGTTGTTTTCTGTGTTGCGAGCCACAGACATTGGCGTCGTTTGAAAACCACCGCTTTGCACAATTGCCCGATGGAATAACCCCTCCGCCAGTGGTGAAGCCATCATTGCCAAGGTGTTGAAGGCCCCGGCAGATTCGCCGAATAGAGTGACGTTGGCTGGGTTGCCGCCAAAGCCTTCGATGTTGTTTCTGACCCATTCAAGTCCGCGAATAACGTCCAAGGTGCCGTAGTTGCCCGAATCATCCTTCGGATTGCCTGTGCTCAGGCTTGGGTGACTGAACCAGCCAAAAAGTCCCAGCCGGTAATTGATGGTGACCACGACGACTCCATGCTTCATCGCCAGGTTTTCGCCGGAGTAACGAGCACTTTCGCCAATGGTGTTGCCGCCGCCGTGCAGCCAGAACATGACTGGCGCATTTTCCGCATTGGGCGGTGCGTAGATGTTCATGAATAGGCAGTCTTCGTTGCCGACGGTAACTCTGCCGGGTGCAGCGTCATCACTGAGAGCCGAAGGCAGTTGGGGGCAGGCGCTTCCAGGTGCCAACGTTTCAATGATGCCGCCTTTGCGCGGTGCCTTAGGGGGCAGGGGAGCGCGCCAACGCAAGGTGCCTTTTGGAGCCTTGGCGTAACGAATGCCCTGCCAAGTCCAAGCACCGTTAGCGCCCGTGTAACCTAACAGGTTGCCCGATGTGGTTTTGCGCAGCGTGGCATTGTCGGGAACAGGGACGAAGCTTTGGTCTTCAGGTTGGTTCAGCCAATAGCCGCCAACCGTCAGTGCAATAACAGCGACAAGGCCTAAGATGATTTTCATGATGATCTCCGGGTCAGGTTCTGATCGTTATCCAGCAGTTTCGTCAGCTAAAATGCTGGTCAGCAGTTCTAAACTGCCTTTCATTCCCTTAGCGATAAAGGGCTCAACCTCAACAGGTTCCACGTGAGTTTGCCATGTGAACAAGGTGCCTTCTTCATGGGCTGCAAGGGTAATGCTTGCAACATGAGACTGCAGTGGTGGTGTTGATTCGATTACCGAATATTCCAGATACATGCGGTCCTCGTCACGCTCGTTGATTCGTTCCGCCAGTCCTCCAGCACCAACCATTTTGAAGCGACGGATGTCACCATCGAATTCTGCTGATTCGACGCCGGGCACCCAATCGACGCGACCAGGTTCGCCGACGATGGTCCATATGGTCTCAGGGGCGTAGGGCAGAATACGTTCGATTTTGATGGCCATGGTCATGCTCCAGATTTCAGGCTGCGCTCGGCAGGGATATTGAAAAACAGACCTTAGCTTAGTGCGACGGCTGTGGCGATCTAATCGCTGTGGTGTCGGCGTTCTCTCGCCCCGGCATCTGTGATAGAACACTAGTCGGAGAAACAGGAGAGGCGTTGGTATGGCTCAATACGATATGGTCATTCGAGCGGGTACGGTAATAGACGGAACCGGTCGGGAGGCATTTACCGCAGACCTAGCGATCAAGGACGGGTTGATCGTTGAGGTGGGCAAGGTGTCCGGTGCCGGGCAGCGCGAGGTCAACGCGGATGGTGCGCTGGTTACACCGGGTTTTGTTGATATCCACACCCATTACGATGGCCAAGCAACGTGGTCAAATCGCATGTCGCCGTCCAGCCATCATGGCGTTACGACCGTCGTTATGGGCAATTGCGGGGTAGGTTTTGCCCCAGTACGACCTACAGATCACAATCTGCTGATCGAGCTGATGGAAGGTGTCGAAGACATTCCCGGGGTCGCCTTGAATGAGGGCCTGAGTTGGGAGTGGGAGTCATTTCCCGACTATCTCGACTATCTGTCCAAGCGCCAGTTTGATATGGACATTGGTGCCCAGTTACCTCACGCGGCGCTGCGGGTTTACGTCATGGGTCAGCGCGGTGCCGATCGGGAGCCAGCAACGGCTGAAGATGTGGTGGAAATGCGTCGTTTGACGGAACAAGCGATTCGCGCCGGAGCCTTGGGCTTCACCAGCTCGAGAACGCTGAATCATCGTAGCCTGCGTGGCGAACCCACGCCGACGTTACAGGCGGAGTACGACGAACTGGTGGGTATGGCCAGCGCGCTGCGCAGCAGCGGTCGCGGTGTGATGGAAATGATCTCGGACTTTGACGATCTGGATGAGGAATTCGATTTGCTTGAATCCATGGTGCGCAGTGCTGGACGCCCCATGTCTATTTCGCTGGCCCAAGGCATCAGCGATCACGGCTGGCGAAAGGTCTTGGGTAAGATCGAAAGTGCGAGCAATGCTGGTCTCGCCATGCGAGGGCAGGTTGCGCCTCGCCCAATCGGTATCTTGTTGGGACTCACGACGACCCTATCACCGTTCACCACGCGACCATCGTTCTCGGAAGTGGCCAAACTGCCACTGGCTGAGCGTGTTGCCGCTCTCTCTGATCCCGCACGCAAGGCGCGTATTTTGGACGAACCAACCGGTCACGGCTTTATGCGTCTGTTCCGGCTGATGGACGAAGGACGCAAGATTTGGCTGATGACCGATCCGCCGAACTACGAACCCGACCCAAAGGATTCGCTGCACGCTCAGGCGACGGATCGTGGGCTGGATCCATGGTCCTACGTCTATGACATGCTGTTGCAAAATCAGGGTAATGCGTTGCTCTACACCCCGTTTGCTAACTACGCGGAAAACAACCTCGACTGCTGCCGCGACATGATCCTGCACAAAGATACGGTGATGGGTTTGGGCGACGGTGGCGCGCATGTGGGCACCATCTGCGACGCAAGCTTTATCACCTCCTTGCTCACCCATTGGGGGCGCGATCGTACTCGCGGTGAGGGGATCGAGCTGCCTACCTTGATTAAGTGCCAGTCATCAGACACAGCGCGTGCTGTAGATTTAACCGATCGCGGAACGCTCGAGGCGGGTATGCGCGCGGATGTGAATATTATCGACTTCGATAATCTGAATGTGCGGTTACCCGAAATCGTCAATGATTTGCCTGCCGGTGGCGCTCGATTGCAGCAGCGCGCAGACGGTTACCAGATGACCATGGTGAAGGGTGAGCCTACCTACATTGAAGGTCAGGCGACCGACGCCTTGCCCGGGCGGCTGGTGCGAAAAACCCATTCACAAGACCAGTAGCGGAACTGCTGCTGTGGGTCAGGGGCCGCTATCGCATATCCGAGTCCTAGATTTGACCATTGCCCGCGCTGGGCCTATGGCGGTTCGATTGCTGGCGGATTGGGGTGCCGACGTCATTAAAATTGAACCTCCCCCTCGTCGGGATGCCCAAGGCAATTCGGTCACCGGCGGTCGTCGTGGCCCAGATGAGCAGAACTTGCATCGCAACAAACGCTCCTTGGCCATTGATCTCAAACACGATGAGGGCCGGGCGTTGTTCCATCGTCTGGCCAAGGACGCCGATGTGGTCGTCGAAAACTTTCGCAGTTCCGTGAAGTACCGCTTGGGGGTGGATTACGAAACGCTCAAAACCATCAATCCCAAGATCGTCTATGCCAGTATTTCGGGCTTTGGTCAGGACGGCCCTGACAGTGAGCGGCCGGGGGTGGACCAGATCATTCAGGGTATGAGCGGTTTGATGTCGATTACCGGTGAGCCCGAACAAGGGCCAATGCGCGTGGGCATCGCCATTTCCGATACCTCGGCAGGGATGTTTCTTGGGCAAGGAATTTTGCTTGCTCTGCTGCACCGAGAGCGGACAGGCGAGGGCCAGTGGGTCCATACCTCCTTGCTCGAAGCCATGATGTCGAAGCTGGACTTTCAGGGCGCTCGTTACACCATGAGCGGCGAAGAACCCGTTCAGCAGGGCAATGACCACCCGACGCAAGTGCCCATGGGAATGTTCGAGGCCAAGGACGGATTCGTCAATATCGCAGCCTTTGGCGGCCAGATGTGGCAGCGCTTCTGTGATGCCCTTAATGCCACGGCGCTGTTTGAGCACCCTGACTATCAAAGCATTGGCAGCCGAACTCGCCATCGAGATCAAATCAAACGGGATATGAACACGGTAACCAGCACGTTTACCGTGGCCGAGCTTGTGCAGGAGCTGAACGGGGCGGGTGTGCCTTGCGGGCCGATCAACACCATTAAGGAAGCCTTCAACAATGCTCAAGTTCAACATTTGGGTATGGCGGTGCCAGCGCCTCATCCAGACATGGGTGACCTCGACCTCGTGCGCAGCCCCATCAACTTGTCGGAATTTCCGCATGGTGCCTCACTGGAGCGCGCAGCTCCGGATCCCGGGGCCGACGGCGTAGACGTCCTGGCGGGTTTGGGTTTTGGCGACGATGAGATAGACGCACTGCGTGTATCGGGAGTGATCGAATGATGGGCTGGCGAAAGAGTGTCGGCTATGCGGTGGGTGATCTAGGCATTAACCTGTACTTCATCTCGTCCATGACGTTTTTGCTCTATTTCTACACCGACGTGCTAGAGATCAGTGCCGCCGCCGCAGCCGGTGTGCTATTGGTGGCGCGGATTGTTGATGCGGTAACAGACCCGATCATGGGGGCGATTGCCGAGCGGACGAACACTCGATGGGGGCGATTACGGCCCTATTTGCTGTTGGGGGCGATTCCCTTGGGTGCGATAACGGTGCTGACATTTACCGTGCCGGACCTTGATGAAAGCGGTCGGGTGTTGTGGGCTTATGCCACCTATATCGGCTTCGGCATTCTCTACACCGTGGTGACGATTCCCTATTCGGCGTTGACTGCAAGCTTAACCAACGATTACCAAGAGCGGACTCAGCTGTCGACTTGGCGCATGGCTTTTGCCTTTGCCGGTGCTGTGGTGGTTACCGTCGGTGTGCCGGTACTGGTGCCCTTGTTTGAGACCGAAGCGTTGGGATACCAAGCGGTGATGAGCCTGTTCGCAGTGGTCGCAACCGTGCTGTTGGCTCTGGCTTTTTTCTCCACGGAAGAGGTGATCAAGCCGCCTGCCCAGCAGCAGCTTGGCTGGCGCGACAGCATGCAGGCGGTCTTTGCCAACGGTCCGCTGATGATCGTCATTGGATTGTTTACCTTGGGGATGCTCAGTTTTACCGTGCGTCAAACGGTCACAATTTACTACTTTACCTACAACATCGGGCGACCGGACTTGATCGGTCTCTTCTTCGGTCTGGGTCTCGCAGTAATGTTTGCGGGGTTGCCCTTCGTGCCCGCATTGGCGGCTCGATTTGGCAAAGCGGGAGCCATACAGATAGGCGCTTTGTTTACCATCGTGTCCTCTGTGGGGTTTTATCTGACCCCTGCCAGCGAACATGAATGGACTCTTTTCTGGGGCAGCCTGGTGGCCTTGGGGGGCGCGCCGGTGGCGGTACTTGGCTGGGCGATGATTCCCGATACCGTCGAATACGCCCAGTGGAAGCACGGCAAGAGGGCCGACGGTGCGGTCTACGCATCGGCGAGTTTTTTTCAAAAGCTGGGTAAGGCCGTGGGCGGCGCCGGCGTGGCGTTAGCGCTGAGCGCGGCAGGTTATGTCGCCAATCAAGAGCAGACACCGGAGACCCTTGACGCGATCAAGCAGATGCTGACCTTTGCGCCCATCGTTCTGATGAGTTTGGCTGTGGTGCTTGCGCGCTTTTATATCCTCGACGACGCCCTGCATACCCGGATCCGCAAAGAACTGGAGTCTAGCGATTGGTGAGCGGCGGGTTGGCTAGCGGGCGGAAGTCGCTGGCACCGGCGGTGATAGAACGCCACAAATTGGCGTTTTCCATCTCGTCCTCTACGTCTCGGGTCAAATGCCAGAGCGTGCGAATGTAAGGGCCGTCTGAGTCTTCGCTTAACTGACCTGCCCAGCTCGTCATCGAGCCATAACCGGCAAAATTCACCGTAAAGGCAATCAGATCGCCTTGGACAAAGCCGGTGAGCGGGAATTTTTGGCCCTTGTCGGGCTGGCCCAAATTTGTCTGGTAAACACCTGAGAGCAGTCCCTTGGAAGGGTACAGGTGCACCACGGAACCCCGGTCATTGGCCCATGAACCAGAAAACTCCGGGTTCTGATGCGAGCTTGGTATGTTGGGTGCGGCAGCGGCGCCGCTCACAGCGTATAGGCCCAATGCGCAAAGTACGATGGCGTACTGCACTGTGAACCATGCCTGTCGATACACAGGTTTCATCATTGACCGGCTCGTACTCTTGATCACCCAACCAGCAAGCACGTTAGTGGCTTGGCGCTCAAATGTAAGCAGGCGAGGGGGGGCAATGTCGCCTACTCAGGATCAGTTCACACTTGTCCGCTCTGAGCCTTGTGTTTGAAAGCTGTCAGGAGGCTGAGTTCTGTCTTTGCCACTCCAGCAGTAGCAGCTTCATGGAAGAGGCGACAGCAATGGGCTGGTCGAACATCAGGTGGTGATAGGTACCGGGGACAGTAATCACAGGCAGCGTGCCGCCACTGGCCCGTAGCATGTGGTCGCCATAAAGCGCTCCCTCGTCCTCGCTCTGTTCGCCAAGCATCAGCGCGGTTTTACAGGGTAAGGCCATTAGCTTGTCGTGTTGATCCTTACCCATTTCCAGATAATCGAACAGGCCGGGGTCAAACTTCCATGTCCAGCCGTCGGGCACTTGCTTGAGCCCGTAGGTGCCCAAGTGCTTTAGGACCTCTGGGTGTACGCCGGGTTGCTCCGGGATGAAGCGAAAGCGTCCCAAGGCCGTTTCAAAGTTATCGTAGATGCGCAGTTTGCGACCCGGCTCGACGCCTTCACGTTCGACACGCAAGCCCCATTCCATGGACTCTTCGGGGGGTGCCACGGTGAAGTCCATGAACAGAATGCCGCCCAGCATCGTGCCGTAGTGATGACCGGTTTCCAGTGCGGCAAAGCCGCCGAAACTGTGGCCGACGACGATGGGTCGTTCACCCAATTGTGCGGCCTCACATACCGCCCAAACCTCGTCCGCAAAGCCCTTGCCCGTATAGCGTTCACGCCAGCCACTGTTGCCGTTGCCGGACAAGTCGATGGCCGCCAGACGAAAGCGATCGGCCAAGAACGGAGCAGTGAAGCGCCACCACTCCAAATGCGCATTGCTGCCATGAATCAGCACGACGCCCGGGTTACCGACCTCGCCCCAAGTTTCATAGGCAATCTGGATGCCGTCGACGGTAACACTGGCGGAATCCGACGGGCATTCCATGGATCGGTTGTACCAAAAGGGTAAATCGGACACGTATGACTCCGGCAAAAGCGGCATACCCTACACCGGCACTTGGCATTTTTCACGTACGAGA
Source organism: Gammaproteobacteria bacterium (assembly GCA_042091155.1). Taxonomy (GTDB): domain Bacteria; phylum Pseudomonadota; class Gammaproteobacteria; order Pseudomonadales; family Azotimanducaceae; genus UBA4421. Next base: position 15,086 of record JBELHZ010000045.1, read on the forward strand.
AAACATGGTGGGCAGGGCAGATCGCGTCTAGACTCGAGTGATGCGATTTAGTACCGATACCCAAGTCATCGACTGTCCTTACTGCGGTGAGAGCTACGAACTGGTGGTGGATACCAGTGAAACCGAGCAGCGTTACATCGAAGACTGTTACGTGTGCTGTGCGCCGATTCAGTTTACGGTGAGTGTGACGGGAACCGGAGAATTCATCGTGCTGGCGCAGCACGAAAATGACTGTTAGCGAGGCGCAGCACGTATTTGAACTAGACGCGCTGAAGGGGGAATCATGGAGCATTTTTTAGAAGACCTGATTGTTGTCGATGCGGCGACGTTTCTGGCTGGCCCGGGTGCCGCCACCATGCTGGGCGATTTTGGTGCCAAGGTGATCAAAATTGAGCCGCCCGGTGGCGATGGATACCGCGGTCTGGTGGGACGTTATCCTGTGCCCTATCACTGGCTGCTGACCTCGCGCAACAAAGAGTCCCTGGCGCTGGATCTGAGTAAGGATTCGGGCCAAGCCCTGCTGCATCAACTCATCAAAAAAGCCGATGTGATGACAACGAACTTCATGCGCGGTCAGCTGGAACGCTATCAGCTGACCTATCCAACGCTGAAGGCCATCAATCCCCGTTTGGTGTTTGGCCACATCACCGGCTACGGCGACGAGGGACCCGAAGCGGATCGTCGCGCTTTTGATGTCACCGGTTGGTGGGCGCGTTCGGGCATGATGGAATTCGTGCGCGACCCGGAACAAATACCACTGATGCCCGCACCGGGCATGGGTGACCACTCCACGGCTACCGCGTTGTTTGGTGCGATTATGAGCGGTTTGTACAAGCGCGAACGTACCGGTGAGGGGTGTCATGTCAGTACGTCCCTGGCTGCCAACGGTGTTTGGGCCAACGCCATGGCCCTGCAAGGCGTGGCCGCCGGCAATGATCTGGCAGAACACCGTCAAAAAGCCGGGTGGGTTAATCCCCTGAGTGCCGCCTATGGCTGTGCTGACGGCAGCTTTTTGGTGCTTACGATGATCAACACTGCCCGGGAATACCCTCAGCTCTGTGATGCACTGGGCCATCCAGAGTGGCTGCAGGACGAGCGCTTTAGCGACATTCGTCAGGCCATGCGTAACCGGGGCGATCTACAGCAGATGATTTCCGGTGCTTTTGCGCAGCTCGACTATGCCGACGCCGCAAGACGTCTAGACGATCAGGGAATCACCTACTCGAAAGTGCAAACCATGAGTGAGGTGCTGGCTGATCCGCAGCTGCGCGCCGCAGGCATCGTGATCGAAACTGGGGATACTCAGGGTGATTACGAGCTCACCATTTCCAGCCCGATCAACGTGGTGGGTGAGGCCAAGAAGGCCCCCCAAAGAGCGCCCGATATCGGAGCAAACAGTTTGAGCGTGCTGCGGGAATTGGACTTTGATGAGGACTATATCCGGTCGTTGGTTGGGGCCGGGGTTGTCGTCGATGGGAGCAACTAACTAGATGAGCCAGCCAACCCTGACATTGGTGACCCTAGGCGGTGCATTCGGCCTTCAGAATGTCAGCCCTTTCTGCCTGAAGGCGGAAATGTTGATGACCCAACTCGGTCTGGACTATGACATGGACGTGCAGGCGGACCCGCGCAAGGCACCCAAGGGCAAGCTGCCCTATTTGATTGCCGATGGCAGATCAATCGCTGATTCAGAGTTAATCGTGGAATATCTGAACGACATGACTCAGGGTCGAGTACATGCCGGTCTGTCCGCCAAGGATCGCGCCCTTGGGCTGGCATTGACTCGCCTGGTCGACGAGCACCTGTATTGGATCTTCGTGGCCAGTCGCTGGCTGGACGACGAATGGTTTCCAAACATCGTCGAGGGGTTTTTCCATATCGCACCAAGGCCAATTCGGGGTTTCATCGCCAGACAGGCCCGCAAGGAAGTTGCGCAAACCTATCACTTGCAAGGCTTGGGGCGTCATACCCAGGCAGAGCAAGAAGGTTTTGCCCGGCGGGATCTGCAAGCATTGCAGGACGCGGTGCACGGCGACGACTTTCTCTTTGCTGCCGAGCCCTGTGTGTATGACTTTGCCATTGCCAGTTTCATGGCTGGGGTGTTCGACCAGCAACCGGCAACGTGGATGACCCATGTGGCGAACGAATTTAACGGTCTGAAAGAGTACACCGAGCGGGTCCAGCAACGAGTCGGCGTGTTCGCACGCACCACCGCTTAAAAGGGTCGGGTTGGCGGGCAAAAGGCCCGTCTTGCCGGGATGTTATTGCAACGTTTTTATTCCAAAGACTTTGCTCTACTGTGATGAACACTGAGCGCGTCACGCGGTGCGGCCAAACGGTCTCAGCGTGACGCCCACTGGTTTTTAGGTGTAATGAATGAGGAGGTTTTATGATCGAATTTCACAGCCCGCAGGGCGAGCGTGCGGTGCCGGTAGATCCCTACACCCTTGGTATCGATTTGGCCGCGAACGACACCTCGGTGGTTGGATTGCTGGCGAACGGCTTCCCGGATTCAGAAAATTTTCTCCGGCATGTGGGTACCGAGCTGGAGCGACTGATTGACGGTATTGAGGTGCGTGTCTGGAACAAGGGGAATGCGTCCATCGCAGCCCCAGAGGCCATGCTTGACGAGATTCAGGCGCAGTGCCACGCGGTCATTGCCGCTTACGGCCACTGAGGCAGCTGTACTACCGGCACCGTGCGTGACGGCATCAATACAGCAAAACGCGGCATACCCTGTGTTGCCTTGGTAACCGAAGATTTTTGGCCACAGGGTAATTTCACTGCCGAGAGCTTGGGCATGCCCTCAGTGCCTCGGGTGAAGTTACCGCATCCCTTGGCTGGAACTGGCCAGAGTCATCTCGAAGACGTGGCCAAGCGTCTTGCGCCGCAGATTATTGAGCAGTTGAAACATGACTGAGTTGATGCAGGCGTCCGACGAAGGCGCGGCTCTTGAAGCATTACACAGCGCTGGAATGACCGATGGCTTGCCCGTGGTGATTCCGACACCGGATCGTGTGGCGAGCATGGTCTTGGCCTGTGGCATGGACGCAGACATGCGTCTTGGCGTCATGGGGCCAGCGGGAGGTGTGGCGACGGTGGAAAAAGTCGCTGTTGCCGCCGTGATGGCCGGATGTCTGGCAGAGCATATCCCGGTGGTCATCGCCGCAGTGCAGGCGGTACTGCAAGACGAGTTTGATCTTGCTCAAATGCAGTCCACTACCCACTGCACGGCTCCGCTGATCATTGTGAACGGGCCGGGCCGGCTAAGCTGCGGGCCTGTTGCCAGTGGCTTTGGCGCCTTGGGCCCGGGTCATCGGGCGAATGCCAGCATTGGCCGCGCACTGCGGCTGTGCATGATCAATATCGGCGGTGCCCGACCCGGTGAGTCGGATATGGCGCTGCTGGGCCACCCGGGCAAGTTTACTTACTGTCTGGCCGAAGATGAGGAGCATTCGCCGTTTGCGCCCATGCACGAAGGGCTAGGCTTTGCTGCCGAAGACACCGTGGTCACCGTGATTGGTGCAGAGGCACCCCATTCGGTGATGTACAGTGGCGACGCCGACGACCCGCAAGACGCGCACAAGCTGCTGGAGGTGTTGGTGATCGGTCTGGCCAATATGGCCACGAATAACGCAGTACTGACCGGTGGTGGTGCGGTGGTGGTCCTCAATCCAGAGCATGCCAAAATTCTGGCCGACGCCGGCCTAGATCGTCCAGCCATTTTGCAGCGACTGTGGGAACTCACCCACTATCCAACGGAGCGACTGGCCTATTTTTCCGCCGGTTTCGCCGAGCGCATCAAGAGCGAAACGTATCGCTGCTTTAGTCGGCCGGAAGACATACTGCTGCTGATGGCCGGGGGCAGCGGCCTCTACTCCATGGTGATGCCATCGTGGTGTGCTGGTGCTCATCAGAACCGTTACGTTAGCCAGCGGGTAGAGCTGGACTTATACTGTGAAATTCCGGGCCTCAGTCAGTCCTGACGCCGATTCTTTACCAACACGGAGTCCTTAATGACCGTTATCAAGCAAGATGATCTGATTCAGAGCATCGCCGACGCACTGCAGTTCATTTCTTACTACCACCCGACGGATTTCATACGCGCCATGCGCGGTGCGTGGGAGAAAGAAGAGTCGCCCGCCGCAAAAGCAGCGCTCACTCAGGTGTTGGTAAATTCGCGTATGTGCGCCATTGGTAAACGACCGATCTGCCAAGACACCGGCATCGTCAACGTGTTGGTATCCGTCGGTATGGACGTGCAGTGGGATGCGGATATGGCATTCGAAGACATGATCAACGAAGGCGTGCGCCGGGGTTATACCCATCCGGATAACGTGTTGCGCGGTTCGGTGCTGACGGACCCCAACGGGGCCCGGGCTAACACCAAGGACAATACCCCTGCCGTGGTCCACACCAAGATCGTGGCCGGGGACACGGTGGAAATTGAAGTGGCGGCCAAGGGCGGCGGCAGCGAGGCCAAGGCGAAGTTCGCCATGCTGAATCCGTCGGACTCCATTGTGGATTGGATTTTGAGCGTCGTACCCACCATGGGCGCTGGTTGGTGCCCGCCGGGTATTTTGGGTGTAGGCATCGGCGGTACGCCAGAAAAAGCCATGTTGCTGGCCAAGGAGTCCTTGATGGAACCCTTGGACATGCACGAACTGCAGGCCAATGGGGCGAGTAACCCCTCGGAAGAACTTCGCATGGAGTTGTTTGAAAAGGTCAACGCGCTGGGCATCGGGGCGCAAGGCCTGGGGGGTTTGACTACGGTGCTCGACGTCAAGGTCAAAGACTATCCGACCCACGCAGCGAACAAACCCGTGGCGATCATCCCCAACTGCAGCGCGACGCGACACGTGCACTTTATCCTAGACGGGTCGGGGCCGGCCCAATTCACCGCGCCGGATTTGTCTGAATGGCCGGATATCGAGTTCGAGTTGGGTGATGAAGTGAAGCGTGTGAACCTCGATACCTTGACCCCAGAGGAAACCCAGTCGTGGCAGTCCGGCGATACCCTGTTGCTGTCGGGCAAGATGCTTACCGGCCGCGACGCCGCCCACAAAAAGCTGGTGGACATGATCGATAAGGGCGAAGAGCTGCCAGTGGATTTCACCAACCGCGTGATCTACTACGTTGGTCCGGTTGATCCCGTGCGCGAAGAAGTAGTGGGGCCTGCAGGCCCGACGACGGCCACACGGATGGATAAATTTACTCGCACCATGCTGGAACAAACCGGCTTGCTCGGCATGATCGGTAAGGCCGAGCGCGGCAAAATGGCGATTGATGCGATCCGTGACAACAAGGCGGTTTCGATGATCGCCGTCGGCGGGGCGGCTTACCTCGTGGCCAAGGCGATTACGAACTCCACGTTGCTGGCATTCCCCGAACTGGGCATGGAAGCGATTTACGAATTCGAGGTGAAAGACATGCCGGTTACGGTGAGCGTGGACGCTACCGGCGAATCGGTGCACATCGAAGGGCCGAAGATTTGGTCTGCCAAGATCGCGGACCGGATACCCGCCGTACAGGCCTGATCCGGTCCGGCTAAGAAGCAGTGGGTTAGCCGAGCGCGTCCAAGTAGCGTTCGGCGTCTAGCGCTGCCATACAGCCAAAGCCTGCGCTGGTAATGGCTTGACGATAGATGTGATCGGCGACGTCGCCAGCAGCGAAAACGCCGGGAATGCTGGTGGCGGTGGCGTTGCCCTCAATACCACTGTTGATTTGAATGTAGCCGCCTTCCATATCGACCTGATCGGCAAAGATGCCGGTGTTGGGTGTGTGGCCGATGGCAATGAACACGCCGGCAAGATCAATGTCCTGTTCCGCACCATCGTTTTGGCGAATGCGCATGCCCGTAACGCCCATGTTGTCACCGAGTAC
>JBELHZ010000046.1:0-7930 GCA_042091155.1 Gammaproteobacteria bacterium
CATATTAGAGGTATAAGTTTCCTATTAAATTTATGCTCCGCTAGAATAAGGTCAGAGAATTTTCGCAGTAAGTTAGCAATGGATAATCCAAGAACAATCGCGACTATCGAAGTTGTGTATTCAAAAATGCTCATTGCGTAAACACTTTAATGCTCTGCCAGCGGGTCACACATAGACCAACAGTACTAATCAGCGACAAAAGCAAACCTGTAATGATGTGTTTCATGTGTGATGCACTAACCTTTACTTTTCAGCTTGGCCGGCAACTTTAACCAAGTAACCAGCGCTGCAACGCCTCCAGCGGCGATGCAAAAGAAGAATTCAGCTTGGCCAGTATTGTCTGTAAAACTAATGAATAACAGGAAGACAAAAAAGCCAACGACTGTCGTTATCAAAGCGGCCATATTGGGCACCTCATTCAGAGTAAAATCCCACTCTACAGTAGGCATTAAGACCGGGCTAATCAGAGATTCTTTGGTTAGCTTCAGCTTCTCTCTCTAACATTAGCTTCTCAAACTCCACTATCGCCTCGTGCCGCTGCTTAACGGAAGTACCGCCTGAGTAAAGTCCGTAGGTCATTGTCTGCTTCTCATGCCCTATAATGTCAGCGGTAACACCTTCAGGAACACCAGCTTGCTCAAAGACAGTAGCAGCTGTTTTGCGTATTGAGTGAAATACATGCTGCTTACCATAGCCCAGTTTAGTTTTTAGGCGACCAAATCGCTTACCGACATCCTGAGCTTCATAGGGAACCAGTTTGTTTGTTTTTTTATCTAGTTTAGGGGCTGGTGGAGTCGGAAGCTGCTGTAGCGAGACTCTGACGGCCAGACTGTTGGCTATAGGAACCAGCCTGCCACTACCTGCTTTTGTCTTTGCGTCTTCCTTGACCTTCAGGCACTCAACGCCATCGACAGTAACGATGGACTCCTGTGCGCTTAATTGAGCTATCTCAGCAAGTCTCATCCCTGTCCAGTGAGCTACATCAATGTATTGAACAAGGACTGTATCGCCTATCTCCCTTGCTGCTTGACGCAAGCGTACAACGTCAGACACAGCAAAAGGCAGGTAGCTCTGTTTCTTCGCTAGTTTCCTTGGCAGTTTAATATCATCCCTATGGAAGGGATTTATCTCAGTAGCTCCTACGTGTTGGTTCTCCCTTAACCAGCTGTAGTAACTCCTGACAAACGTCAGTGCCTTCGTAACTGTCTTGACTGCTCTAGTTTCTGACTTCAACCAGCGTTGTCTATTGCGGATTGTCAGGTCATCAAGTGTTGGGAAATACTGAATCACACGTTCTATAGCTGCCCTAGCCTCCTTCTGCGTTCTCACTGCGCTTTTGGCGTAATAATCTGTTATCCACGAGTCCACAAACAAACCTAATGGGATGCCTTCTACGCCGTAATACAGCTTCTTCATCTTCTCTACTTCAGAAGGCTTGGTGTGCTGATCTAATCCATCTAGGTAGTAATCAATCGTAAGCTCAGCGTCCGTGTGAGCGACCTTATTGCCAGTACGCTTACCGTCTACGTATTCGTATTCATAATCGTGATAGTCCTCGTCTTCCTCCTGCACCGCTTTCAGCGCCATAAGTTTAGCTATACGCTCCAGAGCAGCATCAGGGTTTTCTCTGGCTTGGTTAATCTCCTGCCACCATTCAGCCACCCAAGGCGCAGCGGTGATCTGTGCATTCTTCAGCGTCTTATGTTTCGTGCTGCGCTTAAACTTGGCTCTACCTAGAATACTTCTGACATCTTTAGGCACGACCAGAATTGCGTGGTATGTCTCGCCTTTCTTCTCTAGATTATTGGGCACGGTTGCTTGCTTGTGTGGCTCTATTTGACACCAATTTACCCCAGTGTTTTACCCCAAAACAAGCCGTAAACTACTATATATATGACTTATGACTGCATGTAAGAGAGTCCCTTTCTCTCCGCCACTCACACAAAATCCGAGATAGACCAGCAGCTTAGATCATTCATCAGGCGCTTGGCCCACCTTTCCCAGTCTATGATTTTGTAAGGCGACCTAAATGTCTTTGGGCCAGTGCCCCACCAAAAACCCCTGTTGTCAGCCTAGAACTCGGTCAGGTTAGCCGGTCACCGTCGCTCCGACGTGCGCGTCCGATTGGCAAGTTCCATTTGGATTTGTGCAACCGAATCCTTGGTCAGCGTGTATCGACGAAAAAACACAAGGCAAAACACAAGAAGCGCGTTGAGTATGAGGGCATCGGTGATTGCCAGCTTAAAAAGGACGGTGTCTTCGATCTCCATGGGCGTTAACCCGACGGCCGACGCATCAAAACCAATAAAATGCTCAAGTACTACCCCGCTAATCATCACCCCCAAGGCGCCTGCGGCTTTCATTCCAAACGTTAAACCTGCGGAAAACATGGCTTCTTGACGACGACCGTTATTCAACTCCTGTTCGTCAACGAGATCGGCAAACATCGATAACGATGTGATACCTGCAACAGTCGAAAAAAGCGCCACCAAGGCCTGCGTCACCGACAGCAGAGGTAGAAAAAAGGCACTGCTGTTTGGAGGGAATACATCTCCTAGACGCAAGACGGGAAGCGAGGCGTTAAGACATATGTTTGCTGCTATTGCGAGAATTAACAGCTGATGTTTTTGAAATCTCTTCACCAGCTGGGCGGCGACAATAACGCCGGTCACTGCCCCAAACATGCCGCCAACTTGCAAGACGAACAAGTCTTCACTGGTTAGTCGCCAAAAATAGGTGAAGACGAAAATGTCAAAACTCGTTGCTACCGCTCCCACGCAAAAAAAGATCAACACCCCGCACATCAACATTTGGAAATTTTTGTTCGCAATGACTGACGCAATTGAATTGACCAGCATCTGCGGTGTTATAGAACTCGATACCTGCGGTTGGAGCAGATACGGAATTTGATCACGGGTGAAATGAGTCGTAACAAGTATGCAAATCGTAATGCTCAACCCGGCGAACAGTGCGTAAGCAGGATAGGCGTCTGGGTTTAATTGCCCCTGGGGATACGCATCACTGCCAGCGAAAATAACCAACATGACGAAGCCGACGCCTATCGTTGAGACGAGCCAGGCGGAAAATCTTCGCCAAGCGGCCAACGATGCTCGGCCCTCATAGTCACCGCCCAACTCCGGCAGTAAGGCCTCCCATGGAATTGAAAAAACCGTGTAGCAGAGCCTTGTCAGCACGAGGAAAGAACCCACCCAAGTCAAGAGCAAAGCATCATCCAGGTCCTGTGGTGGTGCCATTAAGCAATAGATGGATACACCAAAAGGAATCGATGATGCGTACATAAGAGCATGCCGCCTTCCAAGGCGAGAGCAGAGTCGATCAGAAAATTCGGCGAGAATTGGATCTGTCAATGCGTCGAGTAAGAGCGCCAGCCCAATGAGCAGTCCGATAGATGAGGCGGAGACGCCAATAATTTGGACGTAATACAACATCAAGAACGTGCCGATAACTGAATTTAATATTCCATACGGCAGCTCGCCCAAGCCGTAAATCAATTTTTTAGCAAGACTTAGCGGTTTAGTTCGCTGTTGTTGACGGGTGTAAGCAATCGTTTCCATCGGGTTTTTGGTACGTTTTTTGTTCTTTTTTTAACCGACTGGCTGTACTTAGATCGAAACTGCCGAAAAAATCAACACGGAAAACGGATCCGTTTGAGCTGGGCGTGAGACAGGCGGTCATGACAAAGACCCACCGCTTGCAGGGTCCACGGGTGCTTGTTGCTTAGATCGATAGGGCTGTGATCGCGGGCGTTGGATATTCGCTGCGTTAACATGCGACACATACGACGCCTCTTGATTGTGCGTTTTTTCACGCTATTCCGTTCTTTTGCACCTGCTTGGTGCGTCTCAAGCATTAGTTCGCGCTTGCCTTGCTCTAGCGCCTCTAGGATTTGACAAAAAGATAGGTTCAATGTGCAGTTTTGGCATGAAATTCGCTTGGTATTCCCCGAGGTCGAAGGGGAACGCAGAAGTCCTCACGTTTAGCGCTGGGTATTCGAGCCGCACCGCCTCCCCGCAAGTTTCGAATACCCAGCGCACTCTCTATTGAACGATACGTCGAGACGCTTAGGCCAAGGAGTCGGTCGATCGGCCCTCGGACTCAGGGGTACGTCGACATTCATCTCACCGGGCACCCGGGACAGAGCAGCACCTTCGTGCCAAGCGAATTGATTGCAGTCGATAGAAAAGTCGCGCACAGTGCAAAAAAGGGAGAAAAAATATGCCACCAAAAGCACTTTGGTATTATTACGCAGTAGCCTACGTTTTCGTATTCTCTGCCTATTATCTGGTGAGCTAACCGTTCCTGCGAGCTAATTTCAATCAGTACATCCGTCACGCGAAATGAAGCGGTGATGGCTGCCGTTGAGAAACGAAGACGGGACAAAGACGCAAAGACTCATTTGGCGCCTTATTTGGGTTTACGCGCCACGACTTTGATCTCAGCCCTGGCACCCGGAATGACCAGTTCTGTAATACCGATCCAAGTAGAAGCCGGGTAAGGTTCTTTGATGAACTCATCCTTCGCCTTACCCATGGCACGTGCATTTTTTTGCAGTTCTACCATATAGATCGTGGTGTCGATGATGTCTTCGTAGCCCACACCCGCTGCCGCGAGAGTCTCGCCTAACGAAGCCCATGCGTTTCTGAATTCGTCTTCTGCAGAATCGCCGTGACCAACAACGCCGGAAAAGAAAATGAGATCGTCGTGTTGCACCGCAGGCGCGAAATGCCAAGAGCGATACGTTTCTTGGGCCGACTCTGGAACAATCACATTGATGGGCATTGTGTATTCTCTGACTAAATTGCTTAACGGTGCATGAGTGTCTCAAGTAACTAACGTCCTGCCAATGTCTGAACGCGAACGCTGAAAAAACGCACCAAGGAAAGAAACCATGCTGTCTTCCACCGAAATTTTCGCTATCACCCCACTGTTGTCGGCAGTGTTGTGGATTGAAGCCATTATTTATCTGAGTATCGGCACCTACGAGATCTTTGACGACTTCATAGCCAAACCGCCGCTTTGGGCAAGAACTGCCGACGGCTACAACGCATGGATTCGCTTGCAGCATGTGGTTGGCCGAAAAATGCATGCGGGCATCTGTTTCCTATTGGGTTTCATCGCGCTTAACGGCGTGTTGGCAGGCCACGTCACCCGACTGGAGCTAGAACTTATTTTTGTGAGCTTCGCGGTAATCATGCCCGTGATCTGGGCAATGACGATGCCCGGACGTCTTGGGATTCTGCTGATCTTGTGCAAGCCCGAGTTTTGGCTGCAAATTTTGATGTTCGTCTTTTTCAGCCATCTCGTGCGGCCAGAGATTTTAGTGATGTGCGTGGTTTTCAACCTTTGGGGTATTTTCGTTAACTGGCGCTTGGTGCGCAGGCAATTCATACAGCCCTTCACCTACGAGGCGTTGCGCAAGGATATCGTTGATGCAGCGGGGGCCGAGCAGGCGGCCAAAGTCGACAAGCTCGCGGGCTATGATCTGTCTTGACCAATGCAAGCCCGTCCCCTAGCACGTTCACATCTGTTGCAGTCAAGCGCGACTCAAGCGCTTTGCGCGGCAGAGATTTAACTCTTCATCGCCTCGGATTTGGTATCGTGATCGCCACTTATGGAGACCATTGATGCCCCCAAAAGACATTCCCGCCATTGATGCCGAGCGCAGCGCTGCCGTTGCCGAATTCGGTGCGAGCCTCACCCCACTGGAGCCCATCGGCGCTGCCGTCCACGGTTTGGATCTGGCCTCACACGCCCCACCGCCAGCCAAGGTGGTGCAAGCACTGGAACACACCATGGCCGAGCGAGGCTTCGTCGTATTCAAACGTGAGACGCCCTTGGCCGCTACGGACTTCCTTCGGGCCAGTTGTTGGTGGGGCGGCAAGGAACTGCACAGCACCCACGGCGTGCACCCGGCAACACCTGGCGGCAACCCGCACCTGTTTCGTTTGTCGAATGATCATCGTCAGGGCATCAAGGGGGTGGGTCCCCAGTGGCACAACGACGGCAGCTTCAATGCCGACACATTTTCTCATGCGGGGTATCACATGGTGCGCGCTCCGGAAAACGGTGGCGGCACAAACTTCGCGCTGCAAGCAGCCGCCTTCGACGCGCTGACATCGCAACAGCAGGTCTACTGGAGCCGTCTGTCCTCAGTAAACGCCACCTCTGGGGTCGTACATCCCCTCGTGCATACCCATCCCCTGTCCAAGCGATCGTGCATTTGGCTGCACTTGGGTATGACCGGTGCGGTCATTGAAAAAGCAGCGGATCAGGACGCCTTTCGACTACTCGATACCAACGAACTGCGCGATCTGTGTCACCAGTACAACGACATTCTGAACGCTGGTCTAACCAACGGTTATGCCCTCGCCTACGAGTACGAGGACAACGACTGCGTGTTCATTGATAACCTAGCGGTAGCACATCGAGCCGCACCCGAAGCGCACCTATCTGTTGACGAACAAGGCCTGCGGATTCTGCATCGCAGTACCGTGCGCGGCGTACAGAATCTGACGCCCGACTTTGGCTTGCCGATCCAACTGAATATCTTTGGCCCCAGCCCTCTTGGTGACGGCGTATGGCAAGGCGGCGGACTGGGTTTTCGCTGGGACGATGAGCTACCCATGCAGAACTAGGCAGCGCTGGACAGAACGATGCGAGCAGACCCAACCGAGCAGTCTATGAAACGCAAAGCCGACGATAATGCCTTGGGTAATGCCTTAGATAATGATCGACGGAGTTGGCCATGGCACTTGTCATTGCATGCCTGATTGTTGCAGCATTCTTGGTAGGCCTGCCATGGTTTCCACATGCGACCCTATCGTTCAGAAAGCGCCGTTATGTGCGGCGTAAGACCGCCATCCGCAAAAAAACACGCGAAGATCAGAACAATACAGCGCGCGACAGACGCACCGCACCCAAACCACCCTGGGTGCTCAAGGAAGTCATTCATCTGAAAGCCATGTATCCGCACAAAGGCTGTCGTGCAATCAGCTATCTGTTCAACCGGCTGTACGAGCACGACAAGCACATCATCGTCAGCAAAAGCTGGGTTTACGACAAACTGCGGCAACATCGATACGCCGTCACCCTCGAACGCAGGCGCATTCATAACAAACCCTCAAAAAGCTGGCCTAAAAACCGAGAGTGGCAAATCGACTTAACGCAAATACCCGACGTAAACGGCGACCCCATTCGAATTCTTGGCTGCATCGACACCGGCACCCGCACATGCCTTGGATTGCAGAAAACCGCCCGTAAAACCAGTATCGCCCTGCTGGCACAGATACTTCGTCTTTGCGAAAAATACGGCACACCGAAAGTCATTCAGACCGACAACGAAGCCTGCTTTACCTCGTTAATTTTTCGTCTGGGACTTCGTTTGGCACAGATCAAACACAAAACCAGCGACGTGGCCTCGCCTTGGCAAAACGGTCGTATTGAACGATTTTTTGGCACATTCAAATACCATGCGCGGCAAGTCAACTTTCAGCAGGCAGATGTCGACATCAATTTGCAGTTGTTCCGCGTCTTTTATAACAGCGTACGCCCGCACTCAAACCTTGGCGGCAAAACACCCGCAGAGGCATGGACACAGAAAAGCCATAACACGAAAGGTAGAGCCTACTTTGTCAACGAATGGGACGGTGTGTTGAAAGGTATTTATCTGCCGCCGTAACGACAGGGCTGGGAGTAACATCACTTATACCGGCGCTGACTCAGCGTCCGCGCTTAACCGTGGACCATGGTGCGTTTTGCGAGTGATTTGGTGGCTGAAACGCTGTTGAGGGAAGATTTTTGGTACGGGAAGCGAGCCAGATCACAGGTAGCAAACCGAAGGCGCGCTTTATAAATCAAAAATCGGCGCAAAAATCGAGGGGATCGGCTTTGGACGGGTGTGGACAGGACA
>JBELHZ010000106.1:0-3761 GCA_042091155.1 Gammaproteobacteria bacterium
AGCAAAAATGCCCAAAAAACACGGTGCCCGCGATCTGGATGATCCTCTGGCGCCAGGGACTTTGTTGCCGATGCAGCCAATGTATACGATGCCGAGTCATAGCTAGTGGCCGCAAAGATGATACACACGAGGGTGAAAATCAGTATGGCAAAACTGGACAGCGGCAGCGTCCCGAGTACGCCGACAATGGCCGCTGGCGCACCGGCGGAATTCAAGGTGTCGATTACTGGGAAGAGTTGATTCATTTCCAAGTACAACGCGTAGTTACCCAAGATGGCAAAAAACACGACACAGCCTAGGGTGCCATAGCCGATGCCGCCCAAAATAAGTTCGCGCAAGGTTCTGCCCCGAGAAATCTTAGTAATAAAGACACCCATATATGGCCCCAGCGCTAGCCACCATGCCCAATAAAAAACAGTCCACGCTTCGACAAAGTTTGTGGAACCCGCCGCATCCGTATACGTGCTCATACGGACAAAGTTTTGCAGCATATGACCGACGCCCTCAAGGCCAAGTTCCACAATGAACAACGTGGGACCCGCGATTAAGATGAAGGCGAGCAGCACCAGGGCTAACATCACGTTTATGTCACTGAGCCGCTTGATACCGCGTTCCAGACCCATCCAAACGCTGCCAGCGAAAATGCAGGTCACAACGAGAATAACCGCGACATCCAAGGTGAACCCGAGGGACTGGCGATCAACCTGAAGCAGGTGCGCCACACAGGCTCCGATCAGAGGCACCGCCAGGCCGATACCAATACTGCACGCACCCACCAAACCCACAACGAAGAGTAGGTCGATGCCTCGACCTAGAGCCCCCTTTGCATGACGTCCAATGACGGGCTCGCAGGCATCACTTAGCCGCAATGATTTCGCACCGCGAACGTAGTAGCTATAGGCAATGGCGACGCCAGGCAGCACGTAGAGTGACCAACCCATCAGTCCCCAATGAAACAACGGATAACTGACCGACCACAGCATTGCCTCCGGCGTTGCTGGCGCAACTCCGTAAGGCGGTGCCTGAAAGTAATATGCCCATTCCACCACACCCCAGTAAAGAACACTGGTTCCGATGCCGCCGCAAAAGAGCATGGCAGCCCAGCTCAAGGTCGAAAATTCTGGCTGCTGATTTCCCAGTCGAATATCACCGTGGCGGCTAAACGCCAGATAGAGCAAAAAGGCAAAGGTAAACGACGCGCCAGCAACGTATAACACTCCGAAATTTTGAGTCAGAAAGTCGAAGGCTCGCCCAAGAATGATGCCCCCTTCCTCGGGGTAGAGTGCCAACGGCACGCACAGCGAAACAATCCCCAACACGCTGCCAAAAAATATCAAACGATCCAGTTCCCCGCCGAGGCCCCTCTTGGAAAATTGCATACCGCTCCGTCAGTAAATTACCAACTCGCTACCCTAGAGCACCATCATGCAATTGCAAGGCGATCCCCTGAATCCGCTCAAGCGGTCCGGACGACATTGCGTGTTGGCATAACCGCTGCGCCTTTTGCACACAGGTAGGCTATATTTTCTGCCACGCACAGATAACGAGACAGCACCTTGGAAAACTCTGGAGAGGAACACTATGTGTCACGGGACGGACATCAGATATTTTGCCGCCAGTGGCTCTGCAATGAACCGGCCAAAGCGCGCGCAAACGTATTGATCGCCCACGGCATGGGAGAACACAGTGCTCGCTATGGCGAGCTAGCCCATGCACTTAACGCCGCAGGATTCAACGTTACTGCACCTGACCTTAGAGGGCACGGACATAGCCTGCCCGCTTTAATTGAACCCGGTGATATGGGTCGTAACGGTTGGCAGAAGACACTCGCAGATCTCGCTTTCTTGGAGTATCGGATGACCCAAGAATACGATCGACCGGCCATTTTATTTGGCCACAGCATGGGAGCCATGCTGGCTCAAGAATACGCCTACACACTGGGACATCGTTTACACGCCATGATTCTCAGTGGATCCCCTGGTGTGTTCCCAAGAGTACCCGCCCTGCTTCTTTCGTCCCTGGCTCGATTCGACAGCTGGCGACTGACACCGGCGTCACCCAGTCCGCTGATCAGCAAAAATCTGTTCCGCAGCAACAATAAAAAATTTGAACGTAGCGGGGATGGTGATGGCGGCTTCGCCTGGCTCAGTCGTGATAAAGACCGTGTGGCCGCCTATCGCGCTGACCCGCGTTGCGGGGCCACCCTTAGCGCCGGGGGGCTTGCGGCTATGTTTGCATCCCAAGCGCAAAGTGCGCTACCGCGCAACTTACAGGGGATCAACAAGAATTTACGCATTTACCTATTTGCAGGCGCCGATGATCCGCTCAACAATCAAGGTAAGGGGCTGGCAGCGCTGCAAAGGCGCTACCGCCAGGCCGGGTTGCAAGCAGATCTGAAAATGTACCCCGAGGGTCGACACGAAATGTTGAATGAGCTCAATCGTGATCGCGTGATCGACGACCTTCTGCACTGGCTTACCGGGAACGGCAATGTCTGATCCGATACCAGCGCCTATCTGGCAGGACGCTCGCAGTCTGTGTCGCGATCTGCAGAGCGGCAGCGTTACTGCCCTGGCGGTGATGTCCAATGTCTATGACCGCATCAATGCCCTGAACCCCGTACTTAACGCCTTGGTCGACTTGTTGCCACAGAATCAAGCCATGGCACTCGCCGCAGAAGCCGATGCCGTACCAATCCCAGAACGAGGTCCCTTGCACGGACTCCCCATGGCGCCCAAGGATGCCGTCGCGGTAAAAGGTTTTGCAACGACCTGGGGATTCCCAGGTTTTGCGGGACAGGTCGAGCCCGCTGATGATGAACTGGCTCGACGCATGCGTGCGGCCGGCGCGATCTTTATCGGTCATTCCAACATGCCGGAATTTGGCCTGGGCTCTCATACGTTCAACGAACTCTACGGCAATACTTTCAACCCGTACGACCTCAGTAAAACCCCGGGAGGCAGCAGCGGCGGCGCGGCGGTTGCCTTGGCCGCTGACTTGCTGCCGCTGGCCGACGGTAGTGATTTGGGCGGTTCCTTACGCAACCCGGCCAGTTTCTGCAACGTAGTGGGCTTTCGGCCGTCCATGGGCAGAATGCCATTTAACCGAGGGTTTGGTTGGTTTGGACGGATGGTCACCACCGGTCCGATGGCCAAAAACGTCCGCGACGCAGCGTTGATGTTCTCTATCATTGCGGGCCCCGATGATGGAGACCCGCTCACCTTATCCGAACCCGGCATCACCTTCCTTGATGCGTTAACGCCAATGGATGTTCAAGAACTCAACGGACTACGTGTCGCCTTCAGCACCGATTTAGGCTCACTCGCCATCGACCCTGAAGTCGCACTGACCGTCCGCGATGCCGCCAACACTATGGAGAGTCTGGGCGCTCAGGTCGTTGAAGCCGAGCCGAATCTGGACGGAGCGATGGATGTCTTTCAGGTACAGCGGGCAGCGGGACTGAGACTGTTGGCTAAGCGTTTGCAGGCCGTCAGTCCAGATTGGCGAGACATGATCAAGGATACGGCTCGATGGAATATCGACAAGGGCCTGGCATTGACCGCCGACGAGCTGATGCAATCAGAGCTGCAGCGTACGGTGGTGTATCGGCGCGTGTCTCGTTTTTTCGACGAATACGATGCACTGATCATTCCCTCGGCCCAAGTCCCGCCCTTTGATGCCAGCCTCGATTGGGTCAGCGAGATCAATGGGGTCAACATGCCCACGTACATCGACTGGATGGCCGTATGCTGCATGATCTC
>JBELHZ010000107.1:0-3722 GCA_042091155.1 Gammaproteobacteria bacterium
CCGAGTTCACATTAATCATGCTCTGGCCGATCATTGCGCAACCGCCCATGCCACCAAAAAATCCGGTGACGGTATTGGCGATGCCTTGGCCGATGCATTCTTTATTGCCTCGACCCCGAGACTCGGTCAGTTCGTCGATTAAGCGCATGGTCAACAGCGATTCAATCAGGCCAATGGCAGCGAGAATGATCGCATAAGGAAAAATAATGAGCAGCGTTTCAACCGTGAATGGCACCGCTGGGATATGAAAGCTCGGCAAGCCACCTTCGATAGAGGCGACATCACCGACAATCTTGGTATCAATATCCAGACCCAGCACCAGTCCTGACACCACGACAATAGCGACAAGGGAAGACGGTACCGCCGTGGTCAGTCGAGGCAGCAAGTGGATGATCAGCATGGTCAAAAACACCAAACCCAACAGACTGTAAAGCTCTTCGCCCTGCAACCATGCAACATCAAGAATGGAGCCCTGCATAAACGTGCCATGCAGCCAGCCCGGCTCACCTGGAACCCCAAACTGACTGAGCTGGGCGAGAAAGATCACAATAGCCAGACCGTTTACAAATCCCAGCATCACGGGATACGGCACCATGCGGATGAACTTACCCAGTCGCAGTACCCCCGCAAGAATTTGCAGCAAGCCCATCAAAACGACGGTGATGAACAGATATTCAACACCATGCAGCGCAACCAGTGACACCATCACCACCGCAAGAGCACCGGTCGCCCCGCTGATCATGCCCGGACGACCGCCCAGAACGCCGGTAATGAAGCCCACCATAAACGCCGCGTACAGCCCAACCAAGGGCTCTACTCCGGCAACAAAAGCAAAGGCGACGGCTTCTGGCACCAAGGCCAGGGCAACCGTTAAACCCGACAACAGATCATTTTTCAGCGAAGCACCTTCGCCGAGTAGAAAATCAGACATAGAACGACTCAAAATGTAGTTGTGAACCTGACTGCAGACATTGCACAACGCCCGTCGCTGTCTTCAACAGCGACCAGACCACACAAAGATGAGAGATTCGTTTGCTGCAAAGAGGTGGTCAAACCGGCCCCTGCAGCGGAGCCGCGACTGTACGGACATTGACTGACGTAAGAAAGCCCAGATCATCAAATATTCGCGAAAAAGCCAACCCAGCGGTTCGACAGAGCCGGTTCAAACAGGGCCTATGCAGTCTCGAATGACACTCGACGCGGCAACATCTGCCACCGCAGCCAAAGGGTTTAGACCGTTAGCACCAGTATGCTCATCGAATAGATCAAAAAGAGCATCGACCATGACCTGAAATGTTTGGGTACGCTGATCACCAAGGCCATGAGCACAATACCAATGGCGGGAACAATGAGAGACGGCAGGACAGGCGCGTCCAGTTTGACAATATTGATGTAGGGCCCAACGAAAAAATACATCAGCATGAACAGGGCGGACAGCCGCCCCCAGCGCTGGCTCTCACGAAGCATATCGAGACCTTCTTCGCCGGGTTCACTCAACGCCATTTCCGATGCTCCATAGAGACAAGAGCAACCAAACACCAACACGATGAAATCCGTAAACTGCCACTCCTGAAGCACACGCAAACTCCACCCCACCCACCACAGCTGCAAGATGTAGAGCATGATGCTGAAGGCCCAGATAGCCGACGACCAATGAAAATTGATGAGGTCTCTGCCGCGAAGGAGCATGGCCGCGTTGTTCAATAGCCTTGTAATCGCCAGACCCAAAATGATCGACACCGCGATAAAAATGTACTCATGTTGGGTCATGGGAAACTCTCAGTAAGGCAATAACGGCCAAGCAGGCAGTGACCAATTCGTATCCAAGCGCGCCGTAGGTATAGGCGGTTAGGATTTGATCGGTGATCAGCATCGACACCAGCCGGCCCAAGGCCAAGCTGCCAATGGCAAAAATTAAGACGACTAAGGCCGGTCGAAAGAACTCCAACTTCACAACCGCCAGCAAGAAAAACAGGCCCAACCCGGTTTGAAGTCCGCCGTACATTGCGCCAATTTCCGCGAACGCATCGCCGTTGCTGATCCTGAGTCCCGAGTACTGTGCGGGAAGCTCAGGCGAAACCAAACACAGCAACCCATAGCCAGTTAAAATGAAAGCGGATACCCCGAGAATCACTCTACCGAGTAACATTATTGCTTCTCCCTTTGTCTAATTTTGCAAGACCGCTTAGACCCTACGCCCGGCCACCTTGCGTCATTGTTAGTATGGTGCGCTGCCCGCGACGGTTAGCCGGTGCAAGACACGTCGGTGCCCCGCATACCCTCCTTGGGCGCTGTGCGTGACGCAGCGGTTATCCCAAATCATCAGCATGTTGGGTCGCCAATGATGACAGTAGACAAACTCCGGCTGCTTCATATGATCGAACAACCTAGCCAGCATCTGGTCGCTCTCTGCATCGGCAAGGCCATCAATTCCGATGGTGTACAAAGGGTTGACCCACAATGCTTTCTGTCCCGTTTCAGGGTGCGTTCTCACTAAAGGATGCAGCTGGGTCTTTAGCGCATCGTCGCTGGGCAACAGGGTCATACTGCGCCTGTCCCCTCCACCGGCTTTTACACCGGCATGGCTATAGGGTTTGCGGGCGCTGTGAATGGCCGAGAGATGGTCCAGCTCGGCCTGCAATACAGGATCAAGGTTTTGGTAAGCACGCACACCATCCGCGTAGTGGGTACCTCCACCGACCGGCGGGATCACCTTGGCGTGTAGAATCGTCGCGTTTGGCGGCGTTTTCTGAAAAGACCAATCCGAATGCCACGTGCCACCGAATAACGGAACGTCTTCATCCGCTTCGCGTCGCACTTCCACGATATGCTCGTGACCGTCTATGGCCTGTACGTAGGGATCATCACCAAAGGGCCCGATGGTTTGGCTAAACGCTTCCAGCTGATCATGGGACATCGTTTGATCCGGAAAATAGACCACACGATGCCGCAACCAAGCCTCCCGAATACGCATGGTTAGCGCCTCGGTAAGCGATGCAGACAAATCAACACCTTCGATCGCCGCGCCAAAATCGTACTCGTGAGGCGTAATTTTCATAACACTGTTATTCCTCTCAGGATGTTTTTTGATTGATCAGATCACTCAAGCGTTTCTCGCGGCCTTGCAGTCCCAGCTTTGCGTCCAGCTCCGCCACGAGGACGGCAACGCGATCTGCTGTACCGCTGCGCATTCGTCGGCGCAGCGCCCGGGCAAGAAAGAAGCCGACCACCGACACGATACTCAGCGCGAAAAACATCAGCGCATACCCGCGCGCGCCAGGATTGCCGTCCAAAATCAACGCCCACAGCAGGTAGGCGAAGGACGACGGCAGGTAGACGATAAAGGATGCCATGGCGATCACCGAGCCGGAGAACCGTTGAGGCAGTCCCATTTCGCCGTAGGGAGCAAAATACAGGGCGCGCATAAAAAAGATGGCAAAGGCGAAGGCCATCATACTGCTCATCGCCACCCATGATGCCCCGCCCATCAGGGTGCAAACCACCATCACCGTTCCCAGCCCAAGAGTCAGCAAAAAGCCTGCGCCGAGACCGCCTACCGCGCCACCAAGAAAGCGATCCGCGACGTATCCAGATGGTAAAGCAACCGCAATGCGTCCGCCCGATGTTGAGGCGATGCCAAAGATCGAAATAGCCAAGGCGGGCAGCAGGTACATCTCACCAAGGTAGGTCACAAAGTACGGCATCGCCGTATAAACAAAATA
>JBELHZ010000108.1:0-3687 GCA_042091155.1 Gammaproteobacteria bacterium
GGCACCAAATTAAAGTAAATAAAATCAGATTGTTACGTAACATTTGGAATGTATTTATTAGGTCAACAACATCTGAGCGACGGACTTGGGTTGCCGTTGGACTGCCCGTTGGCTGAAAAAACAGTCGATTCGTGTCTCAGGGCCTTAGTGCCATGCCCTTGAATACAATCACTGTCCTTACACCCGCGCTGATCGTCCCGTTGTCCAAGCTCGATGCATGCCTGCGATGCGAATTGGCGTCCTCAACCTCTTGCCTCTCCGCCAACCGGTCGACGACGACAATCGAACAGTTGCCCTAAATCTTGGTAACAAGCACTTTCAGTGTGGGCTTGGTACTAAGCTGAAATCGCTTAACCTTCAGTCCGTTGCGTTCGAGAGCTGCTTTCAAGGAAGTGCGACCAAAATAGAGCAAATGTTCCGGTGGACGCACTGAATCCCATTCCATCAACTTGGCCCAATCCTTCGGCAATGAGCGATGGCCCATATCAGGCGTAGTCAGCAGCATCAGGCTGTCCGCGTGCATAACCCCTGCAATGCCACGCAAAAAACCGTCGACCGAACTCAAGTGCTCGATCACTTCACTGCAATAGAGAAAGTCATAGGTTTCCTTGCGCTCGGCCAATGCTTCAATGCCAATGTTCTCAAACGCACAGCGAGAGAATTGCGCCTTTGCGGCCTCGATACCATTCTCGTCAACGTCGATGCCTTTGGCGTCAAAACCCAAGGAACGGGCCGCTTCAACGGCAAATCCTACGTTGCATCCGACATCAAGAAATGAGCCTGCTCGCCGCCACAAGTTCGCCTGTCGTAGTCGATTGCGCGCACGCCTGATTTTAGAGCCGAGCTTCGCTTGGTATTGATGGCTCTTGTGGTAATCCTGATAAAAAGCATGGAGGGTCTCGTCCTTGGGCATGGGTTCTACAAAGACTAGGCCGCAATCGCTGCAATGCTCAAAACGGTAGCCTTGTTTTTCAATGGGCAGACCGTTCACCTGCATTTGCGTGGTGTTGCTGGCTAAACAGGCGTGGCAGTGAGTGGTTTTTATGAGTCAATCATCCGTGTTTTGGGTTCTTGGGTATTCACCGGGTTCGTCGCTGATGTCCTGTCGGTTCCAGCCGTTTACGCCATGTTTTCGTCTGCGACGGCGTCCGTTGGCAGCGCTCTTGCGCTAAACGAACCGCGGTCTCTATTTGCGCATACATACTTTTCGACCGAGGTATTGGCTCGGGCTGCACACATATGCTCGCCACTTCCTCGATGGGTTGCAAAAACCCCTTTTGCGCGTAACCAACCATAGCAGCTGCGTCATTTTCAGTCATATGGCACTGCTCGGGCGCAAAACTATAAACGGGTTTACCGGTATACATCGCTTCCGCAAGCATGCTGAGACTGTCTTGGGTACAAACGATGAAGTCGCTGTCGCTGAGAAGTTCCCGCATAACGCGCTCTGGTTTTTCCGCCCACCAAATGGCGCGTTCCAACACAACGCCATTTGCTTTTAATATCTTCCGCAATTGCGCTTCTTGCTTTACCCCGGTACGACGTGAGGTACTCAAGTGCCAGCGCACACTATCGCTCTGCGACGCCATCCAGTTCCCAAGGCGCTGCCAATCCGAGTCAACAAAAGTGCAGCCTGCACCGTCACCGCCAATAAGGACGCAACCAGTCGGCGCGACTGCTCGATCTGTGGCGTAAGACCTAACGCTCTCATGGGCCTCCACCGGTGGCAGAGGTAAGACCACGTTGTTTTTTGCAGCGTCGTGGGTGACGGTGAAAACGCAATCAAGGAAATTTCGAGGATAGCGTTTGGTGGTGCCGCTAAAAATGCTGGGTACTCTATGAAGGCCCGAGAGTGCGCCAACCATAAAAAGCGTATCGCCACCTGAACCTATGACGATAGCGGGCGCGGAGCTCGGCCAATCGGTTTTGCGGTAAGCAAATGGTAACAATCGATGCAGCATCTGGGCTGGCAAACACCGAGCAGCAGCTCTTAGCACCGAGCGCCAGAGGGTATTGCGCAGCGTTACGGCAATCCAATGCACCTGAACATAACGATGTGTCTTCAGCGCGGCTACGATCCCCTTTGATTGACTTTCGTGCCCTGGCCGCCCGTCTGATAGCACCCAAAGGATTTGTGGGGATTGAGTTGCGCTCTCACCAGACCGCTGCGAAGCATTCATTCGACCTCTCCTCCCATTAACAGCTTGTAACCCAAAGGGTGACGCACTGAGATGACGATCGAGTTAACCGAACGTTAAACATTTAAGACAAAGCCTTTGACGTCGGTATCCGCTTCAATTTGTCACTGCTGCAATACCCCTAACGAAACGTATGAAACAAGTCAGCGCCTGATGAGATCTCGGAGCGAGGCTTACTGGATCGGCGACTGTAAATAACGGATCGAAGATGTAAATGAAGCGCGGCTAAAGCGAATTCAGAGGTACAGGCAACCTCACGTCCTATGTTCGCGTTTCATTTCAAAGGACACCAACGGCAGGCGGTCTTCCCGCTGATCTCGCTCTGGCAGTTGGTCTTGTTCACCAGACCTACGAACCGTGCTGAGCAAGGAGATTTGCGGACCTGCAGGTCCAGCATGAAGAGCGTTACCCTTGCAAGTCTGAAGGCATCTGGACATCGCGCTCGGTCATAGATGGGGTTGCGCTAAGAGGCCCTAGACGAAAACGTCGCATGATCGTTTTCCATAAGATCGAAGCCATTTGAATGGGCCGCTCTTTGGTATTCGACTGGTATCCATCAGCGCTCGCTTGTCGCCCGAAGATTCGAGTAATGCCGTGACGTTTTTGACTAAGGATTCGACGTAAACACCATCTGCAAGCGCAATGCGCGTCGTCGAACAGAGCCCTATGCTACTGGCTTAGCGCAGACCACGCAGCTGATTAACCAGTCCCACTTGTCGCAGCAGCAAGAGCGTTACGAATTGGGTGATCGGATGCTCCTTGCCCAGTTCGCGGCGGGCAAATTCACCGTCGATGGCGACCAGTTCAGCCTCTTGCTCAACCACTGCTCCGGCACTACGCGCACTTTCGCCCAGCAGTACCGCCTCACCAAAGCACTCCCCGGCACCGAGCAAGGCGATTAGCCGGTTTTGTTCCGAGTTGATGGCGATTTCACCCTTTTCGATAAAATACATCTTGTCGGCATCAGCGCCGGCTTTGAAAAGCACCAGTTCTGGCGGCACCTCCATGCTGCGCAAATCGTCTCGATTGGCGTAAATAAAGTCGTCTTCAAAAACAATACTGGCTTTACGGTCTTTATCCGTATCCGCAAAGATTCGTTTCAGGCTGTAGCGAATGATCGTGCGCGCAAAGACACTGGCTTTGTTTGCGTAGGCTCTAACCTCTTGACCATCAAAGATGCGCAGCTTGGTTGTTGTTTGTACAACGCAGTCAAATTCCGGAGTTTTCGATGAAACAGCCTCGGCCACGCCGTAGGGGTCCTTGGCTTTCAAGGTATGACGCTTGGAACGCCCGGTTTTAGGATCCTTGGGAGCGATCATCAGCAGATCGCCCTCCACTACCATTACCACCTGATCCTTGAGGTTGAAGTCAAAAAACTCATTGGGCTGCAGTACGACCTCACGGCTGCGTCCGCCCAACTCGATAAGCAGTTCATCGAGCCGATCCATTAGCAGATAGCCGAACAAGGCGCAGGGCGTAATCGTTTTTG
>JBELHZ010000006.1:0-76644 GCA_042091155.1 Gammaproteobacteria bacterium
AGAGCTACGGGTCTACATGCTCAAGGATGGCGCACAGGATCTTCAGCTGACCTTTAACGCTAGAGAGAAAGAGTTCTCTTTTGGAGGTAAACCTCTATCTGAGCGTCAGTTTAGGCAGCGTATGCAGGATTACCTCCGCTAAAGCCGCCGACTAAGACACCGCTTCCTACGGATACTTACGGATACCTACGGGTTCTCTGACGAAACTTCTGCTAGCCCATATCTTCACTCCTGTCCTTCAACAAGCAACAGGAGATAACCATGAACACATCAACTTCAAGACTACTTCGCATGCCTCAAGTGCAAGCACAGGTAGGCCTGAGTAAATCTCAAATTTACAAACTGATAGAGCAAGGGAGTTTTCCCAAGCAGATAAGAGTCTGCCAAAGAGTCTCTGCTTGGCTGTCTGGAGATATTGATACTTGGGTGGAGCAAAGAGTTCTTGAGTCTACTCAGGAAGAACAGCTGGAGCTTCCTCTGGGGGACTGATTCACCCAAGAGTACTGCCCTACCCCTTGCAACCTGCGCAACCCACGCAACACCCAGAGCAAACGTCCGATGCAGCTGGTGTTCTTGGTTGCTCGTTGCGGGATTTTTTAGAGAAACAAGGATGCAACCCAACAGGAATAAACATGAACACACTAGAAGATCTGGCTATATCTCAGAAGCTGACTCAACGCTTTTACAAACTTAAAACTCAAGGCACTCAAACTTACTACTGGGATAGCGTCACTGGCGGTGAAGTACAAGCAATGCACCTAATTGGTGTCGTAATGCAGCTGGGTGGCCAAAGCATAGAGAGAGCTAAACGCATCGTAAGCATGGCTAATTTCAAACCGCTATGGAAACAGCCTGTTTACCTTCCAAACGCACCAGTTGTTGTCATGTCTCACGGACTGTACCGCCCTAACTTGTGGCGAAGGCCAGATGTAACCGCCAATCCAGAAGGTAAGGCTGATAGATTCTTTGAACACCTCAATGACGTACTGGGCTGTGATGACAAGACAAACTATTTACTAGATGTGCTTGCTTGGCGTTATCAGCACCCCAGCGAACCAAAGCCACATGTCGCTTTGTATCTCTTTGGTGAGCAAGGTGGTGCCGGTAAATCTACCTTTGCTGAAACGCTCACCCATGTATTTGGCAGGGAGTCAGTGAAGACAGTCAACACAACGACAGAGCTAACCAGTAAAGGCTCAGTAGATTACTGGTCTAGAACTTGGCTGGTCGTTGAAGAAGCCCAAGTTACCCAAGGCACTGCGTTGTACGACAACATCAAAAGCTTTACTGGCACTGATGAGATAGATGCAGACAAGAAATATGAGAGCGTAAGCAAACATCAAATACCTGCTCAGCTAATCATGCTGAGTAATAGGCCGCCTGCCTTTATTGAGAAGAACGACAGAAGGTTCTTTGTCTGCCGCTGGCATTTGGATATAGACACTCCGGAAGACAGGCAGCAGTACTTCACTACCTATAGAACATGGCTGGAGTCTGGAGGTTATCAGGCTATAGCAGGTCATCTGGCTACTAGGAAAATAAGTGCAGACCTATACCAAGCAGCACCAATGACACCTGAGAAGGTACAAGCGTTAGCGTTTCAGACTGACCCGGTGGTTGAGGACATTCAGGAGTTTCTGGAGACACATGCATCTGCAGGATTGTTTACTACGGACAACTTTAATGACATCTGGAAGAAGTACTCTGTTAAATCTACCCAGAGAAAACACAAGATGGCGGAAGCCGGGCTGCTGTCCTATGGTAGGACGTTGATAGATGGCAAACAGCCGACGGTCTGGTACCGCAACACGGATAAGGTCTATCCACCAGTTGGCAAATACGGTCTTTACGTGGAGTTAGTATCAGGAAAAACACTAAACGCTATGGATGCACTGTGTAGATTTATAGGCATTTATCATTAATTTTTTTGAGCAAAGAACCCGTAAACACTGGCCCTAGCGACATGTTGAATGTCCTTTTTTAGCGGAGACAAGAGTTAGATGAGAAACATTAGAAGTTTAGTGCTGGGGTTAGTGTTGGTGTCTTTGGCTGGTTGCAGCAGCGTGCCTGTGCCTGACGAAACATTAGTGCTAGTCGACAGAGAAAGCGGGATCCCATTGGGACAAGAGCAAGCAACTCTTTTGGAGGCGGCCTGTCTTGTTCAGATGTACAAGATCCCTGTGCCTGCGATGCCTGTTCGCCGCCAAGCCGCTAGTAGAACAGAAGGTCAAAGCGGCGCTCTTGGTAGTTTTATGGCGGGCGCCAACGCCTCAGCGTCATATAGGGAAGATGAACGAGCAAGAGAAGCAAGGAGAGAGGCATTTGCCCAGAGAGAGAAAGTCTTCGAAGCTTGCTTGATTGAGGCTGGCGCTAGAGCAACTTATGTGATCGTTGAGGCTAAATGAGATACCTAACCCTTGTCATCCTACTTGTCCTCGCCCCGCTTGGCTGGGGAGAAGATGTTTACTACTGCGTGGAGAAAGCGTCACAGGCGCTAGTGTTCTCTGATAACAGTGAAACGGTGAAAGAGCTAACACTCACTAAGCGAAGGTTTACGCTTAAACACATCGTGGAAGCTAATCGAATCGCTCTGGCGGGTGAGCCTTTTTCTCGCTCCGGCGAAGCGATGCGACTTGTTTGCAATACGTGCAGTTTCGAAAAGTCAGAGACGCTGGTTTCGGCTTTCTATCCGTTAACCCATGGCACTATTTTCAGTATGAAGGATGACCAGTTTGTTTACGCACAAATGATTTACGGTGACGTTGTAAACTCTGGAGCAGGCACCTGCACCAAGTTCTAACAAGAGATAAACATGAGAAACATCATCACGGGTTTGCTTTTGATGCTGATGAGTACTGTTGGATTAGTTCAGATAAGATAAGATGGAGAGTGCATAGCAAATCCGACGAAGCGTGGCGCTTAAACGTTGGACTTACTATGCTAAATGTGGAGGCTTCTCCGTCCCCTTTACAACCTCGCCACCAAGATACGAAGGCCGCGTGACAGAATTGTTTCAGTAACTTTAGTAAAGAAAGTCTCCAGCACACAAAATTCCACTAGAGATACACCTGAGAATGTCACTGTTGAGTGTCTCAGGTGCACTCTTGAGCCTAACCGGTGATGACTTGAGGCTGGATAGCTTGTGTGAGATTCAGTGACTCTCTAGTCTCCAATAGCTCCTAACAAGCCACTCCCTCTGCTAGTCCTCGCTGCTCCTGTTACCAAGAATATGTTTGAAAGCTTTGCCCGAGGTTGGTCGCAGGTAATACCGCTGAAGATCAAACACCACGCATGTTTGTATTTCTCCCATCAGTTTGGTGATACTTTGTCTACTTTTGGGGCAGATTTATGAGAACTAAGTTAGACGAATATCTAGAGTCAGAGCATTATGTGGGGCTAGACAAAGTGCTGTTTTTACAAAGGCGCATTGATGGAGCTGTTGCCGCCAAGTTGGGTATCACGAGTTTGGCGCCACTAGGTTTCATCGTCGGGTTATTGGCAGGATATGCATTTTTTGCTTAAACACATTAGCCTAGCCTCTCTAAAAACCACCTCCAATGTACCCAGCGTCTACCTACAGCTACTGATGTTTAGCTAGAGCCTCCCCGGGTGGTTAGAAAGAACCCCCCCTGCTCTACTGGCTAGGCTAATTTATATGGTACATATTGTGGTACATATACAAGATCGCATCGTGTAATATTAATTAACTATCTGTTTTATATGGTATTTATTTATATATATTGGGGATACCTCTTCCGCCATCTCGTTCCTTGTCATATCGTTTTCGAACCATCCAAGCCTGCTATAGCCACGTTGCTTCGTGCCAATGGCAGGCTCGATAACGTTTCTACTTTCACGCCTACAATTCACCGAGTTAATCAAGTCAGCAACGATCGGTGTGCGCGGGATGCCCAAAGTATCCGGCGGGTCCACAACGAGAAGGCAGAGAAATCCTCACAACACTTGCCAGAAATGGGCTGCTGCTCTTTCAAAGACATGTGCCTATGGTCACAGTAACCAGATCAAAGTCCCTTTTCGTTCCTCTTTGCTTCCGCTTCGCTGATTTTCTCAGAAGCACCTTGGTAAACGTTTTGCACAGCCGCGGCTATGGTGCCTGCCCGGTAATAGGCTTCGATATCAGCCAGCCCTCTCTCCAAGGAGTAATCTGCGTACACTTTAGTTTTATCGTGCATATTCAAAAGCATCTGTGTTGATACGGTCAGTCGTTGCGCTTGCATTTGATGAGCAAGCGCATAGCTCGTTTGCTCCATATAAAAATTCTTATCGAGCTCCGTATCCGTCGATCCAACCAGTGTGCTGATCCCACTAAAAATCGTTTTAGAGGTTTCGACGGTTGATGCCGTTGCCGCTAAGCTGAGGGCCTGTGTTGTTGTGCCAAATCCAAATTTCCACTTCGCTCGGCCAGCGATCAAATTCCCTTCATAAATCCGGTACCCGTGATCCACGATGAGCATCAGTTCTTCAAGGATTAGATTACGCGCCTGAATTCGGCATGGATCGTCACCACAGGCGCGCAGTGCCGAATCGAAATGTGCTTGCGAATACTTGACACGCAAAGCTTGAATCTTGTTGTCATCACCAGCGATCGGATACGGCGGAATGCTCGCCACACCCGGGCTCGGAAGCCCGCCGCACCCTGACAAATTCATGATCAAACAGAGCGCTAACCCGAAATTTACTGGCGATTCAGTAAAACGACTGCTTTTCATCGGTGCCCACCTCTTTCTCCTCCAGCTCCAGGTCACTTAAGCAATCCATGTTGGAGGCGGCACGTCGAGTCAGACAACCGATGCCGTTTTCTGGATAGCCGGTGTTATTTATCGACCACCCTATCCAGCGCGCCAAGCATCCATGCGCTAACCGCAAAACCCTTAGCCTGCCCTATCCTGAGCAAGCCATTCTTACACCGGGTTTTCTTCAGTTGCTCTCAGCTCTGGCAATGTTAGCTTAGCGTCTTATTATGTGGTCGTTGCTGCACGTTTTATGAGCCCATTGCGCTGGACAGCGCCGTCCCAGCCGCCAACAGGAGAAACAAGATGCTGAACGCAACCATGCCTTTATCCGGCGGCTGCAAGTGCGGAGCCGTGCGATACGAATGCGACGCTCCGCCGGCCATGATTTTCAACTGTCATTGTGAAGATTGTCAGCATTTTTCGGGCGCGCCCTGCACAACTGCGGTGATCGTTCCAGAAGAAAGCTTATCCATCTCAGGAGCATTGACGGGATACTCGACAGCCGGTGATAACGGCGGCGTTGTACATCGCTACTTCTGTCCTACCTGCGGAACGCCGGTAGCGGTTAAACCTGAGGCGTTCACGGGTCTCAAAGCCATAAAAGCGTCAAGCTTAGATGACGCTTCTTGGGTGCGACCAGAAATGGATATTTTCGTCAAAAGTAAGCAGCCATGGATTGAACTGGCTGACGACACACAAAAGTTTCAAGAGGGTCCCCCTTAGCTCATGCGGCGAAACGCTTGAAAAAGATCACCTTAGGCTTGCTGTTGTTCACCCTTTCTCTCATCGCTTGGGGTGAGGATGATTATCGCTGTCTTGTCCAAACCCAAGGCATTTGGAAGGACGTGGAAACCACCCAAAACATGGAGCTTCGACTGCTCCTCAGCAGTCAGCAGATGTGGCTCTATTTCCCGATGGAATTGACCCACCTCGCTCATCAAGATGGCGTGATGACGGCACGCCTGCTCAACAAAGAATCTCAGATGCCCATGGGCAACGTCTCCTTCAACAGCGACAGCTACGCTGTATCCGGCAAGTTCAAGTTCTATCAGGGGTCGCAAATCGACAGTGCCTTCGGCGGACTTTGCCACAAACTCAGCGCAGGACACTAACGCCCCTGCAATGTTGAACCGCTGGATGGACCGACGTCTGTCCTTGCGAACCCCCAACCCGCTGTGCTGGATTTTCTTTTTGTCACGCCCAATCGCCCGGCCTTGCCCTGTCTCCAAAGGGACAACACTGAATCTCATGCAAACACCGGCGGTCATTCATCTCTTGCCTGCTCATAAATGCTTCAGCCGGGGCCGCAAAATACAACAATTTTTAATTAACATTTCGCTTGCAATAGATTCCGCTTCGCGGTGCCATCGAGGCTGAGCAATATCGGCTGGGCGCACCAAAAATCAAGTGCAAACCCGAGCAGCATTCAGGAATTTGACTATGACCACAGGCGACGAGCAGAAAGCGCTGGAACGACGACCAGTCTTTTGGTTTTACGGATCCTCGTCCATAGCTTATGGAATCAAGGACAACGCGTTTTCCTACCTGCTACTGACCTTTGCCAACCAAGCGCTTGGCGTTCCCGGCTACCTAGCGAGCCTGGCCTTGGCCATTGCCATTGTCTGGGACGCACTGACCGATCCGTTGCTTGGTCATTGGTCTGACAAAACGCAGTCGAAACTGGGACGCCGTCATCCTTTTATGTACGCTGCGCTGTTTATTCTGCCAGCAAGTTTCTACGCGCTATTCAATCCGCTGATCGATGTGCGCGGTGAGGACGCCTTCTGGTACGTCTTTATTCTGGCCATCTTGATTCGCACGGGAACCACGTTATTTGAGGTGCCCTGCACGGCACTGCTGCCGGATCTTGAAAAAGATTACGACCGTCGCAACCGTTGGCTCGCCCTACGGCACCTGTTCGGTTGGACCGGTGGCAATGGCCTGCATACCGTCAACGTGACGTTCTGGGTCGGCGCTTACGGCTTCGCTTCTGCCACTGGCTACATGATCTACGGCACCGTTGGCGCTGTAATCATCGCTCTGGCCATCATCCTTTCGAGTCTGGGCACGCAACGAGCCGCAGCACAAATGCCGAGCCCCCAAGAACCGTTTCGCTTTAACGCCATCGGTAAAGAATTCGGCCAAATTTTCGAGTCTTTGAAAAACCGCAACTTCGCGGCGCTGTTTTTTTACTCGCTCTTGTTTGGTGCAGCGGCAGGTTTGAGCACGGCGCTTTATCTCTACATCACACGATTTTTCTTCGAGTTCACTGGCGCACAGATTGGCATTACCGGTATCGCGGTACTCGTCGCACCCTTCATCGCGTGGCCACTTGCCCCTAAACTGGGGCTTCTCTTAGGTAAAAAAATCACCGCAATCTCCCTGCAGTTAACACGACTGGTCATCTATCCCGTTCCCTTTGTCTGCGTGTTGATGGGCTACTGGCCAGCACTTGGGTCTACCGCGTCTATCGCGATATACACCGCCTTTATTTTTACCGAAGTCGCGGTCTTTATCGTGTCAGCAGTGATGCTGGATTCGATGATGGCCGATGTGGTCGAAGACAGCGAAAAACGAACCAACAGACGCTCAGAGGGTTTGTTTTTCGCCGCTCGAAGCTTCGCCGGTAAGTTCGTCAGCGCGTCGGGCATCATCAGTGCGGGTCTGATCATTTCCGCCGTCGGTTTCGACTCAATCACCAGCGTGGCGGATTTTACCGACGGACATCGCGTAAAGCTGGCCCAACTCTTTTTGCCCGCCTACTGCTCACTTATTTTGGCTGCCATCGCCTGCATCAGCCTGTATCAGATCGATAGAAGCACCCACGAGCAAAACATTAAAATCCTCAATGACCGCCTGCTAGCGGGAAATTCTCATGGCAGCGAGGTAGAAAAAGCGTAAATCAAATTTTTGTACCCCCCATATTCCTCTAAACTGTTGCCTCACTTATTCGAGGAGATGAAAAATGCAGTTTGATGATGTTGTCACCGGGCGCCGAAGCATTCGAGGCTATAAAAGCGAACCCGTGCCCAAGGCGCTGATTGAAGAGGTGTTAGCGCTGGCAATGCGTGCTCCGTCGTCAATGAACACCCAGCCATGGAATTTCACCGTCGTTTCTGGTGAACCTTTGGATCGTATTCGCGCTGGTAACACCGAGCGCAATCTCGCCGGGGTACCGCATTCTCGCGAATTCCGTATTGGCGAGGCCTTCGCCGGGCAACACCGTGATCGTCAGGTTGGCGTTGCGAAACAACTGTTTGCCGCCATGGACATTGCCCGTGAGGACAAAGAAAAACGTCAAGACTGGGTGCTTCGTGGTTTCCGCCAGTTTGATGCCCCAGTGTGCGTGATTATTACTTACGATGCGGTACTCGCGGACAGCGACGATACGGCCTTTGACTGCGGGGCCGTCACCACTGCCTTGGTCAACGCGGCCTGGTCACGAGGCCTGGGCGCGGTGATCAACAGCCAAGGCATCATGCAGTCCCCTGTCGTTCGGGAGCATGCAAAGATTGCAGACGATCAGGTCATTATGAAAGCTGTGGCGCTTGGCTGGCCCGACGATAGCTTTCCCGCTAACGCCGTGGTTTCCGAACGCAAGAGTGTTGAAGAAGCAACGTCCTTCTTGGGCTTTGAGGACTGAGAAATCCGAGACACCGGGCGGCCGAGAACATCTTGCCGCCCTGTCCAGCTTTGGCGACATCCGCTGGCGCGATCGCTTCAAACCATAGGCCAAGCTCTGAATCGCTTCCTCCTAGCGACCTTCGTCCTTCAGTTCGGTCATGGGAATGAGTCGATCACTTGCGATCGCTCTCGCGATATTCTGGTGATAGTAAATCAGTCCCGGTTCATTGCGCCCAAACACCAGATCCGGCACGTCGCCACTGGCCAAATTTCGATGAATGGCCACGCTTTGCGGGAAATCTTCCTTGGTGGTTACATCCCACACCAAGTCCACATTGAGATGCGCCTTGCGTTCCGCTTCTTCGTCCATTGGCTTTGGCCAGAACACGTTGAGCTCTACGCGACATCGGTTCGCTCCGTCAACGGGATAGGCACGCCAAAACTGAATATGGTCGACCTGATGGGTCAGCATGGCATTGGGGGCGAGCATGTACTCTGTGGTGCAGTAGGGTAAGACCAAGCCCTGCTCGGCGGCCGGTTTCTCAAATTCTTTGTCGATTGTCTTGCGCGGCGACATCAAATGCACAACGTCGGCCATGCGATCGACCAAGGTGGCGCTTGAATAGTAGAACGGGCTGATGCTGTTCTTGTGGAGCGGGGCAATGTGGTAGGTCTCGGCGAAACCATCAATAAAAAACTTATAGTTACAGTCCAACTCAGTCACTCGACTGTCGATGTATTGGGTATTCGCAATATCAAAGCTGGCGATATCAGACAGTGATGCACCCATCAACTCATCGACCTTGCCTTCGATGTCGTCGCCTTTGAGCAATACAAAAATCAATCCCGCTGTTTCGTAACAGGGTAATTCAAGCAATTGGTCGTACCGAGCGTCTGCCTGGGCGAATCCATCGTGACTGTTTGGGCGGGCAATAATGCGGCCATCCAAACCCCAGTTCCACGCATGAAAGGGACAAGAAAACGAAGCCTTGGTTCCCTTGCCTTCTGCGAGACGCGCACCACGATGCCGGCAGGCGTTGATGTAGGCACGCGCCAAACCGCTACTATCCCGGACAAGCAGCAGGCTGGTGTCAATCACCTCATGAGTCAGGTAGTCACCTTCGTTGGGAATATGCGGCGTGAGCGCCACCAATATCGGACGCTGCTTAAACAGTGCTTCGACTTCAAGCGCCAGTTGGTCGTCACTGACGTAGTGCTCGGCGGGTACTTTTAGCGCGTAGGCTGAAAGGTCTGTCGTCTTATTCGCCAGATGCACTCGCAGGCGCTCAAGCATCTCACTTTGTTTGCGTGCATCCATGACATCTCCCCCTAAGAACCACCGCTGACAATCCAACCTACGCCCGCCTGAGCACTAGCGCAACGGTAACGATCCAGGACTGAGATCGCGGTGTAGGACGATCTCAGCGCACAGATATGCAAAACCAGCCATTCGCGGCCCAGCGATTTCCTCAATCATCCGGAGGCCATCAATGCCCTCACTTTCCAATCCCCACTGAATGAGTAAGTAACGAGGAATTGGCGCACCCTTTTGAGCCACGCTCCTGATTCTTCTGATAGGAAAAAGATTATTATCGTCTGACGACTCTCTTGTATACTGCCCAGCGTTCAAAAAATGGCTAAACCATCAAATTGGGAGACGGTAACCATGATGATTTTTCGCAGCTTTCTCGTGATCGTGTTCATTGCACTGTGCGCATACACCGTTGTCGTTATCGCCGGTCACGGCCTGGGATTATTCGGCGTCTTTTTCGGCGACATATCAGCCCTTGGCTGGCCCGGGCAGTTCAATGCTGACTTCCTGTCCATGCTCGCGATGTCTGCGCTGTGGGTCGCCTGGCGGAATCGCTTTTCGCCTGCCGGACTCGGACTGGCGACACTTGCGTTCTTTGGCGGCGCACCTTTTTTGTGTGTCTATCTGTTTGTTTTAAGCCTCAAGACCGACGGCGATATACGAGAAATGTTGGTGGGTGAATACTGAGCCATATACGCTCAAATCGCACCCTAAGGCCCCGTCGCGTCGTCGTTTTGGATCGTTGCTCTTTTTATGGACTGGCGATATCAAGCGCTCGCCGGGCCTCTGCGTTCTGATCTTCTGTGCCGTTCAGTTCCCAGCCCTCCGTTAACATGCGTGTCATGAATTGCCGATTGTAAAGGAAGCAAACAATGAGCTGCCAAAGGCCAAACGTCACAATGGTAAACAGTAAGTGGAGGGCACCAATAAAGAGCTCGCCGCGGAACAGCGGCACAAACCAACCAAAAAACAGATAGGTCCAGCTAAAACCGTAAAATCCCTTTCTCATGATGCCGCTCTGGGTGTGTTTGATCGGTACTGATGTGGCCATTTGCTCTATCCCCTACTGACGTCACCCCATTTTAACACTTGCTGAGACTTGATCGAGACCCCGTAACAAATGATACGGAACACCAGCAATCCCTGTAACCAAGCGGTAGCTTAAGTATCCTACCCTTTTCCAAGTCAAAACCTTCAAAAGGATCGAACATGAAATTGATTGCTGTGTGTCTCTCGCTCTTTATATCCAATCTTGTCTTTGCCGGTCACCACGAAACCCACGAAATGTCTGCGAACGTTGCCGTCGCGAAAGCGGGCTACGATGCATTCAACGCCGGTGATATGAACGCATGGCGCGCCGTTCAGGCGGATAAGACGGTTTGGACAATTCAGGTAGGCCTGCCTTACACCGGTGAGTACGTTGGCGCTGACGCCGTAGAGGCTGGCGTTTTTGGTCCGATCAGCGAAATGTGGCCGGATTTCAAAGTGGAACCCATCAAGTTTTATGAGTCAGGCAACACAGTCTTTGTTCACGGCAGAATGACCGCCGAAGGTCTGGATACCGAGTCTATCCACATGATCAAAATCGTCGACGGCAAATACGCGTCGTTTCAGCCCTTCGACGATTCCGCTGCAATGATGAAAGCTGCCAAGCAATAACGCGAGTCTGGGTTGAGGGGGTGCTCGAGCGGGCTCCCCTCCACTGTCGTCACTCGGACTGCAGCACTATGCCGGCGTCGATCGGGTGGCTGCGCAGATGGCCCAACATATCACGCACCACAACCGGCACGATGTCATCAGGCAGGTTGTGGCCCATATTTTCATAGACCTTAGAACTCGCACCCGTAATGGTTTCGGCCGTGTGGCGACCGTGTTCAACGGTTAACAGCTTGTCATTGGCACCGTGCAGCACCAAGGTTGGGGCAGTGATCTGGGCTACACGCTCGGTGCGATCTCCGGCATTCAAAATCGCAGTCACTTGATTGGGTAGCGCGCTGGTATAGAAGCCCACTTGCTCCAACCGAGCGGCCTCATCGTCAGAGCTTTCGTTCATACAACCGCCTAGCTCAAGGACGGCGCTCATCCCTCTTTTTTGCGGCGTTGTCGACCAAACCCGCAATTTCCTCCAGCGGAACTTTTGCACTGCGATCGAAGTACAGCAGACCATTCACTTCTTGCTGAACATCCGTCAGCTGGGTCCACACGAATCCGCTCAGCTGAGGGATTTCAGCAATTTCGGCAAGCAAGCGCTGACAAATCTGCGAAAGCTGCTCTTGGGTTTCCGGTATATCACCGTAAGCAAAATCGGGCTCCTGACCGTCTCGTTTTCCAGCATCAACAAAACCGATCCCACCGCACTCCGACAGCACCATGGGTAAGGAGCGCGGATCGGCACCGGCCAGCGCGCCCAGCCGCGGCCGCCCAATTTCTGTGACCTGAGTTTGAGGAGAATCAAACAAACCGTCGACGCAGCGCGCCAATGCCCCGTCGCCGTGCTCGTAGGAATGCACAGCCCATATGTCGCCGGTAGAAAATTCCCAGCCGTCGTTGCCGATCACCGGACGCGTCGGGTCCAGCGATTTTGTTAAGTGGAACAGGCCATCGGCCAAATGGCGTTGTTCAGGCCGTTCGCCCTGATGCCAGATTCCCCAGGATTCGTTGAACACCACCCAACCGACAATGCTGGGATGACTGCGGTCTCGGATCACCGCGCGCGGCCACTGCTCGGACAGGGCTTGGCTAAGCGGAGTAGAGAAAATTCGTCCCGCGGGCATCTCAGCCCAAAGCATCAATCCAAGCCTGTCTGCCCAATACAGGTATCGCGGGTCTTCGATTTTTTGGTGCTTACGAACAAAATTAAAGCCCATGGCCTTGGTCAGCTCGACATCACGACGCAACGCCGCGTCGTCCAGAGCCGTGTACCAGCCTCCCGGAAAATAGCCTTGATCCAAAACGCCCTGTAAATATTGTGGCTCGCCGTTCAGCCAGATCGTTCCACCTTCACAACGCACCTCTCGCAATCCGGTGTAGCTCGTGAACTCATCGATCAGTTCTCCGTTATCGTTCAACACCTTGATCGATAAGTCATACAAGACAGGGTTCTTCGGCGACCAAAGCTGGGGAGCATCAATCTCAAGGGTTACCGTGCTCTCGTTACGATTGGCAAACGCCGACTGCCCAAGAATCACGCTGTTACCATCGAGGGAGACCTCGACCTCCAAACTGCCCTGACACTGTTTCGCCAATGTCAGCGTAACTCTTAGCTCACGGGAACCCACGTCATAACGACTGAAAATACTGTGCCCGTAGTTCTCCTGCGTCGGCTCCAGCCAGACGGTCTGCCAGATGCCGATCACCGAGTCGTAATCGATTGGCCAACGGGTGTCGCCGGCCTGCTTGCCCCTTGGCTGCTGCCAAGAATCCGTATCCGCCGCGCGCACGACCAGCACGTTGCCGGTCTCTTTTAGAAAGCGGCCAACGGTGCATTGCACGGGTGTATAGCCGCCTTGATGTTGGCACACGTGGTGCCCATTGAGATACACATCGGCGCTGTAGTCGCAGGCGCCAATGTTCAGCAAGACATCTTGGGCAGACCAATCCGGGCGATCGAATAGCCGGCGGTACCAGACACTGTTCGCTGGCTCTGCCCAGTCAACACCGCTGGCTTGAGAGCCCGGAGCATAGGGCACCATGATGTCAGCGGACCCGTCCTCAGGCCAATGTGTTGGCAAATACCACAAGTCCGCCTGTCCAATGTCCGCGGGGTCGGGCCGAAACGCCCAGACCCCGTTCAAATTCAGCCACCGGTCGCGCCTGAGTAATGGCCGCGGATATTCCGGCCGCGGCAGAGCCTGAAGTGCGGTATCTGCCATCCGAGCTAGAGCTTTTCCAACAACGGCTGACCCAATGCCTCGCGATAGTTGTTATGAAAATGATGCAGCGCTGGCTCGTTTCGGCCGAAGATGATCTCTTTCAACAGGCCGCTTTCTGCCGCGCGTTGCTGCATTTCGCCCATCACGTAATCCTCGTTCTCCACCGTAGATTTGAACACCTCCAAGGCATTCGAAAGGCTCGCGCGCTCCCCTTCGAAATCGTAGGCGTCTCGCTCTTTCGTCGCATCGTCATCTAAATCCAAGGCCTCTGCGGCCAGTTCAGGTGCATAGTAAAAACTGATACGCGTGACCGATCGCGACGGATCCCCCTTCACCGGATAGATTCGAATCAGCGTCGTCGACGCCCTGCTCGTGATTAGCTGCACGTTCGGAAACAGGTGATAGAGCACAAAAGTACATTTACCAATATCCCATTCGGCCTCCGGCAACTGGCGCATGGCCTCCATGCCTCGATTGGCCGTAACGAACCGATGGTGACGCCCGAACTCTTCAAAATGTAAGTTGTTGCCATAATACAAACGACCCAATGTGTCTTTGTGCAACTTACCGAAATGATAAGTCTCGCCGAAGGTGTCGTTGGCAAACTTCCAGTTAAGCCCCTTATCGATCGTCGTCTGACCCACACTGACCTGGCGGTTCATTTCGAACGAGGGAAACTCGTCACCCAGCCCGCCCAGCAACGTCTCAAGGTCAAGACTGCCTTGGGGGTTTGGGTGAACCCAAAGCAGGCCGCTGTCTTCAGCGCAGGGTAACTCAATGAGACCTCTGCAAGTCTTGTCGACATCCCCGAAGTGATCGTTATTGGGAATGGTCATCAGCTCGCCACTGTTGGCGTAACTCCAATGATGAAACGGACAGGTAAACACGTGTTTAGTCCCCCGTTCCTCTTGTGCCACCTTGACCGAGCGATGACGGCAGGCATTTAAAAATGCATGAAACACCCCGGATTTATCACGCGTCGCCAGTATTGGCACTCCGAAGTCATCAAGAGTCAAAAAGGACCCTGGGCTAGGCAGATCTCCGGATAAGCCGATGAGCTGCGGGTGATCCATGAAAAAGTGACTCCGCTCTTGCTCGGCAATCTCAGGACAGACATAGGACTGCGTGGGCATTTTGTATTGGACACCGGCATCAACATTTCTGCCTTCATCCAATTGGCTCATCAATTCTTTGATGATCGTTACTTGAAGATCGTGATTCATTTGGCACCTCACCAGAGAAACGTATCGTGTATTCAACAATGAAAACTCTCGCACCAGCACTTCTGGTATACGTTGAACATAGCAAATTTGGCGAAAACTGCCACGCCCCAGCGTGTTGAGTGATGTCAACACGAATGGACCACAGACCACGACGCCATGGAAATAGCACTGTCCGCGTCCGCACTTTGGCACTCTTCTTGCTTATTTTTTTTGAAAATAATAACGATGCCGAGATTTCGACAGCGGCAACCACAGGAGGGATTCGATGCTGGCCTATATTTCCGTTGGCGCGGACGTTTTGGCGTCTTTTGCGCTGGTTATTTCCGTTTTCTTTTTACTTAAGGAACTGCGTCTGACCCGAGACACCATGAGCCATGCGGACTTCGTCAGTTCCATCAACCGAAGCGCTGAAAACATGCTGCGGATTACCGAGAACGACGATCTGTTGTCAACCATTGAGAAAATCAGTGTGTATCGAAACCAACATAAGAGGGACAAACGCCACCTCAGGCGAATTCTTGACGGTCTGACCCCTCAAGAACGGGTGCGCTACTTCCACTTTCAACGCAATGCATGTTTGAACTGTGAGGTGTTTCTGGAAAGCACCAGTGCTGGGTATATCGATGCGGATCGATTCGCCATGGCGTTTGGCTGGTCTGACGTGGACTTTGAGATATGGAGCGTTCTAGGATTGAACATTGGCGCTCGAACCCAGCAACACTTCGATGCTGTCGCCGCCTTGGTTGAGCCTCTGCATCCTATGTCGACCGGATAATTCCCGGCAGGTCACCGCACGATGTACCACTCAACCATCGCGCGGAGATAACCCTAGGCTGGTTAGTTAATGCCTTCGCTCAGCTGCCGCTGCTGCGCGCTAGCCAGCTCTAAACCTTTCTGCTCGTAGGCGGCTGAGACGGCTTGCTTGGCTGCGCTTTGGCAAAAACGAACGGTTTCCGCTGCGCCAACAAGCAAACGATCGCCTTCGCGATTGCGGTAGCAGCTCATGGTTAGTTTCTTGACCATGGAATCCATAACCTGCTCTTGAGCGGCCTGAGTTGTTCCACCGGCCATCGCAGAAGCCGAAAACGTTAGAGCTACGGTTGCCATCGCTGTTGATAAAAATTTCATAAATGCTGTCCTGCTTATTAGTGAGTGGGCTAACGTTACCATAGGTAACGAAAAGAGCACGGATTAAATTACTTTAAGTAACACATAGGATTGACCAAAACTTAGACAACGCCAAACAAGGTAGACTGCGGCTCGACGAAGCGCATCACGTCTACCCATGCCCTACGAGACAGAGAGGAAGTAGCCAATGCCCGTGGCATAGCCATCCCCCCATTCTCATGCTCTAACGCTAAGATTCCCGAGGATAACCGGCGTTTTTCTGGCCACAGGAACTTTTGCACTCTAGAATCTCGGCCTTCCGGGTCCCTCCTTTGTGGGTCGGGACCGTCGAATCGCAACACACGTGGTTACTCACACTGCCTTCTCATCAGCTAATGGAGTCCGCTCTGAACCGTTTTACCTTGGTCCTGCACTGCCCCAACGTTATTGGCATCGTTTACCGAGTCTCTGAATTTTTGTTCGAACGACATGCGAACATTACCGAAAGTGCCCAATATGACGACGAAGATTCAGACCGTTTTTTTATGCGAGTCACCTTTGATCTGCCCCGGCCAACAGATACCACACAGACCCTAGCCGACGAATTCTCAACATTAGCCGCCAGCTTCGACATGCAGGCGAGCTTCCACTGTGAGAGTGAACGTCCCAGAGTTCTGATTCTGGCGTCCCAATGGACCCACTGCTTGGCCGATTTGCTTCAGCGCTACAGTTCGGGCGAACTCAAAGTTAACATCGTGGGCATACTCTCTAACCACGCAGATCAAGCGGCTGAACTGGCGAGCCAGCACAAGGTACCTTTCGAACACCTAAAGATCGACGCATCCGGTAAGGCCGCCGCCGAACGGCGAATCCTGACGATCATGCAAGAACAGGCCGTTGATCTGACGGTACTGGCGAGGTACATGCAGATTCTGTCCGACGACTTCTGCCAGCAGGCACCCTGCCCGGTCATCAACATTCACCATTCATTTTTACCGAGTTTCAAAGGCGCTCGTCCCTATCACCAAGCCTTTGCCCGAGGGGTCAAAATCGTCGGGGCTACGGCCCATTACGTTACCGCAGATCTCGACGAAGGACCGATCATCGAACAGGATGTGGCACGAGTGAACCACGCCATGGACTCCAAAGGGCTGGTCGAAATAGGCCGAGATCTGGAAAAAACCGTGCTGGCGCGGGCGGTCAAGCTGCACATTCGACACCGTGTGCTGCCCAATGGGCCCAGAACTGTGGTCTTCGCTTAAGCTGAAAATCCCATTGCCTGAACGGCGATAATTCAAAGTACACATTCCCCGTTGCGATGAACGACTGCTTCGCCATACTGACGCATTGTTTTAAGGGAGAAGGATATGAATACAAATCGACAGTGGTTGCTAGCCAAGAGACCCAACGGTCTAGTGACTCGAGAGAACTTTGATTACGCAGAAAACCCGATCCCCGAACCGGCAGAGGGCCAAGTGCTCGTTCGCAACCTGTTTCTCTCCTTCGACCCAACCCAACGAGGCTGGATGGAAGATCGGCCCAGCTACCTGCCACCTGTCGGTATCGGTGAGCCAATGCGCGCAGGTTCCGTTGGTCAAGTAACCGAATCTCGGCACCCGGATTTCGCAATCGGCGATATCGTGCAGACCACTGGTGGCTGGCAAGACTTCGTCGTAGCGGCTCCAAATCAAGGCCCCATGGGCCTGACCAAGTTACCCCAGGGCGTCACACCTGAAATGATGCTCTCCGTACTGGGCATTACCGGTCTCACCGCCTACTTCGGACTGCTGGATCTTGGCGACCCCAAGCCGGGTGAAACCGTGTTGGTCTCCGGCGCGGCCGGTG
The DNA here is from genome assembly GCA_042091155.1 of Gammaproteobacteria bacterium. Lineage (GTDB taxonomy): Bacteria > Pseudomonadota > Gammaproteobacteria > Pseudomonadales > Azotimanducaceae > UBA4421. The sequence goes on from JBELHZ010000006.1 coordinate 17,738, forward strand.
CCACCGGATCCGTCGTTGGCCAAATTGCGCGGATCAAAGGCGCACGCGTTGTTGGCATTGCAGGCGGCCCTGACAAGTGCGCATGGCTCAAGGAAGAGGCTGGCTTCGATGACGTTATTGATTACAAACAGGGCAACGTTAACGAGCAGATCAAGGCCACCTGCCCCAACAAGGTAGACGTCTACTTCGACAATGTCGGTGGCGAAATTCTGGAAGCGGCGCTAAATCACATCAACCTAAAAGCACGAGTCGTCATGTGCGGCGGTATCTCCGGATACAACGCAACAGAACCGGTCCCGGGGCCCGCAAACTTGATGAACATCGTTACCATGCGAGCCCGCATGGAGGGCTTTATCGTCCTCGACTACATGCCCCGGGCTGGTGAGGCCATCGCCGACCTGATGCAGTGGATCAGTGCCGGCGAACTGAAGTACCAAGTGGATTTACAGCAAGGTTTCGACAACATCCCGGACACGCTGCAGCGTTTGTTCACCGGGGCAAATCTGGGCAAGCAGCTGCTGCAAATCGCGGAGCCGTCTTAGAACCGCTCAGACCGCACGACACATCACTTGACGTAGAAACTACCATGACCCAAGAAACACCCAGCAACGATATCCGTATCGCCACTCAATCCACGGGCTTTTATGCCGGATTCAACGTCTGGGTCGCCGCCATACCCAAGGTTGTGATTTTGGCGCTGATTGCTTGGGTTGCTGCATCGCCCAGCCAGGCAGGCCAGCAGTTGCTGAGCCTGCAAACCTGGTCAACGGCGTCTTTTGGCAGTTGGTACATTTATGTCACAGCATTCTTTACCCTAACCTGTCTAGCGCTGGCACTGTGGCCACGCACAGGCCGACTCGTATTAGGTCAGCCCGGGGACACGCCAGAATTCTCGCAATTCACTTGGCTATCGATGATGTTTGGTGCGGGTATCGGTATCGGCATGCTCACCTACTCGACGGCTGAACCCATCTTTCACTTCGCGACCAACCCTGAAACCATCCAAGGCACCAGCACACCCCTAGATGCCGACAACGTCCGAAATGCTTACAAATGGGCCCTACTACACTATGGCCTGACCCCATGGGCTTGCTACGGCGTCATTGGCATTGCCCTTGGGTACCTCAGATATGCCAAGGGGCTGCCCCTCACCATTCGCTCTGGACTGCAGCCATTGTTCGGATCGTCTTTGTCCGGGTGGTTCGGGCACCTCGTCGATATTGCTGCCATTCTGGCCACTCTCATCGGCTTGGGTGTCACCATCGGTTATGGCGTGTCGCAGTTTTCTGCTGGGCTGTTCAACATCAGCGGCCTCTCCTTTCTGGTGAACGACAGCGGCCAACCTACCCTGAGCGCCCAAGTCACCGGCTTGGTACTGATCGTCAGTGCATCCTGTGTATCCGCCCTGTCGGGCATTCAGCGAGGCATCAAATGGCTATCGAACATCAACATGGGTTTGTCCATCTTCTTGGTCAGCTTCTTCATCATCTTCGGTTCCACTGCATTCGCTCTTAGCACCTTTGGTTACGCCATTTGGGATTACCTGCTCGCACTGCCGGTCATGTCGATGACGGTGTGGCAAGACACCAGCACCGAGGTGGGTGCGGCGCTGCAGCAGTGGCAAGGGGCATGGAACATCTTTTATTGGGCATGGTGGATCGCCTTCGCGCCCTTTGTGGGCTTGTTTTTAGCACGGGTTTCGCGCGGGCGAACCGTCCGCGAGTACGTGTTGGGGGCCATCATTATGCCGGCGATGATTTGCTTGACCTGGCTGGCCTTCGTTGGCGCGACGGCCATTGATCTGGAGCTACAGGGCATCGCCGGTGGCAGCATTGTCAACGCCGACATTTCGGCCCAATTGTTCGCCACCATCAATCTCATGCTGTCACCGGACTGGGCCGTGGCGTTGTCCGTCGTCGTGGTCCTGCTTCTGCTGACCTTTTTGATCACCTCGGCAGACTCGGGAATTCTAATCATCAATACCCTGGCATCCGGTGGCAGCCAAAACCAAAAAGGTGCAGGTCATATCGTGATCTGGGGTGTTATTTTTGCCGTGCTGATCGGCGCATTGCTCAGCGCTGGCGGCATGGATGCGCTGCGCTCAGCCATGATCCTAGGCGCCTTACCCTTCTCCGTCGTGATGGCCCTGATGGCCATCGCTCTGATCAAGGTCATGGTAAGCGACGCGCTATCTGATAGCGATTAGCAGACCGTACTCGCCTTGTTATGGCAGGTCGGTAAAGCCCGGCCCGCTGGAGCGTCGCCCCAGAGCATGCTCTGGAGGCAAGACCTCTCGACGGCCGGTGTCGTCGAAGGGATCTGAGTAATAACCCAACGCGTACTCACCTTGGGTATACCCCAGCAGCTCTTGCAGCCTGGGATCAAAATCTTTCGCCAGTTCCGGTGGACACGACAGATATTGATTTTCTTCCTGACGCAGCCAGCCCAAACAGTAGGTCAAATTCAAACCCAACCGAGGCGCACTCGATCGATTGGCACCGCCGTGATGCAGGATACTGCCGGTATAAAAAAACACCGATCCCCTCGTCATTTCTGCCTGAACCATTTGCTCAGGCTCAGGCTTTTGCTCCCATGGCCAGCGATGACTACCGGGAACGCAATGGGTGGCACCGTTTTCCGCAGTGAAATCTGTCATCGCCCAAATCGTGTTTAATTGGGGTTCAACGCTGAGCGGTAAATAGGTGCCCCAGGCGTATCGGTCTCGATGAATTTGCTGGGCCGGACTGTCCGGATGAATTTGAATCGTTTGCGTGAGGTGCAACTGGATTTTACTCGTGAAAGGCTGCAAAAAAGCTTCCGCCGCGCCGAGCACCATCTCGTTTACGATCAAGTCTCGGCAGGTTGCTGAACGGGAAGCGAGCGCACCGGTTCGCTTAGTCGTTTTGCCTGTAAAGTCGTCCCGACCCATGGGCGTTCTCTCAACATAGGGCATGACTTCTTCGTTGAATCGATCCACGGTTTGCGCATCGATGACATCCTTGACGATCACCGCCCCAGCTTCTGCAAGCGCCGCGAGTACCTCAGCCGACGATGCGTTGGGACCCAGTGTTTTCAGATTCATGGACTATTCCTTTTGAATTAGAGTTTTCAATACAGCGCGCGTGTCCAAGCGTTGCTCTGTGTTCAAACAATACTCCGAGGGTGCAAAGTCTGTCACGCCGGCCACAGCCAGCGCCGCGATGCCGTCTTCGACCTCTGCAGCACTGCCCACGATGGCTAAATCGGCCGGGCCTTCGACGCCTTCACGTTCGAACATGGCTCGATACGAGGGCAGCTTGCCGTACATCGACAACCCCCGGCCAATCGACTCACGAATCTTGGACGGCTCCGACGTCACACAGACGGGCAAGGTGGCCAGTATTCTCGGTGCAGACGCCCCAGCGGCGGCAGCAGCATCGCTGATCGCCGGAACGATATGTTCTTTTACGGTTTTGGGCCCCACCCATGCCAGCGTGGTGCCCTGGGCTAGCCGGCCGGCAACGGCCAAGGCTTGAGGACCAAGGGCTGCGACCAATACTTCCACCGGCTTCTCCGGCGGCTGAAAAAACCGGCCGCTGGAACAAAAGAGCTCACCGCTGAAGTCCACCTCACCGTCGCTCAGCAGAGGCATCAAAACGTTCAAATACTCGCGCAAATGGCGGATTGGTCGGTCAAAGGCGATACCCAGCTGCGCCATCATGGGCTCATGAGATAAACCGATGCCCAACGTAAAACGTCCGCCCAGCGAATTCGCCGCGGTAAGCGCCTGGCCGGCAAGCGCCATCGGGTGTCTGGGAAATGTCGGCACGATTGCCGTGCCCAATTCGATATCAGGCACCTGAGCCCCCACCAGCGCCAAGACTGTGATGGCATCAAAACCGCCGGTTGGGTGTTCCGCCAGCCAATAGTGGGCGAAGCCGTCTTCAGCCGACTGTCTTGCATGATCGGTGACCGCTTGAACCGACGCTTGCTGCACCAATCCCGTGCCATTTATCCCAAGTCTCATCCCTTTTCCCCATACCCTGACTGATTGACTGACTGGCGATGTATTGCCCCAGAGACATTCACGTAAAGTCGATCACCATCCGACCTCGTGTACCACCCGCAGCCAGGCGTTGATGCGCGTCGCCAGCCCGTTCTGGAGGCACGGTATCCGCCACCCGAAGGGTTAACTGTCCTTGTTCCGCCTGCTGACGCAGCGCGTCCAACAAGTCGTAGCGTTCGTTGTACTGGGTCACCCAGGTTTCGGTAAATCGAATATCCCGCTGGGGCTCGCCTCTAAAGCCGCGAATGGCGGTAAAGGCACCACCATCTTTCACCGCAGGAATCGCCTTATCGTTCAGCAACGCACCATCGGCCACACCATCAACCCCATCGGGAAAGTGCTCTCGGATACGTTCTGCAAAGCCCTCGCCTCTGGCAATGACCACATCGGCGCCCAGCGTTTGAAGCAGTGCCCGATCGCTTTGCGCTGCATCGGCGATAACCGTCAAACCAGCAGCTTTTGCCAGCTCGATCACGTAGCCGCCATAAGCGCCCGGGCCGCCAGTGACAGCCAACACCTGACCGGGGGAAAGCTCCAACAGATCTAGGGAGAGCCGAGCCGTTAAGGCATTCATTGGCAACGTAGAGGCTTGCAGGTGCGTGGTGTTCGCGGGCGCTGGTACCACCGCATGTTGGTTCAGAACCAACTGCTCTCGGTAGGCACCGTGACTCGCCTTAGGCACCACCATGGCCATGACGCGATCACCCACTTTAATGCCTGTTGAGACACCCTCACCGACCTGATCGACCACACCCGCAGCGTCCATACCGGGCACATAGGGCGGTGGGAACTGGCTCTGCAATTTCGCTCGGGTGCCGTCCCGGGCAACAATGTCCGTGGGATTAACCGCCGCAGCAAAGTTTCGAATCCGAATCTGACCGGGACCCGCGGTAATCGCTTCTAAGTCCACAACCTCTAGCACCTCTGGCCCGCCATGGACCATTAAACCGACTGCTCGCACGATAACTCTCCCCAGGATGACGGTTAAGCATTAATCCAGCGTCTTAAACGAATATTAAAAAGTGACAAAACTGCCTAACAAGCCCTAAGACAACATACATTTTATGATTACCTTCTGGTACCTTCTAGGTCAAAAATAAGAGGGGTGAATGATGGCTTCTGAGGAAATTTCTGGGGACATTTTCGATCACGAAACGTCAGTGCTCGAGACATCACTGGCGCTCGTTGATTCTGGCGACGCATCGACCGATGACCACCAAAAGCTAACAAAGGAGTATCAAAAGCTCCTAAAAACCACGCGCCGCATCATCAAACTCAGTGACAAAAGCGAAAAACGCCTAACGGAGCTGTCTCATGAGGCTCAAGAAACCAACCGACAATTAGAGGGCCTTTCAACGCAGCTGTCTAAATATTTGTCGCCCCAGCTCTATCAGTCAATCTTCACGGGCTCGAAAGCCGTCGCCCGAACAAGCTCACGAAAAAAACTCACGGTGTTCTTCGCGGACCTGTGCGGCTTTACCAACATCGCCGAAAACCTGGAATCCGAAGATGTTGCCGAAATGCTGAATCTGTATCTCGGCACGATGACAGAGATCGCTCTGGGTTACGGGGCTACCGTGGACAAGTACATTGGTGACGCCATCATGCTGTTTTTTGGCGACCCGGAATCCAAGGGCGTTAAAGAAGACGCCATCAACTGCGTCAACATGGCCATGGAGATGCAGCGCACCCTCAAGGGCATGCAGGACAACTGGCATCACTACGGCCTGCAGGAGCCCTTAGAGATGCGCATTGGTATCGCCACGGGTTTCTGCACGGTCGGGAACTTTGGCAGCGAATTGCGCCTGGAGTACACCGCAGTGGGTTCCGGCGTCAATACCGCTTCACGACTGGAAACCGCCGCTGACAACGGTGATATCTTGATGTCCTTCGACACCTACTCCTTGGTCAGCGACCGAATTCCCTGTCAGGAACTCGATACCATACATCTCAAAGGCATCGGCCCTGTGAGAACCTTTCGACCCGTCACCGACGACGGAAGCGGGCTGTCTCGGCTGTCGCTGGAAATTGGTACCTCTGTCGTGAACACCGACATCAGTCAACTCAGCGCAGACGAACTTGAGACCGCTAAAGCGTCTTTGGAGAGAGCCATGGAGAAAGTGCAAACGCACTTGAAAGAGGGTTCCGCTCAAGAATCCTTGCTGTAGGCATCTGGCGAATCGGTTGCCCGTCCAGCAGCACAGTCCGAGCCGCTGGACGAAGGGCTATACTAGGAGACGTAGCCCCGGTAAACGAACACGGGGCCCTTCTCGGTATCGGCAATTTCAAACTCGAAGCGTTGCACCCTGCGAGCCATTTCGATGAAACCCAAGCCCGCTCCCTTTGACCCCTCTGGCGGGCCGCTGCGCAGTCGGTCTTTGTACATCTTTCGCAGCTCTTTGGCATCCTTCATGCTCAATTCGAGCAACGTACTCTCGAGGGCAGTGCGTTTATCAGAATCGATGGCGTTGACGGCCTCGATCAAAAATCCGTCGTCCTCAGTAACGCTGATAGCGATGGTGCCAACGCCCTCTCCGGTATCCGCGCGCAGCGTGGCGTAGCGGATAATATTTTGGGCTTGCTCAACAAAGACGCCAAACACGCGCTTGGCGACCCCTTCGTCAGAATCTGATTCGCTCAACTGCTGCCGGACGGGATTGGATATCTGCGTCAGCAAATCTTCAGACAGTGGACCCGAATAGCAAAAAAGCGTACGTCGAGCCTGCATAAATTTGTGAAGTTCAAGAGTTTCGTCATTAATCATGGGATGGTCTCCGATGGATTCCGAGGCGTTATCGTCAGGTCAAAAAACCGAGCTATTCGGCATCACCTTCAGTGGGTACCTGAACCTCGACTAGCTCGAACACACAGGATTCAAGGTCTTCACCGAAATCCTCACCGGCTTCCAGCATCGTGTCGTCATCAGCGCGGTAGTTCCAGTTGACCTTGACCGCCAAGCCCGCCGCCGCCTTCTCTTCAAAGAACTCGAAGAAGTCAAAGAAGAACTTTGCCGACGAGCTATTGAAGTAAAAAAGCTCCAGGTCGACCGTAAAAGAACCGGCTTCCGGCACCATTGAGCGTAGCGTGGACATCACGGGAGCCGAAAACTCCTGAATATTTTCCGGATAACACTCACCCACCATGCGGCAGGTTGCTTCATTGATTTCAATCAGCGGTGTTCGTTGCGTTGCTGCTTGTTCCATTTCTATACCTCTTCTGCATCAGGAATGATGACTTCGTCCCCATCCCCATTAATCGAAAACGCCAACAACGTCAGATCGTCTCGATACGGCGCACCACCTCGGTAGAGGTCGACATTTGTCATAATATTGCTCACCAACCCCTCGGGTGTGTTTTGAGGAGCATTCTGAAGCGTCCTGAGTACCCGACGACGACCGAATGCAATCGGTCGATCTTCTGCGCTCATCACATCCGTAATACCGTCAGTCAGCATCACGAACGCGCCTTGGGGATTGTCCACCGCATGGGTATTAAACTGAAATGCGCCACCGGATCGAGATGAACCAACGGATTTACGGTCGCCTTTAATTTCTTCAGCGCCCTTCTCGTTAACCCAAAACAGTGAAGACTTCGCTCCGGCAAATTCCAGACGACGCTCTTTGCGGTGATAGATGCACACGCCGCCATCAAAGCCTTCGTCAATTTTCTCGTTTGCGTTGTCTTGCTGACTCAAGGTCTCCATCACCAAGCCATGGGCCTTGGTCAGGTAGTCGCCGGCGTTTTGTATTTCACGTTCATCAATCGCTCGCTCCAGTACCGAACGCGCGATGATCGACAAGAACGCTCCAGGCACACCGTGCCCAGTGCAATCCACAACAGCGATGTAGACGCGGTCAGGCAAGCTGTGCACGAAGTAAATGTCGCCACCCACCAGATCCCGTGGCCGCCAATGCACCTTGAACGAAATGTCGCCAGGGTATTGTTTTGGCAGCAGGGCGTTTTGCAGACGCGCTGCGTAGCGGATAGAGCTGTCTATTTCATCTCTCGTGCGAACCAATTCTTCGGTTCGCGCATTAATCAGCAAGGACACTTCATCTGACATGCGCGAAAAGGCCACACCCATCAGTTCAATAGACGCACGCTCTTTCGCTGCATCGTCCCCTGATTCGACTTCTGAGCGCATATGCTCGATATCGTTGAGCATCAGATCTTTTGCGCCGCCTTCGAGTTCTGAGGCTAAGATTTCCATTTTCTCGAACATCAAGTTGTCACGCTCTATTCGGCGGCGCGACCGATCAACGCGCTGGTCTTCAGCTTCCAGCAACTGTTCACGGTATTGATCGATGGCCCCCGACAAGCGGCCTACTTCGTCTTTGTCCGACGCCAATATTCTGCTGCGCTCAGGCATTTCCAAACTGAGATCGCCTTGCGCCATTCCCCGAAGCACGTCGATGGCCACTTTAATTTGGCCAAACGCGCCCCAAATCAAACCCAAAATAACGCCAACCACCAAAACAACCGTCGCGACAACGCTGGCGTTGGTATTAAAAGTCGTCTGCTGCTGCTGGCCAATACTCTCGCTCTGATCCTTAAAAATCAGCAAACTGATTTCTTCAGCTGTCGCTTGATAGCTCAGCGGTATGGACGTAATCGACACGCCCATCTCACTGATGACTTCACTAAACGTGGCATCCGAGGACTCTTCCGCCATCAGCGAGCCTTGCGCAACTAACTTACGTAAGTTGGAGACGCCATATTCCGTAGATTCTGATCCGCCATCATCGTAATAGTCATCCAAGCTGATGCTCTTACCATTCGAGCGCACGGCCAACCGCACCTCAAAGTCTTCGCTGAACAGCTCTAGGTTATCCACCAAATTCTTGCCTACCACGACTAAGGCAACGGCTTCTTCGTCCGCATTGAGTACGCCAAACGACAGTGAATCGTTGATCGAAAGGGGCTTATCACCGGTAATATCCGTGATGCGAACAATATTGCGCGTCGGACGCTGAATCGCATCGCGAATGAAGCTGTCAAAGTTCAGAAAAAAATCTGGCCGGGCAGACTTTCCGCAGGGATCCGCTCCATGCAGGAACAGACCGGACAAGCAGTAGACCTGGCGACCCGTCGTGGTATAGGCCATCACGAAGCTGATTTCTTCTAGATCAACAGCGTCGGCGAAAAGCGTGTCAAAGTAGGTGCGCGCTAGGTCGGGACGTTCGGACTCCAGCGCAGCAACGAGCGGATTGGTCTCTCCAGAATCGTCAAAGGCGTTTTCAAACGGGTCCCAAAGCTGCGTGATTTCTGGTGCGCCTAACTCAGGGTCAAACTGCTCCACCGATCGCTCAAACTGGGCATCCGAAGCCGACAGCCAAGCGGCGCTGTAGGTCTGCGCCAAGGAGTCGGAAGTAAACTGCTGTGAGGCATTGTTTAACGTCTGATTGGAAACATAAAAAATGGTAAGGAGAACGGTGAAGCCCGTAATCAGCAAGGCGAGGAGTTTATTGCGTATGGACATTATGATTTTTGTTCTTGGTTTGTTAGCTGTTCGCGCCGTTAATGGGAAGGTTTATCGTTATCCCCCCAATCGATAGGCAACGGTCATCAAAATGTCGTCGACCTGAGTGACCTCACCATCGACCTCGAATGGTTTGAACACTAGGGTTTCCATGTAGCGCATCGCCGAGCGATCAAACATACGTCGTGGCTTGGATTCCACAATGACGGCGCTTATGGCGTTTCCTTCCACATCAACCGAAAACCGCACCAAGACGGAACCGCTGACACCATAGGATTTTGCTCGGCGCGGAAACACCGGCGTGCCTCGCTCGAGCAGCTCTATCTGAACCTGTCCTACACCGGCGACCTGTCCTTCATAGGTTTCAGCCGTCCATCCAGAGGAAGCACTCAGGGTTAGCAGGGAGAAGACAAAGGCTGCGACGACTCTCGATATCATTTTTTCTCTCAAACATTCGTAGTAAAACTTTTTATTGTTGTTGCTCGGGTGTCGCAGACATTAGATCTGCACGCTCATCCAGCGCCGGGAATGTTAACCAATAGGTAACGTTCCAGCAAACACTAGAATGCGAGAAATCTGACGGAATATTTACTCAGTTTTGGCCCAAATCCGCCGCGCCGAAAGAGCAAACGAACAGCGCCCCAATCAGAACGATGACCCAGACCACGTAGAGCCACAGCAGAAATATGGGCAAAGCAGCAAGCACACCGTATATCGCGTCGTAGACCAAGTAGCCTGAAAACCAAGCGAACACTTCGAATGCCAACTTAAACACCATCGCTGACAAGAACCCACCAAGCAGCGCGTGCTTGGTAACAACCGGGGCATTCGGGACGACTTTAAACAAGATACTGAACACTAAAAACAAACAAAGCAGGGGCAGCTCACTCAACAACATTGGCGCAACACCGATCACATCCAGTGTGGCCAACAGCGGCAGGGACAGCACGTAGGTCGAGATCCATAATGCCGCGAGCACCAAGCTTGGGCCAACGGTCAGCAATCCCACTAGGGACACCAGCCGTCTAAGACTCAAGCGAGGCATGGCCACATGCCAAAGCGTATTAAAGTGACGTTCGATACTCAGCACCAACCCCAAGGCGGTAATCGTCAGACCGATTAGGCCTAGGGTGGTCAGATCCCCTGCTCTACCGGCAAATTCATTGAGCTTATCCTGCACCGCTGCGGAACTGCTCGGCACAAAATTCTGGAAAACAAAACGTTCAACCTGGTCCGCCAGCACCTGGAACTCGGGCAAAAAAGCCAAGCCGAGGTACACGATGGTCATCAGCGGAACCAAGGCCAGCATGGCGGTAAAGGTCAAAGAGCCGGCTATGGTCAGACAATCGTGTGCAGCGAAGCGCCTAATGACCCAAGCCATCCGCCGCCACAGCAGGCGACCTGACCGGGCGACCGCGTGCTGTATCGAGTGTTTGGTGTCTTGCTGATTCAATGCCTTTGCGGCTCGGGCGCTTAAGGCGTATCGCCGAGTGTTAGCGGCAGCGCATCATCTGCCGCCCATTCAGACATTGAGCCATCGTAGACCCCGACGTTTTCTTGTCCGAGCAGCATGCAAGCGAAACCATCCAATGTGGCAGCAATACCGCCACCGCAATAGATAAGCGTACGCGGCGCGCTGAGCATACCCTGCGCCTCCAACACCGCCTTAAGCTCAGGCGCCGGCAGAAAAAATTCGTTCTGCAAAATGTCGGCGAAGTACACTGAGCGGCTGCCCGGGATATGGCCTCTGCGACCGTAGTAAAAATCACCGGTACCCGCATACAACGCAGGCGACAAAGCATTAATCGTGCAAACCGCTTCGTGCATCCCGCGAGTCATTTCTTCGGTGTTTACGAACAAATCCCGCCTTGGTGAGGGGGTGAACTCAGCGGCAGGATACCGTTCTGCATCGCTGCGCGTCGGCAAACCGGCGTCTATCCAGGCAGCCAAATTGCCGTTGAGCACCCTAACGTTGGTGTGGCCTGCGTAACGTAACAGCCACCATGCCCGGGTTGCCCACATGAGGTGGCTCGAGGAATACAGCACCACCAAATGGTCGTTACCAATACCATCGTTACCAATCGCCTGGGAAAGCGCGGCGATGCCTGGCAGAGTATTGTTCAGGCCTGAAGTAGTATCCGACCAATCTTCCGTCAGATTAATGAAGGCCGCTCCGGGGATATGTTCTTCAAGATACCGCGCCCGACCCGGCTCCGAGGTGTAGCCCTGATCCGTGGCATGCAGCAAAACCGATGTATCAAAGACCCGCAGAGACGCATCGTCCATTTGCTCGGCAAGCTCATCGACGCTGATTAAATATTCAGGATGGTTATAGGACACTGTGGATTTCCCTTCGACAAAAACGAAACCCTACATTAAGCCCTTTTTTTCATTTGAGAAAAGCACTTCTTCATCGGCTGCGCATGTTCTACTCTTAGCCGGAGAGCCAGCACAACTGCAACCGGGGAGGGGCGCAATGGAGCAGGAAGTAGAGTTGGGCAACCCACGGACAGGTCCACTGACCGGTGTTCGCGTCGCTGACTTCTCAGCCATTTTTTCTGGGCCCATTGCCGGCGCCATGTTGGCCGATCAAGGTGCTGACGTCATCAAGGTCGAAGCGTTCAGCGGTGACCTGATGCGCAAGGGCTATCCACAAAGCGGTGGTATGGCGAGCGCCTTCACCAGCATGAATCGCAACAAGCGAGGCCTAAGCGTCGATCTGCAAACGCCTGAAGGCAAAACCATTGCCACCAAGCTCATCCAGTCCGCTGATGTGGTGCTGGAAAATTTCCGCCCCGGGGTGATGGATCGCCTCGGCCTTGGCTACGAGGTGTTCAAAGACAGTCACCCCAAGCTGGTTTACGCCTCGATCAATGGCGTTGGCTCTGTTGGTCCCTACGCCAACCGACGGGTTTATGACGCCGTTATTCAGGCGATTTCTGGCTTTACCGCATTACGCGTCGATGACAAGCCAGAAATGGTGAACAGCCTGATCTGCGACAAAGTCACCTCGTTAACCGCCGCGGAGGCCATTGTGGCCGCTTTATTCAGCGCCGAGCGCACGGGCAAAGGCCAGCGCGTAGAGATCTCCATGCTGGATGCCGCACTGTCCTTTCTGTGGCCCGACACCATGAACAATTTCACGTTTTTGGATGAAGGCATTGAACCCGTGGCCCCACTCGACCATTCGGTCTTTTTGCACGAAACCAAGGACGGTTGGATCGCCAGCATGCCCGTTCAGGAAGCGGAATTCTTTGGCATCTTCAGATCCTTGGATCTGCCGGAACTGGTGGAAGATCCGCGATTTCAAGATGCCGCCGCGCGGTTGGAACACCGTACCGAACTGCGCGCCTTGATGGACGCGGCCTATCCCAAATTCACGACCACAGATCTGTGCGAACGCTTTGAGTCGGAAGACGTGCCCTACTCCCGCCTCAACAGCCGAGCCGAGGTCATCGACGACCCGCAGATACAGGCCATGGGCGCGTTGCTGAACTACCAACACCCCATCGCGGGCCGAGTTCGCGCGCCAAGACCTGCCGCGCAATTTGAACAAACACCAAGCAGCATCTATGCCCACACACCAGAACTGGGAGAGCACTCGGCAGAGATACTGCGCGAACTGGCCTATGGGCAATCGGAGATAAACCAACTTATCGAGCAAAACATCGTATTTTCGGCTTTCGAGCACAGAGACCCCGGCTAAAACCCGCCTAAAGACGGCTCAATGCCGTCGTGGCAGAATTCGGGATGAAGAGTCAATCACCGCCCTGAGAGGAGGCGCACTATGGAACTAAAGTCACTACTTCTGGTCATCGCAACCGGACTAGGATTGCTCACCACAAACACAGCGTTAGCAGCGGAAACCTTTCCAGCCAATCTGCCCACCTTTGCCTGTGAAATCAAACCGCTGACCCGAGACGGTTTAAAAACCGCTAAGGCCAACCGCGAACGTTTTTCTAAGGCCTGTCTGGCCTGTATCGGCGATGAATGCGCCATGCGTATCTGGCCTGCCGGATTTGAAGACCGAGAAACGCTCTGCAGAAACACGTTTTGCTTACCCAAGAAGGTAAAGCGAATGACGTTCTCTGAGGGCTATAACATGAGCTACCGGTACAACTATCGCGTTTCCGCGGACGGTCAGACCACCGTTTTAGACGGTGAGTACCTGGAAGGAGAGCCTAGGGGTGTTACCGGCAAGAAGACGAAAGAAGAGCATATGGAACTGCTGAACACGTTCGTTTCCCGGGTTGAGTACGAACCCATCATCATCGACGGCAGAGCCAAAGCCTTGATTAATCTAGAAACCACCTTTGAAGTTGGCGCAGACTACGAAGAGTAGCGCCAACCTCAGGACACCGGGCTGCAAGGGTTGCAGCCCCGCGTACTACTGCACAATACGCGACTGCCCCTCACCCCAGTACTTGTCCCGCAGCACGCGCTTGTATAGCTTGCCCGTGGGCAACCGAGGCATTTCGTCAATATAATCGATGGACCGCGGTATTTTTTGCCGCGACAAATGCTCGGCCAAGTATGCCAACAGTTCATCGCTGAACGCATCGTCTCCTAACTGACCGGAGACGGGTTGAATCACGGCCTTGACCTCCTCGCCTAAGTCCACATTGGGCACGCCAAACACCGCTGCGTCCTCCACTTTTGGATGGGTGATGAGCAAGTCTTCGCATTCTTGAGGATAAATGTTCACGCCTCCGGAAATGATCATGAAGGTCTTTCGGTCTGTTAAGTACAAAAAGCCGTCTTCATCCACGTAACCTACGTCACCGACCGTGGTCATTTCGCCGTCAGCCGACGTGGCCTCCTGTGTCTTTTCCGGGTCATTGTGATACTCGAATTCCGTAGCGGTCTTAAACCACAGTGTCCCGGGTTGGCCCTGAGGCACCGCTTGCATCTCATCATCAAGCACCGCCAGTTCACCCAGAACAATTTTCCCCACAGTGCCTTTGTGGGCGAGCCATTCTGGCGTATCGCAGGCGGCAAAACCGAGCCCCTCGGTCGCGCCGTAATATTCGTGAATGATCGGCCCCCACCAATCGATCATTTGTTCTTTCACCATAACCGGGCAAGGCGCAGCCGCGTGTATGGCGATCTCCAGCGACGACAAATCGTGGGCCTGTCGCTGAGGTTCCGGCAACTTCAGCATGCGGCTGAACATGGTCGGCACCAGTTGAGAATGGGTGACCTGATAACGTTCAATCAGCGCCAGATATTCCTGGGGATCGAAACGCTCCATGATGATTACGGTACCGCCATGACGAATGGTCAAATTTACGGCAGCTTGGGGAGCCGAATGGTACAGGGGGGCAGGCGAAAGATAGATCATGCCTTCCCGATAACGCCACAGGCCGCCAAGAAAGTCGAACATCGGCAACTGCTCTGCCGGCGGTTGCGCAGGCAGCGGCCGGATAATGCCCTTCGGGCGGCCAGTGGTACCCGATGAATAGAGCATGGATGTACCCAACAATTCGTCGGCAATCGGTAGCTCCGGGAAACTGCTGCAGGCTGAAGCGTAGTCTTGGAATCCCTCGGGCAATTCCATCCCTGCAGCGCCCACCACCAACACCTGCTTGACCGCTGAGCATTGGGCTACCGCTTCTTGAACCACATCAAGCTTGGCAACGCTGGTGATCAAAATTTGGGATTCAGAGTTGGTCAGTATGTAGGCCAATTCGTCCGCCGTGAGGTAGGAGTTCACACACGTGTAGTACAGGCCAGCACGCTCTCCAGCCGCGCAAGCTTCCATGTAGCGTTCGTTGTTTTCCATCATGATCGCGTAATGGTCTTGGTGCTGCAGACCCGCAGATCGCAGCAAATGTGCGAGCCGGTTCGCTCTGGCGTCAAAAGCCGCATAGGTCACGGTTTCGCCGGTACTCGCCATAATAAACGCGGCTCGCTCAGGGTATTGGTTAGCCTTTGTGTTCGGATACATCGAGATTCCTTTTCCTGTCTTACCACTCTATGGTTCCACAGACACGGGCAAACCAAAAGCGCGTGAGTGATCGGAAGACAAATCGGAGGATGTCGAATGATGCCCTAGCGCATACACTCGTCGTTTCAAAACCGGGAGAGTTCGATGAAAAAAACCCTTATGACACTTGCCTTGGTGGCTGCCGCCAATACAGGTTACGCCCATGACGAGGCCGGCTGCCAGGAAATCAGCAACTTGTTGGCCCGGCTGAGCTGCTACGACGAAAACCATGGCGGAGTGACGCCAAAGGCCAGTTCAGAACGCAACGACGTTCAAGTGAGCCGCGCGCGAAGCGAACCTACAGTCAATAGCCCAGATGTCGACGATTCGTCTTTTGGCCAGATCAGTGGATTGTTCAGTAACAACGACGATTCCACCCTGCAGGCCACCTTGACCGAAATATTCAAGCATCCGAAAAAAATGACCCGCCTGTATTTGGATAACGGTCAGATTTGGGGCTTGGTCAAAGAACGCATGATGTCAGCCTCTGCAGGCGATAGCGTCGAAATGAAGCCGGGCACCATGGGAGGCTACCGTATGAGCATCAACGGAGGATCGTGGTTTCGAGTGAAACGTCTCAAATAGTCATTCACCCCTGACTTCGGCCAGCAACGATCAAATGCTGAGCAAAAAAAAGCCCCGAGCGAATCGGGGCTTTTTCCTTTCTGCGCCCTACGGCGCATCAAGTTGACCTAAGTCATCAGCCTACAGGCTTGCACTCACGCGCACGTACCACATGCGGCCACGAGGATCGTGGTTCACAGGGTCGTATGACGTGATGTATGGAACCCAGGGTGGCTCTTCATTGGTGAGGTTTTTCGCACCAATAGTGATCGCACTGGAGTTCACGTAGGACATTTCACCCATGTTATAGGTGTACTGCACGTCGGCAGTCGTCCAGCTATCGATGTTGGCATCGTAGAAGCTAGCTGCTGCGCCATCACCCAATGCCGTACGGACCGTTTCTCTCCAAAACGCATCGGTGCCGGTGAGGGTCTTTTTGGTGTAGCCGTCAACGTGTCGGATCGCAAGAAACGCACTGTGATCGTTCATACGCCAGTTCAAAGACGTATTGATCTTGAACTCAGGATGAGGACGACGTGGCGCGACAGGGTTGTTTTCGTTGTAGAAACCAAGTCCGTCATAGGTGCTGTCACCGGTTTCGATATCGTACTCAAGACCGTAGTTACCTTGCAGGCCAAGCTTGAACGCACCGTAATCGGTGTCAAAGCTGTATGACGCTTGCAGATCAATACCGGAGATTGATGCGTTGCTCAGATTCAAGAAATCGGGCAGTACGCGAACCACGATACCAGCACCGTTTCGAACGACCTGATCACGATTACCAGCGCCTGCAGCAATCGCTTCTGTCAGCGTCTGGCCACCAGCGATCGCTGCGTTGAGTAATGCCTCGTCTCCAGCCAATACACCAGCAAAGCCTTCACGACCGATGATGTCCTCGTACTCGTAATCGTAGTAGTCGAGGTCGATCTGAACGCCTTCCAAGCTTCCTTCAGGAATCCAAGAGAAACCGACATTGAACATGTCTGCAGTTTCAGGCTTCAGGCTGCTGTTACCTTCGGTGATCGCAGCTCGATACGCGGTACCACTAAAGGCATCCGTCATATTATGAACTGTTGTCAGGCTTCCGAACAATTGCTGCAGTGATGCAACACGGAACGATGAGCCCCAAGACGCACGAGCAGTCAAAGAGTCAACGGGACGCCAGATAAAAGAAACCTTTGGATCGGTGGTTGATTCACCGATCTCATCGAAGTCTTCCCAACGCAATGCCGCATTCATCTCTAAGTTGTCACCGATGGGCACACTTATCTCGCCGAACAGAGCGGTTGTGGTCAACGTTCCGTTCCAATCCGATTGTCCGTAAACGAAGTCCAAGTTTGCAGAGTTGGTCGTGGCATCGAAGACTACGCGTGCGGAGTCTTCACGGCGTTGGAAACCAATCGCCAGGCCAATAGGTCCAGAATTGGTATCAAACAACTCGCCTGCGATGGTCGCGTCAATCACGCGCTGGCGGTACTGAGAGTCACTGGTGGTTCGACCCAGCAGATACTGGTACAGCTCTGCTGGATTGCGCAACGTCAGATCCGTTTGAGCAGATCCATCAGCAGCAAAAGCCGAGTTTCCGAACGGGTTAAAGAAATAACACTGACCCGCGGCAAAATCACCACCAGAGGCTGCATAAGCTAAGTTACCCTCACCTGCGGTACCCGTAAAGGGATTACACGCTGGACCGCCAAAGCCATTAATCGCAAGTTCCATCTCGACTGACTGAGTGTCCTGAATCTCGCTGAGAGCGCGGTCCATTTCACTGGCCGTGTAGGAAACGTCGGCAGTCCAAGCGCGACCACCAAGCTCGAGATCCCAGGTCGCACCGACTTGCATGCGCTGGTTGTTTCGATCCATCACAGATTCCGTGACCACTGGGCGATCTTCGTACGAAGAATCTACCGTGCCACCGATCAAGCGAGTGCTGTTAACGATCACCTGAGGAACGATACCCCGACGGCTGGCGTCTTCGATCAAACCAAGGTGATTGGTAGGAATTGGCAAAGACAATGCGTTGGGGTTCAACGAATTGGTTCGAGCAAATTCAGAACCACTGTGAGCGAACTCGTAGTACAGCTCGACGCTGTCATCTAGGTCATAGTGACCTTGGACGTGGAATTGTCTGGAAGACTCTTCGCCTTGCAGCGGGAAGAATGAACCAAAGTCATAGGCGCACAGTACGCCACCGTACAACGCACCCAGAGGGCCGCCTTGTCCTGCGGCCGCTGCGTCCTCACAGCTAACGTCTGCTTGTCCGTAAGAGGATCCGTCAGCCGCCCGCGGGAAAAGCCCGCCTTCAACAGGCTGACCTGGATTCAAACCATTGTCCGCCCATACAGGTGCCTCTGTGTTGCGCATGCGTCCTGGCTGGCCGGTGCCAGAAGCGGTCGAACCACCAAAGCGGTCATAACGATCAGCAACCGTGATTCGATCTTGGTTCCGCACGCCGGCAGAAACGATCACGCCTCCGCGATCGCCTTGGGTACCAAAAATCATTTGAAGGTTGTTCGTATCACCCTTCTTAGTTTCATGGTCGGTTTGAAATTCGTACTGAATATCAAAACCTTCGAAGTTTTTCTTCGTAATGAAGTTCGCAACACCCGCGATGGCGTCGGAACCGTACAACGCCGAAGCACCGTCTTTCACGATTTCAATACGCTCGAGCGCGATGTTTGGAATCAATGCGTTGACGTCTACTGCAGCGTTGCCGCCTTCGTCGTAGAAGCTGGCAACGTTTCGCTTACCATTGACCAACACCAACGTGGACGACTGGCCCAAGTTGCGCAGGTTCATGGTCATCGCACCACGACCGCCTTCACCACCGAATGTGGAGCTACGGCTGACACTGCCTGACTGCCATGGCAGTGTTTGAATAACGTCGGCAATGGACTGCGCGCCCAAGTCGTCGATATCCGCAGATGAAATCACGGCAAGAGGTGATGGTGAGTCTTCGACACTTCGCTTCAAATATGAACCGGTGACGACAACCTCCTCAATTTCCTCTTCCGCGAAGACTGCGGGTGCACTGCCGATGGCAATCACACACGCTGAATACAAAAGACCACTGCTACGCAGTGCCTTCTTGGTCAAATCAAGAATCATAATTCTCCCCAATTGATTAACTCTCCTCTCCAGGAGCTTTCCCATCGTGAGACGTCACGTTTCGATCGCGCGTCACCCAATGAATAAAAAGTAACACTATAGTCACTAAAAGTTAACACTCTGTTTTCTTTCGAAAACTCAGACAGCGGGGGAGGCATAAGGAGAAATGAATTGTGGATTATTTCGCAATGAATCTGATATCGAAAAAGGGTTGCGGTATCATGGCGCCCCGCTGAACCAACGGTTTAGCATAGCAACCTCAGGACGATATGAGCGGCAAGACCCCACAGACCCCTTCCTTTAAAGAACTTAAGCTGGCACCGGAGCTTCTCGACACCTTGGAAAGCCTCGGTTACGAAGCACCCTCACCGGTTCAAGCCCAAGCCATTCCTCACCTATTGAATGGCGACGACATACTCGGACACGCGCCAACCGGCACAGGTAAAACGGCTGCTTTTGCGCTACCCCTGCTTTCCCGCCTCGATCTGAGCCAAAAGCATGTACAAATCATGGTGTTAGCGCCGACCCGTGAACTTGCGATCCAAGTTGCTGAAGCATTCAAGACCTATGCGGGCAAGATCAAAGGGTTTCAGGTTCTGCCCATTTATGGCGGACAGGATTACTCAGGTCAGATTCGCGGTCTCAAGCGCGGCGTGCATGTGGTTGTGGGCACCCCGGGGCGGGTGTCTGATCACATACGTAAGGGCACACTCAAGCTCGACAAAGTGCAGGCTCTGGTGCTGGACGAAGCCGACGAAATGCTGCGTATGGGTTTCATCGACGAAGTAGAATGGATTCTTGAGCAGACCCCAGAAGCCCGTCAAACCGCGCTGTTTTCCGCGACCATGCCAAAACAGATCGAAAAGATCGCCAGGCGGCACCTGCGAGACCCGCAAGAAGTATCGATCAAGGCTAAAACAGCCACCGCTGAAACGATTCGCCAGCGTTTTTGGCTGGTCGGTGGCATGCACAAACTCGACGCGCTAACCCGAATCTTAGAAGTGGAACCCTTTGATGGCGTGCTGATCTTCGTCCGCACAAAAATTGCCACGACAGAACTGGCCGACAAATTGGAAGCCAGAGGCTACGCTGCCGCCGCAATGAACGGTGATATGCCGCAAAAGCAGCGAGAGCAAATGGTCAACAAGCTCAAAGCAGGCGGCCTGGATATTCTGATCGCCACAGACGTTGCAGCACGTGGCTTGGACGTGAACCGAATCAGCCACGTCATCAACTACGACATTCCCTACGACACCGAAGCCTACATCCACAGAATCGGGCGAACCGGACGTGCCGGTCGACAAGGCGACGCGATCCTCTTTGTCGCGCCCCGTGAGCGGCGCATGCTCGGTGCCATCGAACGCGCGACGCGGAAAAAAATCGAACCGCTGACCTTGCCAACCACCGAGACCATCAACAACAAACGCATCGCGGACTTCAAGCAACGCATTACAGACACCATCAATCAGGGTGACTTAGCCTTCATGCGCGGTATCTTGGAGCAATATCAAAATGACTCGGATTTAGCGCCATTGGATATCGCCGCGGCGCTGGCCACCCTGTCGCTGGGTGAACGCTCGTTGTTAGTCAAACCAGAAACTCGTGCTCGCAACGAACGTAACGAACGCAACGCCAACAACGCCCGAGGTCAAAGAGACCTCAAACCACGAGGCCCCAGATCAGAGCGGCCCGAACGTGGCCGGCGTGAGGAGAACCCACGAGGTAACAAAAAGCGTGGCGCAATCGTGCCGGCTGCCGACATGGAGCTGTTTCGTATTGAGGTTGGGCACAACCATGAAGTCGAGCCGCGGAATATCGTCGGCGCGATTGCTAACGAAGCAGGACTGGACGCACAGAACATTGGTCGCATCGACATTCAGGACGATCATTCCCTAGTTGAGCTTCCCGCAGGCATGCCCAAACCCATTTTCGCCGACCTGAAAAAAGCCTGGGTCTGCGGTCAAAAACTGAACATCGCCCGGGTTGACGGCAACGGCGTCAAAACATCACCTGACGGTAAGAAAGCGAACCGAAAACAAATGGACCGGACGCAAACCGACAACCGGACACAAAAACCGAAAAGGAAAACGGCGAAGGCAAAAGGCGATCAGGCAAACAAACCCGTTCGACCGGTGAAAAAGCGCAAGCGCGTAGTCGCCGAAGACTAACGCAACGTCACCGTGTGAACAGTGCAATATTTGTTTGCACGGTGTGAACTTAAAAGCCTGCAAAAAACACTGCCAATTCACTAGCCAAGGCGCATCTTTACCGTGTCTTGGAGGCGATGCTTCTGTGCCATCCCCTCTCCCCCTCTGCGCTACTTCGCCTCCAAGACACTTTCATTTCTCAAGAAACCCGTCACGCCTTTTCGCGCATCGCATCAACTGCATCGTTACAGGCCTCTCTTCGCTCATTCATCGCTCCCTGCGCCGACTTTTCTTTCGGCCCTGATGCCAAGCCAAAGCCCAGCGTAGCGCCTTCGAAAAGGCATACATGTAGAGCAAAAAACCAAGCCAGAAACCGTATGGGTTTCGGCTCGGTGCCACCACGTAACTCACCAACAGAAACCCTCCGACAAAGGCGAATACGGTTCCGAAAAAAATGCCGAGGTCTCTCAACAGCCCTCGAAAGGTCGAATCACTCATGGGTCTGCACTCTCAACGTGAATCACAATGCGTTTTGCCATTTCATCTTGCGTCTGCAAACTGCACACTGGTCGCCTCCATTGGGTCATTACGAGCAAACAACATGAATATCTGGGTTGATGCAGACGCTTGCCCCAAGGCAATCAAGCAAGTGCTGTTCAAGGCTGCCGATCGCTTACAGGTACCATTGACCCTTGTGGCTAACCAGTACATTCCCACGCCGCCGTCAAAGGTAATCAAGTCCATTCAGGTCGCGCAAGGGTTCGATGTTGCCGACAACGCCATTGTCGAACGCGTGGTCGAAAACGACTTGGTGATTACCGGCGATATCCCACTGGCCGCCGAAGTTGTAGCAAAGGGCGCCACAGCCTTGAACCCCAGAGGCACCCACTACACCCGGGAAAACGTCAAAGACTATCTGCAGCGCCGCAATAGAGCGGAAGAAATGCGCTCGACCGGCCTGCTCAGCGGCGGCCCTGCAGCACTGGACAAAAAGGATGTGCAGGTTTTCGCTAACGCGCTGGACCGCATACTGGCGCGCTCTATCAATCGCTAAGGGCTTCAAACCGCCGCCGTTAGCCTGCGGTGTTCAACCCAGCCTGGGCGTCAGCACCGGTGCGCATGGCGTAAAGCACCTGACCGGTACTGCACAAACGCCCCTCGTCATTCACGATATCAATGGCCACTGTACTCAACTGACGACCTCGTTTGATCACACGCCCCCTCGCCTCCAGCCACTTACCGTGAGCCTGACGGAGATACGTGATGGACAGATCCGCCGTACCCGCGGGTACGCTACCGGGCATGGCCTTACTGAATACGGCTGCTACCGCCGCCATATCCACCATCGTCGCCAACACGCCGCCGTTCACGCTGCCACCTATGCCCGTTGGTGTTGTTTCAGTGACGGTAAGCCTCAAACAGGCGTAATCGTCCCCAATGTCAGCGACGGACAATCCGATGAATTCGTGGAAGGGGTTTTCATCGAAACGCTGAAAAAACGCCTCGCTGTCGCCAATCGGCATCATGTCGTTTTTCACATCAATCCTTTTACTTCTGGACAAACTTTGCAGGCCGAACGTTACTCTTTCGACGAAAGCGGTGCCAATTCAGTTTGGGCGGTGGCATTTGAACAACGACACCGTTAGACTCCCGCTCCCCAAGGCTGGGTGGCAGAGTGGTTATGCAGCGGACTGCAACTCCGTTAACGCCGGTTCGATTCCGACCTCAGCCTCCATTTTTCGCTCCGACTGAGTTTTGCTCTAGCGAAGCCCTCGGCTGAGCGAGGACCACGCGGCCTGTAGGTATTGCCACATACTCCACAACGTCATCACCGCCGCCAGATACAGCAGCACGTAGCCTGCTTGCAGGGCGGTTGAGTCGTTCCCAACGGGCTGAGAGAGCAGCAAGGTCAGCGCAATCATTTGCAGTGTGGTCTTGATCTTGCCGAGGTAGCTAACCGCAACCGCGACGGAATCGTTCACTTCTGCCATCCACTCGCGCAGTGCGCTGATGACGATTTCACGCCCAACAATGACCAGGCTCGGCAGAGTCAACCAAGGATCGTTGTGGTAGGACACCAAGATGATCAGCGCGGCGACTACGATCAGCTTGTCTGCCACCGGATCCAAAAATGCGCCGAATGGCGTGGTTTGATTCAATCGGCGGGCCAAATAGCCATCGAGCCAATCCGTTATCGCCGCGAGGGCAAACAACACGCTGGCAGCGAAAATACTCCAATCCTTCTGCAGCATATACAGCACAATGAAAACGGGGATCAGAAGAATGCGGGTGACCGTTATGACATTCGGGAGATTCACGAAACGTTATCCAGGTTATTTTGACTGATGGAAACACGACGGACGAGGCTCGTCTGAGGCCAGCACCTATTCATGCAGCGCGTTGTATATCTGGTGTGCAATGGTGCCACTAATTCCCGGCACTTTCGCCAATTCTTCTGCACTCGCGCCCCGAATACCTCCGGGACTGCCAAAATGCATCAAAAGCTGGCGTCGACGCTTGGGTCCGACTCCGGCAATTTCTTCCAACTCGCTCTGATTGCGTTTTTTACTTCGACGCGCACGGTGGCCTGTGATCGCAAAGCGATGCGCCTCGTCGCGAATATGCTGCAACAGGTGGCCCGCTTCTGACCGGCCGTCGATGACTATTTCCGTTTCGCCGAGGAAGAAACGTTCTTCGCCGGAAATACGTTCAACACCCTTCGCGATGCCTAGGGTTTTGACCGATTCAACTTGCAGCTCTTGCAGCACGGCCAAGGCGCGTCGAACCTGGCCTAACCCACCATCAATGACCAACAAGTCAGGCATAGCCCCTTCGCCCTTGATCAATCGCGTGTAGCGACGACGCAATGCCTGTTCCATGGCCGCATAATCGTCTCCGCCTGTGATGCCCTCAATATTGAAACGACGGTACTCCGCATTCACGGGCCCATTGGTGTCGAATACCACGCAGGACGCCACCGTAGCCTCTCCCATGGTGTGACTGATATCGAAACATTCGAGCCGCTGAGGCATCTCATCAAGGCCGATCGCGTCCTGCAAATTCTGAAACCGCGCGAGCATATGGCTTTTATCCGCCAAGTGGCTGCGTAAGTTCAATTTTGCATTGTCCTTTGCCAACGAGAGCCAGCGCGCGCGCTGTCCACGCACATGCTGGGTCAGCTGCACGGCGCGACCGGCTTTTTCATTCAGTGCTTCATTTAGCGCTTCGACATCGGTGGACAGGTCGCTCACAAGAATGGATTTTGGAATGTCGCGCTGTACTGAGGCAAAGTAATACTGGGCCAGAAAAGCCTGCAAGAACTCGTCGGGGGATAGCGAGAGATCGTTTTTGTTGTAATAGGTTCGTTGGCCTAACACCCGACCCGCACGAACAAAAATACCCTGGACGCAGTTCTGGCCGCCCTCTTCTGCAAAACCAAAGACATCCACATCGCCTGCCGCGCCGTGCACGTACTGTCGCTCCTGAAGCTTACGCAGCTGCTGAATTTGGTCACGGTATTTGGCCGCTTTTTCGTAATCCATCTCAGCTGCGGCGGCATCCATCTTCACTTTGAACTGGTCCAGCACATCGATGCTCTTGCCCTGTAAGAACAAGATCGCCAGATCCACGTCTTCGGCATAGTCTTGCTCGGAAATCATCCCCACACAGGGCGCACTGCAGCGGCGTATCTGATGCTGTAAGCAAGGCCTTGAACGATTTTTAAAATAGCTCTCATCGCACTGGCGAATCAGAAAAAGCTTCTGCAGCACGTTCAGACTGTCTCGCACCGCGGCTGCCGATGGAAACGGTCCAAAGTACTTGCCGGAGCCCTTTTTCAATCCCCGATGGAACGATAAGCGCGGATAGGTACTTTGGGTGGAGATATGCACGAAAGGATAGGATTTATCGTCTCTGAGCAAAATATTATAAGGCGGGCGATCCGTTTTGATCAGATTCTGCTCTAACAGAAGCGCCTCGGTCTCACTCTTGGTTACCGTCGTCTCGACGCGATGAATCTTCGCCACCATGGCCATGGTTTTGGTCGCCAGCCCTGAGGCTCTAAAGTAACTTGAGACCCGATTCTTCAGGTTACGAGCCTTGCCCACGTAGAGCACCTTGCCGTGAACGTCGAACATTCGGTACACCCCAGGCTTACGCGTGAGGTTTTTCAGGAACTGTTCTGCATCGAAATCGGTTTCAGCCATGCGAGAACTATAGCGGCGAGGAACCGTCGAGTAACGCCTTGATGTTGGAAAACATGTCATCAAACATAACCCGGGTAAGACGCCCGGTATTTACGTTCAGCCGGCTGGGGTGAAAACTGCTGACGAGGTGATAGTTTGCGGCCAGCTTGATGCGCTGATCATGAGCAAACGGTGTCTTCGCGGCACCGGTCAGACTCGCAACGGATTCGTAGGCGTCCTTGCCCAAACAGAGAACCACCCGCGGCTTCGCCTTCTTGCTCGGGGAAAATTGCGCGAGCTCTTGCCTGAGAAAGCCCTCACACTGCCGCTTTTCGATGCCCGAGGGGCGGTTTTTAGGTGGCAAGCATTTGACGATATTCGTAATTACAGCGCCCTGTAAACGCGCCCTTTCAGCGTCGCCGCTACTGGAAAAACCGTATTCGTAAAGCGACGAAAACAGGAAAGCACCGCTGGCATCACCGACAAAACCCTTGCCCGTACGACCCGCTCCTTGTAACCCTGGGGCTAGCCCAACGATCAACAATCTGGGCCGAACGACGCCCCAGGGCGCTACTGGAGCACAGTGATAACCAGGGTGAACGATTTTAAGCGCGCCTTGATACTGAACGAGCCTTGGACACTTTCGGCAGGACTCAATCGTTGATCGTAAGGATGCGGGAGTATTCATTGCGCCAGTTTAGCCACTCCCCACCCTTGACCGTTAGCCCCCTCGCCCGTCAGCCCCCTCGACGGTTAGCGTCCTTGTTTTGGGTAGAGACCTTAAACCATGCCACTATCCACAGTGCTACGGTGGCCGCCATCGCCGGTCAGGTCGGCAGCTGTCCCAGCCGCCACGGGCCCCTTGCGATCCGGTGGCGTATCAGCCGTTCGCGGTCGATCACCTGTGTGCGCGCCCAAATCGATGACCTCATGCTGAATCGCCATAATGGCCAACTCAACATCGCTTTTGACTCCCAATTTTTCGAAAAGGCGGTATCGGTAGCTGTTCACCGTTTTCGCCGACAGGTGAAGTATTTGGGCGATAGCCGACGGAGATTTGCAGCCCAACACCATCAGCATGATCTGCATCTCACGAACCGACAGTTGCTGAAACGGATTATCCGATAAATCTCCGTAGGCAACCCGAGCCAGATCTCGCACAATGCTCTCGGAAATGTAGCGTCGGCCAAAACGGATTTTGTGCAGGGCCGTTTCGAACTCAGTCGGACTGATGTCTTTGCCCAAATAACCCGAGATTCCCGCCCGCATGGCGTGCAGCGGCAAGGGTTGATTGGTCCAGTGTGTCAGTGCAACGACTCGCGTACCCACCTGCAGCCGCTGAATACGCCGCAGCGTTTCGAAGCCAGATATACCCGGCATGGACATTTCCAACAGCAGAATGTCTGGTGTGTGTTTGGCCACAAATTCAACCGCAACTTCCGCCGAATCGACTTCTCCAGCCACCGCAAATCCACCAATGGAATCGATCAATCTCACCATGCCTGCGCGAAACAAACACTGATGATCAGCCAATAGAATTTTTGTCATGTTCAATGCCCTCGTCCCTTGAGTTTGGACAATCGAACATAGAACCCCGACCAGCCGTCGGCAAACCGTTGGAATCCTTTTCAGCAAAAGCTTACAAAGGGATGAGAAGTAGCCGCCATATTTGCGGGAACGACGCGACAGCGTGAGAAGAACTCACGCTTTTCGCTTGGGCGCTGCAGGCGCTTTGGATTCCCAGCGGGCGGTTCGGCTTAGGAAAACGCCTGCAGACCTGTCTGCGCACGCCCCAGAATCAGCGCATGGATATCGTGCGTGCCTTCGTAGGTGTTCACCGTCTCGAGGTTCATGACGTGACGAATCACCGGGTACTCGTCGGAAATGCCATTGCCGCCATGCATATCACGAGCCACACGCGCTACGTCCAACGCCTTGCCGCAGTTGTTACGCTTCATCAGGGAAATGTTCTCAATGGGTAGCGTACCTTCGTCGAGCATTCGACCCATTCGCAGGCAGCCCTGCAAACCCAGCGCAATCTCGGTTTGCATATCCGCCAGCTTCTTCTGCACCAGCTGATTCGCGGCCAATGGGCGACCGAACTGAGTGCGCTCGAGGGTGTAGGTTCTCGCCGCGTGCCAGCAGGCTTCTGCTGCGCCCATGGCTCCCCAAGCGATGCCATATCGGGCTCTGTTTAAGCAGCCAAAGGGACCGGCGAGGCCTTTGACGTTGGGCAATAAATTCTCTTCTGGTACGAATACGTCCTCTAGGACAATTTGACCGGTTACCGAAGCGCGCAGGCTCATTTTGCCCTCGATTTTCGGCGTGCTGAAACCCTCAAAGGCTCGTTCAACAATAAATCCCCGGATTTCGCCGTCAAGCTTCGCCCAAACCACCGCCAGATCTGCGATCGGTGAGTTTGTGATCCACATTTTGGCACCGTTCATAATGAAGCCACCGTCCACCCGCTTGGCATTGGTGACCATACTGCTTGGATCAGAGCCGTGATCGGGTTCGGTCAGTCCAAAACAGCCCACCCACTCGCCGGTAGCCAGCTTGGGCAGGTACTTTTCGCGCTGTGCTTCCGAACCGAAGGCATGAATCGGATGCATCACCAGTGAGGACTGCACGCTCATAGCGGAACGATAGCCGGAATCCACACGCTCCACTTCCCGCGCCATGATGCCGTAGGCCACGTAGTTCACGTTGGCGCAGCCATACTTCTCAGGAAGCGTCGCACCCAGCATGCCCATGGCGCCAAACTCGTTCATGATCTCTCGATCAAAGACCTCGTGGCGAAACGCATCACGCACCCGACTCAGCAGCTTGTCCTGAGCGTAGTCTCGCGCTGAGGACTGAATCATGCGCTCCTCTTCGGAAAATTGATCCTGAAGAAGGAAGGGGTCATCCCAAACGAAGGGTGCTTTGTCGTTACTCATGCGTACGTCCTTAAATTCGAACCGCAAGGCTAAAGCAGCGGCCTCTGTACTGCAACGAAATGACCGACGGGCAACCTTTTGCCCAAGTTTTTTCGCGGCCATTGTTCTTGAGAGCTTCGACGGGGACCGCTCACCAAGCTATCATTGCGCTCTCATTTCCACTGGACGACCCAATGAATACTGCTGTCACGCTGCCACCTGCGATGGATGAAGATACTTTGGAGCAATTGATCGATGTGGTGCGCAAGTTCGTCACAGAGCGGCTCATTCCACTCGAAGCTCAGGTCGCGGAGGAAGACAAAATTCCTGAAGACGTTGTGCAGGAAATGCGCGACATGGGCCTGTTCGGTCTCACGATTCCTCAGGAATACGGCGGTATCGGCCTAAACACCTACGAGGAATGCCGAGTCGTGATGGAACTGGGACGCACCTCTCCTGCCTTTCGGTCGATTATTGGCACCAACAACGGCATCGGCTCACAGGGCTTGGTGATGGACGGTACCGAAGAGCAAAGAGCCTTCTATCTGCCCAAGTTTGCCAGTGGTGAGATCATCGGTTCCTTCGCGCTAACCGAACCCGATGCGGGCTCCGATGCGGGCTCGCTCACGACTCGCGCCGTGCGCGACGGCGACGACTTCGTTCTGAACGGCACCAAGCGCTACATCACTAACGCACCCAGTGCCCAGTTGTTCACGGTATTTGCCCGCACGGACCAAGACACCGCTGGTGCGAAGGGCGTCAGTGCGTTTTTGGTCGATGCGGATACCCCCGGAATCACTTTGGGCGCGCCAAACAGCAAAATGGGTCAAAAAGGCGCTCATGTATGCGACGTTATTTTTGACGACTGCCGGGTTCCAGCCGACCGACTGCTGGGTGGCCCCGACAAGCTAAACAAGGGTTTCCAAAGCGCCATGAAAACCTTGGACCGCGGACGAATACACATCAGCGCCCTATCCGTTGGCTGTGCAGACCGTTTGATCGACCTGTGCCTGGCCTATGGCAAGGAACGAAAGCAATTTGGTCAGCCCATCGCGGAGTTCCAGTTACTTCAAGGCATGATTGCGGACTGCAAGGCCGAAAGTTACGCGGCCCAATGCATGGTGTTGGACGCGGCTAAACGCCGGGATGCCGGCGAAGCGGTCAGCACGCTGGCCTCATGCTGCAAACTGTTTGCCACAGAAATGGTTGGGCGCGTCGCCGACAAGGCCGTGCAGTTTCACGGCGGCGCGGGCTACATGGAAGAATATGCCGTTGCGCGTTTTTATAAGGATGTACGTTTGTTTCGGATCTACGAAGGCACGAGCCAGATTCAACAAAGTATTATTGCCCGTAACCTGTTACGAGACTTCGACGGTTAGCGCAAGACACACACGAGACGATGATTAACGGTAACGATTAATCTCGTCTCGAAGCTGCATGGCAGCTTGGCCGGCTTTCTCAGCAAAGTCCGAGCCAGACCCAGCGTAAATGATGCCTCGAGAACTGGAAATGCTCAGACCCTGTCCGCTGCTATCCACTCCGGCCTTTAGAACCGCTTCAACGTCACCGCCTTGGGCCCCAACACCGGGCACCAGCAAGGGCATATCGCCAACGATCCCCCTCACCTCACCCAGTTCCTCTGGATAGGTGGCTCCGGTTACCAACATGCACTGGTCATTGAGGTCCCACTCGCCGATTTGTTTGGCCACCGTCAGATACAGGGGTTCGTCGCCGACCCGGACTCCCTGAATCCAATCACTGCCGGGATTACTGGTACGACACAGCACAATCACGCCTCGGTCTGAATACTGGAAGTATGGAGCCAAGCTGTCATGGCCTAAGTACGGGTTTACTGTTACTGCGTCGGCCCCGTAGCGCTCAAACGCTTCTTTTGCGTACAAGGCCGCTGTGCTGCCAACGTCCCCGCGCTTGGCGTCGAGTATGACGGGGATATCCCGGTGATGTGTTTGGATGTAGCCGATCAGTTTGGCCAGCTGATCTTCAGCCCCCACGGCGGCAAAATGAGCGGCCTGAGGCTTGAACGCTGAAACATAGGGAGCACAAGCATCAACAATCGCCATACCAAAGGTCAGATAGGGCGCCTTATGGTCGCGCAGATGCTCCGGCAACTTGCTCAGTTCCGGGTCAATCCCGACACAGACCAAGGAATTCTGAGCTGCCCAGACGTCTTTCAGGCGTTGATGAAAGCTCACTAATCGTCTCCTGCCAGCGCTTGGGACATCATGGCCTCTCGCATTTGCGGGTCCTGCATCACCCGCTCTATCGTTTCCACAATGGTTTGAGTTTGACTGTCCACTTCGACGTTGACGCGCTCGCCCAAGGCCAGTTTGCCAAGGGTCGTTCGCTCTATGGTTTCTGGTATCAAACTGATGGAAAACGTACTGTTCTCCCGATCGACACTGGACACCGTAATGCTGGCACCGTCCACACCCACATAGCCCTTATGCAGCACGAAACGCAGCCATTGCGCATCGAGAGCAAAGGTCAGCACTCGATCGTGTCCTTCGTGACGCAGGTCGCATAAGGAAGCCGTGGCGGTAACATGGCCCGAAACGATGTGCCCCCCCACCTCGTCACCAACCTTGAAAGAGCGTTCTACATTCACCAGAGAGCCCGCTGTCAGGGTGCCCAAGTTTGTGGTGTCCAAGGTTTCTTTGATGATGTCGAAGCAGACCCCGCCAGTGTTGCTGGTTCGTGTCACGGTTAGGCAGGTGCCGTTTACCGCCACCGACGCGCCCAACTCTATGCCTTGAGCCAATTCGCCCAGATCAAGCTCTATGCGGCTCAGATCGCGCTCTTCTTCTACGCCTGTTACGGCAACCAAGCTCTGAACAATTCCGGTAAACACGGTAGATCTCCTGTTTTTTTGCGAAAAAAAAGCCGGTCAGTGACCGGCTTCTTACCACGACACGCTGGGGCCGTTAGCCCGAAGCCGCAGCCAGCTGCTTCAAACGTGCCGATTCACGGTCAATAAACGTGATCCACTGGCCGCAGACCCGCTGGTTAGCCTTGTCTTCTTCTCGACGCGCCACACGGCGACATTGCACAAACGAATCTCTCGCTGCGGTCAATTTATCGAGATTGTACTGGCACATGCCCTTAACAATGTAAACAGACTGCGCTTTGCGTAAACCGCCCTTATCCAAGGCACCGGATGCTGAATCGACGCAGCGATCGTACTGATCGTCTTCCAGATACAAATAAGACAGTCGTTCGTAAATCTTACCGTCTTCGGACAGCTTTGCCGCCCCTTCGTAAGCCTCAATGGCACTATCGACTTCTTGAGATAGCTGCCACGCTTGTCCTAGGGCCTGAAGATTGGTGGTATCTGGTTCAATGGCTTCAGCCTTAAAACCGGCGACGAGCACCTTGGCTGCACGATAGGGCAC
This sequence comes from Gammaproteobacteria bacterium, assembly GCA_042091155.1. Classification (GTDB taxonomy): domain Bacteria; phylum Pseudomonadota; class Gammaproteobacteria; order Pseudomonadales; family Azotimanducaceae; genus UBA4421. The sequence goes on from JBELHZ010000006.1 coordinate 49,579, forward strand.
TTCTTCTTGCATCAACAGGCCGGCCAGGTTTGTGTAGTCGGTCTTCTTTTCAAGGAAGCCAGCTGTATAGGCAGCCTCCAACGAATACATCTGTTCCTTTTCGAAGCCTTCTTGCCCGTATACACCGGCGAGACGAACCCAGTGCTCTCGCTTGGGAAACTTCTCGACCAAAACCTTCAACGTCTCGATCACGTTAGGCCAATCTTCCTTTTCGAAGTACAAAAAGGTCAACAAACTCCATTGCTGCTCTTTGACTGTGGTTCCACGCTCTTCGGCGATCTGGATGCCCAACCGCATCTGGTTAATGGCTTTGTCGTACTCTTTCATCTGGTAGTAGACCGTTGCCATGAAGAAGCGTGGTGCAGAAGAAGGATTCAACGCCTTGGAAATCCAGATCTCCATGTACTTCAACGCGTCGTTATAATTTTCCTGTACGTAGCTCAACTGCGCAACGGTGTAGAGGGTAGTAGTCTCTAGGCCTTCAGGAATCTTCTCGCCTTGGGAGACGACGATTTTGTATTCCCGCAGCGCACCATCGTAATCTTCTTTGAGATAGTAGATGTAGCCCAGCATGTTGTGCAGGTTGGCTATTTCGTTCTCGTTATAGCGACGCGAACGCTCCAGCGCGTTCTTGATAATCTCTTCGGCACCGGGCAGGTCTTTCGCATCAATGGCTTCTTGGCCTTCGCCCAGTTTCTTGTAAACCCCCTCACTCAGAGAGGGTACTCGGCGGGTCTTCTGCTTTTTAGCCGGCGCTTCTTCAGCAGCCGCGCTATTCGCAGTCCATTGACCTAGGCTGTCACTTAACGGGCTGAACACGCCAGTTAGCGTCAACGCCACAGCGGCGACGGTGAAACCTCGAGTCAGTATCTTACCGCGGGACCAGGCCCACCGGTTTGCTAATTCAATCTTTGTCATTTCGGCAACAACTCCTGATGCTTAATCTGCCATTTCAAACGTGATACGCGTTTTAACGCCAGCCACGTCAATTGGCTCGCCGTTTACGACCTTCGGCTTGTACTTGTACTTCAACGCCGCATTAATCGCAGAGCGGTTAAAGATGCCTGGCGGTTTGGCGTCTATCACGACCGGATCGCGCACCGCACCGGTCTTCGTAACGATGTACTCCAAAATCACGTAGCCTTCAATACCGCGCGTCTGCGCTCGTCTTGGATACTGTGGGTTCACCTTAACGATCGGCAAATATTCACCATCGGAACTGAACCCTCCCCCTTCGATTGAGAGATCCACGTCAACGTCCACCGCGCCTACATCCACGCCTTGGGACAGATCAGAAGATTCAAAATCCGGCTTGGGCATATCGGGTGGCGGTTCATCCGGCGGCGGTGGCGGCTTTGGCTTACGCTGCTTCGTTTCAACTTCTTGATCGTCCTGCAAACGCACGAAGTCCAAGAGTTTCCCTTTAACGCCTTCATCCAATTTCGCTTCATCTGTTGCAATGATGGCCTGCATCAAAAAGAACAGCAAAAATGTGACTAAAGCTCCTAGGCCAACGCCTATCGCATAACGAGCGACCATAGTACTACCTGCCTAATTGTTTTCGGTTGATATAGCCACTTCGCGCATTCCTGCAGCTCTAGCGGCATTGAGAACAACCATGAGCTTTTCATTGGTCGACGTTCGGTCTGCTTGCACAACAAGCCCGCCCTTGGGGTTCTCTGCATGCAGACGTTCGATATGCGAGCGGACCGAGTTTGGGTCCACGCGCTTCTTGTCTATCCAGATATCGCCAGCCGGGCTAATGGCAACCAGCAAGGCTACCGTCGGCTTTTGCTCAGAAGTCATTGCTTCTGGGCGCAGTACATCGATACCCGCCTGTTTAATAAACGTGGCGGTAACGATGAAGAAGATCAACATGATGAACACGACGTCCAGCATGGGCGTCAGGTTGATGTCGGCTTCTTCTTCGCTTCTTGAAATGCGCTTTATTTGTCTGCGCATAAAAATTCTCCTCTGCCCCGAATCTAATGATCCAGAGTTAGTTGGTCTTCAAAAAGCTCAGTCTCGTATTCGACCTTCCGCTTCAGATAGGTCGTACCCACTAGGCCAGACAGTGACGCGATCATTCCTGACATGGTGGGTATGGTTGCCATCGACACGCCAGCCGCCATGGAACGAGCGTTTCCGCCTTGGGTCGCCATGGCGTCGAATACAGCGATCATGCCCGTTACGGTGCCGAGCAATCCAAACAGAGGACACAGGGCCACACAGGTTTCGATGATGGGCAGGCTTCCTGTGATGCGAGTCGCACCATCCGAAATAATCCCCTCTCGCACCTGACGTGCACTCCATGACTTGCGTTCACCCCGGTTTTCCCAGGTGTTACTGGCTTCCAGCACCAAGTCTTTGTGTTCGGTTCGGAAAAACCAAACCCGCTCGAAAATTAGGCTCCACATCAGGAAGGTAATGGCAGCGATGAACCAAAGTACATCGCCTCCCATCTCCATGAATCTGATGATCGCCAGGTAAGCGTCGTTAAACATCTTGCGGCAGTCTCCTTGGACTCAGGCTTTCGGCTTAACCTAAGGTTTTACCGGACTTTTCAGCGTGATCGGCAATAATACCGGCGCTCTGCTCTTCGATAATATGCACCAGTCCACGGGACCGGGAGCTCACTACCGCGTGCAGTAGCGTGGTTGGAATCGCCACACACAGACCCAATACCGTCGTCATAAGCGCTTTAGAAATACCGCTGGCCATCGTTTTCGGATCACCGGTACCAAACAGCGTAATCGCCTGGAAGGTTTCGATCATACCGATCACCGTACCCAATAGGCCGGTGAGCGGAGCAACCACCGAGATCACCTGAACCAGATTGATGTACTTCGTCAGCGCGGGTGTCTCCGTCAGAATCGCTTCTCCCAACTTGAGCTCAAGCGTTTCAACGTCGACATCTTTGTTCTCTTCATACACTTTGAGGACACGACCCAGTGGGTTGTCGTCTTGCGCGACGGGATCTTTACGCTGAGCGGCAACCTTAGTGCCAATCATGAACAACGTAATGAACCGTTCCAGTGCCAAAAGCACACCTAGGATACCGCCCAAAATGATCACTGAACCTACTTCACCACCCTGACCGTCGCAGAAAGGCATGCCACACTCGCCGATGGCGGCGAACGGCGAACCGATACGCTCACCCAAGGTTGCGGCTTGGATCAAGAGCGCCAGCAAGGAACCACGAGTGGGGTCTACAGAGAACTCAACCACTTCGCCTGGGGCCGCTGCCTGAAGGTCTTCTGCGGTAGAAACGTGACGTCCCGTTGGCTGTCGTGCCAATTCTGAAATCGACTGGCTATCTGCATCCCACTGGAGGTATTGGCCTTCACCAATCAAGGCAAAGGAGCCGACGCGAACGATCTCAGTATTCACTTTGTCGCCTGAAAGCTTCGTAATCGTACCCGGGTACTTCGAAATCTTTCCGGACTCGGTCATCTCGCGCTGGAGCTCGAACCACAGGCTTTCCATCTCATCAATGGTTGCCAACTGGCTAGAGGTACCCATCTTCTTGGCCAGTTCACCCAACCAGTCTCCACGGTTAGCGTACTGACTGGAAATGATAGAGCCTTCAAAACCGCCTCGGGTATCACCAGCAACCTGCTGCAATACGCCGAACAATTCACGCAAGCTACCCAAACGCTTGTCCAGCTGTTCGGTCAGGTCGCCAATACGAATTTCGTTTTCTTCGAATTGGGTCTCCAGCCGATCGGAACGACGCTGCTCGCGCAGACGTTCCGCTTCAGCTTCTTTTAACAGACGCGCTTGTTCTGCTTTCTCGTTGGCAAAGCGACGTTCGCGGGCGGTGTTCTCGCGAGATTCCACAACGCGTCGTTCTTTTACGTTCTCTAGCAGTTCGTCCAGAGAGCTGGCTTCGTTTACCACCAGGTCGGTGGCAGGCGCTGCGCCCTCTTCCGCCATGGCTACCGGAGCAAACACCGTCGCGCCTAGGGCCAAGGAGGCCGCGGCAAAGAGTTTCAATTTATTCAAACCAAGTGTCATGTCGTTGATCATTGTGCTGCTCCCGCTCCAACTACCGGCAAGCTCAGCATATCGATTGATGCCTGCTGGCGAGCCATACGAATGCCCTGTCTTACAGAAGCTTGATAAGAGTTATCAACTGCTTCGTACTGACGAGCCGTAGGGTTGTACATTCCGGTTTCTGCGCCATCGGGTGTTTGATACACCAAGGCGATTCGACCAACTTTCAAAATATCTACTTTACGTTCTACGCCGTCGATCTCGATCGTCGAAGGATAGGTTTCCATCGTTCGGCCGTATTCGTTTTCGATCTGGAAGGCACGGAACACCTGCGAAAACTTTTCAGAGACCGCAACGTCTGCGCGATCCATCATTTCACGCAACCGCTCGACGCGAGCGAGGCGCTCGTCCAGCAGGAATGGAGCATCCAGCTCTACAAACTGCTCTAGGCCGTCGATCATTCGCAGCATCAGCGGTGTAATTTGACGCTCAATAACGGTGACTTCGTCGATAGACTCAGACAACTGCACCATCTCGCGCTCTTGATTACCGATCTGCTTCTCCAGCTGTCGGTTATAGACCTTCAGGCCTTCAACCTCTTTGAGCACCGTTTTGTACTCATTCAGCAGCTGACGCGTCTCTTCGGTGAGATCATTGATCTTCGCCTGAGAGCGTTTTGCCTGAACGTTCATTTGCTCGGCGGCTTGAAAGACGTCTGTCAACGTCGCCCCCAACGCAGACGATCCGGTAAATACAGCCGCGCTGGTTAACAGCGTTAGCGACAGCTTTTGCATGTGTTTTTTCATTAGTACTTCCTACTGGAAAATCCCTGGTTTCTGTATGGCTCGAAATTCACTGAGGTGCCGCACAGGGCGACCCCTTCACATTAGGTTCTAAAGCCAGCTTTTATCTGCCGTAGCAAAAATTCAGATGTTGCCTACTCAAGACCCGTCCAAAACAATGTTCCTTCGATGTTCATCGTCTTCGACCGCTCTCAGCCCGAAAGCTTTGGCAATAGCGGCCTCCCCGCTAAGTCCGGCACGAAGGATCAACAAACACCAAGTTTTTGTCAATACTCGACAAGGCCAAGATCGTCAGAACGGGTTTTTATTTGGCTGGATTTGCCTGATTGCCCGATTGTGGTGCCACATCGGGCTAAAGATGCTCTTCAAAGTGCGCCAACGTGCGGCTCAGGGCCAATGCGGCGGCGGCCTCGTTATAACTGGCTCGGTGATCACAGTTGAATCCGTGGTCGGCAGCGTAGACATTGACAGGCAGATCTGGATGCGCCGCCTGAATTTTTTCCACATCAGACATTGGAATGTGGGCATCCAATTCACCGAAGTGCATGATTAACGGACACTGGGGGCTTTGATCCAGCATCCCCGCAATACCACCACCGTAATAACTGGATGCGGCGGTTACGCCTTTTATGTTGCAGGCGCTCAAATAGGTCAGCAAGCCGCCAAAACAGTACCCGACCACACCCACGGAACCCTGTTCGCCCGCGTAGTCCACCACACTTTGCAAATCTGCCAGCGTCTGTGGCATTTGCAGCTTTTCAAATGCAAGACCAATACCCGTGCCCATATCGGCTTCGGTATAGCCCAGCTGAATATCCGAGTCGATACGATCAAATAATGCTGGCGCGATAACCGTGTAGCCTTTCGCCGCGTATCCGTCCGCCACCTCGCGTATGTGCGCATTGACGCCGAATATCTCTTGAATGACGACGACAGCACCCTTGCTTTCGCCGCTCGTTGGACTGGAGGTGTACGCGCCCAAGCCAAAGCCATCAGACATGGCAATTGTGATCATCTGTCCCATCGTTTTACTCCTCAAAAGCGTCATCTTACCGACGCCGCGGGCCTCAGACCACTCGAGGGCATGAAGAGCACGGAATCGAGTCGCCGGTTGTTCGTCATCGCAAACCCTCGAGACAATAAAGTCATGCAATCGTCACAATGCGATAGTCTACTCATTTACTTATATCACCTACTTGTGCGCTGAGTTGAGGAATACCTACCGATGGCTACTACCGTCCTAATTGTTGAAGACGAACCGGAAATTCGTGAACTGCTGAATTTTTCCCTAACTCGGGCAGGCTTTAATGTTACGGAAGCCGAAACTGGCGAAGTGGCACTGCAGCGCCTGGACTCCAATCTGCCGGATATCCTAATCGTAGACTGGATGCTTCCGGGGATGAGCGGTGTGGAGTTGGCCAAACGCCTCAGACGGGACGAACTGACCAGCGCCCTCCCCTTACTGATGCTAACCGCGAGAAACGAAGAGTCGGACATCCTGAAGAGCTTCGAATCCGGCATCGACGACTACATGAGCAAACCGTTCTCGCCAAAGGAACTGGTCGCAAGGATCAAGGCACTGTTGCGTCGTTCAGGCGCACCGGAAGACGACTTGATAGAAGCGTCAGGCATTCGTATTGATTTGGTCAGTCACCGCGTCACGATCAAAGGCGTAGACATCAACATTGGCCCCACCGAATATCGACTGCTGGAGCTCTTGATGCGAAACCCCGACCGCGTATTTGAACGCGATCAGTTACTGGATCGTGTCTGGGGACGAAGTAGCTACATCGAAACACGAACCGTTGATGTCCACGTGCTGCGCTTGCGTAAAGTCCTCAAGCCCTTTGGCTTAGACGGGACCGTCCAGACTGTGCGCAGCGTAGGCTACCGTTTCACACCGATTCAGTAATCCAGCGACGCTCGGCTAACGAAATGCCCGCTCGGCATGTCTTCTGGCGGCCTTGCGTAATAGACTCCTGTTGCAGCACTTCGACACCCAAGGCGAAGCATGCCCACCTGACTTTAAGGAGACTACTTTGTCTAACGACACACCAAACCAAGCGTCTGCCATCCTTTGGGATTTTGGCGGTGTATTTACCAGCAGCCCTTTTGAAGCATTCAATGTGCTGGAAGCGCGCCTCGGCGTCCCCGCAGACTTTATCCGACAAACTAATGCCATTAATCCCGAGAGCAATGCATGGGCGCAATTCGAATCCAACAGCGTCTCCTTGGACGAATTCGACGGCTTGTTCGCTGACGAAAGTGAAGCACGCGGCCACCGGATCCCGGGCAAAGAAGTGATCGCCATGCTATCCGGTACGCTTCGACCACGCATGGTAGACGTACTAAGAGAGTGCAAAAAGCATTATCACGTTGCCTGCATCACCAACAATGTCAAAGCGGGAGAAGGTCCCGGCATGGCCCGAGAGAAAAACAAAGCCAACGCGGTAGCTGAGGTTATGGCGCTGTTTGATCTTGTGGTTGAATCCAGCGTCGAAGGTGTCCGTAAACCCAATCCTGAGATCTACACTCGAACCTGCGAACGACTGGGCGTTGCCTGTTCTGAGGCAATCTTTCTCGACGATCTGGGCATCAATCTGAAACCCGCGAAAGCCTTGGGCATGCAGACCATTAAGGTGGTCAGTGAAGCGCAGGCCATCGACGACCTCGCCGGCATTACCGGCCTGACCTTTCCTTAAGTCCCGCAACACGATGCGGGTACAAAAAAGCCCAGCTTGACTGGGCTTTTTTCATTCACACACCCGTTTTCACCCTACGCCGGATGCGACATCTCCGCAGCAGCGTCTTGCACCGCGCGAATGATTTTATCGTAGCCCGTACACCGGCATAGGTTTCCCGCCAGCCAGTACCGTATGGTTTCTTCATCGGGATTCGGATTTTTCGCCAGCAGTGCCTTAGCCGCGACAATAAAGCCTGGGGTACAGATACCGCATTGCAGCGCGGCATTTTCCAAGAACTGGCGCTGCAATGGGTGCAGTCCGTCCTCACCGGCAATACCTTCAATGGTCTCCACGCTTTTACCGGAAGCTTCGACGCCTAACATGAGACATGAGCAGACCAAGCGGTCATCGACCAACACGGAACAGGCACCGCAGTCCCCGGTGCCGCAACCTTCCTTGGTGCCGGTCAACCCTAATTCATCGCGCAACACGTCCAACATTGATTGATCCGCGTCGCACAGGAACTCTCGAGGCTCCCCATTGATTACCGTTTCAACTTGTAGTCTCGCCACCCTTACGCTCCTTCAATTCGTTGGTGCGCCAAAGTAACGGCGCGACGACACAACACGGCTACCACTTTTTTGCGATATTCGGCGGTGCCTCTTTTGTCACTGATTGGGGATGCGGCAGCCTTGCACGCTTCGCCTGCCTGATGCAGCGCATCATCGTTCAAGTCTGTGCCCACGAGGGCTTGTGCGGCCTCAGGCACCAGCATGGCCGTTGGCGCAACAGCGCCAATAGCGACCCGAGCGTTGGTGCACTGTCCACCGGTTACGGTAAGTGAAACACCGACGCCGGCCACGGCGATATCCATTTCTGTGCGCGGGGTGAAGCGCAAGTAGGCATCCTTGGTTACAGCGTCGGGCATAGCCAATTTCAGTCCGAGCAAGAATTCTCCCGGCGCTAACGCATTCCTACCTACCCCGACAACAAAGTCCTCTACCGCTACTTCGCGACTGCCCGTCGCCGTTGCAATCTCGCAGATCGCGCCAGCCGCGATCATGGCAGGAATGCTGTCCCCTGCTGGAGAGGCATTGCACAGATTGCCACAAATGGTCGCCCGGCCTTGAATCTGTGTCGAACCGATGAGATCAGCAGCCTCCAATAGACCCGGCAGAGCCGTTTGTAGCAATGGATGTTCGTTAATCACCGCGCTGGGCACAGCCGCGCCAATGTAAATACCATCGGCACTGACATCCAAGCGATTGGTTTCCGACAGGGTCTTAATATCGATAATGGTTCGCGGGGTGTGTCCCGTCCCACGCATTTGCACCAGCACATCGGTGCCTCCGGCCAAAATTTGCGTCTGCCGCCCCTCACTGGCGTTCTGCACCAGCAAAGCAACCGTCTCTGACACACTGCTCGGGGCAGCGTATGCGTAACTCTCCATAAATCCCTCGTTTGCTCGCGATCGTCGAGCTGGAAGTTAACACGTCACTGACACCTAATAAATCTTAGGTGTATGACTTGTCTCGCTTTCGATACAGCGGAATACGCTAGCGACCAGCAGGCCACGGCACTAGACTGTCTTGCCTCCCTTGCCGCCTTGTGGAAACAACCTTATGACAGACACAGATCAACCCACGTTGCTACACGCGCACTATGCGACCTTGCGAACATTTTGGGAGAGCGTCCTCGAGCGCACAGGATTCAGCGCCATTATCCTCAGCGCGGGAAGCCAGCAATACCACTTTCACGACGATCAGGGCCCGGCTTTTCGACCCAATCCTTTAATGGTTCAGTGGCTCGCCAAGCAACATATTGGCGAGAACGCTTGGCTGCTCGTTTGTCCGGGAGCCGCCCCAACACTGTTCTTTCATCAGCCCGATGATTTTTGGCATGCGGCGACCCCAGCGCCCTTGCATCTATCCGCACATATGGACATTCAGGTTTTTTCGGATCTTGACGGATTGCAACGCAGTCTACTGCAAGGCATATCCAAACACTCAGGGAACGAGCACACAATCGCTCAAATCAGCGAGCGCGACGCTGCCGTAACAGATCGTTGTGTCCTGAACCCCCCGAACGTTATCCACGCACTGCATTTCCAACGGGCCTGCAAAACCGAGTACGAACTCACGCTGATGAGACACGCATCGGAACGGGGTGCGAAGGGCCACAGGGCGGCGGAAGCAGCCTTCGCCAGGGGGGCCAGCGAATTCGGCGTTCACTTGGCCTTCCTCGAAGCCAGCAGCATGAATGAATGGCAGCTGCCCTACGGCAACATTGTGGCCCAGAATGAGCACGCCAGCCTGCTGCACTACCAATACCAAGACCGTGAACCCGCCGCTCAATTGAACAGCTTGCTCATCGATGCAGGGGCTAACGTTGACGGGTACGCTAGCGATATCACTCGCACCTATGTCGGACCCACCTGTTATTCCTCGGAAGCCGCCAGTCTCTTTGAGGGCCTGCTCGCGCGTATGCAGGATCATCAAGACGACCTGATTAGCCAAGTCACGCCCGGGGCAAACTACGTTGAGCTGCAAGCGGCCATGCACCGGTCTCTCGCCAACATTCTGGTCGACACCAAACTCTTGGAATGCAGTGCCGACGAAGCATTTGCCAATGAACTGACCGTGCCCTTTTGCCCGCATGGCCTCGGTCACCTACTGGGCATTCAAGTCCACGACGTGGGAGGCCAACAGCTTGATATCGAGGGGCATGTGGCGCCTCCACCAGCGCCCTACGCTTCGCTGCGACTGACTCGACCGTTGACCGAAAACATGGTCATTACCGTGGAACCCGGGCTCTATTTTATTTCCATGTTGCTCAAAGAAAAACGTGCGACAAACCAACCAATCAATTGGGCACTTGTGGACCTGCTAACACCCTTTGGCGGCATCCGAATTGAGGACAACGTTCGCATACTGCCCGCCGGTGCTGGCGTTGAGAACCTCACGCGAGATGCCTTCAGCAGAGTTTGAGAATCGCGGGCCTGCGCTTCGACCAGATCAACCAACAGGAAACACCGTGAGCAAGACTGCACCCAACGTTCGTACTGAAGAAATCCTCACACCGGAAATTCTTTTTGCCCAACCCGGCCTGCGGCCAACCCTACCGAGCCAGTTCAAGTTTTCACCCGACGGCCACCACGTGACTTACCTGCAGGGAACCGAAGACGCGCCGACCACCTTGGATCTGTGGCGTTTCGATAGAGCCAACAATGAACACCACCCGTTAGTTCGGGCCCTGGACCTTAACGCCGAGGCCGATGAGCGCGTTACCGAACTCAGCGATGCAGAACGGGCGGAGCGCGAGCGTAAACGTCAGTTTACCTTCGGCATATCGCACTACCAGTGGCTGGGCAATGAGCATTCACTCGCGGTCTATGCTGATGGGCAGGCGTACTGGATCAACGTCTCAGCGACAGATAACGCGCCAGAGCGTATTACGCCCGAGGGCCATCGGCACAGCGGTTTCAATCCAAGCCCCAGCGGCAACCTGATGAGCTATGTACGCGACGGCAATTTGTTCTACCGCGCTCTGCATACAGCATCCCAAGAAGTCACGGTGACCAAAGACGGCGATGAATGCGTCAGCAACGGTCTGCCGGATTTTTTGGCCGCCGAAGAGATGCATCGGTTCGCCGGCGCATGGTGGTCGGCCTGTGAGCGTTACTTGATCTACTGCCGCAACGACGAATCCCCCGTCGCCATCAGCCATCGTCTGGAAATCGACGGCAACGGTAGCCGCACAATCGCCCAGCGATATCCCTATGCCGGCGCAGTCAACCCCAGGGTAACGCTGCACGTCTTCGACCGAGAGAACCAAACGTCGAGTCAGATTTGGCAGTCAGAGAATGCGTCAGACAATTGCTATCTCGCCCGAGTCACCCCGGTTAAAGATGGCATATGCTTGCAAACTCAGGATCGCCTGCAGCAAACCCTGAGCCTGAAACAGTACCGCTTTGCCGATGACCGTTGGCAAGAGCTGTATCGAGAGACCAGCGAAACTTGGATTAATCTCACCGATGATCTACGCCAGTTGACGAACGGCGACCTGCTGTTTTCCAGCGAAGATCAGGGGCAGCGGCAGGCCCTGATTTTACAGTCGGACGGCGCGCGCAGACGCTTGACAGGGCCAGCACACATCAACCAGATATTGAGCTCGAACCAACAGGTCGTTACGGCCACTGGGTGGGATGAAAGTCCCATTGAAAACCATCTGTTCGAAATCTCCCTGGACGGTTCAGGCTATCGGCAGTTGACCGTGGGGGCCGGTGTTCATGACATCGTCATGCGTGGCGATCAATCGATGTTCATCGACCGTTATACCGATGAAACCCTGCCGATGAGAATTACGGTTGAAGAACTCGACCCGGCGGGTTCTCAAACCGTATACGAGGAAACCATTGGCGACGGGCACCGCTACGCGGCCTATGCGAAACACCACGTGACGGCGAGCTTCGGCAGCATCGAAGCAGCAGGTCAGACACTGCATTACCGACTGACCCCGCCGGCCCAAATCAATGGCCAACATCCAACCATCGTGTATGTGTACGGCGGGCCTGGAGTCCAAAAAGTCCGTCGTGACTGGGGCTCTGTGCTGGTGCAACTGTTTGCCCAGCGTGGTTACGGCGTACTGGAGCTGGATAATCGAGGATCGACCAATCGTGGCAGCGCCTTTGAGGCGGGTCTGTACAAACGTATGGGCAGTATCGAAGTCGACGATCAGGTGTTGGGCACTCAGATACTGCATAACGCAGCCTGGGCAGACCCCGAGCGGATCGGCGTCTTCGGTCACAGTTACGGCGGCTACATGACCCTGATGTGTTTGGCCAAAGCCGGGCACTGCTTTAAGGCTGGGGTGGCCGTGGCTCCCGTAGCGGATTGGCGACTCTACGATTCCCACTACACCGAACGATTCATGGGTTTACCGGCCGACAATGAGGAAGCCTACGAGAACAGCAGCGTGATTCCCCATTTGGTCAATCTTGAGCGTCCCTTGCTGCTGATGCACGGTATGGCAGATGACAATGTCCTGTTCACCCACAGCACCATGCTGATGTCCGAGCTGCAAACGTTAGGTAAATCCTTTGAACTGATGACCTATCCTGGTGCCAAGCATTCGATGCAAGAAGTCCATGTGTCGATCCATCGCTTTAACACGCTGCTCGACTTCTTTGACCGCGAACTGTAACGCTGAACCACCCCTTGGGAATGTTTACACACCACAACCAAACAGGCGCACGAAATTATCAGCGGTTTCCTGACGTAGTTTTTCGACCGGCGTATGGCGCAATTCTGCGAGAAATTCAGCCGTATGGGCTACATAGGCTGGCTCATTGGTTTTGCCTCGCTTGGGCACCGGCGCGAGCCAAGGCGAATCGGTTTCGATCAGCAGCCTGTCCGCTGGCACTTTGGCTGCCACGTCACGGACGTTTGCCGCATTCTTAAACGTCACGATGCCCGAAATGGACACATAAAACCCTTGGTCTAGCGCTTGCTTCGCCATTGACCAAGACTCAGTAAAGCAGTGCAGTACCCCTTTGACCCCCGCATGCGCCTGTAGTAAGTCCAAGGTATCTTTTTCCGCCTGACGGGTATGCACGACCACGGGCATATCGTGGCGAACCCCAAGATCGAGCTGCAGCGCAAAAGCCTCACGCTGACGGGCCTTGGTGCCGGGATCGTCGGCATGCAGGTAATCGAGCCCGGTCTCCCCAACCGCCACCACGCGCTCGTGGGCAAGCTCTGCCTCGATCCATTCAAGATTACCGTCCGCGGCGTCGGGGTGAACACCGGCGGTGGCCCAGATGTCGGCATGGCATGTGGCCAGTGATTTCACCGCTGGGAAACCGGCCTCATCGACGCTAATGCACAGGCAAGTGGTTACACCGGCTTCTCTCGCTCGATCAATCGCCTCTTCTGGATCGTCCAGATAATTCAGGTGACAGTGAGAGTCGATCAACATGGTAATACTCCGCAGGGTGAAAACGAGGCTCTATCGATTCGTTTGGCGCTGGCGCTGTTGATGCGCCGTCAGCTGCTGCCACAAATGGAACAGACGCTCCAAGGCCAAGCGCACATTGGTAGAATTCGATGTTTCGATCATGCGTCGGGTTTCATTCAACTCCTCGGCAAAGGCCAGAGACGCTCGATTGGCTTGGTCTTGTTGCCGTTGAATCAGCAGACGATACCAGCCTCCCAAGATCCGACTGGGGCCCATACCAATGAATTGATCCACATGCGGTCCAAACTGCTGGGCTTGTGCAATCTCACCGAGCAGGGTGTCCAGATCCAGCCCGGCAAACTGTTCGAGCATGGTGATAGGCGCATAGCCCGCTTGGGCAAACCGTTCTTCAGAAAAAGCAACACCTTGGGCTTGCAGCCAATCTTGAGCTTGTTGGGTATCCGCGGACACCTGAAGGTACTGGCAACGACTGCGAATGGTTGGCAGCAGCCGGCTCCAGTACGGAGTACACAGCAGAATGTGAGTATTTCGCGGCGGTTCCTCTAACGTTTTTAGGAGCGTGTTCGCCGCATTGACGTTAAGCAGATGGGCGTCGAAAACAGCCGCCACCTTACGCTTGGCCATTTGTGGTGTTTGTACCGCAAACGCATTCAGCGCCCGCACCTGATCAATCTTGATCATGGCTCCGTCCGGCGCGATCCAACGAAAATCCGGGTGCGCAATCTCTTCAGGTTCTTTGTCTGAAGCGATGCTGAGTAACTGCATCGATGCTCTGGCCAATAGCGAGTACCCGCCCCAGCCCTCCGGGCAAGAGATACCGATGGCCGCAGGCAAACGGTCACGTGCCTGCCGCTCGGCAAGATCTGCAAGCAGCGGGTTATGCCATGGGTACTGATCAACCACTGCGCGCGCGCCGAATAAACTCATGGGTCTTCAGACGAACTTCAGCCTGCACCTCTTGCAGGGGATTCCCAGCGTCGATGATTTCAAAGCGTTCGTGCTCGCTGGCCCGGTCCAAATACCCCTGACGCACGCGAACGAAGAAGTCTCGTCGCTCCACTTCCATCCGGTCTTTTTCCCGCGCGGCAATACGCTGTTCGGCAACATCAGGAGCGACATCCAGATACAACGTGATATCCGGCTGCAGATCGCCCTGAATCCAGGATTCCAATACCGCCAGTTTCTCCAGATCAAGCTGACGGCCGTAGCCCTGATAGGCAAAGGTCGCATCGGTGAAACGATCGCAGACTACCCACCGGCCTGCAGCCAACGCGGGACGAATCACGTGACTGAGATGCTGGGCGCGCGCCGCAAACACCAACAGCAGCTCGGTGATGCCATCGACGCTCTCATTCCACTTGTGCAGCATGGCATCACGTAGCGCTTCGGCCATGGGCGTGCCGCCGGGTTCTCGAGTACGAACAAAGTCGATACCGGCCTCCGTCAACGTCTCGCAGACGGTATCCACATTGGTGGATTTGCCAGCGCCCTCAGAGCCTTCCAATGTAATAAAACGTCCGCTCATGAATCGCCCTTGGAAAGTTGATACCGCCTCACGGCAGCGTTGTGTTCTTTAAGAGTACGCGAAAATTGGCTGGACCCGTCACCTCGGGCAACAAAGTACAGATAATCCCCTTCCGCTGGATGCAACGCGGCTTCAATGGACGCTAATGATGGCAGGGCGATGGGCGTTGGCGGCAGACCCCGGTAGCGATAGGTATTGAACGGCGAATCGATCCTCAGATCCCGTCGCCGGATATCACCGTCAAAACGTTCACCGAGCGCGTAAATGACCGTAGGGTCGGTTTGCAGCTTCATGTTCTTTTTCAGTCGCAGGTGAAACACTTGGCTGATCTGAGCGCGGTCAGATAGACCATCGCTTTCTTTTTCAATAATCGACGCCAGCACTAAGGCCTGCTCCGGGCTGTCAAGCCCAAGATTCGGTCCACGATTCTGCCAAGCGTTCATCAGGTGCCCAATCATGGCATCGTGGGCACGCTGTAACACGCTGAGATCTGAGGCACCTTGCGGCACAAAATAGGTCTCCGGGAAAAAAGCCCCTTCGACAAAGGGCAGCTGCAGATCCAGCTCGTCGGCCAAACCCTCCAGACCAGCGGATTTGTGGCTTAAAACAGTTTCGTCGGCCAGTAGTGCCATCACTGTCCGCATGTTTAGACCCTCAGGCAGGCGAATCGCGTGTTGCTCCACCTGACCGCTGGACAGAAACGCCAGCAGATCTGCTGCAGAGAGGTTTGCCGGAAGCTGATAGTTGCCCGCCTGCAGCCCTCGATCCAGGCCAAACAGCCGAGCGTAAAGACTGAACAACAAGCGGTTTTCAATCACGCCGCGCCGTTCCAACTCGCTGGCGATCTGGTTCAGTGACGCGCCTTGAGGCACCTCGAACGCCGATGCCGGATAACTGCCCCCACATTGAGGCCAGTGCGCCAACACATAATAGGCTGGCGCTGCGAGCGCAAAGATCAGCGCTCCGACCAGAGCAAGGCGCAGGGGGACAGACTTCCTGCCGGTGGCGTGAGTGTTGGGCTGCGCCATGATCGAGGGTGAGCGCCCCTAAATCTTACCGAATACCAAGGTTCCATTGGTGCCACCAAACCCGAAAGAATTGCTTGCAGCAGCGGTGATGTCTGCATCTCGAGCCTCATTCGGCACGTAATCCAGATCACATCCTTCGCCCGGATTGTCGAGATTGATGGTTGGGGCAATGACCTGTTCCTGCAGCGCCTTGAGGGTGAAAATGGCTTCTACAGCGCCGGCGGCTCCTAGCAAATGGCCAATCATCGACTTCGTGGAACTCACCATGAGTTTGGTGTCTTCGCCAAAAATCGTCTTAACGCCCTTGGTTTCTGCTACGTCGCCTAGTGGGGTCGATGTGCCGTGAGCATTGAGATAGCCCACCTCTTCCGGGTTCAAACCCGCATCGTTTAACGCGTTGCGCATGGCAGCGGCACCGCCCTCGCCGTTTTCTGCAGGACCGGTGATATGGAACGCATCGGCACTCATGCCGAAGCCCAACACCTCACCGTAAATCTGCGCCCCGCGCGCCTTCGCGCGCTCGTACTCTTCCAGCACCAGTACCCCGGCGCCTTCGCCTAGAACAAAGCCATCTCGGTCTTGGTCCCAAGGTCGGCTGGCTTTTTCAGGTTCGTCGTTGCGCGCGGACAACGCCCGCATCGACGCAAATCCGGCAACGGTAATCGGTGATGTTGCTGCTTCTGCGCCACCCACCACCATCACATCGGCATCGCCGTATTGGATCATTCGTGCGCCAAAACCGATGTTGTGGGTGCCAGTGGTGCAGGCAGTCACCACGGCGACGTTCGGGCCTTTAAAACCGTACTCGATAGACACATTGCCGGAAATCATGTTGATCACGACGCCGGGGACGAAAAACGGAGAAACTCGTCTCGGCCCACTTTTCTGCAGTGTGCTGTGGGTGCTTTCGATGGTATTGATGCCGCCGATACCCGAACCAATGGCAACGCCGATACGATCGGCATCGCTTGGGTGAGACTCTAGGCCAGCGTCTTGGATAGCTTGAGAGGCAGCGGCGATACCCAGTTGAATGAACTCATCGATTCGTCGAGCTTCCTTGGGATTCATGTAGGGCGAAATATCAAAATCACGCACGCTGCCGGAGATCTTCACCGCAAAATCGGTAGTATCGAAGGATTCGTTTAGTTTGATTCCGCTTTCACCGGCGACGGCCGCTTTCCAAGATGCCTCAACGGTGTGACCAATCGGGCTGATCATCCCCATTCCAGTGACGACTACTCTTCTTTGGGTCATATTCAATCATCCAGATTGTAGTTTATTCAGGTTCTTGCGCGCAGAATTGCAGAAGCATGGAATCTGATGCAGTAAGTTGCAATATACAGAGGAACAAAAAAAGGGGCACTCGCGCCCCTTTTTAGTCAAAACTTTTCAGTCAAACCATCATTCTTCAAGTTTTGCAGGGCGTCGGCCTCCCCACCAGCTGCCTATTGGTGGGCAAGAATGTAGTCGATCGCCTCTTTTACGGTTGTGATCTTCTCAGCTTCTTCGTCTGGAATTTCGGTTTCAAACTCCTCTTCAAGAGCCATCACCAATTCGACGGTATCCAGCGAATCGGCGCCTAGATCTTCGACGAAGGATGCATCACTTTGGACTTCATCTTCTTTGACACCTAGCTGCTCGCAGATCAGCTTTCTAACTCGTTCTTCAATATTACTCATGCGGCTGTTTACTCCCTCAGTAGTGTTGGGCGCGAAGCGAACGGCATTCTATAGAGGCCCAATACCCAATTCAAGCGAACTATCCTTCGTAACCCAACGCATTTTCACGGTCGCCATTAGACATTATCCCGTTGATTTTACGCCGCTTATCTTCAAGACCCTAGGCTAGCCAAATAACAAGCCCCCATTGACCTGCAAGGTCTGACCTGTGATGTAGCCCGCAGACTGGGAACAGAGAAAACTCACGGTCCCAGCGATCTCGTCCGCTTCGCCCATACGGCCTAGAGGAATGCGCTCCAGCATGATCTTGGTTTGATCTTCCGTGAGCGCCTGTGTCATATCCGTCGCGATGAAACCTGGTGCCACCGCGTTTACCGTCACGCCTCTCGAGGCGACTTCCATGGCCAGGGATCGCGTAAAGCCCTCAAGGCCGGCCTTACTGGCAACGTAGTTGCCCTGTCCCGGGTTGCCCAACCGGCCAACCACAGAACCGACGTTGACGATTCTGCCCCAGCGCGCCTTCAACATGCCTCGAAGCACAGGCTTAGTGACACGAAACGCACCAGACAAATTGGTATCGATGACGTCAGACCATTCGGCCTCGGACATGCGCATCAACAGGTTGTCCTTGGTAATGCCTGCGTTATTGACCAGAACCACCGGGGCAGCAGCAATTTCACCCACTCGCGACATCACTTGCGCGACGGATTCTGCATCACTGATATCGAGCTTCAGACCCGCGCCTTGATCGCCCAGGCGCTGGGCGATGGATTCAGCCCCCGCATCTGACGTCGCGGTTCCCACGACGAAAAACCCATCGGCGGTCAATTTCGCCGCAATGGCTGCGCCAATTCCCCTACTGGCCCCTGTTACCAACGCTGTCCTTTGATCCGACATCTGAACCCCTATTCCTTACTGCTCTGTGTATTGAGAATTATCTGTCCACGCCGGTTGTTGAAACGGCGTCTCTTCGTGGTTTTACAGCGCCTGCGCCGCCTCGATACCAGCGGCGGTGGAAAGCCCGACGGTGGGCGTCCCGCGAGAAATCCGCTTGACCAAGCCAGCCAGCACGCTGCCAGGACCGCATTCAACGAACTGACCAACACCCCCATCCAGCAGCGCGCCTACGCAGGTTGTCCAGCGAACTGGAGAATACAGCTGCTGCACCAATAACTTGCGCATTTCGTCAACAGAACCAGCCACTTGGCCATGGACGTTTTGGTAAACCGGGATCTCGGGCAGCGTGAGAACGATGGCCGATAACGCCTCGGAAAAATCATCCGCGGCACGCTCCATTAGACGTGAATGAAAGGGACCACTCACATCCAGAGGCACGGCACGCTTTGCACCGGCCGCCTTGCACGCTTCAATTGCTGCATGCACCGCATCGGTTTCGCCTGCGATGACCACTTGACCCGGCGCATTATAATTTGCCGCGCTAACCTCGCCGGCTACTTGTTCGCAGCATTGAGCGATGGCCTCATCGTCCAAACCAAGCACAGCAGCCATCGTCCCCTGACCGTTGGGTACTGCCGCCTGCATCAACTCACCGCGCTTACGCACTAGGGCGACGCCATCGGTGAAGCTCATGGCGCCGGCGCAGACCAAGGCCGAGTACTCGCCTAGGCTGTGACCCGCCATCATGGCGACTTTTTCTTGGGCACCGGGCCACAAATCCCATAGTGCAACGCTGGCGGTTAACAATGCCGGTTGAGTATTTTCCGTTTGGCCTAAAACCTCACTGGGCCCTTGTTCGGTCATGGCCCATAGATCGAAGCCCACAACCTCGGATGCCTCGGCAAAGCGCAGCCTAATGGATGCGTGATTCGCAGCCAGCTCGCTTAACATGCCAACTGATTGTGCTCCCTGACCGGGAAAAATTGCGGCTATTCTTTCTGCAGTACTCATGTCTTCCTCATTCCTTCGTTGTGAACGCTAATCCGTGACTCTACGTTGTTTTTCAGTTGGGTTTTTGGAGCGGGCGGTTCGCTTAGTGTGTTCAGATCGACAGGCTAGCTCGCCAGCGATTCTTCGCATACCCGCTGCATATTCCACTCGATATAGTCCCGCCCCTGCAGCAGCGCATGCAAAAAGCCTCGCTCTGACGCACTGCCATGGCTTTTCACGACGATACCCTTCAACCCTGCAAGCAAGGCGCCATTGTAGCGGTCTGGGTCGATATGCGTGGTGAGATTTTGCAGTTCGGAATCAATACTCGGCAACTGAGCCAATTGGCTGCGCAAATAGGAGGCCATGCTCTCGATTGTCTTGAGAACGAGGTTGCCAGCGTAGCCGTCGCAAACGATGACATCGGCGCGACCGGAAAACAGTTCGTTCGGCTCGATGAAGCCCACCGAATGGAGAGTATGGTCGGCCTCAATCAGTCGGGCAGCCGTGTTGACATCGGAAGTCCCTTTGCCGGCTTCTCTGCCGATATTGAGCAA
The DNA here is from genome assembly GCA_042091155.1 of Gammaproteobacteria bacterium. Taxonomy (GTDB): domain Bacteria; phylum Pseudomonadota; class Gammaproteobacteria; order Pseudomonadales; family Azotimanducaceae; genus UBA4421. The sequence continues at coordinate 69,714 of JBELHZ010000006.1, forward strand.
GGCAACTCGGGGAGCGCGATTTTCTGACTGTGTTTGATGCGCGCCCTGCAGCGCACAGCCTAAGCGCGCAAATTGTTGCAACAGCTCAGGGGAGCAGCGAACGTTCGCGCCCAGATCCAACATGTAGAATTGACCCTTAGGGCCCTGGAATGCCTTGGCGATGGCAGGTCGACGTATGGCTTCCATGGTACCGATGCAGGAGCGACCCAGTACCATAATCGCCTTGGTATCTGCTGAACTGACAACAGCATCCACACGGCCTTCCGCCAGCAAGTTCATGACGATGGCCAACGAGGTGTCACTGGAGTGCTTTAGCAGCGTGCGAGGGGGCTCTAAGCCCGTGAGAACTTTGGAACAGAAGAGGATTTTTGCGCCTCGCTCTCGCAGCCCTTCGAGGGATGTCGAGTCAAGTCCGTCTTGGTCCCCCACCAACACCAGCTCTTCGGGCGCTGGATAGTCCATGCAGGCTTGAAGGTTACGGTTTCCCGAACCCTCGCCACCCATCAAATCCACCGCGATCTTCACCACCGATTCAACCACTTAAGCCGTTGATGGGGTGGGCCGCGGAATGACCACCAACCCGGAGGTAGGCCCAACTGAAGTGGACGTACCCGAGGGCATCCGAAAGGATGCCATCGCGAAACAGACTAGCCTTTATCGGGCATCACCTGCTTGCCACGGTAAAAACCGTCGGCGCTTACATGATGACGTCGGTGGGTTTCACCGGATGTGCTTTCAACGGACAGTGCTGGATTGCTCAACGAGTCGTGAGAACGTCGTTGTCCTCGGCGAGACCGTGTCACCTTACTTTTCTGTACTGCCATTTCAAATTGTCCTTAATCTACAAGCGTTCATTCGTGGGTCGCGATCGCGGCCCTTTTCTCTTATGCAGTCCAACCTAGGATATGCATATGTTTTTTCGTCGTCGATGGCCCGCGCTAAGATTTATCCTCACCGCCGCTTTCCATCGCGTCTTTCAGTCCAGCAAACGGAAAGCGCCTCGTATCATCGACGTCGCTTTCTGGCACTGCTTCTTTGTCTGTCTCTTTGCCTTCTGTGCCGTAATACATGGAAGGCATATGAGGACAATCATCATCAATACACACTCGGTCGGGTAGCGCGAGCAAAAGCTCATCCTCGACCAACTCAACCACGTTCACGTTCGGGCTCGCCACCACGACCACATCCGTCCCGGGCGCAACCGAATCCCATTTGTCGGCTTGCTCTTCGCTAAACGCGATCAATGCAGTAAATGTCGCATCAACCCGTCGGGGCACCATCTCTTCGCAACGATGACACCCCAATTTCACCTGCGCCGCCACGTATCCTTTTACCGTCGCCCGACCCTGGTCATCAAGACCAAAGGTCAGTTCAGTGGTCACCATGTCCGATGCGCCGCACGCTTGCGCAAAACGGGGCAAGGATGTGGGGTCCAATTGGCGCGATACCACCGCTTGCTGCTGAGCTAGAGAGCGGTAAGTAGACGACCCTGAAACTTGGGAATTCATGGCGGCGCAACTATAGGTACCTCTGCACAGAGTGTAAAGTACCTCCGCTCCAGAAACGCGTCTTTACGGCAGCTCAAGGCCCTGATTTATTTCATAAATACTCAGTACCCTCTGGTTTAGAAAGGAATCGCCCCGTCACAAACACCGCAGGAGAGAACTGCCATGCCTACCCCGTTGATTTTGGGTTCGTCTTCTCGCTATCGAGCCGCCGCTTTACGGACACTGGGTCTCGAATTCCAACAAATAACGCCGAATGTCGATGAAAGCCCGCGCAAGGGAGAAACCCCCAACGATCTGGCTCTGAGATTGGCTCAGGAGAAAGCCCGCTACCTGGCCCAACGGCACCCAGGGGCTGTGGTCATTGGCAGCGACCAAGTCGGATCCTGCGAGCGGCGGCTGCTAAGCAAACCAGGTACCCAAGCAAACGCCATCCAATCACTGCAGCAATGCAGCGGTAAGCTCGCCACGTTTTATACCGCTCTCGCTCTTGCTCGATCGGCACCTGACGGAGAAATCGAAATTACCAGCCACATCAGCGTAACCGAGTTGAAGTTTCGCACGCTCAATACCGAACAAATCGAGTACTACGTGCAGCAAGACATGCCCACTGACGCGGCCGGCGCCTTTAAGGCCGAAGGATTGGGGATCAGTCTTTTCGACTACGTACGCGCTGAGGACCCCAGCGCACTGATTGGCCTCCCTCTGATCGCACTCACTACCTGTTTGAAAGGCTTTGGCATCGACCCACTGGCCAGTCGTGTGGGTCTTTGAGCCTCATCGGTTAGGCAACCTAGGGGTTCACGCTTTCAATTCCGCCCAAATGCTCGCCATTGTTGGCTCAAGCGGTGCGGATACGTCCAACCTGTCTCCGCCTACGGGCACGACCAATCGTGATGCGTGTAAACACAAGCGTTCGACGTCCTTTGGCCCGGATGTGCCACCGTATTTGGTATCACCCCAAATAGGGTGTCCTTGAAACTGAGCGTGCACCCTTATCTGGTGTGTGCGTCCGGTATGCAACGCCGCTTGCAACAGGGTCCCAAGCTCCCCGTGTTCTACGATCTGAAAGTCCGTGCGCGCGACCTGGCCCTTCGCATCGACTCGCACTCGGCGCTCACCCCAATCTGTCTCGTATCGCAGCAGGCGATCTTGGACGGTTCGGGTCTTAGCTGGCCACCGGCCTTGCGCAATTAGTGTGTACTTTTTCTTAACCGTTCGTTCTCTGAATGCGGCCTGCACCTCTTTCAGTACGGCGCGTTTTTTGCACAGCAACAGACACCCTGAGGTATCCCGATCCAACCGGTGAGCCAACTCGATACGCGGCTGCCCCCGCATCAGGCGAAGCATCTCCACCACGCCACTCGTTATCGAGCTCCCTCCGTGCACCGCGAAGCCATACGGTTTATTGATTGCGATAAAATCCTTGTCCTCGAACAGAATGCTCGCCTCTAGGACTTGCTGAGTTTCTTCGTTCAATTGAACCGGTGCTTCTGCCCGGGTTGAAACCGGGGGTATGCGGACACGATCCGTCGCCTTTAAGCGGTAGGTTTGTTTAACCCGGCCACTGTTTACCCGGACCTCGCCTTTACGGAGAATGGAATAAATTTTCTGTTTTGGAACGCCTTTTAGCCGGCGCATTAGAAAATTATCGATGCGCTGGCCGACATCATTTTCATCGTCAATGTCGACAAAGGTCACGCCCATTAATCGAGACCACCGAAAGAAAAAATCAAAGGTTTGAAGGGCTTAGCAATCACTGTTAACATCCGTCCGCTGTTTGGGGTCATTCTTGTCGTCATCTTACGTGACGCTCTGCCTCAAACCGCATGGTACTCGAAAGCTGGAACGTATGTGGTGACACATTGTTCGTCGTCGCCTTCGCAGACCAACAGAGACAGATTCCTCCGAGAATCTGTACAGACAATCAGTTCGAAGCTGGTGCCTGACGTCAGGCGGCAGCTTACTAGGGGAAGGATTAACGTCGCTTAAATGCTGTATCGCTTTAAGACGACACGAAGTTCGCCAAGAACCGTAGGGTTTACAAGAGCGAACAAGAGCATGGGTGTTAACCCATTGATATTGCCGACAGCGGTGTGGATTAAAGCAACTGCTTTAGCAGCGCTCCGGGGAAGCAAAACACGACGATTGGCACATTAAGACACCAATCGGTCTTCGCGACTTCGACCGCCGACCAGGAATCGGTTCCGCTGACTTTCAGCGGCGAATCGCAACGCAGACGGGCTGTAGCAGCCTGTCGAGATTTGGTAACGAATAATTAATTTAGACGCACACGAGGCGATTTCGGGCGCATTTGCCATTGCCCGATTGAATATAAGCTGAGGGACCAGCGCAGCACCTGGGAAAGAACGGCCCTAAGCCATTGGGTAGTTCACTTCACATTTGCTGCGTGCGGTCACGAGACTGCGGGTCATACCGCATAGAAAATCAGAAGCCGTTGGCTAGTAACGAGGATAACCCCGCGTTAGAAAGCCAAGGGCGCGTAATACGACTCACCCGAACGGCCTAGGTCATTCGGCAAGCCAGTAACGACAGGAAAGCAGCTAGAACACACTAGAAACCATAAAGGCAACGTATACCCTGGGATGTTTCAGAACCTCCTTGGATACCAAGGCGCCAGTGAAGCTTGGCTAAAGCAGTATGTTAGGCCCCATGCTTTTTATGATTACGGTTTCTTATTGGACTGCGCTCTTGGACTGATAGCGAAGCTTTATAGCCCTCCTGAAGCGTCCTTTGAATACGACACGAGCCCCGGCAAGCCAAAACAGGCTGGCTCCGTCGCTTAGGACATAACATGAAAAGAATGCTGATTAATGCCACCCAATCTGAAGAAGTTCGGATTGCACTGGTGGACGGCCAAAAACTCTACGATCTCGATATTGAAAACAGTGCTCGCGAGCAAAAGAAAGCGAGCATCTACAAAGCAAAAATCACCCGGGTTGAACCCAGTTTGGAAGCCGCCTTTGTCGATTTCGGCTCAGAGCGCCATGGATTTTTGCCGCTAAAAGAAATTTCCCGAAACTACTTCAAGAAAGGTGCAAGCCAGCGCGCGCCAATCCAAGAACTGGTCCGCGAGGGTCAGGAAATTCTGGTTCAGGTAGAAAAAGAAGAACGCGGCAATAAAGGCGCGGCTCTCACTACATTTTTGAGCTTGGCCGGTCGATACATGGTTTTAATGCCGAACAACCCTCGGGCAGGCGGCATCTCACGACGCATAGAAGGTGAAGAACGAGATCAATTGCGTAGCGCAATGTCGCAGATGGAAATTCCTGAAGGCATGGGTGTTATCGTTAGAACCGCCGGAGTCGGTCGCAGCGCCGAAGAGTTGAATTGGGATCTGAACTACCTGCTGCAAGTCTGGCAGGCCATTCAAACCGCTGAACAAGACGAGCCCACGCCTTCCCTGCTGTACCAAGAAAACAGCGCGGTACTGCGAACCATTCGAGACAACCTCCGCGCGGATGTTGGCGAGGTGTTGGTTGAAGGTGAAGCGGCCTATGCGGAAGCAGCAGCATTTATCGCCCAGGTCATGCCGAATTATTCTGCCAAGCTCAAGGCCTACAGCGACTCGATCCCGCTGTTCAGCAGATACCAAATCGAAAGCCAGATTGAAACGGCGTTTGAGCACACGGTAAAACTGCCGTCTGGCGGCAGCATCGTCATTGATCCGACGGAGGCCTTGGTTTCCATCGACATCAATTCGGCCCGTGCCACCAAGGGTCATGACATTGAAGAGACTGCCACCAATACCAATCTAGAGGCGGCCGATGAAATTGCCCGCCAGCTGCGTATTCGCGACATCGGCGGCCTCGTGGTCATCGATTTCATCGACATGATCAACCCGGCAAATCAACGCGCCATCGAAACCAGAATGCGCAACGCGCTCGAATCAGACCGTGCTCGTATCCAAACCGGACGTATTTCCCGTTTCGGTCTGATGGAAATGAGTCGGCAACGCCTGCGCCCCTCATTGGAAGAAATCAGCACCGGTCTATGTCCACGCTGCAATGGCCAAGGCCGTATTCGGGACACACGCTCGCTGGCCCTGGCGATTTTGCGCGTAATGGAAGAGGAATCCCTGAAAGAACGCAGCGCGGTCATTCGCGTTCAGGTACCGCTGGCGATCGGCGCATTTCTGTTGAATGAAAAGCGCAGTGATCTGGCCGATATCGAAAGTCGTACCGGCACGCATATCGTCATCATCCCGAACATGAATCTGGAGACACCCCACTACTTGGTTGAGCGACTGCGCAGCGATCAAGCAGAAAGCGAGGGTGATGTTCCAAGCCATACGCTCTCTGATCTGGCCAACCATGCGCAGCAGCAGGAAATCCCAGCAGAAGCCCAGGCACCGGCTAAACGAGAAGCCGCCGTCAAACCCCAGTTGGCGGCTCCGCCACCAGCACCGGCCCCAACGGTGACGGCTGAACAACCGACGAAAAACGAGGCGCCAAAGGCCAGCAAGCCCGGCTTTTTCTCCCGCGTGATGACCGCTCTGTTTTCTGACGAGCCAGTAGTCGAAGAAAAGCCCAAACGCGACCGGGGCCAATCAAACCGTAACCGCAGCCGCAACAAGAATGACGATGATCGCAGAGGTCGAAACCGAAACCGGAATAACGGTGAACCTCGTCGCGACCGAGAAGATCGGCCCGAAAAGAACCGAGAACGTTCAAAAGACAGCCCGAGGCCGGAACGTGATACCAAGCCTCAAGAATCCCAACACGGCAAGGCCAACCTCAACGAGCAGTCGGATTCTACCGACGAAAAGCGCAACAGACGCAAGCCTCGACGCGAAGACCGGCGACGACGTGGCAGGGATAGTGGCGAGCAAGCGTCCTCCAACATCAGCCAAACCGAAACGACTGATGAGGCATTCGTTGCTGTCGATCCAGAGCAGCGACAGCCTTCTGCAGAGGCGTTAGCCAACAGCAAGCGCCAGCCGAAGAGGGATCGAAGCGTCCAACGGACACAAGAAGCGAAGCCACCCCGCGCGGCAGCAAGCAATACGACGGTCATTGTAGAAGAAGCACCGACCAGGCCCAGCGCACCGGCTGAACGACCCGCCCCGCGCAGCGGGAGAGCGGGCAATGACCCACGCAATCGCAACAAAGCAACGAAAGCTGAGACCATCGAAGAGACAGTCGTTGAGCCTGTGATCGATACATCGGCAGAACTACCCGCCGAGATTGATGCAGCAGCCCAACCGACTACCGTAAACACGGACAGTCCGGTCACAGAGGCTACCTCAGAGCCCTCTGTGGTGATGGAGTCTTCCGCAGTAGAAGAGCCCTCAGCCACAAAAGAGTCTGCTGAGACAGAGGCTGAGGTAAAAGCTGAGGTAGAAGCTGTAGTTGAAGATGCTTCGGTTGAAGAAGCTGTGGTTGAGGAACCTGTGGTTGAGGAAC
>JBELHZ010000047.1:0-20468 GCA_042091155.1 Gammaproteobacteria bacterium
GACCAGGCCATGAGCATACAAATCAGCAAGACGGCCACGGTGGCCCATCGGCTGATCAGCAGCACACGACGGTCTAACTGTTCTTGAGGCATGTCCGGATGGAGTTTGGGAGCCAGCGTGCGGCGGTAAAGATCGTTGGCAATGATTTGTGATGACGAGACCACCAAGCCGTCGGCTGTGCTCATCACTGCGGACAGTACGCCCACGCCAATTAAGGCTGCCAACCACGTGGGGAACAGCTCGATGAAGAGCAGGGGAAGCGCTTGATTTGGGTTGGCGCCGGCATCGTACAGTGCGTCGCCGAAGTAGACGCGAGCGAGCAGGCCGCCGACGCCAAGGAGGCCTAAGGTCAGGCCAAAAATCGCTGCGAGTTTGACGAATTGCAGTCGCGAACTGCCCGTGTCTAATGCCCACAGCTTGTTGCCTAGATGGGGCAGCAAGCCCAGCGGCATATGAGCGAAGGCGATGACGAAAATAGACCACCACGAATGGAACAGCGGCGTGTTGGGGTTCGTCGGCGTGACCAGATCCTGATCCTGTTTGGCGAGATTCTCGACCACCCCAGAGAACCCGCCTTCCACACCCCAGCCCAGAGCGGTCAGAATGATGACCAAGACAGCGAGCAGAAGCATCATGAACCCCTGGACACCGTCGGTCAGGATGTCCGCATGGGCACCGCCCAGTACGACGTAGATCAGCAGGATGAACGTGGTAATCCCCAGCGCCCACATGGAATCCAGCCCCAGCATGATTTCAAACATCACCACGCCGGAAACCAACTGGCCGGCAAGGTAAAAGAATAGAACCAATGAAATCAGCGACACCATCAAGCGCATGGTGTCGGATTGATAACGGTCACCGAGGTATTCGGGGATGGAGCGGTTACCGAAGCGGTTGCCTGATGTGGCCACCAAGCGCATGGAAATTAAGATGCCAACGTAGACGCCGACGGGATAGAGAAAGTGCATCCACAGGGTGGAAAGCCCCCACTCGTATGACATGGCTGGGCTGCCCAGAAAGGTCGCCCCACTGGCTGTCGAAGCCGCAAACGCCAAAGCCAAAAACACCGGGCCGTATGCGCCGCGAGCGGTGGCGAAATCGTCCGCATGCTTGATTTGACGTTGGGCGTAAATGCCAATGCCTACCATCAGGCTCATATAGCCGAACAAAAATATCCAGGACCAAGTAATCAGACTCATAGTACATCTCTCCCTATGGGCACAACGTTAACCCGAAAGGGATAGGGAGTGTGGGCTAATTGTCGTTTCGCGGGGCAGCAGGGGCTTCACGATGATTCTCGAGTCTTGTTTTTGACGTCTCTGGCCACAGCCTTGATCTGGTCGAATGCTGCGCGGCGTTGTGCCAGCTCGTGTGCGGACAAATGCTCAATGCTGAAAAATTCGTCTTTCCATTTTGAGTCTTTAGCCCACTGTTGGGCTGACCCTAATGTGGTTCTTGGTTCCGTTGCTGTCTCGAGAACCTGCAAGGCCAGTGCAAGGGTGTTGCGCTGAGATGTCGGGTCATGGGGCCTGCCCGCAGAATTGCCCAAGGGGAAGTCGCTGAAGACAAAACGGGGCACGCCGCAATGTTCAACGATGTCTTTGGCGGAGCCCATGATGACCGTGGCAATGCCGTTGGCTTCGAGGTGACGTGCGGCCAAACTGACCGACTGGTGGCAGACGGGTCAGTTCGCCACCAAGATCGCGAGATCGACCTCATCCTCCTGAAGTAAGGCGAGCAATTCTGGGCAGTCTTGATTCATGGTCGTGGGTTGGCTGCGATTGGTGGGCAGGCCGTAGTAGCGCGGAGACAAACTGCCGATCTGGCCGTCCTCCTTGGCTGCGCGGAGCGCCTGTAAGGGGAAGTAGCTGTTGATGTCTTCGGCAGTCGTGTAGCTGCGGTCATAGCTGACGTGGGAGATGCCGAGGATGTCATCGTCTTGGGAGTCTCCGGCGTATACCCGATAAAACTTGGCGGCAGCGTTATAGGGTGCCCCCGGGCCTTGATCGCCTGCATCAGGTTTGAACGGTGCGGCGGTGGTGATCAGGCCCACGCGGCTATCAGCCACCGGTTCGCCTAGCGGGTGGAAAGGGACGTCGGTAAAGCTCGCCCACTGATAGGGGTTGTTATAGCCCAGCGCCAAGTAGTAGTCCCGCATGCGCTGCATGTAGTTCAAAGCGGTTGAGTTGGCGTGAGTGTCCATGTTTTCCGGTCTTGCCTATACCGGTGCCAGACGAGGTAGCCTGGGCGTTCGCGGCGTTGGCAGGTTGTCGTCTAGGTCTGCGATCAAGTCGCTCTTCAATGAAGCGTAGGCCGGGTCGTCCCAGCGATTGGTGAGAGAGCCCGGGTCGCTGGCTAAGTTATAGAGTTCTCCCTCGGTACCTTCGTAAAGCGAGCTTTTGCCGTAGCGCGAACAGATCCAATCGTCCTGATAAATGGTCTGTAAATTGAGGCTCACGGGGCCGTGCTCGCTTTCCCATTCGGTTAACACGCGCTGACGCTGCTGTGCTTGGGCGTCCTGCTCATTGAGGGGCAGGGGCTTGCCTTCTACCCACGCGGGTTCACCGATGCCTGCGATTTGGCAAAACGTTTGTGCCAGATCCAAGTGACCGACCGGTGCAGTCACTTCTGCCGCCGGGATATTGGCGCTGGGTGCTGGCCGCCAGATCAAGGGCAGCCGCATCAATGAGTCCACGTGGTAGGCACCCTTAAATAACAGGCCATAGTCGCCCTGCAGTTCGCCGTGGTCGGTGGTAAAAATGATGTCGGTATCCGCTGCCCAGCCGCGACCTTTCAAATAGTCAAAGACCCTCGCGCAGGCGTCGTCGATGAGTTCGTTTTCGATGTGGGTGTAAGCATTGATCTCGCGGATTTGGTCGGCGGTCATGTCGCAAGGTTTGAAGCCTCGGGGAGACTCGAGATTGGCCCACAGACTGCCGTCGAAGTAACCCATCCAATGCTTGGGCTTGTCCTTGAGCATCGCAGCCGCCTGTTCTGGGCTGCCGGGATAGAGTGCGGGCAGGGGCACATCGCGCCAGTCCAATCGCTGTTTTTCTGCCGCTGGCGGATCCCAAGGGTGGTGGGGGTCTGGAAAACTCATCCACACAAACCAGTCTTCGTCATCTGACAGGGTGTTCAGCCAATCCATGGTGCGCTGGGCAACCCAGTTGGTGTGATACAGCTCTGTGGGCATATCCGTTGGCCAGACCTGGACCGCACCGGTATCGCCACAGGCAGCCATGTTTTGCTGGCCTTTATCGGTGACGGCTTGATAGCGCTTGGCATTCAAGTCTGGGTGGTGCTCGGCCAGCCACAGGTCGTAATGGGAATGATTCATGCCAAAGTGATTGGCCAGCTCCATGTGTTCAAAGCCTCGATGTGGGCCGGACTCGCCCATGGCTGCCATGCGGTTTTCGTAAAAGTCCTCTCCAGATCCCAGCCAAGGCTCAAAGTGGGCCTTGCCCAGAATCGCAGTGCGGTAATTGTGCTGTTGCAGCCAGTGGGCAATGGTGGGCGTGTCTTCTGGCAGGCTGACCCCGTTCATCCATACTCCGTGGCTGGCCACATGTTGGCCGGTCATGATGGTGGCTCGAGCCGGCATGCATATTACGTTCTGATTGTGGGCACGCCGGTAGTTGATGCCCTCGGTCGCCAACGCGTCGATGGCCGGTGTGCGGGCTACGGTGCCCCCGTTGCAACCCAGTGCGTCATAGCGCATCTGATCTGTGGTGATAAAAAGTATTTTTCTGCCCATGGGTACCTCAGGCGGTTAAGTCTTTACCGAGCGCCGCGGCATCGGTGGCGTAATGTTCGTAGCTGTCCTTCAATGTCGCGGAATTCAGTATGACTTCAGCGGCCAATTCATTGGTTTCGGCATCAATCACACGGGTCATGATCCAATTGGATTCTGTGCGTCTGCTTTCACTCAGCGCAATGATTTCGCGTTCTAACGTGTATGGGTGATCAACAAAAAGCGGCCCCTTGATCATTTTCATCTCTTGGGCCGCGAATAAGCCAATCGCCGGGCCTCGGGTGCGGAACCCCGATTGGCCGCTGGTGTACTGGGTCAACACGCTGATCATTTCCAGCGGGATCACCGCTCTACCCCAAGGATTGTCATTGCCATAGTACGGATGTTGTTCGGTAATTTTTTGCAGTTTCTCGGCAAGACTAAAGGGATACATGGCGCCCATGTTCTGATCAAAAGCCATTTGGGCATGCTCTGGGTTGCCGGCACCTAACTGTCCAACGCTGAGATCGCTGAGAATGACGAGCTGATCGGCCGGGCGCAATTTCGCTCTGCGTCGGTCCAGTTCGGTCTCGCCGTAATCGGGTCCGAGCGAGGCGGTGCCGGTGAGCACCGGCGTACCATCGCGTTTTTCTGCACTGATACGTGCCACTTGATCCGCGGTTACGTGTTCAACCATGACTCGGACTTCTTCACCTTCGACCACCATGGTTTGGTAGTGAGCACTGATACAGCCTCGCTCAAACCACGCATCGCCGAAGACTTCGTGGAGCATGGGGACGAACTGGCTGAAATGGGTGGGTCCTTCGATGGGCGCGCCGGCGAAGCCGAGGTCTTCTGCCATTTTGTCATCGTGGATTGACAGATGGCCGTCGTATTCTTGATCCCCCAGCATCTGCCGCGGTCTCCGAAATTCTCCAACCAGCATCGTCGGGTCGGTCATCGGTGTGCTCCTTTTTCAAACGGTGATTGGCAAGGGGGAAAAATTAGCAGAAGAGCTGTCGAATGTCCTCACAGTCGGTTTTTCAGCCGCCTGTTGGCGTCTCGTGGTGACTTGTGTTGAGATGTTCCTCGTTCAACCGGGAGAGAGAGCGATGCCCTACGCGCACAGAAACGATATCTACGACGCGGATACCCATATGATGGAACCGCCGACGTGGTTGGCCGAATTTGCTGACGCCAAATTGCGCCCGCATCTGACGCCGTTTGGTCAAGATAAGCCTGCGGCGTTGGAAAAAGCCGCGCTGGCCGTTGCCGGATTCGAACACCGCCAAAACAGCGCCGAAGCCTATGCGGAAATAGAACAATCGTTCATGTCTATGAAGCACAAGGGGTTTCAAGGTCTTGGGGCGTGGGACCGTGATGAGCGAGTTCGCGTCAACGACTTGCTGGGCTTTAAGGCGCATATCGTGTTTCCAACGGCTGCCTTTGATCAAGTGCAGGGCGCCAAGGATCCAGAGATTTTTGCGGGTTCTGTGCAGGCGCTGAACCGAGGTCTGGCGAGTTTTTGTGAAACCGACGCGCGCATGCATCCGGCGGCCTACATTCCTTTTCGTCATGGGCCTGAAACCGCCATGGACTATCTGGATGCGGCCATCGCGATGAATTTCTCGGTCGTTATGATCGACACCATTGCACCCCAAGGGACGCGCGCGTTTACCCATCCGGATTTCGATCCGATTTGGGCAAAAATCCAGGACGCCGATATCGCCATCACCATTCACGTCGGAACCGATGGGGGCTGGGATCCTGTGCCGCTGTCGTTTTATAACAATGGGGGTTCGGTGCCCGAGCACAGCGAAGGGGACGCGCCGCGTGACGCTATTTCTTACATGGGCATTCAGTACAATGCCGAACTGTTTCTTGCCGCGATGATTTTTGATGGCGTGTTCCATCGCTTTCCGAAATTGAGGGTGGCGGTAGTCGAGCTGGGGGCATCTTGGATCGTGTCTTGGATGAAGCATATGGATCAGGCGTTTAGAGCCTTTCGCCGTTTGCAGGATTTGTCGCAAGTTCAGATGCAGCCTTCGGAGTACGTGCGCAAACACATCAAGGTCACACCGTTTGCCGGCGAAGACGTGGGTTGGTTGCTCAACTCCGGTGCAGAGGATCTTCTGCTGTTTGCGTCGGACTACCCGCATCACGAGGGGACAGATGACCCAATTGGCCGGTTTGAAAAGACCATGGATGGGGTCAGTGAGCCGGTCCGAAAAAAATTCTATGCGGATAACTTCCGCAGCTTGTTGGGCAGCCGCCTGTCCACTTAGTCGAACACGGTGTATTGAATTTAACGTAACGGGAGAGAGTCAAAGTGCAGGATATCTATATTGTTGAAGCAGCACGCAGTCCAATTGGGAAGCGCGGCAAAGGCTTGGCGGGTTTGCTGCCAGCAGACTTGCTGGGCAAGGTTCAACGCGGTGCCCTGGAGCGCGCAGGGGTCGATCCCGCCAACGTCGGTCAGATCATTGGTGGCTGTGTGTCCCAGATCAATCAGCAATCGTTCAATATCGCGCGGATCGCTTGGCTGTCTCAGGGTTTTCCTGAAGAAGTTGCGGCGACGACGGTTGATTCTCAATGCGGTTCCAGCCAACAGGCAACCTCTCTGGCAGCGGCCATGATTGGCTCGGGCATGGAAGACATTGTGATGGCCTGTGGCGTGGAAATGATGTCGGTGATTCCGCTGGGATCTAACATGGCTGGCGGCGTGCCCATGGGCGAAAGCTACATGCAGCACTATCAGCCAACCAGTCAGTTTCAGGGTGCGGCCATGATCGCTGAGGAATATCAGATCACTCGTCAGGACACGGACGCCTTCGGTCTCTCAAGCCAAGAAAAAGCCATTGCTGCTTGGGAAGAAGGTCGTTTCGACCGCGAGATCGTGCCCGTGGAAGCTCCGGTGCTGGACAAAGAAGGCAACCCGACCGGTGCAGTGCATACCGTGTCTCGCGACGAGGGTTTACGCGCCACAGATATGGAATCCTTGGCCTCGCTGCAAGCGGTGCCGGGTCAGGAGATTCATACCGCGGGTTCTAGCTCTCAGGTATCCGACGGTGCTGCCGTCGTGATTCTGGCCAGTGCCAGCGCTGTGGAAAAATACGGTTTGAAGCCCAGAGCCAAAATCCTTGCGACCACGCTGGTGGGATGTGATCCCGTAACCATGTTGAAAGGCCCCATTCCGGCAACAAAAAAGGTACTGGAACAAACGGGTTTGAGCATCGAAGACATCGACACCTTCGAAGTGAACGAAGCCTTTGCCTCGGTGGTGTTGGCGTGGCAGAAAGCCGTGGGAGCAGATGCGGACAAGGTCAATCCAAACGGCGGTGCAATCGCCCTCGGTCACCCCACCGGTTCCACCGGTGCGCGCCTGATCACCACGGCTCTGCACGAACTGGAGCGAGATGCAGGCCGCTATGGGCTGATCGCCATGTGCTGCGGTGGTGGCTTGGGTACGGGTACGGTGATTGAGCGACTCTAGCTAAAACAGATCGTTACGTCGGCAACACAGCCATGAATGGCGCAAATGGCATGCTTACGCTGGTCAGCTGCGCCTTTTTTATGGGGTTGGTCGCGTGGATTTCCTATGTGAAAACCCGCGGTGAGGTGGCAACCCGAGACGGATATTTTCTGGCCGGTCGTGGCCTCACCGCGGTCTTTATCGCCGGCTCGATGCTGCTCACGAATCTTTCCGCCGAGCAGCTCATTGGTCTAAATGGCTCGGCTTACGGATTCAACCTGAGCAGCATGGGCTGGGAAGTCACCGCCGCGGTGGCTACTGTGTGCATGGCCTTCATTTTTCTGCCTCGTTATTTGGCTGGCGCCTTTACAACCTTGCCGGAATTCCTCAACGATCGTTTCGATGGCAGCGTGCGAGCGCTTTCTGCGGCTCTTTTTATGGTCGGTTATGGCCTGATCACCATTCCCTCGGTGCTGTATGCCGGATCCATTGCGGTATTGCAGCTTTTCGATGTGCCGACACTGCTGGGCATTTCCTATGCTCAAGCCTTGGTGGTGACCATTATCACCATTGGCTGTATCGGAGCGCTATACGCGGTATTTGGCGGCTTAAGGGCGGTGGCGGTATCCGATACGCTCAACGGTCTGGGCCTGTTAGTGGTGGGTTTGGCAGTACCGGTGCTGGGTTTGATGGCCCTGGGTGATGGCAGTTTGGGTGACGGTTTGCATACCGTGGCGAATACCCAGACGCAAAAGCTCAACGCCATCGGCGGCGCTGACGACCCCACTCCGTTTGCTACCTTGTTCACCGGCATGGTGTTCGCGAACTTGTTTTACTGGTGTACCAATCAATACGTGATTCAACGCACGTTGGCCGCCAAGAGCTTGGCGGAAGGCCAAAAAGGCGTCCTGTTTTCTGGCTTCTTCAAGGTTCTGGTGCCATTTTTGATGATGCTGCCGGGTGTGATTGCCTATCACCTGTATGGCGGGCCCGACGCAGCCGGGGGGCTAACTTCCATTGATCTGGCGTATCCGCGTTTGATTGCTGATGTGTTGCCAAACTACGCCATGGGATTCTTTCTGGCGGTGCTGTTGGGTGCCGTGTTTTCATCCTTTAATTCCTTGCTAAACAGTGCGGCTACGCTGTTCTGCTTGGATGTGTATCTGCCGTACCGCTCGCGGCAAAATAAACGTGTTCTGAGTGATGACGGCCTGCTTCGGGTGGCGCGCCGTACCAGTATCGTTATCGCACTGTTTTCCTTTGTGGTGGCACCCTTGCTGCAATTTGCACCGGACGGTTTGTGGCAGGTGATCCGTGTTTTCACGGGTTTCTACAACATTCCCATCGTCGCCATCGTGATCGTCGGACTGTTCACTACCCGAGTGCCCGCACTGGGGCCCAAACTTGTGATCGGGTTTCACTTGGTCGCTTACGGGCTGCTGCAGTTCGTTTTCAAGGATGTGGTAAACCTGCACTTTTTACATCTCTACGCCATTCTCTTTGTGCTTGAGATTGGTATTTTGCTGGTGACCGGCTATTTGCGGCCACGCAGCCGTCCTTGGACATACTCCACCACCCACGTCGTAGCCATGGACCCATGGGTTTATCGTATGCCCTGTGCGGTGACGCTGCTGTCCTGTGTTGTCGCCCTGTATCTCGTATTTTCGCCCATTGGTCTGGTGGGTGGCCTCAGTCAGGCTTTCTGGCCATTGCTGTTGGTCTTGGGGATCGTCAACATAGCGGTGTGGTCGCGTAGCGTTGCCCGTAGCGCCTCCGATGGAGCGGCGAACCAGGAATGATCAACGACTGATAACCCATGAGAAATCTGCGATGAGCAAAATGAGACTGCGTGGTTTTGAAAGCGCGCCAGGCCAACGTCATGTGTCTGAAGAGGACCGGTACCTCTATCGTCGCGAGGAACCCAAGCATCGTCTGGTGGTGATCGGTACCGGCACCATGGGACAGGAGCATATGCGAGTGGCCGCGCTCTTGGGCCGTGCACGCATTCACGGCATCTATGACGCCCAGCCACTGAGCATGGATATGGCAGAGGCCAATTTTCGTCCGCTGCAGTCAGAACCCTTGGTGCGGTACAGCGATCTGACGTCGGCCTGCAACGATCCGGCGGCGGATGCGCTGTTGATTTGTACGCCCAATTACACCCATTTTGACGTGCTGCAAACGGCGATGAAGTCGGGCAAACCGATCTTTCTAGAAAAACCCATGGCAACAGACCTGCAGGACGCCGCCTCCATTGTGCGGGCTGACGCCGCCTACCCATCGTTCATTCAAATCGGCCTGCAGTATCGCTACAAACCGCAATATCTCGAGGCCTTGGCCGAAGCGCTGACGCGCCGGTCGTTGGGGGATATTAAGACCATTAGTGTGAGTGAGCATCGTCCGCCATTTTTGGACAAGGTCGACCAGTGGAACAAGTTCGAGCGCCTCAGCGGCGGCACGCTGGTGGAGAAATGTTGTCATTACTTTGATCTGATCAATCTGCTTGCCCAAGCTAAGCCCAGCCGCGTGTATGCTACCGGTGGTCAAGCCGTGAATTTCGTCGACTTTGAACGTAATGGTGTGCCATCGGATATTGACGACCATGCCTTTGTCAGCATCGACTACGATAACGGGGTTCGCGCCAGCTTTACGCTCAACATGTTTTGCCCGGATTTTTCCGAGGAACTGGTGGTGGTGGGTGACCAAGGGCGTTTGAAAGCGACAGAGGAACACGACATTCATCGATCGGCCTCGGGTTCCGCGAGCCTAACCCTGCGCGTGGGGGAGAATGGACTGTCGAAAACGTCTGATCTGACCTACCCCAGAGCGATTGAACAAAGTGGTCACCACGGATCCACCTATGTTGAGCATATTGGGCTGACGGACCGACTGGAAGGCAAGGAAGTGGACTGCGCAACACCGATGCAGGGTCTGTGGGCAATGATTGTCGCCAGCGCAGCACAGCAATCTGTGGCGTCGGGACAGGCGGTTTCGGTAGACAGCTTTATCGCCGAGAATGACCTCGCAACGTTACTGAATTAGAGCAATCACAATACTCAGGATGAGGAATCAGAATCTGATGCAAACCATTGCAGTTGGTATGAGTAGCATGCCCGTCGTTGGACTTGGCCTATGGAAAATCGATTCGGCAGATGTTGCCCAAGCGGTTTATGACGCGATCAAAACCGGCTACCGGCACCTGGACAGTGCCGCAGATTACGCCAATGAAGCCGATGTGGGGCGTGGCATTAAGCGGGCCATTGAAGACGGTCTGTGTACCCGCGAAGAACTTTGGGTGACGTCAAAACTGTGGAACACCTTTCATCGTCAGGAGCATGTCGCCGCAGCCTGCCGTAAATCGCTGGATGATCTGGGTCTGGACTATTTCGACCTGTACTTGGTGCACTTTCCCATTGCCCTGAGGTATGTGGACTTCGCCGACCGGTACCCACCTGAATGGCTTTTTGATCCGGCGGCTGAAGCGCCGACGATGCAGCGTGATCTCGTACCCTTAAGTGAGACGTGGGCAGGAATGGAAGACTTGGTTGATCACGGGCTCGCTCGACAGATCGGGGTCTGCAACTACAACACCGGACTGCTGCATGATCTGATGAGCTATGCGCGAATCAAGCCGGCCATGCTGCAAATTGAGTCTCACCCCTATCTGACGCAAGAGGCATTGATTCGAACGGCCCAAGAGTACGGCATGGCGGTTACCGCATTCTCGCCCTTGGGGGCGTCCTCCTACCTGGAATTGGACATGGCTTCCCAACAGGAAACCGTGCTGACTGAAGTAGTGGTCGGTGATATTGCCCAGCGCCACGGCGTGAGTCCTGCGCAGGTCGTCCTGCGTTGGGGCCTACAGCGCGGTACATCGGTTATTCCTAAAACCACGAAACCGGAACGACTGAAAGAAAATCTAACGTTGTCTGGCTTCGAGCTGTCACAGGGCGAGATGGCGGCGATCTCTGGATTGAATAAAAATCGTCGCTTCAATGATCCCGGCGTTTTCTGCGCCGATGCCTTCCATACCTTTCATGCGATTTACGACTGATGGGTGAGATCAAACCAACCACCTTGGACGGTGCGCCGATGGAGATAACTGGGGGTGGATTTCCGGCGGTGTTAACCCTGCACGCACCCGCCAGTGTTGCCACCGCGGTGGCCTGGGCCGGCGAGCACCGGCAGTCGGTTGACAGGTTATTGGCAGCAAACGGAGCAGTGTTGTTTCGCGGGTTTGGCTTGGACACCGATACCGCATTCGATCAATTCATCGAAGCCTTTGACTGGCCTAATTTCACTTACGCGGAATCGCTCTCCAACGCGGTACGGCGCAATCGAACCGAGCGCGTCTTCACCGCCAATGAGGCGCCACCGGAGGTGTCGATATTTCTGCATCACGAAATGGCACAGACACCGATCTATCCGTCTC
Source organism: Gammaproteobacteria bacterium (assembly GCA_042091155.1). GTDB lineage: Bacteria > Pseudomonadota > Gammaproteobacteria > Pseudomonadales > Azotimanducaceae > UBA4421. The sequence continues at coordinate 11,635 of JBELHZ010000047.1, forward strand.
GACTGTTTTTTTTCTGTGAGCAGCCGGCTCTTAGCGGCGGCGCAACGCCCATCTGTCGTTCGGATTGGTTGCTTGAGCGGCTCGCAGACGAGGCACCGGGTTTTGTTGCTGCCTGCCGTGAGAAGGGCGTGCGTTACTCGCAAACCATGCCAACAGCAGACGATTTGGCTTCTGGCCAAGGACGCAGTTGGGGCAGTACATTGAGTGCGGACAGCAGACTGGCGGCGGAGACGAAGCTGGCGAAGTTGGGCTATGAGTGGCAGTGGCAGGCGGATGATGCCCTGCGTGTTACCACGCCAGTGTTGCCGGCAATTCGCCGCTTGGAAGACGGCAGTCACTCTTTTTTTAATCAACTGATCGCCGCTTTTTTTGGCTGGAAGGATGCCCGCAACCATGGGCAAAAAGTCATCAGTTTTGGTGATGGTTCGTCAATAGACAGCGATGCGATGGCCATGGCTGTGGCCATGGCAGAGGAACTGACTGTCGATTTGCAGTGGCAGCAGGGTGACGTGGCCTTGGTGGATAACCTGCGAGTGATGCACGGTCGTCGGCCATTTGAAGGGGAGCGACGGGTGTTGGCTTCCTTGGTCGCCTGATCAATACTTTCAGCGAAAACTGCATGAGGAAAAATATATGGGAAGTCAGCGAGTCTTTGGCAAGAAAACGCTGTTAGGCCTGGTCGTCGCATCGACCGTGTTGGCCTGCAGTCCGTCGTCAGAAACCACCAGCGATCTGCCATCTCAAATCATCGAGCCAGACCGGTTAAAACTCTATGTCTTTAATTGCGGTGACTTTCAATTTCCGTCTGTGCAGGCCTTTGGCATCAACGATGACGAAACGCCGGTACGCGAGCTCGTCGTACCCTGCTACATCATAGATCATCCGGATGGCACCCTGTTGTGGGACGGGGGCTTACCCTCAGCTGTTGCGGATCAGCCCGGGTGGCAAACGGATCAGCAAAGTGGCGTGAAAACGCGACTGCAGCAAACCCTGCAAGATCAGCTGGAAACTCTGGGTCTGGGCTTTGATTTAGCGAGTATTGATTACGCCGCGTTCTCGCATATCCATTACGACCATGTGGGCGTTGCTAACGAACTGACCGGGGCGACGTGGTTGGTGCAGCAAGGAGATTACGATTTCGTCATGAGTGACGGAGCGATGATTCCCGCTTACGAACCCGCACTTGTCGCCGGATTGAAAGAGCGGCCTGCCAAGGTCGTCGACGGCGACTACGATGTGTTCGGTGACGCAAGCGTGCGGCTTATCTCTGCGCCCGGTCATACGCCCGGGCATCAGGTTCTGTACTTAGAGCTGGCGGAACACGGTCCCTTGGTGCTGTCCGGAGACCTGTATCACTTTCGTATCAGTCGTGATCAGCGTCGGGTGCCAACGTTCAACGTCAACTCAGAGGCGACTCTTGCTGCCATGGACAAGGTAGAGGCTCTTGTAGAAGCCACCGGGGCGGACTTCTGGATAGAACACGATGCCGCCTTGTTTGAAACCCTCACCCTCGCGCCCGGCTTTTATCAGTAACGGCGTTATTGGACGAAGAGACGATTGTTTTTTCGCTCAATGACCCAGTAGGCGGGAACATTCAACAGCGTCGATACGGTGCTGGCACGGAACCTCTCTTCAATGCCCTTGCGGACTTCAGGCGACAGATTTTGGAAGTGTTGCTGCGCCCGTTGGGCCATCCACACATGGTGCAGGTTAACGCGATAGCTTTGTGACTCGCCCTCAAACATCAGGTTCTCAACCAACAGGGTGGGCTGGTCTTGGTCTGGATTCAGGGCGTCCCCCGAGGCCGGCTGCTGGCTGTCCATGGCCTGTTGGAAGCCAAGGCTGCTGAGAATAAACGGTTGGCCGTAGGCTTCGGTCAGATGCTTGAGCATGGCCAAGGCGGTTGCTGGGACCTCGTCGTGTTCGGGGTAGGCAATAGGACGGTCATAGAATTCCGGCGACTGTATTTCTGGCGTCAGCATATGCTCTACCCAACGAAAAACTCGAGGGGCGTGCTGTTGCATGAAGTGCAGTCCGGCAGGGTCACGTCCCAGATGCGCGTGCATGGCTCCCATGATGGCGTAGTCGGCGGCACTGGGGTGGCCGCCCAAAAAATACGGATGCTGCTGCAGATGCTGCTCGAAAAGCCGCAGGACAGCCAGGTATTGCCGGTCCAGCTCCGCTCGGATGGCTTCGCTGGTTGGGGGTAGACCATAGCTCATCATGCGATCGGCGATGAGATTGCCGTATTTTTCCAACTCGTCGTCTGAACCTTGTGGACGAAAAGAGCGACCAAAGTCTTTTTTCACAAAGCTCAAATTCTCCTCAAATAGCCAGCGGTGTTGCCAGGCCAAAGTCAGCAAACCCTCGCTGCACAGAAGCTCCATCAGGTGCACAAATGTGCGCTGGGCGGGTGTGTCGGGTATGGCGGGAATCGCCGGGAATTTGGCCTCCAAATGGTCGAGTATCTCGACACTGTCCTGTATCACCTGCCCGTCAGGCGTGAGCAACTGCGGAATGCGATGTGAGCCCGAGGTAGGTCTGACCGTATCGCGGAACTTAGGTTCGCTCGGCAGTCGCTCGACAAAGGGAATACCCTTTTTCCGCAAATGGCTGCGGGACTTCGCTGTGTAGTAAGAGGCATAAGAGCCATAGAGTGTGTACGGATTTGGCATCGCGGTATGTTCCCCTAGGGTTCCTTGAAGGAAGAAGTTGAATTAGCGAACACTATAGCAGCGCGGGCCTTGTCTCGATAAACATCCTAGGCTAGCGTCAAGTGGGGACGTAACAGTAATAGGGGAAACCAATGATTGATTTGATTTTGTGGAGTTTGGTGTTGCTTGCAGTGCAGCTGATGACACCCAGCGTACTCGCGCTGATGGGCGGACAGGTGTCAGTGGCGTATCTGCTCAGTGCGCGTGACGAAGCCGCACAGACTTCCGGCTCGGTACTCCGGGCCCAGCGCGCAGCAGCGAATTTGCTCGAAACCCTGCCTGCCTTTTTGGTGCTTGCGGTGCTAAGTATCCTGAACGGTACCGACGTCATCGTATTAGCCCAAGCGTGGCTGGTCCTGCGGGTGATATATTTGGGTCTGTATCTGGCAGGTACGCCCTATGTGCGCTCCGTTGTTTGGGTCGGCGCTTTGGGTTGCCTGATCGGCATGGCCTTACCGCTGCTTTAAGGCGGCGAATCCGGCCAGTGATAGGACAAGGAGAATGGCCAGATAGAAGCCACTCTCCTTGTTCTTTGGCGGTGTGAGCGAAGCGAGCAGTGCCCCATTTTCCGCATACTGCTTAACGGCAAGTTGTTGGTGCCAGCAAGGCCAAATTTGGTTTCGTCTGGTTGACGGTTTTGTCTCAATGGCTGCCTGCAGCTCTATTTTTTCGAGGCAGCGCGCGTATTTTTGCTCTGCCAGTACCTTGTCTGAAAAAAACGAGGATGTTGCCCCGGCAAGCTGCCACAGACACAAGCAGCCCAATACCAGAGCACCACACAGTAGTATTCTTGCGCGGTTCGCGCCGTTAGCCACGGGTTAACCTCGCCTTAGTAGGGGTGTACGACAACCGGAAGCTCGGTATAGCCTCGGACAAAGTTGGAGTGAACCCGCTGCTCTGGTCCGACCACTTCAACGTTTTCAAAGCGTTTGAGAATTTCTTCCCACAGAACACGCAGCTGCATTTCCGCCAAACGGTTACCCATACAGCGGTGAATGCCAAAGCCAAAGGAAACGTGATGGCGCGGGTTGGCACGGTCGATGATGAAGTCGTCTGCCCGCTCGATGACGGTCTCGTCGCGATTGCCGCTGAGATACCACATAACGACTTTGTCGCCTTTGCGAATGGTTTCGCCTGCCAGCTCCACATCCTCAAGGGCTGTGCGACGCATGTGCATCAAGGGCGTTTGCCAACGGATAATCTCGGGCACCATGTTGGTCACCAAGCCATGATCGGCCCGAAGTTTTTCGTATTCCTGCGGATTTTGGTTTAGCGCCAGCACGCCGCCGGTAATTGAATTTCGGGTGGTATCGTTGCCACCCACAATTAACAGTCCCAGATTGCCTAAATATTCCATGGGGTCATCCACCATGTTGGCGGTGGTTGGGTCTCGCTGCATCATGGTGATCAGATCAAATCCGTTGGTTGGCTCGGCCTTGCGGTGCTGCCAAAGGGCCTGAAAGTACTCTAAGCATTCGAGCATGATCTGCTGACGGGCTTTGCGGCCTTCCACATCGTGTCTGGGACTGCCGCTGGTAAAGTTGTCCGACCAGAGCGTGAGTTTGTGCCGCTCTTCGAAGGGAAAGTCGAACAGCGTCGCGAGCATCTGGGTCGTCAAATTAATGGAAACCTCGTCTACCCAGTTGAAGGGTGTGCCAACGGGTAGGTTGTCCAATATTTCTGCTGCGCGATCCCGTATCAGAGACTCTAGGTTTTGCAGGTTTTGTGGCGCAACCACGTTTTGTACGGCCTTGCGCTGCGGGCCATGTTTGGGTTGATCCGCCGTAATAAAGCTCTGAGTGCGCAAGTCCGTGTCCTGATCAACCAAGGTGATGCCACTGGCCGAGGAAAATTGCCGGTTGTTTTTGTCCACCGCCATGATGTGATCAAAGGTAGTAACAGACCAATAGGGCCCAAAAGCGGACTCTTTATGAAAGTAAACCGGGGCTTCTTCACGCAGACGCTTGAAATACGGACGCCAGATCTCTTTGGAAAACAATCTCGCCCGGCTAATATCCACACTATCGAGATCGCCGACCCAGGGTTGGTCAGGGTTATCGTGAGTATTCAGTTCGGTGTTCATGGGAATCTCCAGATCAACACACCCTAAGCATGCCTGAGTTCAAGTGCTTAGGGGAGTCCTAGAGGTTTGTCGAGAAACCCGGTTGCCGGATCTGCGGGGTGGTGCAATCCCGATTGGCGTTTGATTGTTGAGAGTGGCTGATGGAATTGGATATTTTGATGGTGATTGCGGAAATCGCCGTGGCGCTGGCGGGTTTTGCCGCCGTGGTAGCGAATTTTTCCGAGAATTGCACCCAGGCCAAAAGCGAACAACTGGCTAATTTACTGACGTAAAGCGGTATCGCGTTATTTGCCTCCATGGTGCCGCTGATCATGTCTCAGGTGTGAGGCGATGGTGAGGCAGGCATCGACACCGTTTGGGTGGTCAGCAGCGCATCCTATGTCTTCTTCGCCACCAGTTACTTGGGTGTTTCGCTGTTTCTCTCTCGTGGCCGTGGTACCGGTGCGCGGGCAGTGGATCGGGTGTTTCTTCTCACGTTTTTCGTGGCGATCAGCGCGCAAATCTACAACCTCTACATCGGTGCCCAAGGGTGGGTTTACCTGCTCGCACTCTTGCTGAGCTTAGCCTATGCCTTTGTATCTTTTACGTTGCTGATCAGACCTTTGGTCACCAACAGTGACTAACGCGTGGTCGAAACCGGTCTCCTCGGGTTGGCACGGTCAGCACGGATTAGCAACGAAACTGTCGTAAACAACGGGTAATTTGTCGAATGATGGCCACAGGGAGCATGCTATGTTCCAAGGGCGCAGCGGGCGTTATGTAGCGACCGAGGCGCGTGCTAATCATAAAGATCGTCCCAACGATCACTGAAAAAGTAATAATAAAAAGGAAGAAAAATGAAAAAACTGATACTTGTTCTAGCGTGCTTTATGCCCTTCGCGGTTATTGCGGATGATCATGCGCCAGCGGCACCTGCCATTGCCGTCGTGTACGAATGTGCCCTGAATGAAGGTGTTGCTGCTGCAGACCTAGTGACCTTTGGCCGTAGCGACGTGAAAAAGTTCGTGGCCAAAAGCGATCTCACGATGAACAGCTACCTTTGGGAAGCCATCGCAGTAAACGAGCCGTACCGAGAGGCCGATGTTCGATGGGTAAACTATTTTCCTACCTGGAATGATTATTACGCTGCCGATGCAGCCTTCGGATCCGACGGCGCGTCGCTCGTGGGTCAATTCAACTCGATGGTTACTTGCGAAAAAGAGGTCATCTTTGGGGCACAAAATCTGATGAGCGACTTGGTTGTTGCCGATCAAAAGCCCTTCGTTGCATCGGTTTGCCAGCTCAATGATGGCAAGACCTTGGCGGACGGAATGCAGTTCTCGAAGCAGGTTATCGACATGGCAGGTAAAACGGCGGACGCGAATGTGGGTGGGACGGTGTTCACGCCCGTATTTGGCATCTCAGGGTTTGATTACGTTGCCACGTTCTATGGCGAAACGTCCGAAATGATCAAGCTGATGAATGGCGTGCGAGATCGTTCCATGCCCGCAGCAATGGTACAGGCCGGACTGCAACCAGCGGCGGACTGCGTCAACGACCTGCACATGTCCCATATGATGGTGCAGCAACCTCAGTAGAGCGACCCTCCGGGTTTGGTGTGCCGGCCGAAAGGCCGGCTATCACTGAATACTATTGCGAAACGGCTTTTTCCCGCTCGGACCACTGCGAAAAGAAGGCCCAAATGTCTCTGCTAGCATCAATATCGTGGTTTTTGCCAAAGCCCATGGCCATCAGCCCAAGATAGGTAGAAGGCCGCCACCACTCAGTACCTTTTGCGCCCGGCCAATCGTGGCCTCCGTTAACCACCCGGTAGAACCAGATTTCCGTCGCCAGATTGTCATCTGAATAGCGATCCCACGTGATCTGGCTATCACCGGTTAATATCGGTTTGTGGGGGTTTGCCAGTGCCGTCGAGGTGCGCTGATCCAGACCGTATTGACGGGCCCAATAGGCGATGGTCTCGTCCTGCCCAAGATAGGTACCCCATCCACCGACACTCTCTAGGTCACCTGAATACAGAGTGACCGGATCATCAGTGCCGCTGATGGCAAAGATTGGAATCGGGCGTTCAGGGCTGCATTCTTGAAGAGAAAATCCCACCATGGATCCGGCGACTGGCGCGACGGCCCGAAAAAGGGAGCTGGCGCGACAGGCAAGCAGATAACTCATCTCGCCGCCGTTGGACATGCCCGTGGCATAAATCTGGTCGGGGTTTACGGAATGTTCTGCGCTCAGCTCTGCGATCATCTGCCGCACGAAGTCTACGTCGTCTACGGCGACGTCTTGGTGGAATGCATACCCCACGTTAAAGAACGCATTGCCTTCTGCATCGATCGTGCCCTGGGGATAGGCAACGATAAAGCCTGCTTCGTCGGCGACTGCGTTCATACCCGAGTACGCGGCGATATTGATGGCGCTACCCGAGTAACCGTGCAGCACGACAACCAAGGCAGGGTTCTCGGCGACAGACTCCGGCACATAGGTCCAGTAGCTGCGCTCTACCAGCTTTCCGGCTACCCGCTGATCTAGTCTGTTCTCGTGTAGTTCGTTTTGGGCGAAACCGTGAGCTGAGGTAATCAGCAGAAGCGTCACTGTGCAGATGTTTTTCACTGGGTGTTTTCTCCTAGAGATTCGGCGCGCCGACTGAACCTGCGGGTCATGGTTCCACTGAGGTTTTTAGTTTGCGCGGCAGTCTCGCCCGTGGCCTGGGGGTCATCGACGCGTGTTTAACTTGCTGTGTGCGCTTTGTTTCTGCTCGGATAGGTCGCCATCTATATCGATATCGCCTATGTGTGAACCTTCCCCGTAAATCTCATTCTCAAACCAGTGCACGAAATCTGGACTGCGATTGTTTTTCCAATAGGACCAGACCATTTTAGCATTGGTGGTCTTCATGACGCCCAATTTCAGCGTGTTAATCCGGGTGTCGAGATGGGATTGATCCACCAGCCCTGCATGTACTTTGTCGTAGACGTCAAAGAGGTCCACGAGGTAAGTCAATATGGCCATTTGAACGCGCCACGACTCCACTGGCGTCAGGTTGTCAGAGGCCCAGTCGAGGGCCATGAATTCTGCATAAGCCTCGTCTTTCGAAGTTTGGAAATATCTCTCGTACAGGCGTTGGGTTAGGGAATGGCCGAATTGCGCTCGCGTGATGACGTTCTGCTGTTGAATTTGCCTGCCAAGATAAACCAGTGAAATTATCACACCCAGAGAGCCGATCAGCTCGCCAAGATTTCCAAGTTGCTCAAGTGTCATCGCTACCCCTTGTCTAGTGATGTTTCAGTGCGCGACCCGAGTGTTTAACGCTGCAGCGCGTAGTAGCCCATCTGGACGCCGGAGGCATTCAAGGCTCGAGTGTCAAAGGCCCAGATTGGGTCGGTTTCCAGAGCGTCATAGGCACTTTGCGTTAAAAGAATTTCATCGCGTTCGGCAACGTCCTCGCCAAGTCGCGAGGCGAGATTCATCTCGTCGCCAAAGTAGCCGTCGAGGGTTTCGGAATAAAGCAGGTCACCGAAGCCGATGCCCGCGCACAGGCCGTATTTTTCAGTCTCGTTCAGGGTAAGGCCGCTGTCTAAAATCCCCTGCTGCAGCGCGATTGCTGCATTTACCGCTAACCGTGGGGTGGCGAAATAAGCGATGCAATTGTCGGCGTGATAACCAAATCGGATCGCATCGGCGCCTTGCAGAATGGCGCTCATACACTGCCGTGCTTTGGCCATACGGGTCAGGAAATGAACGATGCCATGGGACTTTGTGGTTCTGGAGAAACCAACTGAATCGATGTTGAGGACGGCGACCTTCGCGCCAAATTTTTCCCAAGCTGCGCTGCGAATCGTATCCGCGCTTACGCCGTCTCGTTCTTGTTCGAGTAAAAAATCGAGTAGTTTCACTGGGTCGTCCTTCGGCTGTTTCAGAGCTTCTTCTTATGCGACAGCACACAGTTTACTGCGAGATGGGGTGTTGAGGTAGCGGGGCAGTCTCCTAGAATTAATGACAGACGGTCACAGGGGTAGTGCAGTGGTCGACTTGATTCG
>JBELHZ010000048.1:0-20403 GCA_042091155.1 Gammaproteobacteria bacterium
CGAGACAGATTGATCACCCGATAACCGTCACCGCGGAAGGTTTCCGCTGTCGCGTACCCGATGCCTGAACTCGCGCCGGTAATCACCAAACATTGCATCTGTATTTCTCCAGACCGTCGTTGGCGGCTAAGCCGTTTCGAAGGCCCAGCTTGCGCTGGCCCATTGGCCTTCGCCGGAAGCACATCGAAGCACCATGTTTTGGATGTCCAATACCTTGATGTCTTCGCGTTGGATCAAGGTGGCCAGTAGATAGTGAGCGAGTTCTTCAACGGTGACGTTGCGAATGGGCAGCAGCGTCAGGTCGCGCTCCAAAAACGGTATGCGCTCGCCGTTGAATATTACATAGGTGTACTGATCATCCGACTCGATCTGCAGATGCGGCGATTGGGTCGGCATGATGACCTGCTCGTCCAAGTCATCACACATTTGCTTCAGTGCTTTTTTCAAAATGTTGTAGTCGAATGTGAGTCCGTCATTGGCGATGGCGGCTTCCGCATCCAACGTCACCTGAAAGTTATGACCGTGCAGGTTTTCCCGTTCGGTATCACTGAACAGCGTGAAGTGTGCGGCGGCAAAGTGCAGATACTCTTTGCTGATTTCAATCGTGGTTGTTTGCATGAGAAGAGCCTATCACTGCAGCAGGTCAACGCCCTGTGAAGATCGGTGTGTTGGTGTCTTGCCTTGTTGGTTGGCGTGAGTCGATACTTGGGCACCGACGTAATGAAAGCAACACAGTACAGAGGAGTATCTGCATGCGTTTTGATCTGACCCCAGAACAACGGGCCTTCAAGGATGAAGTCGAAACATTTTTGCGCGACCATTTGCCCGCGAACGTAGCCGCCAAGGTGAAACGCGGCGCAGGGGTCTCAAAAGACGAGTTGGCCGCTTGGACGCGAACCCTGAACGCTAAGGGATGGGCTGCGCCGGCGTGGCCCATCGAGCACGGTGGCACCGGCTGGAGTCTGGTGCAGCGGCATATCTTCGATGTCGCCTGTCGCGCTGCCCACGCTCCTGCGCTGTCGGGTTTTGGTTTCAATATGGTCGGCCCGGCCATCATTAAATTTGGCACGGCGGAACAGCACGCACAATTCTTACCCAAAATATTGAACGCCGATTTGTGGTTTTGTCAGGGGTATTCCGAGCCTCAGGCCGGATCGGATCTCGCCAGCGTGCGCACACGGGCAGACAAGGACGGTGACGATTATGTGGTGAACGGTTCCAAGATTTGGACCTCCGGCGCTGAAATGGCGGACTGGATCTTTTGTCTGGTGCGAACCAATCACGATGTTCAGCAGCAAAAGGGCATCAGCTTTTTGTTGTTCGACATTACCTCGCCGGGTGTATCGGTAAAGCCCCTCTATGCCTTCAACGGCAAGCGCCTGTGGAACCAAGTATTTTTTGAAGACGTTCGAGTGCCTGTCGCCCAGCGACTGGGCGACGAAGACCGTGGCTGGACCGTTGCGAAGAGTTTGCTGGGCGATGAGCGGCTCATGGTGTCTCGAGTATCGGAAAATAAGCGGGTCTTAGGCGTGCTCAAGGAGGCTCTGCAGGAGCAAATCCGGCGCGGTATCGAGATGCCCGAAAGCGTCCACAGTGAAATCTGCGCGCTGGAGATTCGTTTGCAGGCGCTGGAGATGACCAGCCTGCGCATCCTGACTCAGGCTGACTCGGGATCGCAAGTTGGCGCAGAGCCCAGCATGCTGAAACTCAAGGGCAGCGAACTGGTGCAGGCGCAGGACGAGTTGCTGTTTCGTATGGTCGACTACTTAGCCTTGCCGCAAGATTCGGCAAATACGGAAGAAGAGGCGGTTAACCCTGCCTGGGCGGAATACATCGCCTCGGGACGCTACCACCATCGCGGTTACACCATTGCGGGTGGTTCGTCGGAAGTGCAGCACAACATCATCGCCAAGCAGGTGCTGGGCCTGTAGCCCAGCGCCCACCTTCTGGTAACGAGCCGGTGTTGACGAGTCTTTGTTATGCAGCTCAGGCCAGCAGGGTCTTCAGGTCCGATTCGGGATCTGCCAGTAACGCAGGGTCAGCGGGTTTGCCGACAAGCTGTTTGCACAGCATAAATTCTTTCGGACTGTTGACCGCATCCGCAGCGACAACCTTGCCGTCTTTGAGATAGAACACCGCAAACTGATTGCTGGCCATGTCGCCGCGCAGGACTTGGGTATCGCCATCTGCCGAGAAACCCACCATCTGAAGTTTCAGCTCGTACTGATCGGACCAGAACCAAGGAATCGCCGCATAGGTCTTTTCATCACCCAACATGTTGGCGGTACTTACCCGGGCTTGATCCATGGCGTTGGGCACGGACTCCAGCCGCAGGCGTCGGTCCAGCAGCGGGTTGGGGTGATTGGTGCAATCGCCGGCCGCGTAGACAAAGGGATCCGAGGTCCGGCAGTGCTCGTCGACGACAATGCCGTTGTCACAGTGAATACCCGCTGCCTCAGCCAACTCGGTATTGGCGATGATGCCAATGCCGACAATGACTATGTCCGCCGCAAAGTGCTGGTCGCCGCAAATGACCTCTTCTACCTTACCGTCGCCGGCAAAGCCCGTGACGCCGGTGCTGGTGTGGATGTGCACGCCTCGACCTTCGTGTAGCTGGTGGTAATAGGCAGACATCTCCGGTGTGGTCACACGCTGCAAAATGCGTTCTTCCATCTCCAAGACATGCACATTCAGACCCAGTTCCCGGCCCACCGCCGCGACTTCCAAACCAATGTAGCCACCGCCGACAATGACCAAGTTGGCATCTGGGCGCATGCCTTCGCGCAGACCATCCACGTCGTCCATGGTGCGAAGGTAGTGAATGCCCGGTAAACCCGAACCCTCGATCGACAACTTGCGGGGCCTTGATCCTGTGCTGATAAGCAGGTGGTCGTAAGACAGGGTTTCGTCGGTATTTAACGCCACGGTTTTTGCCGCGGTATCAATGGCGGTTGCCGTCGTGCTCAGTTTCATCGTGATGTTGCGGTCGGCATAAAACGATTCGGCGCGCAGATACACTTTGTCGGCACTTTGTTCACCCTTCAGATACGCCTTAGACAGCGGCGGACGCTGGTAGGGGATATGCGCTTCGTCACCGATGATGGTGATATCACCTTCGTATTTGGCTTGCCGCAGACTGGCTGCTGCCTGACCGGCCGCGTGGCCTGCTCCAATAATCACGACTCCTGACATCACGCTATCCTCAAAGTTCAACAGCCGGTGAGTTTACCTTGTCCGATGACTTCGAGGCAGCTAACTTTGGGGTCATTGAGGGAGAAGCGTGGATGTCTGAGAAAAAAACACGAGAATTTCGCAGCCTGACCGAAATGGTGCAGCTGGCACGGAAGCGTTTGGATCGCGGTGACTGGGATTATTTGGTCGGTGCTGCTGATACCGAAGCAAGTCTGCGGCGAAATCGGGCGGCACTGGAGTCTTGGGTCTTTAAACCGCGGATTCTCAACGATGTCAGTGGGGTCAATGTCGAGTCTGAACTGCTGGGCAGTGCTATGCGTATTCCGGTTGTTTTGCCACCCATTGGTTCTGTGCAGGCATTTGAGGCCGGAGGGGGCACCAGTGTGGCGAGGGCCGCCCAAGATTTTGGCATTCTGCAGATCCTCAGTTCCGCTTGTGCACCAGACTACGAAACCGTCGCCCGCGATGTCCCCGGCGATCGAATTTACCAGCTCTACTTGGTGGGCGATGAAGCGTGGATGGACGATCATATTGCGCGTGCCTTGGCTGCCGGCTACACGGGCTTTTGCTTGACCGCAGATACCCAAGTCTATTCCCGTCGGGAGCGTGATGTGATGAAGGGCTATGTGCCGATGTCAGGCCGTTCGGCGACCACAGGTGGAGATTTTTCCCACCAAGCCAGCATGACCTGGGATACCGTTGCCCATATCAAGGAAAAACATGACATACCATTGGTGGTGAAGGGCGTGATGCATGGTGACGACGCCAGTCGCTGTGTCGAGGCAGGGGTAGATGTGGTGTACATATCGAATCATGGCGGTCGTCAGCTCGATCATACCAAGGCCTGTATTGACGCCTTGCCTGAGGTCGCCGCTGCGGTGGCAGGCCGTGTACCGGTTGTGGTCGACGGTGGTTTTATGCGCGGCGCTGACGTGGTCAAGGGTCTTTGTTTGGGAGCGGACTTTGTCGGCATGGGACGGTTCGAGGGTCTGGCCATGGCTGCCGGAGGTGCTGCGGGCTTGATGCGAGGTTTGAAAATCCTCGAACAGGAAATTCGTATCAGTATGGCGCTGCTGGGTGCGCCGGATCTTGCTGCGCTGAACCCCACTCTGTTGGAAAGAGCGCAGCCATTGGCGGAGCCCAGTGTGCTCAGTGCCTTCCCCTTGTTGGAAGACTACTGAGCCGGAAATGTCTTAACGGTCCGTGGGTACAGGCATCGGGAATGCGGTCACGGTGCTGCCGTCGGTGGACGTGATTTTCGCGACACCCTCTTTTTCGACCTCATCGATGCGAACCACTGCGTGCATGGGGATGAACGAACGCTGCACGCCTTCAAACTCATTGCGCAACTTTTCTTCACTGGGATCGATCACGAGCTGGGACTTGGTGCCGAAGGTGTAGTCTTCGATTTCCACAAAACCATACAGTTCGCTTTGATAAATATTGCGCGCATAGACCTCGTATACCTGGCCGTTATTCTGAAACAGGATGCGGTATACGTGTTGCTTTTCGTCTTTGCTGGCCATGGTGCTGAGTCACCTCGAATTGCGTGAGAAGATAGTTGGGGATAACCCCAGTGATTTCAAGCAGTCCGGGTGTTAGCCGCCTTTTTTGTGACGCTTGTGGTGCCGGTGTTTGCACGATTCATTCTGGGTATTCGTAAAGGATCGCGTATACTTTCTCCCCCCATTTTTATGGCTTCTTAGTCGCATGGCGAAAAAATTGTTTGTCAAAACCCACGGCTGTCAGATGAACGAGTATGACTCGGCGCGCATGTTCGATGTGCTCAAAGACACCCAGGGCTACGAAATGGCGGCCACGGAAGAAGAAGCCGACGTACTGCTGCTCAACACCTGCTCTATTCGCGAAAAAGCCCAGGAAAAAGTGTTCCACCAACTGGGCCGCTGGCAAAAGTTGAAAAATGCTCGACCCGACTTGGTTATCGGTGTTGGCGGCTGTGTGGCAAGTCAGGAAGGCGATGCCATCATGAAGCGGGCTCCGGTGGTCGACATGGTATTTGGACCACAAACCATTCATCGGTTGCCGGACATGGTGACCCAGCGGCAACAGCAGTTGTTACCCGTGGTAGACGTGACGTTTCCCGAGGTGGAAAAATTTGACCGCCTGCCCGAGCCGAGCGTCGATGGCCCAGCAGCCTTCGTTTCCATTATGGAAGGGTGCAGCAAATACTGCAGTTTCTGCGTGGTGCCCTATACCCGGGGCGAAGAAGTCAGCCGCTCGGTCGCGTCGGTGATGCAAGAGGTCGAAAGTCTTGCTTCCCGGGGGGTCCGGGAGATTCATTTGCTTGGCCAGAACGTGAACTCTTACCTCGGTGATATTGATGGTGATCAGGCGGATTTGGCAGAGCTGATTTACTACGTGGCAGAGGTGTCCGGTGTGGAACGGATTCGTTTTACCACATCGCATCCTATGGATTTCTCCGACAACCTGATTCAAGCCTATGCGGATATTCCAGCCTTGGTTGACCATCTTCATCTGCCCGTGCAGTCGGGCTCTGATCGTATCTTGGAAGCCATGAAGCGTGGCCATACGGCGGAAGACTATCGAGAGCGCATTCACAAGTTGCGTCAGGTGCGTCCTAACATCAGTTTGTCCTCGGATTTCATTGTTGGCTTTCCCGGTGAAACTGAAGTTGAGTTTGAGGACACCATGTCGCTGATTGATGAGATTGGTTTCGATACCTCCTTTAGCTTCATTTACAGTGCCCGCCCGGGTACCCCTGCGGCTGGGCTGGTAGACGAGATTCCCGAAACCACCAAAAAAGCGTGGCTGCAGAAACTGCAGGCCCGGATCCGGGACCAAGCTGAGGCTATTGCTCAGGCGATGGTGGGAACCGAGCAGCGTGTACTGGTGATGAGCGAGGCGAAGAAGGGCGTGGGCCAACTGGCAGCACGCACAGAAAACAATCGGGTTGTGAATTTCGAAGGCGCAGCCTCATTGATTGGTGCATTCGCGCACGTGCGCATTACCGAAGCCCTTCCGAACTCTCTACGGGGCCTATTGATTGATTCATAGCCGAAAATTGCTAGCCTACAAATCAGCTATCAACTTGGCTGATACGTAGTAGTCTTGAACAATCGCAACCTTATTGGTGAACCTTGCAACACATTCCTGATTCCCCCGCAACTTTGGCGAAGAAAATCGTCCTCGAACCCAATGATCCGCTGAGGCTGTCTGCCTTGGTCGGACCTGTAGATCAGAACATCAAGCACCTGGAAAAACGTCTGGGCGTCAGTATTCGTAACCGCGGTAACGAATTCCAACTCAGTGGCATACCCAATGCTGTACAGGCGGCGGAAGCGCTGCTGCATCAACTGTATCGGGAAACCGTCGGTCGAGATGCCATTGAGCCCGATTTCGTACACCTGTTTTTGCAGCAGGCGGGCTTGGATGATTTGATTGCTCAGAATAATGAGGGATCGGATCGAACCGTGCCCGTCGTGGTGATGAGCGATGCGGATCGTAGTGCCGAATCCGGCAGCGACACATCAGGGGGTTCCGGCGAGCTGGTTATTCGCACGCCGAAAAAATCGATCAAGCCGCGTGGCGCAAATCAGCTGGGCTATTGCAAAGCGGTTCGTAAAAACGACATTAATTTCGGTATTGGCCCAGCGGGTACCGGTAAAACCTATTTGGCAGTGGCCTGCGCGGTGGAAGCGCTGGAGTCCCAACAGGTTTCTCGGATTTTGTTGGTCCGGCCTGCGGTAGAGGCGGGAGAAAAACTCGGTTTTTTGCCTGGCGATTTGGCGCAAAAAATCGACCCATACCTGCGCCCGCTTTACGATGCCCTGTACGAAATGTTGGGCGTGGAGCGAGTGAACAAATACATCGAGCGCAACATCATTGAGGTGGCACCGCTGGCCTACATGCGTGGGCGTACACTGAACAATGCATTCATTATTCTGGACGAGTCGCAAAACACCACGGTAGCTCAGATGAAAATGTTTCTGACTCGAATCGGGTTTGGCTCCACCGCGGTAGTGACCGGCGATATTACCCAGATCGACTTGCCCCGGGGCGAACAGTCCGGATTAATCAACGTGCGCGATGTCCTCGCGCAAGTGGCCGGTATCGAATTCACACACTTTGGTTCCAAGGATGTTGTTCGGCATCCCCTTGTGCAAAAAATTGTAGATGCCTACGAGTCCTATCAAGGTGATGATCGCGGACAGCAAAACGATGATCGGCGGGGCAACGGAAGGCGCTAGTGATCGCCTCGACCCCGTCTGCGACATTCTCGTTGGATATACAGCTTGCGCCGAATCTGGACGATGCGCCCCTGCCGCGAGTTTTGCAGGGGGAACTCGAAGCTTGTCTGGTGGCGTTAACCCAAACGTTACCCGAAACAAGCGCGCAATCGCTGTCTCGGGACATCTGCCTTCGTCTGTGTGATGAGGCGGAATCTCAAGCACTGAACCGTGACTATCGTGAGCGAGACAAACCCACCAATGTGCTGAGTTTCGGTGTGCTGGCGCCAGAGGCCCTTTTTCCAACCCTAGACAGTGCCGATTCTTTGGACGATGTGCCGGAAATGCCGCTGGGTGATTTGGCGATTTGTTGGCCTATCGTTGTGCAGGAAGCGCGACAGCAACACAAGACAACCAGCCACCATTTAAGCCACTTGTTTATTCATGGCGTGCTGCACCTGATGGGATGGGATCACGAAGTCTCAGCGGCGGCCCTGGCGATGGAAACAATTGAGCGTGCTGCGCTAGCGCAGCTGGATATTGCCGACCCTTACATCAGTCAGATTGTTGATGCCTAACCTCGCGGCTTGCAATTCATCAAACCCTTACCTAAAACGGATAACGACAAAACATGGCAACACAAGCCTATGAGTGACCAACAGGATTTCAGTGGTGAGGCGGCGGACAAACCCCACCGTCGAACCATGCGCGAATGGATCGGCGATCTGTTTTCAGATGAGCCAGACAACATTGCTGAGCTGCTGGTGATCTTACAGGATGCCGCCCGGCGTCAGCTGATCGAAGTCGATGCGCTGAACATGATTTTTGGTGCGCTCCATGTCAGCGACATGCACGCTCGAGACATCATGATTCCTCGTTCAGCCTTGGTCGTCGTGCAAGAAGATCAGCAACCGGCGGAGTTTCTTTCCACCGTGATCGAGTCTCGACATTCACGTTTTCCGGTGACCGGTGATGATCTTGACGACATCAAAGGCATTCTTCATGCCAAGGATCTGCTGCCCTTAGTGCTGCAGGACAGTGCTCAACGTTTCGCGATGAAAGACAGCATTCGGCCTGCCGCGGTGGTGCCGGAAAGCAAACGTCTCAATGTCCTGCTGCAAGAATTTCGCGCCAACCGCAATCACATGGCCTTGGTGGTGGATGAGTACGGCCAAATATCCGGAGCCGTCACCATAGAGGATGTGCTGGAACAAATTGTTGGTGAGATTGAAGACGAGCACGATGTCGATGACGACAGTTTCGTCAAACAGCTAGAGCCTCGAACGTTTCATGTAAAAGCCACGACAACCATTGAAGATTTCAATGACTATTTCGGCCAGGATTTTTCCGACGACGAATTCGATACCATTGGTGGCATCGTATTGCAGGCTTTTGGGCATGTGCCCGAGTTGGGCGAATTCGTGGAAATCGGGAGCCTGCGATTTGAGGTGCTCAACGCCGATTCCCGTCGTTTGCGCCTGTTGCGAGTCGATACGCCTGAGCCAATCCAGCGAAGTCTGCAAGACTGAGATCCTGTCGTGAATTCCTCAAGCGGCAGCAATCCAACAGTCGAGAACGCGCTGCCCTTGCCGCTGCAGGCGGCCTTGGCCTTAGCGGCAGGTGGGATCTACCCGCTAGCCTTTGCCCCCTTTCACTGGTTCCCACTGCTCTTCGTCTCGGTGGCAGTCTTTTGGTGGCTGCTGAATCACGCCTCCACTCAGTGGGCTCTGTTGGCCTGGGTATATGGTCTTGGCAAATACGGCGTGGGCGTTTCCTGGATCTACATCAGTATTCACCAATACGGTGGGGCATCACCCCTACTTGCCGGTCTCATGGTTGCTTCCTTTGTTGGCTTTATGGCGCTGTTTTGTTTGCCCATTGGCTGGTTCGTGGGCGCGTTGAAGACGTCGGGCAGGCCGCTGGGGCGTGTCGGACTGGCCATGGGTTTTATTGCGTCTTGGCTGCTGATGGAGTGGCTGCTCACCTGGTTTCTTACGGGGTTTCCTTGGCTGTTCGCGGGCCATGCCATGCTGGGCACGCCGCTGCAGGGCTTTGCACCTGTCTTTGGCGCGCTCGGTCTCACCCTAGTGGCGGTGCTGGCGAGCCTGCTGCTGCAGGTGATTGCGGACAAGACTCAGGCGGTTTCGTACCGTGGGTACGCGATGGGGGGGCTGCTGCTCCTTGCTGGCCTAGGCCTGTTGCTGAATTCTGTGTCTTGGGTGACGTCTCAGGGTCGATACGGGGTGGCACTGGTGCAGGGCGATATCGATCAAGCGATTAAGTGGGATCAGGATCAGCGGTTCGTTAACGTGCGCAAACACATGGGGCTGTCGGCAGCGCATTGGGACGCTGATCTGCTGATTTGGCCAGAAGCTGCGCTGACGCTGTTTGGCAGGGATGCCAGACTGGCGACACAAGCGTTGCATGGCCAAGCACAGTCTTCCCAAACCAATGTCATTGTTGGTATGCCCGACGTGCAGCGACAAACCGGCGAAGAGGCTCAATTCTTCAATACAGTTCAAGCCTTCGGTCTGGCGGAAGGCCGATTTGCCAAGCGTCACTTGGTGCCCTTTGGCGAATACGTACCACTGCAAGACTACCTGCGCGGTTTGATCGAATTTTTTGATTTGCCCATGTCCGTGGCGACTCCGGGCCCCGGGCAACAACCCAACATCCGGCTGCAGTTACCTGGGATACAGCAACCGGTGGAAGTGGCTTCTGGTATTTGCTACGAAATCGCCTATGGCGACACCCTGCGCAGGCAAGCGGCCACCAGTGGGGTGCTGCTGACGGTGTCTAACGACACGTGGTTTGGTGGTTCCATCGGCCCCCACCAACACATGCAGATTGCGCAAATGCGGGCGCTGGAAAACGGACGCTGGTTGCTCCGTGCCACCAACAGCGGTCTTACCGGTGTCGTGAACGAGCGCGGTGAAATAACGGCGCAATTGCCCCAGTTTGAGCCCGCTGTGCTGCGGGCCGAATTTGCGGTGATGTTGGGCACGACGCCCTATGCCTATCTTGGGGATTGGCCTGTGTTAGGCGTCGTGTTGATCCTGCTGCTCATGGTCCTTGGTCGTTTCAGACGGGCCCTGTCTGAGACGGACTAACCCGCTAACGTTTAGTGTTTGATAGGTGACAGCAACTTGGTATTCACGACCAAATTTCTGACGCCGTGAGCGTGATCCTCGTTGAACACATTGCCCTCACACCACTGGCCCACCGAGCCGATATTCACCTTGGCGACCCTTGGGCGCACACTCCATGACACCTGCAAGGGCGAGCCTGCTTCATTGTAGCTGGGGCCAGTGGTGGAGCCTGCGTATGCGATGGGTTTGCCTGTGTCTGCAGGAATGTTTGGGGCTTGCTGATAGCCCGATGCGGTTTCGATTGCCGTCAGGTCTGTGAAGTCCAACGCTTGGTCGCCATTCACCAAGACGAATACCTGCGCTTCGACCCGCAGTTGAGGGTTGATGTTGGTCTCGCTCAGGCACGCACCCAAGGTCGGTCCCGGTGTCACTTGAGCACTGCTGAATACGTAGTGCACCTCAATGGTGTCCCCGGATTGCAAGGCGTCATGGGAGCTTGGGCATATGGCCGGTTGTACTGGCGCACGTTCCGCTGCGGTTAGCTTACCCGTGTAGACGTAGCCCGATTTATAGCCGTGGCCGTCTCCATCGCCGGCGTATCGGGTGAATTCGCCGCCGGCATGCTCGGCATTTTTGTGGAAATGAATGTTGCAAAGATTCATCTCAGAAAAGGCAGGTGCCGTGCTGAACGTGATCGGATTTTCGCCCCGTACATTCCCAATATGACGCGGTGACTGTGGGCCAAATCCGGCGTTCTCAGTGGCCTCTGCCAGGGTCGCTCGTTGCGCTTCAATTCGTGATGCTTCTTCGGCACCGCTTGATTCGGGCGTCATCGCACAAGCAAAAGGACTCAAGATAAGCGCGGTCAAAAGAACGGGGAATTTCATGGCATCTCCATAAGTTTTTGTAAACAAACAGTTCGTAAAGTAGCGGCAAACCGATGGATGTGCGTCGACGGTCGGTGGGTATTTAGGGGTTTCATCATGTTGTTTGAACTGGTTCAAAATTCGATTTGAGACGGTCTGTCGCTGGGGATGTTGGAAAGCAAAATCTCCCGTCAGATTCGCCCGTCGTCAGCCTCTGAGGTGGTATCCTTGCGCTTTGCCCGCGTGGCCCCTTTGAGTAGTAAGAAGACCCAGTCCATGAATCCAGTGTACGACCCACAAATCGTTGAAAAGAACGCCCAAGCCGCCTGGGATGAAAGCGCCTGCTTTATTGGTGACGAGAATAGGCCCGGCGAGAAGTTTTACTGCTTAGCCATGTTCCCGTATCCCAGCGGCCGGCTGCATATGGGCCATGTGCGGTGCTATACCTTGGGCGATGTGATTGCACGCTATCGTCGTCTGAAGGGCTACAACGTACTGCACCCCATGGGCTGGGATGCCTTTGGTTTGCCGGCGGAAAACGCGGCGATAAAGCACAACATCCCGCCAGCGAAGTGGACGCGAGACAACATCGATTACATGCGTTCGCAGATGCAGCGTTTGGGCTTCGGTATGGATTGGTCGCGGGAATTCGCCACCTGTGACAGTGATTACTACCAATGGGAGCAGTGGCTGTTTTTGCGCCTGTACGAGAAAGGCATGGTGTATCGCAAAAACGCCGTGGTGAACTGGGACCCAGAGGACCAAACCGTACTGGCGAACGAGCAGGTGGTAGATGGCCGGGGTTGGCGCTCTGGCGCGGTGGTGGAGCGGCGAGAAATGGCTCAGTGGTTCCTTAAAATTACCGACTACGCGAAAGAGCTGCTGGACGAACTGGATGATATGCCGGGCTGGCCGGAATCGGTTAAGAACATGCAGCGCAACTGGATTGGCCGTAGCCAAGGCGCTGAAATCGATTTCGTTACCGAGCACGATGCCTCCCAGACTCTGACGGTATTTACCACTCGGCCGGATACCTTGATGGGCGCGACTTATGTTGCCGTAGCGTCCGAGCATCCGCTGGCGAAACGGGCGGCGGAAACCGATGAACACATTGCGGCGTTTATTGAGCAGTGTAAGCAAAACACCACGGCAGAAGCCGACATGGCCACCATGGAAAAGGCCGGTATCGCGACCCAGTTGAAGGTGCAGCACCCGCTGACCGGTGACCTGCTACCGGTATGGGTCGCTAACTTTGTGCTGATGGAATACGGCTCTGGCGCGGTAATGTCGGTACCCGGCCACGACCAGCGTGACTGGGAATTCGCGCAAAAGTACGGCATCGACATTGTCCAGGTAATCGAACCGAACGGTGATGAAGCCTGCGATCTGTCGACCGGTGCCTTTACGGACAAAGGCCGCTTAGTGAACTCCGGGGAGTTTGATGGCAAAACCTTTGAGGAAGCCTTTGTTGCCATCGTCGGGGCGCTTGAAAGCAAGGGGTCTGGTCGCTCTGTGACCAATTATCGACTGCGGGACTGGGGCGTATCGCGCCAGCGCTACTGGGGCTGTCCCATACCGGTGATTCACTGCGATGCCTGTGGCGTACAGCCTGTTCCCGAGTCTGATTTGCCGGTAGAGCTACCGACGGATGTGACCTTCGAGGGCGTCTCTTCACCGCTGCATAAGATGGACGATTTTCTGAATGTGGCCTGTCCGACATGTGGCGCCCCCGCACGACGAGAAACGGATACCTTTGATACCTTCATGGAATCGTCTTGGTACTTCGCGCGTTTTGCTTCGCCAGATGCCAAGGCCATGGTCGATGAGCGAGCCAAATTTTGGGCGCCTGTGGATCACTATGTCGGTGGCATCGAGCATGCGATCTTACACCTGCTCTACGCACGCTTTTACTTCAAGCTCATGCGCGACGAAGGATTGGTGGAAGCAGACGAGCCGTTTAAAAAGCTGATGATGCTGGGCATGGTGCTGCAAGACGGCAAGAAGATGTCAAAGTCTGCTGGCGACGCCGGCGACCCGCAAAAGCTGTTGGATCGTTTCGGTGCAGACACCGTGCGTACTGCGATGATGTTCGCCGCACCGCCGGAGCAATCCTTTGAATGGAGCGAAGCGGGACTGGAAGGTGCCGCACGATTTTTGAAGCGCCTGTGGACTATGGTGCACGAGCATGCGGCGACAGGCCCCGTGCCGGCTCTGGATGTGGCGGCTCTGTCGGCTCAGGCTAAGACGCTGCGTCGTAAAACCCACGAAACGCTGCAGAAAGCCGATGACGACTACGGCCGGCGGCAGCAGTTCAATACCGTGGTATCTGCCGTTATGGAGCTTCTGAACACCGTGGGCAAAACGGATCTCGCCAACGACGCAGACCGTGGTGCGGTGCAAGAAGCCTGGGTGAGTGCAGTGCTGATCATCTCCCCCATCGCACCGCATATTGCGCATGAGCTCTGGACGGTTCTGGGTATGCACGAGCCCTTGGTGGGGTATCCCTGGCCAGTGGTTGATGCGTCAGCGCTGGAACAAGATTCCTTGACCCTAGTGGTTCAGGTGAACGGAAAAGTGCGGGGACAGATCGATGTCAGTGCCGGTTCGGACAAGGAAGCGATCTTGGCGTTTGCCAAAGCCGACGCCAACGTGTCGCGGCATATTGAGGGCAAAACCATTCGTAAAGAAATTGTGGTGCCAAATAAACTTGTCAATATCGTGGTGGGGTAGGGTGATGTTCTGCCGAGCTGTGACCGTGCTGGTGATTTTGATGGCTCTCGCCGGGTGCGGGTTTCAGCTTCGCGGCACGGGTTTGACTGAGGGCCTGACCTATCGGCTGATCAGCGAACAAAACCAGCCCGCAGGCTATGCGGATTTTCAGCGAGTATTGAAAGCCACCTTGGATAGGGCCGGGGTACGCGAAGCGTCGCCAGCGGATATGACCCTTCGCATTACAGGTTTTCAAGCCGAAACCCTTGACGGTGCCGTGAACGCACAACTCAGAGTGGCGGAAAATATTTCCACTGCGTCCTTGGTGTTCAGCGTGCTGGACGATAAAGGCAATCTGCTCGCCGATGAACTCGTGCTGGAACGGCGTCAAACCTACCGAATGGATCGGGCCCAGCTGCTGGGCAGCTATGAGCAACAAACCTCCGTTGAGCAAAACCTGAATCAAGACTTGGCTGATCAAATCCTGCGCACCTTGAGCGTGGTGATGCGACCCAGCGTTGGTACGGCGAGTCGCACCGTCGAAAGGGATACAGAGCAGAATGCCCCTTAACGTCGATCAACTGGACACCTCACTGCAGCGATCGTTGCAAGAAGTCTATTTGATCTGCGGCGAGGAAACGCTGCGGGTGAGCGAGGCCTGCGATGCGGTGCTTCGCAAAGCCCGGGAGCAGGGCTTCACCGAGCGCTCCATTCATCATGTGGAAACCGGGTTCAAGTGGCATGACGTGGTCAACGATGCGGCCAGTATGTCGTTGTTTGCTGAACGCAAAGTATTGGATCTGCGCATCCCACCGACCAAATTCGACAAAGAGGCCAGTCAAATGCTGCGTGACTGGGCGGACGGCACCATCGGCAATCCGGAAACCTTGCTGCTCATTCGTACCGAGCGCCTGCAGCCTAAGCAGCGCAGTAGCGCCTGGTTTAAGGCACTGGAAGCCAAGGGTGCTGTGGTGCTGATCTGGCCCCTAGGTCCCCGAGAATTGCCGGCCTGGCTGGATCAGCGGCTTAAGTCTCGTGATTTGATCTTGGAGCGAGACGCCTTGGTCGCGCTGTGCGAACGGGTCGAAGGCAATCTGCTGGCGGCGGCGCAGGAAGTAGAGAAGCTCGCGCTGCAAAACCTCAGCCAGCCCATTACCCAAGAAATGCTGCTCAGTTGTCTGGAAGACGCCTCTCGATTCAATAGTTTTGATTTGATTGACTCGGCCATGGCGGGCCAGGGCCAGCGGGTCAGTAAAATCATGGCCTCACTGCGTGAGGACAAAGGCAGTCTCTTTGCTGTGTTGGGTGCACTGACCAGTCAGCTGCGTCGATTGGGACAAACCCGCGGTCTGCCGCCAGCCCGGGCGCGTACTATGGAAGCCTTTGCCAAAAGCGGGCCGTCTGCCAAGGCTTTGCTCGCAGAATGCGCCTTGCTGGATCAGCAGGGCAAGGGTCAGCGCATCGGTGATGCGTGGCTGGGCTTGGAGCAATTGTTGTTGACCATGGCCCGACAGTCCGGCCAGCGCCCACCGTCGTATTATCAGCGTAAGCTCAAGGGCCGCTGACGACGGCTCAGTTGATGTGGGTTTCCGCCACCTTGCCCAGTTCAACAACCCGGAGCATGCCGCCGGCATTGTCGAAGGTCGTGACCGAGCAATTGTCTGGGCCGAAGATGCGCATACGGTCGTCGTCCATGGCCGCCCCCACCGCTGCGTTAATGGCCACATAGTGGCTGAAAATAATGCAGTCGCTGTCGCAGCTCAGCAAAAAGTCCGCCAGGGCTTGCCGCCATTGCTGCACCGAATCATCCAAGGCTGACCAATTACCTGCCATGGCCTCGCTTAGCCATTGGGCTCTGGCCTGTAGATTGGTGGTGGGCGACGGGATTTCCGCGACCCGAGATTCAATGCTTATCGGGGCATCCCAGCGATCTGCCAGTGCTTGGGCGGTTTCATACGCCCGAGCCAATGGGCTCGAAAGCAATTTGGGGCGGGATGTGTGCTGGTCGTTCAGCATGTTCGCGACTGCCGCGGCTTGTGCGCGACCCAGGTCGTCGAGGCCGGGATCCGGATGTGCGCCAAATCCTGCGGCTGCTTTTCCGTGTCTGACAAGTTGGACGATGGCCATCTTTATACTGCCCTTTTGTTATGGGTTCTCTACAATGTCGGTTTGGTAGTACGAAATAGGAAGAGTAGTGACGGATCACAAAGCTTCGGGATTAAACCCTCAGATGACTCCTGATACACAAGTGAGTGTGCGTGAGGTGTTCGGTATTGATCAAGACTTGACGGTGCCAGCCTTTAGTGTCCCTTCGGAGCATGTGCCCGAAGCGGATCCGGATTATCGATTTGACCGAGATACGACGCTGGCCATTTTGGCGGGCTTCGCTCATAACCGTCGCGTTATGGTGCAGGGCTATCACGGCACCGGTAAATCCACCCATATTGAGCAGGTGGCGGCACGCCTGAATTGGCCGTGTATTCGCGTCAATCTGGACAGCCACATTTCGCGTATCGATCTGATCGGTAAGGACGCGATCGTCTTGCAGGATGGCAAGCAAATCACCGAGTTTCGGGAAGGCATTCTGCCATGGGCACTGCAAAACTCCGTGGCTTTGGTGTTTGACGAATACGATGCCGGTCGGCCGGACGTCATGTTTGTGATTCAGCGCATTCTGGAAGTCGAAGGCAAGCTGACCTTGCTCGATCAAAACAAGGTCATTACCCCGCACTCGCACTTTCGGTTGTTTGCCACCACGAATACCGTGGGCTTGGGCGACACCACTGGTTTGTATCATGGCACTCAGCAAATCAACCAAGGGCAAATGGACCGCTGGAGCATCGTCTCGACGCTGAATTACTTAGAGCATGAAGCCGAGAGCAACATCGTGTTGGGCAAGGTGCCGTCTTATCAGAGCGATGAGGGTAAACGCATTATTGCCAACATGGTCAGCGTGGCGGACCTCACCCGTAAGGGCTTCGTAAACGGCGACGTATCGACCGTGATGTCGCCTCGAACCGTACTGACCTGGGCGCAAAATGCCGAGATTTTTGGCGATGTGGCCTTTGCGTTCCGCGTCACCTTCTTGAACAAGTGTGATGAGCTGGAGCGGGCGATTGTTGCTGAGTATTACCAACGCTGCATGGGTGAAGACTTGGGCGATGCCACCGCTGGCATTACGCTGAAGTCCGCTTAACACCTGCTATGTCAGATGCGGAGAATCCC
The DNA here is from genome assembly GCA_042091155.1 of Gammaproteobacteria bacterium. Lineage (GTDB taxonomy): Bacteria > Pseudomonadota > Gammaproteobacteria > Pseudomonadales > Azotimanducaceae > UBA4421. The sequence goes on from JBELHZ010000048.1 coordinate 17,290, forward strand.
CTAGACCCGTTCAAGCGTGCGACCACGGCAACCATCCGAGCGATCGCCGGAGATGACGAACTGGATGTGACCTTTGGCGCGGGCCCACCGGTGGTTCGTGGCGGCACACTGCGTTTGCCGTTGCCGTCCGTCGGCGCAGACCAGAGCGAGATTGATGCCGTCCGCGGTGTCGGGGACGAATTTGCCCTGCGCTTTAAGCACCACAACCCGCGACTGCATTCGATGTACAGCCCCGAGGGTGGTCCGGCTCAGGAAATGTTTGAGTGGATCGAGTCTGCGCGCATCGCCTCCCTTGGTGCGATGCGGATGAAGGGCGTTGCGCAAAACTTGGATGCGCACCTTGAGGTGCAGTGTAAGCAGGCGGCTTTTGACACCATTACTGCAGAATCTGACGCGCCGTTATCCGTGGCCGTTGGCCTGCTGGTGCGACAACAGCTCACCGGGCGTGAACTTCCACCCAGTGCAGAGCATGTGGTCCAGTACTGGCGCGAGCACGTGATGGAAAATGCCGGCGAGCATATTGAAGCCCTGCGTGATCATGTGGCGGATCAGGATACCTTCGCCAGTCTGTGTCGGAACATCATTGCCGATCTGGGATTGCCCATTGATCTGACGGACCCCAACGAGGGGGAAAACAATTCGGAAGATATGGACACCATGGACCAATCCGAGGAGGCGGATTCCGAATTCAGCCCTGAAGATGTGGTGTTGGACGAAGACTCTGCCGGCGAAGAAAACAGTGATGGCGATGCCACGACGGTCGAAATGGACGCCCATGCGGATATGGATGAGGCGGCCTCAGAATCGGATCCTGACGAAGCGCCCATGCCCATGCCCGACGATGCGGGCCGCATACCGGTCGACAATAACTATCAGGCCTATACCGAGCGGTTCGACGAGATTATCAAGGCAGAAGAATTGTGTGATCCCGACGAACTGATGCGCCTGCGTCAATTGCTCGATCAACAGTTGGTTTCCTTGCAGCATGCGACGTCCAAGCTCGCCAATCGTCTGCAGCGCCGCCTAATGGCCAAGCAGAATCGCACCTGGGAGTTTGATCTCGAAGAAGGCATTTTGGATGCAGCGCGATTGACCCAGGTGGTGGTGGATCCGATGAATCCGCTGGCCTACAAACAAGAAAAAGAAACCAAGTTTCGCGACACGGTGGTCACCCTACTTATCGACAGTTCGGGCTCGATGCGGGGACGTTCGATTACCATCGCTGCGATGTGTGCAGACATCATGGGCCGTACCTTGGAGCGATGCTCGGTAAGGGTAGAAATCTTAGGCTTTACCACTCGGGCTTGGCGCGGCGGCGAATCTCGGGAAGCGTGGATTAACGACAACAAGCCCACCAATCCGGGACGCCTCAATGACTTGCGGCATATCGTCTACAAAAGCGCCGATGATTCTTGGTCGCGCTCGCGTCGGAATCTCGGCCTGATGATGCGCGAAGAGCTGCTGAAGGAAAACATCGACGGTGAGGCCCTGATATGGGCGCACAATCGAGTGGTTACCCGGCCGGAACAGCGCAAGGTGATGATGGTGATTTCCGACGGTTTGCCGGTGGATAACTCCACCCTGTTGGTGAATCCCAGCAACTTCCTCGAGCAGCATCTGAAGTATGCGATCAGCATGATTGAGGATCATTCGCCGGTAGAGCTGGTTGCCATTGGTATTGGGCACGACGTAACCCATCACTACAAGCGCGCGGTCACCATTACCGATGCGGAACAGCTCGGTGGTGCGATGACCGATCAGCTGGCGGAGCTGTTTGACGTCAAAGGCTAGCCTCGGTGCAACTGACCGAGGCCAACCAGCGTGGGGTTAGCCCACCACATCCATACGAATGATTTCTGGTGCGCCGCCCATCAGGCCCTTGAACCCAGCGCCCGCGGCTTTAAAGTGCTCGGATGCGCCATGAGCCGCCATGGCGTCTGCGTCTTCGTACAGTTCCATAACGGTATAGCCGCCGTTCGCATCCTTGCATAACTTGTACAGATGGCAGCCGGGTTCATTGGCATTAACCTTGGCTGCCAAGTCCAGCATGACGGCCTCAAATTCTTCTTCTTTCCCCGAAACAACATTCAACTTTGCAATGACTGCAAGCATGTCCCTCTCCTCTACAGTGGTGAAAACGTGGTGCGCAAATTAGGCCAACAACCCGAACATATCCTGTCGACATGCGCTAAGGTTTCGGCGCAATTGAGAATAAGGACTCTGATGCATCGACGCAATCTGCTTGGGGCACTGAACCGCTATGCCCAACGTCACCCGGACGAACAACCGACAGTAGACCGCTTTAATCTGCTGTTGGAAAACCATCCAAACTGTTTTGAACGGGACTGTTGGGCGGGTCACATCACCGGGTCCGCCTGGCTCCTAGACCCCAGTCAGAGCAAGTTACTGCTGACCCATCACCGTAAGCTCAATATGTGGCTGCAGCTTGGCGGTCACAGCGATGGGGATCCAGACACCGCTGCGGTGGCCAAGCGTGAAGCGGAAGAAGAGTCCGGCCTGCCCGTGACCCTTGTCAGCCCTGAGATTTTTGATATCGACGTGCACGCTATTCCGGCCCGGAAGGAAGACCCGGAGCATGAGCATTTTGACGTGCGCTTTCGGTTAGTGGCCCAGCGAGAGGACTTTGTGATCAGCGCAGAGTCGATTGATCTGGCCTGGGTGCTGCTGGTTGAGCTGCAACAGTACACCGATGAAGAGTCGATCTTGCGAATGCAGCGCAAATGGATGGCCCAGCAAAGTCGCTAAGTAGGGCAAAACCGTCATCTGTGTTTAACAAATCTAGCCCAATTATGTCTTGTGACTGGCGTCGGCATCCCCTAGGCTAGCGGTTCTCGCCCGATTGTACCTTTTGGTTTTCTCGGTTTGCTTTGAATCTCAGCGGTGTTAGTGCACGCGGGGACACGAAACTCACTTAGGCCAAAAGATTGGATAGGAAAACTTCGGTCTTCCTGCTTCTAGGTTTGATTGGTCGAATTCTCCTCAGAGAGAAAAACTCAGCGCTTATCAACCAAGGAGCTAAAGAAAGCTGTGAAAAAACTATATGTAGGTAACCTCGCATGGGCGGTCACCGATGAAGATCTGCAGTCATTGTTC
>JBELHZ010000049.1:0-20209 GCA_042091155.1 Gammaproteobacteria bacterium
CGACGAGATAGGATAAGCCTGAACGGTGGTGGCTCTGGCAGTGGGTAATGACCTGCTCTGCTTGCAGCAGGCCCAGCGAGGCGGCGATTTCATCGAGATTCTCCACCAAGCGGAGCTGTCGGTTGCTGTCCTTGAGCAGTTCCCAGTCCAGGTTAACGGCTCCGGGAACATGGCCGCGCCGAGCCGAGCCCGAGCGTAAGCCGGCATATTCTTCCGCAGAGCGCACATCCCAGACCAGAGAGCTGTTGTCATCAATAGACGCCATCACGTCAGCCATCTCTGCGATAGGCGAACGATCAATGGTCAGATACAAGTCATGGCTGGGTTGGGTTTCTGTCGCCTCCTGAGTCAGCGGCAGCCCGGCGGCATGCCAAGCATGCAGGCCGCCATCCAAATAAGCCCAGTCGTGGTGACCGATCACGTCCAGTGTCCAGCACAGCCGACCAGCCCAGCCGCCGCCTTCGTCATCAAAGGCGATAACCCGCTGCTCGGGCTGGTAACCAATTCGTCTAAGTGTTGCCTCGATCTGCGAGAGGTCGGGTAACTTGCCCGAGGCCGGCGGAATGCCGCAAACCAGCTCGGATGGCTCGATCAAAACGGCGCCAGGAATATGCGCCTGCTCGTAGAGTGCTCGAGACGTGACCTGCACCAGCAGGGTGTTGATCTCGGGTAAATCTGCAACGACGTCGGATTCAAGAACTTCTACCGGATGTTGGTGGTACACGAGGCGCTCCCCAGCTAAGGTTGTAATCAAAGCATAGCTGAAAGATTAAGGTCAGAGCACCGTGAATACGCAAACGGTCTCTTTCAAAAGGAGAAATGAGTGAGTTCCCATTTGGTTTGGATCGATTTGGAAATGACCGGGTTGGATCCATTGCATGACCGCATTATCGAGATGGCAACAATCATTACCGACAGCGACCTGAACGTGGTTGCCGAAGGCCCGGTATTGGCCATCAGTCAGCCCCAAGCTCTGCTCGATGGTATGGACGACTGGAATCAAACCCACCACAGCGCATCCGGGCTGCTTGAGCGTATTGCCGATGAGGGGGTTTCTGAAACAGAGGCCGAAGCGCTGACTTTGGCTTTTGTGGAAGGGCATGTGGAAGCCGGCGCAGCGCCCTTGTGTGGCAACACCATCTGGCAGGATCGACGTTTTTTGTCGCGCTACATGCCTTCGCTAGAGAGCTATCTCCACTACCGCATGGTCGATGTCAGCAGTATCAAGGAATTGGCGAAGCGTTGGCATCCAGACATAGCGGCAGGTGTGATCAAAACCAATCAGCATACGGCGTTGGCGGACATTCGTGAGTCCGTTGAAGAGCTGCGCTATTACCGAGCACATTTGTTCGTTCAGGGTGATTTGAGCTGATCCAGCGCCCATTGAATATGCTCGTCCACCATGTCGTTCACTTTCCCTAAAGCCTGTGCAAGGGCCTGCACCACGTCTTCACCACCTTGGCCATTACCCAGACCAATGGCTAAGTTGCGTTGCCACTGGGGGTAACCGATTCGCCGCATGGCGGAACCCTCTGTAAGCGTTAAAAACTCAGACTCGGTCAACAGAAACAGATCGATCAAGCGTGGCTTATCGAGGCCGTGTCTGACCGCAAAATCCGCCTCTGCCGTGGTTGGTGCTTCTCGATTCCAAGGACAAAATAACTGGCAGTCATCGCAGCCGTAAATCCGGTTGCCAATGGCTTTGCGGAACTCCACCGGGATGGCCGAGCGATGTTCGATGGTGAGATAGGAAATACAGCGCCGAGCATCGAGGCGTCGTGGCGATAGAATGGCATCGGTTGGACACACCGTCATACAGGCACTGCATTTTCCGCAGGCATCCTCGGCTACCGCCTCGTCTACAGGCAGCGGTGCGTTGGTGTAAATTTCGCCCAGAAAAAACCAAGAGCCGGCGTCTTTGTCGAGTAACAGCGTGTGTTTGCCGATCCAGCCGAGGCCCGACTTTTCACCCAGCGCTTTTTCCAGCACCGGGGCCGAGTCGGTGAATGCCCGGAATGCGAAGGGCGGTTCCGACGCGGCCAGCGTGATGTTGATCTGCTCGGCGAGTTTGGCCAATCGTCGGCGCAGCACCTTGTGGTAATCGCGACCCAAGGCGTAGCGAGAAATGTACGCCTGGTCGCTGTTTTCCAGCACCTTTATAGGTTGAGTGTCTGCCGGCAGATATTGCATGCGCGCGGTGATGATTCGACAGGTGTTTTGTTCCAGCAGCGCTGGACGAAGCCGCTTCTCGACGTGGCGCTCTAGATAGGACATTTCTCCCGCGAAGCCATCGGCCAGCCATGCCAGAACATGGGGTTCCTGATCGGACAGGTCTGTGTCCGTAACGGCCAACTTATCGAAGCCAAGGGCCGCTCCCTCCTTTAGGATGCGAGCCTTAACCTCCTGAGGGTCCCACCCGATGGGGTCATCTGCTGAATCGTCGGAGATGTTAATAATGCACTCGTCATCCGGGGCTGGCATGTCAGTATACTTAAATCCAAGGCGCAACACTCGATCCCGGCCGAAGGCGGGTCCTAAGTCACACAGGACGAAGGAAGCTTGATGAACGATCTTAAACTTTACTCAGCGGCTGCTTGTCGCGACATAGATAGTCGGGCGATGAAGTCGGTGGCTGACGGCGGCCTAGGCCTGAGTGGCCAGACGCTGATGCAGCGTGCGGCCCAATTTACCCTGGAAAGTCTCATGTCGCTGCGTTCGGAGCTGACGTCGGTGACGATTCTGTGCGGCAAGGGAAACAACGCCGGCGACGGGTATTTGATAGGGATGTTGGCACGCCAGCTGGGCATTGCTGTGCAGCTAATCGCCGTGGAGCCAAAGGCCCAGCTCTCGGGCGATGCGTTGACTGCCTGTCAACGCGCACTGGAGGCAGGGATTGCGCTTGAGGAAGGTGCCTGCGCTATTCGTTATCCGGTGATCGTCGATGCGTTACTTGGCACCGGCGCTCAAGGCATGCCACGGCCTGCCCTGGCTCAGGCAATCGATTCGATTAATGCATCTCACGGGTTCACGTTGAGTGTGGATCTGCCTTCTGGGCTTAATGCTGATACCGGTGAGGCCCAGCTGGCGGTGAGAGCGGACGCCACAGTGTCCTTTATCGCTCGTAAAACAGGGCTGTACACCGGCAAGGGCCCAGCTCACAGCGGCCAGCGTCTGTTTTCCGATATCGGTGTGTCAGCAGACTTCGCCCAAGGTCATGCCAGTGTGCCATTGCGCCGCTGGCATGCGGGCTTGCTTCCCAAGGTACCCGTCGAAGCCTACAAGCATCAACGGGGTCACGTAGTCGTTGTCGGTGGTTCCAAGGGTATGGGCGGCGCGGTCGTGCTGGCAGCAGAGGCCGCTCTGAGAAGCGGTGCCGGCATGGTCACCGTCGCAACCGCACCTGAGAACCTCGCCGGACTTCTGGCAAGGCTGCCCGAGGCGATGTGGGTTGATCCGCTCAGCAGTGACCAAGATCAGAGCATCGCGTCGGTGTTATCGCGAGCGAGCGTCGTGGTGTTAGGGCCCGGGTTGGGCCGTGGCTCGTGGGCAGAGCAGGTGCTTGATGCGGTCTCGGCATTCCAAGGGCCCATGGTGATCGATGCGGATGGGTTGTACTGGTTGGCTGATCGAGAGAGTTGGTGTCAGCGAGGCAACCCCCTATTCCTCACGCCACATGCCGCAGAAGCCGCACGATTGCTGGATCGCTCTGTGTCCGATGTGATGAATCAAACCATGCAGTCGGTAGCGGATATGGCCGAGCGCTACCAAGCGACCTGCTTGCTTAAGGGGCCAGGTACGGTGATGGGTGATCAACGGTCCCAGGCCATATGCGGGCACGGAAATCCCGGCATGGCGACGGCAGGCATGGGCGACGTTTTAGCTGGTTTAGCGGGCAGCCTGATCGCGCAGCACTCGGATGATATGGCTGGCGCTTTTTGTGCTGCGATTTTGTTGCACAGTGCGGCTGGAGATCTGGCGGCCCAAGAGATTGGCGAGCGGGGTATTACCGCTTCTGCCGTGATTCCTCGCGTCGCTGCATTGCTACAAGAACTCCCGTCGGTAACTGGGTAAACTGTGGCGCAAGAGACGTTTACGATCATGCACGAACGGGTTAAGAGGCGACGAATGCCTAGCGTTGACGATATATCGAATCGGATTTTGGTCGATGAAAAAGCCACCGTAGCCTTTGGCGGCGAACTGCACGAGGTTATTCGCCGGCTCTGTGGTGAGTCGGCCGTCGTCTATCTTCACGGTGATTTGGGTGCGGGAAAGACAACCTTGGTGCGCGGAATACTGCGCTTGATGAACCACAGCGGTGCGGTGAAGAGCCCTACCTACACGCTGCTCGAACCTTATCAAACCGATCAGGGTGAGGTGTTTCATTTCGATCTGTATCGACTGAAATCTCCGGAAGAGCTGGAGTTTTTGGGGTTCGACGAGATTTTTGAAGGTCCCGGTTTTAAGTTTGTCGAGTGGCCTGAGCAGGGCGCGGGTTGGTTACCTCCGGCAAATGTGGAGGTTTCGTTGAGTCTCCATGCGCCGAATCAAACCACCGAAGAACCGATTGATTTCGTCGCGCAAATGCAGCGAAAGGTCAGCGTCCGGTTTGCTTAGGTTGGGCAACATCGCCGGACTGTGTCTGTTGGTGCTGGCAGCACCAATGCTCCTCGCCAATGTGATTCAGGGTGTGCGCACCCACGAAGCCCCCGATTATATTCGGGTGGTACTGGACACCTCCAAAGCCTCCAAATATTCCATTTTCGAACTGAAGAACCCTCATCGCATTGTGATCGATGTGAAGGGCGCAAAACCCAGTTCGGGCCTTTCCCTGAATTCGACCAAGGAATTGACGCATATCAAGGGTTTGCGCGGCGGTCGGCGAGAGGACGGATACCGAATCGTCGTTGACGCGGAGGTGGGCTTCAAACCTAAAACCTTTACGTTGGCCCCCATTGCGCCCTATGGACATCGCTTGGTGACGGATCTTTATTTTCCAAAAGAGACAGCCAAGCCAAGAGCTGAGCAACGTCCACGGCCCGCACCCGCGCCGGTCACGAAGGGTCGGGACGTGATGATTGCAGTGGATGCCGGGCATGGCGGCGAGGATCCCGGCGCACTTGGACCTCGTAAAATTCAAGAGAAGCATGTGGTGCTGCAGATAGCCCAGCGCACGGTGAATGAAATCAAAAAGCAAAAGGGGTTCGACGCCTTCTTGATTCGCGACGGCGACTATTACCTAGGTCACCGCAAACGTACGGCCTTGGCGCGCGACAAGCGCGCGGATCTTTTTGTCTCCATTCATGCTGATGCGTTCAAGCAAGCGTCGGTAACAGGCGCGTCTGTTTATACGCTGTCTGATCGAGGCGCTACCAGCGAGACGGCCAAATGGTTGGCGGAGAGAGAAAATCAGTCGGATATGCTGGGTGGCGTGGGCAATGTGAGTCTGGATGACAAAGACCCCATGTTGGCCCAAGTGCTACTGGATCTGTCAATGAACGGTAATCGCAGTCAAAGTATCCAAGTCGGAGAAGCCGTACTTCGCAACATTGGTAAGGTCACGAAACTGCATAAGAAGCAGGTGGAGCAAGCCGCATTTTTGGTCCTGAAGTCTCCGGATATGCCGTCAATACTCGTCGAGACCGGCTTTATTTCGAATCCGGGTGAAGCGAAGAAATTGGCTCAAGCATCCCACCAGCTCAAGTTGAGCAAGGCGATTACGGCGGGCATTACCGAATTTATGCGAGGGAACCCGCCACCTGCGACGTGGCTTGCCGAGCGCAGGGAAGAGATTCGATACACCATCGGTCGCGGAGACACGATTTCCGAAATTGCAGTCAGATACGGCGTTTCCCCGTCAGCCCTAAAAAAGCGAAATCGCCTGTCCAGCGATCGCATACGCGTAGGGCAGACCATTTACATCCCGCGAGGGTGAGATTATGAGCAGAGTAAAAGTATTAAGTTCGTTTGTAGCCGACCAGATTGCTGCCGGCGAGGTGGTGGAGCGCCCGGCTTCCATCGTAAAAGAACTGTTAGAGAACAGCATCGATGCCGGGGCAAAAGAGGTTGAAGTCAGAACCGAGGCTGGCGGCGTCGATTTGGTTTGGGTTCGCGATAACGGTGGCGGCATTCATGCCGACGATTTGCCCCTGGCGCTGCAGCGCCACGCAACCAGCAAAATTGGTGATGCCGGTGATTTGATCGGCATCAATAGCTTGGGGTTTCGCGGTGAAGCACTGGCCAGCGTCGCGTCCGTGGCTAAGGTTAAGTTGAGTTCCGCAACATCCTCAGATGCTGGGGGGTGGTTTGTCGAAAGCCACGGCGGTGAGACCCAGGGTTCCGGGCCCATTGCGCACCCGCAAGGCACCACGGTAGAAGTGCGAGATTTGTTTTATAACACGCCCGCCCGACGAAAATTCTTGAAGGCTGAGCGCAGCGAAATTAACCAGATCGATCTGATTTTACGCCGCTTAAGCCTTGCCCATATGGATGTCGGTTTTTCCTTGGCCCAAGCCCGCACAGCTGGCAGTTCCGGACGGGTGAATCGTCCGCTCAGGCTAGCTTCTGGTGATCCGGCTGATCGACTTTCCCGGGTGCTCAGTCCAGATTTTGTGGAAAACTCGGTCTATATCGACGAGTCCAATCATGATTTGCGTATGTTTGGCTGGGTGGGCCTGCCCCATCACAACCGGCGGCAAATGGATCAGCAGTACTTTTACGTCAACGGACGTGCGATCCGCGACAAGCTGGTGGGTCACGCGATCCGTCAGGCCTATAGCGATGTGATGTTTCATGGTCGTCATGCGGTTTACGTTCTCTATTTGCAGCTTCCAGCGGATGGGGTAGACGTCAATGTCCACCCGACCAAACATGAAGTTCGCTTTCGCGAGGCGCGGCAGGTTCACGACTTCATTTTCTCCAGCCTCAACCGAGCACTGCGGGATCTCCGACCGGGTCAGTTGTCGGATAATCCAACAGCGGCCAGCACAACGGATGCGGCGTTCGGCAGTGACGTCGGGCGTTCATCGCTGTCACAGCAGCGCCCCTTCGATTTGTCCAGTCGTGGGCCGGTTTCCGGTCCAACCGGCGGTTTTGCGCAGCTTGTTCATGAACACGAGCGCCGCTCGGATGACCGTACGACTGCATTGGAGGAACAGCGTTCCCCTTGGCCGGCACAAGCTCAGGCCGCTGATATGGATGAAACGGCAGCCGAGCAGGTGTCAGAGGATGCTCATCCGCTGGGCTATGCCATTGCTCAACTGCATGGCATTTATATCCTTGCGCAAAACAGTCAAGGTTTGGTGATAGTGGATATGCATGCGGCCCATGAGCGTATTGTTTATGAACAAATGAAAGAGGCGCAGGCCAGAGACGGTATTGCACGGCAGCGCCTTCTCGTGCCGCTGACCTTTAATGTCAGTGAACAAGAAGCGAACTTGGCCGAAGAGTGTGCCGAACAATTTGATGCGGCCGGCTTAGTGGTCGAGCGCATGGGTCAAGCGAGTATCGTCGTTCGAGAGGTGCCGGTGCTTCTGGCTAAGGCGAATGTGCAGGAAATGGTTCAGGATCTGCTCGGAGAGCTTGGCGAGTTCGGCACGGGCGAGAGTGTGACGCGCAAGAACTTTGATGTGCTCGCGACCTTGGCGTGTCGGGGTTCGGTGCGGGCGAACCGTCAGCTTACGATCACGGAAATGAACGCGCTTCTGCGCTCTATGGAAGTGACCGAAAACGCCGGGCTGTGTAACCACGGCAGACCGACGTTTATCCGACGAAATCTAGCCGAGCTTGATCGCCTCTTTCTTCGCGGCCAGTAGGCGGCTGTTGTGAGTTTTTCTCTCGCCGATACTGAATCGGTACTCATCATCTGCGGCCCGACGGCTATCGGTAAAACCGGGGTTGCGATGGCTTTTCAAGACGCACTGGGTGGTCCAGATCGTGCGCAGTTGATCAGTGCGGATTCGGCTTTGATATACCGGGGCATGGACATAGGGACGGCGAAACCGTCAAGTGAAGAGTTACAGGCCTATCCCCACAAGCTGATCGATATCCGCGACCCAAGCGAAACGTATTCGGCGGCTGATTTTGTTGCAGACGCGGATGCGGCCATTCTTCAGGCAGTGGCCCAAGGCAAGAAGCCGGTCGTCGTGGGGGGAACCATGATGTATCTCAAGTGCTTGCTAGAAGGCATTGCCAACCTCCCTCCCACCGACACGGGTATGCGGGCGGTTCTGGAACAAGAGCTGGAAAAAAAAGGGGCAACTGCGCTGCACGCCGAACTGCTGCAGTCTGACCCGAAGGCCGCCGTCGCTATTCACCCCAACAATCACCAACGGTTGTTGCGCGCCTTAGCCGTGACACGCACGACAGGCTTGGCGCTGTCCGATCAATGGACAAGCCATGCGGGTGGGACCCTCGACGAACGCACGGGGCTCAAGAGTCAGACGCTGATTATGTTGCCAAAAGACCGGGGCCTTTTACATCAACGTATTGGCCAGCGGTTCGAGCAAATGTTGCTGCAGGGATTTTTGGCCGAGGTTGAGGGTCTTATTGGCCGAGGGGGTCTCCACCGAGACATGCCATCCATGCGTGCGGTGGGCTACCGTCAGGCCGTTGCGCATCTGTTGGGGGAGTGTGATTACGCGGAATTCGTTGAACAAGGCCTCGCTGCCACCCGGCAATTGGCCAAACGCCAGCTTACCTGGTTGAGAAAGTGGTCAGACGCCTTTGTCGTGGTATCAGATGATCCCGAGGATGCCCGAAATGCCGTCCTGGCGGGGCTTAACTCGTAACCCCGCCTATTTTGGCTGGCGTTGCTGTGAACTGATTAGACATTCTAATCAAATCTGTCCAAGCGCAGGACTTTGGCGTTATACTACGCCGTCAAGTAAGTAAGGGGCAGTGCGTGTTGTCTGAGCGGAGGCTCTAAGAACCGCCGACGCGTGGTGATTTAACGCCGTTGAGATGAACCTTAAGCAGATTAGCTAGGCGGGTCTTCACCCAGGGCCGTCGACAGAACCAGTGGGCAGATGGACATGCAAGAAGAAAAAAACAATAACAATAACGTTTCCCGGGGGCATGGCCTGCAAGATCCCTACTTGAACGCGTTACGTCGCGAAAAGATCCCGGTATCGATTTTTTTGGTCAATGGCATCAAGCTTCAAGGCCAAATAGAGTCGTTCGACCAGTTTGTGATTTTACTGAAAAATACCGTGAGCCAGATGGTTTATAAACATGGTATTTCGACCGTCGTACCCGCTAAAAACGTCACCCTGAGTGATCACGATTAGCCCGAGAGCCTGTGGCGAAGGGATCGAGATGAAGCTCGTGAAGCATCGGCGAGCAAGATGGTAAGGGTCCGCGCCTCTGGCGTAAGAGCGTCAGCAGGAGCCCTGTGACCCCCTCGCCGGTATGACGGGCCATGAGGCTTGAATTCTTCTCAATAGGTGCCATTGTGTCAAAGTGGTATCAACCCCTTTAAATCTTTCCCATGCTATTTGAGCGTCCAGAAGCCGGCGGCAAAGCCGTGCTTTTACAAGTGGAACTGCGCCGTCAAAACAATCCGGATCAGGATGAGTTTGTCGAGCTTTCGCGTTCGGCTCAAATCGACGTTGTGCATGTGGAGTGCGCCAAACGCGATGCACCGCATCCTCGGTGGTTTGTTGGCAGCGGCAAGGTTGATGAGCTGAAAGAACTGCTGCAATGGGCAGATGCCTCGCTGGTGTTGGTCAATCACGATTTGTCCCCGGGCCAGCAGAGAAATTTAGAGCAAGCCTTAGACTCCAGGATCATCACTCGAACGGAACTCATTCTGACTATCTTTGCCGAGCGCGCTCGCAGCCACGAAGGCCAACTGCAGGTTGAGCTTGCTCAGCTCAAGCATGCGCAAACGCGCTTGGTGCGTGGCTGGACTCACCTGGACCGACAAAAAGGCGGTATCGGGATGCGTGGCGCGGGTGAAAAACAAATCGAGTTGGATCAGCGAATGTTGGCCGAGCGCGTCAAGGTGACGGAACAAAAGTTGCACGACGTATCCCGTCGCCGGCTGCAAAATAGACGGGGACGAAATCGTACGGGTACACCGACCGTATCCTTGGTGGGCTACACCAATGCCGGGAAATCTACGTTGTTCAATGCCGTCACAAATGCTGACGTGTTTGCCGAGGACCTGCTGTTTGCGACGTTGGATCCAACCACCCGCAAAATCGACGTACCAGGGGCCGGTGATGTGGTGATGACGGATACCGTCGGCTTCGTCAGTGCCTTGCCCCACGCGCTGGTCCAGGCGTTCAAGGCGACTTTGGAAGAAGTCGTCCATTCGGACCTGCTGTTGCACATTGTTGACGGAGCCGACTCCCAACGAGACGAGCGTATCGAGCAGGTTCAAGCCGTACTGGCGGAAATCGGTGCCGATAAAGTGCCCCAACTGGTTGTTATGAACAAGGCTGACCTCATGAGCCCCCAGCAAATTGACGCTCTGGCGAACACCCCTCGGGTTTCGGCGATTACCGGTCAAGGGGTGACAGAGTTGATGGACCGTATCGGCACGGCGTTGGGGGTTGTTGCTCCCCACCGGGTGCTACTCACACCCGAGGATGGTAAAAATAGGGCTTGGCTTTATCAGTCGGGGGCGGTTCTGGACGAAACAATGCTGACAGATGGCAGCGTGCAGCTTACAGTACAGGCAGACGAGAAGTTGTTGGGTCAAATGCGTCAGCGCCAGGTGCAAGTGGAAACATAAAGCCCAGCTTAGGCCAAGACGACAGCCTTTTAAAATGCTCGAAAGCCCTCAGTCTAAGGTGAGGAAAGTACAATTAACCCTCACGGACTGTGTGTCGGTTGAGGGAAAATGTGGTCGCTTTGAATCCGATGTCGGGTTCAAAAACAAATTAAAACATCGGAGTAAAGCTATGGCGTGGAACGAATCAGGCGGTGGTGACAAAGACCCCTGGGGAAATCGCGGCAACAACAATGACGGCCCCCCGGATCTCGACGAGGCTATCCGAAAGCTGCAAGGCCAGCTTTCAGGCCTGTTCGGTGGCGGTGGTGGCGGCAAAAAAGAAGGATCCAGCAGTGGCCTTTCCGGTGGCTCGATGGGTTTGCTGGTCATTTTGGCGCTCGGTCTGTACGCCTTTGCGGGCGTGTATCAGGTGGATCAACAGGAACGCGGGGTCATTTTCCGCTTCGGTGAAGTGTTGCCGAATGAAGTGGGTCCGGGTCTGCACTGGAATCCGCCTCTAATCGACCAGGTGGATATCGTCAACGTCACTCAGGTGCAGTCGCACAGTCATCAGGCGTTGATGCTGACCGAAGACGAAAATATCGTGGACATCAGCCTGACCGTCCAGTGGGTGATTGATAGCGCCCCAAATTTTCTGATCAATGTGCGTGAGCCTCGAGACAGTCTCGCGCAGGCGACAGAGAGCGCGCTGCGTCATGTGGCGGGTTCGGCTTCTATGGACCAAGTCATCACCGATGGCCGGGAGGCAATTGCAATAGAAGTGCAAGAGCGTCTGCAAACCTATCTGCGCAGTTATGGCGCTGGTATCGATGTGACCAAGGTGAACATTGACCGCAGCGCGCCGCCGATACAGGTGCAGGACGCCTTTAACGACGTTCAAAAAGCCAAGGAAGATCAGCAGAAGTTCATTAACCAAGCCACAGCATACGCCCAGCAAGTGGTGCCAGAAGCGAGAGGTCGAGCCCAGCGTCAATTGGAAGAAGCCCAAGGTTATCGCGATCGAGTGATTGCTCGTTCCGAGGGTGAGGCGCAACGCTTTGAGAAGCTGTTGACCGAATACTCACTGGCCAAGGAAGTGACTCGGGACCGGTTGTATATCGACGCGATGGAAAAGGTGTTTTCGAACTCCAGCAAAGTGATGATCGATGTGAAAGGCGGGAACAACATGATGTACCTGCCCCTGGACAAGTTGGGGCAGGCGAATACGACCGTCGGTAACTCAACAGATGTGCAGGCGCTGCGCCGTGACCTAGATCAGCTGCGTCGTGACTTGAGTACGGGCCGAACCAACAACAGCCGCCAACGCGGCGTCGGTAACTAAGCTTAGCGTTTTAGTGGAGAAATTTTGATGCCTATGAAATCGTTTCTTTTTGCAGCCCTCTTGCTCGTTGGGGTGGGACTGCTGAACCAATCGGCCTATCGGGTGATGGAAACCGAAAAAGCCATCCTGCTGGAATTCGGTAACTTGATTGATGCCGGTATCCAGCCCGGACTGCATTTCAAACTGCCAATCGCGCAAGAGGTCAAAAAATTTGATGCTCGCGTACTCACATTGGATTCTCAGGGTGAGACTTACTACACACTGGAGAAAAAGCCGCTGATTGTGGATTCCTTTGTGAAATGGCGAGTCGCCGACATTGAGCGCTTCTACACCGGCACATCGTTTGATGAGCGTCGGGCCCAGCGCCTGCTCCAAGAACGGGTCAATGAAGGCTTGCGTAACCAAATCAGCCGGCGTGAGATGTACGAAGTCATCTCAGGGCAGCGAGATCAGCTGATGAGTGAGCTGCGCGCCGACCTAGACCGGGTGATGCGCGAGTCTGTGGGTTTGGAAGTGGTCGATGTGCGAGTTAAGAAAATCGACCTGCCGCCAGAAGTGTCTACCACCGTCTATGAGCGCATGAACTCCGAGCGAGAAATTGAAGCACGTCAGTATCGCGCTGAAGGCCAAGAGCAGGCGCTGGCTATTCGCGCTAAAGCCGATCGTGACGCGGTTGTGATTGAGGCGGAAGCCTATCGCGAAAGCGAGCTTTTGCGCGGTGACGGCGATGCAAAAGCCGCTCAGGTATACGCTGGCGCCTTCAACCAAGACCCTGAATTTTATGGGTTTTATCGAAGCATCAATGCCTACGGCGAAGTCTTTAAGGACAAGGGCGACCTGCTGGTGCTTGATCCGGAAAGCGACTTCTTCAAATATCTGGAGAGCGGAACCGCAAAATGATTGCCAGCGAAACGATCCAGTAGGTCAGGCCACTTAACGTATGAGTACACATTGGCGCCTCCCCAAGGGGGTAGACGAGGTATTGCCTCCCCATGCATGGGAACTGGAGGGTCTGCGTCGTAAAGTCTTGGACGTGTTTGTCAGTTGGGGTTACGACTATATAGAACCGCCAGTAATCGAATACTTAGACGCCCTACTGGTAGGTAGTGGCGAGGACCTCGATCTGCAAACGCTGAAAGTTGTTGATCAGTCCAGTGGACGGCAGTTGGGCGTCAGGGCTGACATGACCTCTCAGGCGGTGCGTGTTGATGCCCACAGTCGCCGCAGCGAAAACATTCAGCGCCTATGCTATGCGGGCCCAGTGGTCTTTGCCAACCCTCAAGGCAATCAAACCTCGCGAGTTCCGTTGAAAGCTGGCGCGGAAATATTTGGAGCCGCCGGTATTGGGGCCGATGCAGAAGTCATCGGTCTGATGCTGGAAGCACTGAAAGCTGCCGGCATGCACGCGCCCGTGCTGCTGCTTGGACATATGGGTATCTATCGCGGCCTCGTCGCACGCTTGATCGAAGAAGGTGGCCTCGATGAGGCGAACCAAGGCCAACTATTCAGCTGCATACAGCGCAAGGGCGCCAGCGATATTCGGGGGCTACTCGATGACTCTGACGCGGCTAACATGCTCGCCGCCTTGCCTGACTTAATGGGCGATATGGATATTCTGCCTGTTGCCAGAGACCTGCTGCAGCGCGCGCCACAGCCTGTTTTGGCTGCCTTGGACGAGTTGCGGGCGCTGGCCGAACTGATTAGGAATAATCACCCGCAGGTGGATTTGCGCATCGATGTGTCTGAATTATCAGGCTATGGCTATCACAACGGACCGGTCTTTGCGGTCTATCATCCTCAGCACGGTAGCGCACTGGCCCAAGGCGGGCGTTACGATGGCGTCGGCGAAGTATTTGGGCGCGGTCGAGCGGCCACCGGGTTCGATATGAACTTGAAGCAGCTGATGACCAACAGCGTCGCGTCGCCAAGCGGGTACTTTGTGCCATATAGTGCGTCGGAATCGCGAGATGGTCTCGCTTCGGCGGTGCAGGCGCTTCGCGCCAAAGGGCACCGCGTGGTTGTAGCGGTGACTGAAACCGAGTCCATGCCTCTAGGATGCGAGGGCATTCTGGTGCAGGATCACGGGAATTGGACACCACAGGCCGTAGGCGAAACCGTCCCAGAGCAGTAGAAACCGACAACAGTACACAAGATAATAGTGACGAGGCGTCAGTATTGGCCTGTCTGAGGCAATCTTGCGCCTGCGCGTCTGAAACAGATCACGTACGAAACTGGAGAGAGCAAACAAGTGAAAGGAATGACATGGGTCGCAATGTAGTCGTTATTGGTACCCAGTGGGGCGATGAGGGTAAGGGTAAAATTGTCGACTTGCTCACCGATCAAGTGGATGCGGTCGTGCGCTTTCAGGGCGGTCACAATGCTGGGCATACGCTTGTTATTGATGGCGAAAAGACCGTACTGCATGTGATTCCCTCGGGGATTTTGCATGAAGGCGTCCAATGTGTGATTGGCAACGGCGTAGTACTTGAGCCCCACGAATTGCTGAAAGAAATCACGACGCTTGAAGCGCGTGGAGTGCCTGTGCGCGAACGGCTGAAAATTTCTCCGGCCTGCCCGCTGATCTTGCCCCACCACGTAGAGCTGGATCTGGCTCGCGAAGAGGCGCGTGGCAAATTGAAAATCGGAACCACGGGCCGCGGTATCGGGCCGGCCTACGAAGACAAAGCCGCTCGTCGCGGCCTGCGGTTGGGCGACATGTTTTATTGGCAGACCTTCTCGGACCGTTTGGCCGAGGTGATGGAATACCACAACTTCATGCTCACCCAGTATTACAAAAAGCCGGCCTTAGATTTTACTGAGACCCTAGATCATTGCGCGAGTATCGCCGACCAAATGAAAGCGATGTCCGTTGATGTGGTGCCCTTGCTGCACGATCTTCGTGAGCAGGGCAAGAACATCCTGTTCGAGGGCGCTCAGGGAGCGATGTTGGACGTCGATCTGGGTACCTATCCCTACGTGACGTCTTCCAACACCACCGCAGGCGGCACCGCCGTCGGCACGGGTTTCGGCCCGCGCTATCTGGACTACGTTCTGGGTATTACAAAAGCCTATGCAACACGCGTTGGTTCAGGGCCCTTTCCTACGGAACTGTTTGACGACATTGGCGCTGGTTTGGCCGAACGTGGTCACGAATTTGGGTCCACTACGGGCCGGCCGAGGCGATGTGGCTGGTTCGATGCGGTAGCACTGCGTCAGGCCGTACAGGTGAACAGCATTTCCGGTCTATGTTTGACCAAGCTCGATGTCCTGGACGGTTTGGATACCATTAAAATTTGTGTCGGCTACGACGATGATGGCATCAAAGACAGCGGGCCGAATTTTGGCAGTGAATTTTACGACGGTGTGACGCCGATCTACGAAGAAGTGCCAGGCTGGCAAGAGAATACCCTTGGGGTTCGCGAGGTAGCCGACCTGCCCGGCGCGGCGCAAAACTACATTCGTGTGGTTGAAGAGGCTGTCGGCGCACCGGTGGACATTATTTCCACTGGGCCTGACCGGAACGAAACCATCGTACTCAACGATCCCTTTGCTGGCGCGCGAGGTATCTGATGGATTCGAAACTGCTTGAGCTGCTCGTGTGTCCAGTGACCAAGGCCCCGCTGCAATGGAAGCGGGAACAGCAAGAGCTGTGGTGTACCGCCAGTCGGTTGGCGTATCCGATAGACGATGGCATCCCGGTGCTGGTGCCGGAGCAAGCGCGGGCATTAAGCGATGAGGAACTGCAGGCCAACTAGCTCGGGCGATTTTCTGTCGCTGCTCCGCCTACGAAGAGTCGCTAAAGAGTCAGAGCCCCAATGTCCGGCGTTCACGTTCCGTTGACTGATTGCTACGTAGCCTGATTGCTTACATCAAACCTCATCAGGATTTATTATGAGTACAGCAAAGCTGGTCTCCGTCCCCGACATGCCAGACATCGCCAACCGCGCGCTGTCTGAAGCCCAAGCAACACTGGACTGGGTTGGTATGAGCAACGTTCATCAGCCGTTAAAAGTAAAGGACGGCGATCAAACCAGAGACGTTCACGCCAATATTCAGGTCTACGTCAATTTAGCCGACCCGCTGGCCAAGGGCATTCACATGTCACGGCTGTATCTGATGCTAGATGAGCATGCGGCCACTCGACCGCTGACCGCCTCTGGTCTCAAAATGCTGCTGGGCTCCATACTGGAATCGCACCATGACCTAAGCACCAATGCGTTTGTGCAATTTGAATTCGACCACTTTGTTCGTCGCCGGGCATTGTTAAGCGACAACGTGGGCTGGGCTTCCTATCCCGTTATGGTCAAAGGCACGCTGATCAAGGGCCAGATTGCCCTAGAGCTTTCTGTAGAGGTTCAGTATTCGTCCACCTGCCCTTGTTCCGCAGCCTTGGCGCGACAGCTGATCCAAGAGCAGTTCAAAAAGGACTTTGGTGCCGACGGTGATGTCAGCATCGCATCCGTTAACGATTGGTTGGGCACCGAAGAAGGCATCTTGGCCACGCCTCATAGCCAGCGCAGCACCGCAAAGATTATGGCGCGTTTGGACAACACCCTAGAAGATTTACCGATCACTCAGTTGATCGATCACGTTGAAGAAGCCCTCAAGACGCCGGTGCAAAGTGCCGTGAAGCGCGAAGATGAACAGGAATTTGCACGCCTGAACGGCAAGAATCTGATGTTCGTAGAAGACGCAGGACGCCGGCTGAAAACGACGCTGAGTGACGATGGTCGTTGGGAAGATTTCTGGGTGCGTATTGAGCACCATGAAAGTCTACACGCTCATGACGCCGTAGGTGTGTTCACCAAGGGTAAGGAAGACGGGTACCTGCCCATCCCATAGGGGTAGGCAAGAACAGACGAAAAAAAGGCCCGTAAGGGCCTTTTTTTTGGCGGATAATCAGTGCTTGGTTTGCGTGGGCAAGGATTCCAAATCCAGCCCGTCAGCCAGTGCCACTGAGCGCAGCGCAGCCTCAAAGATCGAGCGCGCATGAGCCGTCATATCGGCCAACTGGCCGTGCAGGGCGCTTTGGGACGGGTCATCGTCGATGCACTGCATGCAGTACTTTTCGAAACCGCTGATATCGATGAGGAGCTTAGCGATGTGGTTTGGGCACTCGCAGTTCAAGCTCGGCATCATATTGGCGATATGAGACAGCTGCTCCTGATCGAATGCGCTTACGCCGACCTGGTAGTCGGTGCTGACCACCTCTGGAACATCGACGCTCAGGTAAGAGCGAATCCTTTCTGAGGTTGCAGGTGCCTTAACGGCCTGAATGCCATGGGATGCCAGCAACTGCTCAATTCGGCGCGGGGCGAAGGCGTAAATCACGACGACTCTTTGATAATGCCGGTTGCGCAGTGCGACAAGACGCTCGACCACGGCATCAGGCAGCGTGTCGCTCTCTACGACCAGAGTGCCATGCTTGCTGTTTTTGACGTGCTGGGGCTGGTCCAACCATTTTTCCAGGGTTTGTGAAAATCCACTGAAGGATGGCGTCAGCGACGGTTCGGCACGTTCAAATAGCGTCGTCAGGTTCAGTCCAACAACGTCGGCTCCGCCATCATGATTGGCCGCCCGGCTTTGTTCGTGCCGTACGGCAAGAATGTCTAGTTCGTCATTATCCAGCCTGGCGAGTTCCGCCAAGGAGTGTCCTTCGCCCATCAGGCGCTTGACCAGGAGCAGTCGCTGAACGTGTTCGTTGGTGTAAAACCGTCGACCGGACTCGCTCCGGTTCGGGGTCACAATGGAGTGCCTGCTTTCCCACTTTCTCAGTGTATGCGTGGGCACGCCGGTAAGATTGGCGACGGCGCCGATAGTGAGTCTTTCCATGAGATGTTGCCTCATTAGTAAAAAATAGTAGCGTTAGCTGGCTGGAATCCAGGCGTTGCACCAGCCCGCGCCGGCGACTTGCTTGCCCGGGATCGCCGTGCAGCCGCCAAGCCCGTTCTCGCCGGCAGAATACAGCGCGCAGTTGCTGCAAAATTGCGTGGCGCCTGCGTCTCCGGCCCGCTTAGGGTATTTGGCGGTGTCCACGGCGCTGGCGTCTTTCTTGTATCCCAGCGCTATGGCGATAGGATCTGTCTCTTGCAATTCTGCTGGCCCTGCCGCGACGGATACAGAGGGGATCAAGGAAGCGGCCCAAAGTGCGATTCCCGAGTTAATAAAGTCTCGTCTAGATTGTGTCATAGCTGGTCGCTCTTAAAGTTGAACATGTCCAACCAAAATCTGCTCTGTAGCCAGTAAAGTCAACATATTTTTAGACAATTTGGGCAGAAAAGCTAAATCACGCCACTTTGACCATGTTTTGGTTAATTTGTAAGTGAGACAGTGAGCGTAATAAAGAGAGTGTGAGTATGAACGTGATGATTCTTGGGGCCGGGGGCGGTATTGGACGAGCGCTGCTTGAGGCGTACGTGTCGGCGCCCGACATTACCCGCATCTATGCCACCCACCACTGCGAGGTCAGCAGTGTTTCTCCTCTCATTCGTTGGCTGCACTTAGACATGTCCGACCCTGCGTCGATCGCGGCGCTGGCCGACCAGATCGATCAGCCCATCCATCGGTGGATCAGTTGTACGGGTATTCTCGCCGGGGCTCACGGCCAACCGGAGAAGACCTTAAGACAACTTTCGTCGGGCAAGCTGCAGTTCGATTACCAAGTGAATGCGCTGGGTCCGTTAACGGCCTTTTCCAATTTGGCTAACCAGTTGCGTTCAGACGATATGCGAGCGGTATTTTTATCGGCGCAGGTGGGCAGCATCGAGGACAATCGCTTGGGCGGCTGGTATGGGTATCGTATGTCCAAGGCGGCCCTGAACATGGGTGTGCGATGTCTGGCGATAGAGTGCGCTCGCTGGCGCAGTGCGCCGGTCATCGTCGCAGTGCATCCGGGTACGACGGTAACCAATCTTTCGCGCGCCTTTACAAAGACGCGCAAAGCCCCGGTGCAGAGCGCGGCAGCCTGCGCTCGGCAGCTTAAGCTGTTGGTCGAGTCACTAGACAGCGGTCAGTCGGGGCAATTTCTGACGCTCAATGGCCAAACGCTTCCTTGGTAGGGTCTGCTCACAGCTCCACCGTTGGGTCACACAGCGGGATCAGAATCTCGTTCTTGCGCATAAACCACGGCATAAACGGTGGATCATGACGCGCCCAGCGTGTTTCGCCACAGGCCGTCAGTGACATGTCGCTCATGGCACCGATCAGTTTTGCCTCGTGTTCGCGGTAGCGCGACTGAGACCATCCGCCCCGATATTGCAGGACTGCCATCAGCATGGGCGGCTGTTCCGAAACACTGACCACATCAGAAGACGGCACGGGCAAGGACTCTCGATCAAAGTCGCTGGGCATCACGAAAGACACCAGCCATCGACCGCTCTCAGAGTCGGGTTGTTGCAGCACCGGGGCCGTCATCGCAATTTTTTCCTTGCTGGCATTGTCACCGCTGATGAAATCAAACAGCGGCCGGAACGCTACGCTGCCCGCGTCGTCAAAATCACCGGTAACCCGGACGGTGGCCAGCAGATGCGGCGCATAGCGACGTACTTCAATGTTGTTGCTCGTGTTCACCACGTTGAAGGCCAAGGATTCAATGGCATGGGTTAGGCCTGAGCCAAACAGCAATGCTCCTGTAATCAAGGATGTCATAAGACGAGTCATAGCGTGGCTCCGATGAAAGACCACAAGATTTCAAACGTCGAGTGAACGAAAGATGAAAATGCGGACCCTACCGCATCAAACCCCCGCCCCAGCAGGGGTGAATCTTGTTAGCGGGTTTGACCGTGATATTCCGCGTTGGGCACCATGGCGGTGCCACTGGCAACACGATTGGTCATATTGAAAAATGCGGCGACGCTGGTGATATCCCAAATGTCGCGGTCGTTGAAGCCGTGGTCTCGAAGCGTTTGGCGGTCCGCCTCCTCAACCGTCGCGCTGGCCGTGGTGAGCAGGGCAGCAAAATCGAGCATGGCACGCTGCTTGGGCGCTAGGTCAGCTGCCTTGTAGTTCATCACCAGCTGTTCTCCCAGGATGGGATCCCCGG
This sequence comes from Gammaproteobacteria bacterium, assembly GCA_042091155.1. Classification (GTDB taxonomy): domain Bacteria; phylum Pseudomonadota; class Gammaproteobacteria; order Pseudomonadales; family Azotimanducaceae; genus UBA4421. The sequence goes on from JBELHZ010000049.1 coordinate 20,098, forward strand.
ACAGTTCGCGGACCGCAGCCCCGTGCGCGGTCAAACAATAAAAACAGCGATTAATCGAGGAAACGACCACCGCGATCATTTCGCGCTCCAGCTTGGTCAGGCCGCTGTTGGC
>JBELHZ010000050.1:0-20008 GCA_042091155.1 Gammaproteobacteria bacterium
AGGGCGGCGCAGTGCCAAACGCCCTATGTTGTACGCATGAAATCCATCCACATCTTTGTTCGGCAAGATGCGATCTATGATTCTGTCTTCGTCGTGGTGAGGCGATAGCGGGCTTTGCACGAGAATCCCGTCAATCGCCGGATCAGCGTTCAGTTCGTCGATATGCGCTTCCAGTTCTGCCTGGCCAATATCTGCATCGAGATGCAAGGCTTTTGAATAGACGCCGACCTCTGCGCAGTCACGGCGCTTACCTTTGACGTACACCGCCGAGGCAGGGTCTTCACCGACTAGGATGACCGCCAACCCGGGGGGCCTATGACCTTGATTCGACCACTGCTTGACGATCACGCGCAATCTCTCACGAATGCTCTTGGCTAAGGCATTTCCGTCGAGTATTTGCGCTGTCATAGAAGCTCCAGGCTGAGAGACGCATGGGGACTCGCAAGGCCAGACCGGTAACGCCGTGGGGAAGAAGCACATACTACTACCGCCGGCAGGGTTCGCCTAATGTTGAATGATTTCTCCTAATCTTCGATATAAAGCCCGGAAAGTCACCGAAGGTGTTTGACCGGCTTTTGGCAGGTCAGTATGATCGCCCCCTTGAAGTTCAGTGTCTTCATTGGATCTCTTCGGGGTATAGCGCAGTCTGGTAGCGCGCCTGCTTTGGGAGCAGGATGTCGGGAGTTCGAATCTCTCTACCCCGACCACTTCTTTCTTCGGTTTGTACAGGTTTCACGTTACGAATCGATTCAACGTTCCGGGAATCCCACGGGGGTTTCGTCGATTCCAGAGTCAGGAAAACTGTTCTGCCCGCGACGATTCCGTGGCCTACATTCTGTCGGTCTAGGTCGCTTTCTCATCCTTTTCCCTAATGTTATGCATTTGATGTCTTTCTGAGGTGTGAGGAAGTCGGCAGTTTGGATTCTTATCGTCTCTGACTTCTCCACGGGTACAAAAATATTGTTTGATAGGCTGTTGGCAGGGGTATGCTTTTTTGCTGAAAGGCTTTTAGGAGGAAATCGTCTGTGAACCTTGAACAACTGTTCAGTCTTTGTGGCAGTCTCGCGATGATCGGCTGGCTCGGACTTTTGCTAGCCCCGCGTTGGCATATTACCCGAGATTGGGTCGCCCCAGTCATTGCGCCACTAATGATCGGCAGCCTCTACATTTGGCTCATGACGAGCAGCATTTCGCTGGCCCCTGGCGACGCTGGGTTCGGTTCCTTGGCAGGGGTCATGTCGCTCTTCACCGTTTCGGAGCTAGCGCTTGCGGGGTGGATTCACTACCTAGCCTTCGATTTGTTTGTTGGTGCTTGGGTAGTGAAAGACGCTCAGGCAGAGGGTATTCATCACCCTGTTCTGATTCCCTGTCTTTTGGCTACTTTTATGGCCGGCCCCGGGGGGCTTGTTCTCTACTGGGTCGTCAAACTGTCCTATCGCGCTGCGCGTCGTTCGCAAGTTAACGAGGCCTGATTATGCAAGGCCAATCTTGGACTGATGAATTGTCCCTAGACCGTTTGCGCTCCTACTGTGATTGTATTCCTGTTTGGTTGTTCACCGCGGTTGGACTGCTGGGTTTTGCGGTGTTTTGTCTGTTGGCCGCAGCGGTAGACGAACGAATGTTTAATGGGGTATCGGTTTGGGCAAAACCGTTCAAGTTTTCTTTGTCGCTGGCGATCTATTTTGCCACGTTGTTGATCTTTAGCCGTTATCTTCCCGTCGGATACTTTCTGACCCGGGGTGGCTATCTGATGGCTGTCTCGCTCGCACTTGTCGCGGTAGTTGAAACGGCATATATCGCGGTTCAGGGTTCGCTGGGTGAAGCCTCACACTTCAACGTCACGACGCCATTCCACGCGATCATGTATTCGCTGATGGGTATCGGAGCCACTTGGTTGGTCACCGGTCCTGTCTGGTTTGCTTGGGTCATTGGTCGAGCCAACGCGAAAAACGATCCGATGGTGCTGGCGATTATTGTTGGCCTCGTACTGACGTTTGTCCTAGGAGGTGGGTCTGGAAGCTATCTGGGTGGCCATGCGGGTCATTGGGTCGGTGCTGCAGAGACCGATGCAAACGGTATTTGGCTGTTCAATTGGGCCACTGATGGCGGCGATCTCCGAGTTGCTCATTTTTTCGGCATGCACGCAATGCAGGCGATTCCCCTTTTTGCCTTACTGTTACCCTCGAACCTCTCTAAACGACTCGCTTGCACCTTGGTGATCGTGTTTGCCGCTGCCTATTCGGCACTCAGTGCTCATACATTCATTCAGGCGGTTCGGGGTCAACCGTTTATTGCCTGAAGCCCGAGCACTGGGTACTAAAGCAAATGCCATTGGGCGGGCATAGAACGACCACTATCGATCGAAATACGTTAAGATGTCGCCGCGCGCAGGGTGCCGTTTCAAAAAGCGGACGTTGCCCGTTGTTATGTGTCGAAGGAGTGATTTGGTCAAACCAATTACGCCTTAAAGAAGCGACCGTTCGTGCCATATCGGAAGGACACTTCAAGGACACGGGTTCAGCACAACGCGCCCGTAGCTCAACTGGATAGAGCATCGGCCTTCTAAGCCGAGGGTTGCAGGTTCGAGTCCTGCCGGGCGCGCCATTGGACCCAAACGAATGCAGGTATTTGCCGCTGAATCGATCAAAGGCCTAGCGTCTATGCGATGACGGCCCTATACTTGCGCGCTCGAATGGTGGGCGTAGCTCAGTTGGTAGAGCTCCGGCTTGTGATGCCGGCGGTCGTGGGTTCAAGCCCCATCGTCCACCCCATTTTACCTGTTGATCTGCAGCGATGTTTGTTTGCAGATCAAACGCGATGATTGCCCAGCAACGGTCATCAACGCGTCGCTGTTCCCCGTGCGCGTTCTGCGTCTTTAACCTCTGGGGGACATCCAGTGTCAATCTTCAAAAGATACGATGTCGAGTGGCTGACGCTTCGGCGAAATTCTTGCATTTTCATCCAGCCCTAAACTCGTGAATAGCGGGCAAAAAAAAACGCCGCTTTCGCGGCGTTTTCCTGCTCTAACCAAGGTCAGAGCCACGTGGCGTTAGAAGATTAACCTTCGCCCAGCGTGTACTCGATACCAACCTTGATCATGCGGCCAAACGCGCTGTGCGTATAGCCGTCATAGCTTAGGTCGAGGCGAGCCAATGGTGGTTCTTCGTCCGTTACGTTCATAGCAGAAACCGTCAAACGCGCGGCATCGTCCATGAAGCTGTATTGGTAGTGAAGATCATAAGTCGTTTGTGAATCAACAGTGGTTCCAGCGTAACGCTCATCTTCATAAGAAGTGATGTGGTTTACGTAAACCAAGAAGTTGTGCACGTCGATGTTGTACTCACCAAATACGCGACCTTTTAGGTCAGGTAGTGGGCGGGCACCGCGGCCACCGTTCAGGAACCCTGCTGCGTCATACGCATCTGAAACCAAAACACCACCCTTAAAGTAAGCGTCTTGCTCATACTTAAGTGTATGGCTCATATCGAGACCTAGGCTCGCGATACCAGCACCCATTTCCATTTGGTAGTCGACGAACAAATCGATGCCCGACGTTTCAATGGACGGTCCATTGATTGTCTGGGATTCAATTCGCTCGATACCTGATGCGGCACAAGAGCCATCGTTACCGGCACCAGTACAGAAGATCTGCGACTGCACTGCTGCTTTGGCATCGCCACCGGCAGCGTACGCAGACACGAGAGCATTGAAGTCTTCTGTAACGATTGGGTTGTCGAAGTCATAATTCCAGTAGTCCAGAGTCACTGTCAGGCCTTCTAAAGGCTTGACGATGAAACCGGCGTTGTAGGTGAACGCGCTTTCTGGTTCGACATCTGCATTACCGATGTAGTCAATCGCCTTAAACGCTGCGGTTGGGCCAACGTAAGACAAAGCGGTCACACGGCTTTCGTTGATCGCGTCGAGGTCTGGGCCACGGAACGTCGTCTGCACGGAACCACGGAAGGTGATCAGATCGTTAATCGTATAACGGGCTGCCAACTTCGGATCGAAAGTAGTAGAGCTACCGTAGTCCTCGTAACGAACGGCCAATTGGAGGTCGAGGTCATCGTTAATATCCATCGCTGTTTCGAAGAACAGTGAGTGAACGTCTTGATCGGCATCGACTTCACGGCCGGCGGCCAAGAAGCTACGCAGACCGGTCTGTGCGGAACAATCGGTTTGGCCGACGAAAGGGCATGGATTTATGGCTACGTTGATTCGATCATCTAGATCGGATTGCAAATCAATCTTGCGATACTGATAACCACTTGCCCATGCCGCGGAACCGTCAAACAAGTCGCCCTGGAATACCACATCCAAAACCAGCAACGAGCTTTCTGAGCGGGTTATAGATTCGTCATCAAGGTATTGCAGTACTTCCATAGAGTTAGCCACAGCAGGGTTGTAGTCTGGGTTCTGGAATCCGTACGTTGCCTGTGCGTAAGACGTTTGAATCGCATTTGAGAGCGGGTTGTAATAGAGACATCCGCCTTGACCGGCTACCGCGCCGTTTTGAACGATGTTGCCTTGAGTGTCTAATGACGCCCCGCAAGAGTTACCGCCAAAGCCGCTGAATGCTAGCTTGGTGCGACCAATTTGTGCGTCAACGCCTCCCAGCTCACTTTCACTGTTGGAGTATGTGATACCAACGTCCCAGCCAACCCCATTGTCGAACTCGCCATCAAAAGCTGCCGCTACACGATAGGTGTCGTATTCTCGCTTGGATTTGCGCCCAACGCCGCTGCCCAGAAAGCCCGTGACACCGGCAATACGACCGTAGAAGGTTGCGCCTTCACCGGTGCCCGCAATTGGGTTGCCGTCTGCGTCATTTTGAACGGTCACGTATTTGTCAAACTGGTCATATTGGGTAGCCATGGCAACCAAACCAGGGTGATCTTCCGGCATGTATTGAATGTCGCCGAATAATGCCTGAGGTGGATAAGAAGGTGAGGTCTTCCACTGTGGTACGTCGACTTTGGCATACAGCACTTCCAAGTGGACGCCAACGCCGTTGGCCAGTTCGCCGTTCAGTTCGCTGAATAGCTGATAACGCTCTTCTTCCTCGATCAAATTATCGAAGTCGGTGTATCGAAATCGGCAGAACAAGCTGTTGTCGACGCCGCCAAGGGCTTCGCAATTTGGGTCCTTGGTGCCGTTAGCCGACAGGCCCGGCAACGCACCAAAGGTGCTACCAGCCTCTGAAGGCATAAAGTAAACACCAGGGTGACCGATACTCGAGAAACCGCCTTGGGGGTTCACCGAGTAAGGCTGAGTGGTGAAGTCGCGATCACGCATGCTGAGCTCGCTTCGAGTCTCGTAACCGAACGACGTTACCCAGTCAAATTCACCAAGCTGAGTACCGAAGATGGCGCCAAATTCCTGATTGCCATCACTGTCAGCAATGTCCTGATGTGACGCAGAAAACTGCAGTCCTTGGAAATTTTTGCGCGTTAGGAAGTTCACAACACCTGAGATAGCGTCGGAACCGTAGGTTGCCGCTGCACCTTCTTTAAGCACTTCAACCCTTTCAATAGCCATTCGTGGGAACGCGTTAACGTCCACAAATCGACCACCGGGTAGCCGCTGGGGCACGGGTGTTTGGCGACGGCCATTGAGCAGTACGAGAGTACGCTGTGGGCCCAGGCCTCGAATGTTGATATTGGCAACACCCTCAGAGGCATTTGATTGGAACTGGTTGGATTCGCCATCCACACCGGAACTGGCGCTCAAACGACGCACAATTTCTACGATGCTGGGTGAACCCTGGCGAGTCAGCTGGTCTCTATCCAACACAGTTACCGGTGACTCTGAATCGATCGGTGTGCCTTTAATAAAGGAACCAGTGACGACGACTTCTTCGATACGCTGTTCATCTTCTGCTTGAGCAAAGGACGAAAACGCGAGAAGGGCCGCCGCAGCCGTCGCACCGATGCGGTGCAAAGCTTTAAGCCTTGTCATATCTCTCTCCCTAGATTTGTATACATATCGTTCACACGATGCACTTAGGGTAACAACGACGACACAGTCTGCAACATTTTTGTTACATTTAAGTTCATCATGATACCGCGATTGAGCAGATTACAATCACGCAAATACAATGGGTTTTGCATGAATCTTCATTTTGCTGGGGGATGTGGGCGTGCTGTCAGATGCAGACAGATGCAGATTTTGCGACGTTATCTTTTATTCGATATCAAAATATTTCAAATGACGGTGTGAAGGCGGCGAATCAAGAAATCATGAGCTAATGACCAAAGTACCGCATTTGAGAAGAGGGTGTTGTTGAACAGATCTTGGTTCTTGCGCCAAGTCGGGGTACCGTCGTTGCCCTACTTCAAAACTTGCTTTGACCGGGCTATGGGGGGCTGCATGCATGACTTAACGATTCGTAACGCGACGATTATAGATGGCTCGGGAGAGCCTCGGTACAAGGGTGATATTGCGGTAAACGGCAATCAAATTGCCAGTGTCGAACCGGCGGGCAGTCTTGCACCGGGTAGGGAAGACATTGACGCCAGTGGATTGATGGTCACGCCGGGTTTTGTTGACATACACACCCATTACGACGGTCAAGTCTGTTGGGATAAGAAAGTGACGCCGAGCTCTTGGCATGGGGTGACAACGGTTGTGATGGGCAACTGCGGGGTTGGTTTCGCACCCGTCCGTCCTGGGACCCAGGATGAACTGGTGTCGCTGATGGAGAGTGTCGAAGACATTCCCGGCACCGCACTGCACGAAGGCATCCCGTGGGGTTGGGAGACGTTTCCTGAATACTTGGATGCGATCGATACGCCGTATGCTGTGGATATTGGTACCCAAGTGCCTCATGTGGCGGTGCGCCACTACGTGATGGGCGATCGGTCCTACGATGAGGCAACCGAAGGCGATATGGCGGCAATGCGGGATATCACCCGCGATGCGCTGGAACAGGGTGCGCTTGGGTTCTCAACATCACGTTTTTACGGTCATCTGGATAAGGCCGGAAATCTGGTTCCCGGAACCAACGCGTCTGCTGAAGAGATGTGCACCATTGGGGAAGCCTTCGAAAACCTTGATCACGGTACCATTGAGATCATCTCGGATTGGCTGGAAAGCGCAGATGAGCTGAAATGGATCGAGCACATTGTTCGGACAACGGGCAGACCGATCACCACCCTCACCGGTGTGGGCTCCAAAGAGATATGGTCGCTGGCCAGCGAACTGGCGAACGACAACCTAACCTTGCGACCGCAAGTGGGCGCGCGTCCCGCATCCATTTTGATGACTCTAGAAGGCACCATTAACCCGATGCGCCAACATGGGGCCTATCGAGAAATCGAAGATCTACCGGTGGCGGAGCGCCTGGCGAAGCTCAAAGACCCTGAGTTCAGAACCCGCGTCTTGACGGAAGAAAAAATGCTGCCGCGCAGCAAGGACGCGGTGCGCATGATGAATAACTACGAAACCATTTGGGTCATGGACGAGTCGCTGAGTTACGAGCCCACGGAACAAGACAGCGTGGCGTGGATTGCCAAGGCGCGAAACCAAGATCCCCTCGAAGTGGTGATGGATACGTTGGCCGAAGGTACGCCTCTGTTGGTGCTGTTCGGACGTTATCCAGGACACCTTGACGGTCAGCGAGAACTGATTGCGGATTCGCGCAGCGTGTTTGGATTGTCTGACGGGGGTGCGCACTGTGGCGTGCTGGTGGATGCCAGCGTGCCCACCTACATGCTGTCGTACTTTACCAGAGACCGGGAGCGCGGCCCCAGAATGACGCCGGAGTTTATCGTCCATAAAATGACGAGGGATACAGCCGAACTGTATGGGCTTCATGACCGCGGCTTGCTCAAAGCCGGTTTCAAGGCAGACTTTAACGTTATCGACTATGAGAACTTAAGGCTGCATAAACCTGAAATGGTCTATGACCTTCCAGGCGGCGGCAAGCGACTGGTGCAAGGCGCTGACGGGTACAAAGCGACGATTTGCAGCGGGGTTGTGACCTACCGAGATGGCGAGCATACCGGTCAGTTGCCTGGCCGTTTGATCCGAGGCGGCAGAGACTGAACGATCTCGTCTGATTCCATTTCGCTTCACTACTACGGAACCTTTTGGAGAGTTTTTTGGTTGATTACACAGACACAACGGTTCTGGTGACCGGTGCGGCGTCGGGCATTGGTGCAGCGCTCGCGGTGCAGTTGAGTAAGCGCGGTGCCCACGTGATTTGTGCCGACTGCGATAGCGAGGGTCTGGCCGTTACCGTGGCAGCGATTGGTAGCGGTGCAACAGCCCTTACCTGCGATCTATCTAACCCTGGCGCAGCCAGCGCGTTAATCGAGGAGAGTTTTGCGGTGGCCAACCGTTTGGATTTGGTCTGCTCCAATGCCGGCTTCGGCTTTAGGCGCAGTGTCTTGGACGAAGACATGGAAAATGCCTCGGCGGTCACACGATTGTTTGAGGTCAACCTGTTTGCTGGATTAAAAATCGCGCAGGCCTACGGTCGCCAACTGGCGGATACCGGCCAGCGCGGACGCTTAATGGTCACGGCGTCTGAAAACTCGCTCAGTCTGCCCAGTGCCGTAAAGCGATCGAAAATGGCGTTCTATGGCGCGACCAAACACGCACTGCTCATCGCGATGGAGTGGATGCGCATCGATCCCAAGTTTGCAGCCATGGATTTGCATGTGCTGATGCCCGGAGCGGTGTACACGGCGCTCATTTCGCCAGTGCTACCGAATCCCGCCGATGCGCCGCCAGAGCTGGGCCTCATCATGCCCGAGCAGTGTGCTGATATCGCTTTACGGGGTATGGATCACGACTTGTTTTACATTCCGACACACGGTCATTTTATTGACGACATGCAGCCTCGGTTGCGTGAGATAGAAGCTGCCATGACCACTCTTCATGTGAATAGCAAAGCCTAAACAGGAAACTCGATGAATGTGATAAAACGAATAGGGGTCATTGGTTTTTGGATCTTGCTGGTATTGGTGACCGCTGTTAGTACTGCAGCGATCAAACAGCGTTTCGCCGACGGACCGAATCGTGTGTTTTCCGGTGGTGCCCTAGTTTCCGGTGAACTGCACCGCGGTGCCGAACCCGACTGGGCGTTTGCAAATGAAATCCAGACCATCGAGTTGCAGCTGCTTGATCCGGTGCAGTCACGACGCATATGGACCGCTTCCGTAGATGGCAAGCTCTACGTATGGTCCGGTTACATGAACAGCTTGGTCGGCAAGCTTTGGAAGAGCTGGCCAGCCCAGGCTGAGCGCGATGGCCGTGCGCTAATGCGTATTGACGGTGTGCGTTATGAACGTCAATTGGTGCGTGTCCAAAGCGGGGACGGGCTGCAAGCGTTGACCGCCTTGATCAATGAAAAGTATTCGTCTCGTACATCGCCGGAGGCGATCGATTCGGGTGACGTCTGGATGTTTGAAGCCGCACCAAGAACAACCATAGGGGCGGAATGATGCAGAACATCTATGTACGTATAGGCGCCGTTATCGCAGGCACCGCCTTGGCCGTATTGGTGATACCGGGTGTGGATGATGCAGTCGAGTTGGTGTTTCAGTTGGTCGTGCTCGTGGCGTCAAGCTAGCACGCAGGTTGCCTGGGGCACTCGATGGTTAGATCCTGCGGAAGAAATGACAAGTGATTCAGGCGTTTACGGGGGCCCAACGATAGGGTTCAATAAGTCGTCTCCTGAGTGTCGCTGATGTGCGCGCGTCTAGCCAAGCGTTTCAAGCGCCGTAAAGTAGATGCCTTGATAAGAAGAAAAAACGCTGGAAACCTACCAGCAATGGCTGTAACCGAGGAAGACGATGAAGAAAGAACGTAAACAAGCGATTAACTCGCTCAGTTCCAAGATCCTGGATAACCGAGCCATGCTGTTTCAGGCGAGAGCCAATATTGAAGAGAACCGCCTGATGGTCTTGAGCAATTACGCGGCAGCTTCTTCGGGTAATCAACAGCTTGCCATTCACAACACCGACGACATCTTCAGCAGTCGCAAGACTATCCTAGATTCCTACGATTGCACGACCGAGGAACAAGCCCGCTACGTTGACGAGGCGAAAGATCGTTCCGAGTTAGATCTGCTGATCCATAGTGCAGAACTGAACAGGCGTAGTATGTTGCTGAACCAGAAAATGGTGTCAATAAACGCCCAATTGATCGAAGCCAATCGCGAAGTCATGCAGTTGAATCAAGAGATGTTGGAGTTCAATGAAGAAAATTTAGAGGCCAATCAGGAAATGATTTCGGGCGTGCTGAATCCCTTATTGGCGGATGAGACGATTATCGAAGAGTTGTCCCAAGAAAATGACGAGTCGGTCGGCGAACTGGCGTCGTTGGTCGATAGCAACCGAAAGCATATATTGGATCTGCTGGCCCAGTCGAAAGCGAATCGAAAAATTACGATCAGCGACAAGCAAACAATCGGTCAAAGAAAAGAAAGTCTGTATGCCAATCGCGAGCAGATTACCCTGATGCGAAACGATATCGGTATGAAGGTAGACTATGCCGATCTGTTCCTTGACGGAACGGAAGACTGAGAAGCCCCGGCGGCTCGCTGTCGCGGCTAACCGCTACCGAACGGATTTGCGTTACGTGCTCCGAAGGGGGTAGGGCGTCGGAGTCTATCAGCACCCAGCTTGCGCAACGTTTTTCAAACAATGCCTCGTTGCCGTCCGCCGCGTCCGAACGATGAATCGCCCATCCGATGGCACCGTCATTCTCTAGATTGCTCAATACAGCTCCCCTTCGCCCATCGATTCGACACGTGGCACACACGTTTCTCAGCTGTCCAGACAAAAAAATGGAAAAGGCTCTTGAATATGCAAATGATAATAATTATCATTTGCATATTCGTTAATGGAGATTGTCGTGAGACCAAAATTGTCGCTTCCGCTGGTTCTAGCCGGCTTGGCCAGCTCTCTTTCTGCCGGTGCTCTGGCAGATGACAGCAGCATCGATGAAGTGGTTGTGACGGGACAGGTGCTGTATCGAGATCAACTCAACGCGCTAAAGACTCCCACACCGATCATCGATGTCCCTCAGAGCGTTGTGGTGATTTCCAGTGAACAGATTGAAAGCAGAGGCTATACCAGCATTACCGATATCGTGAATTATGTGCCGGGTTTGAACTCCTCTCAGGGAGAGGGGCATCGAGACTCGGTGGTTTTTCGGGGCGTGCGATCCACGGCTGACTTTTTTGTCGATGGCGTGCGTGACGATGTGCAGTACTACCGACCACTTTATAATCTGGAACAAGTTGAAGTACTGAAAGGACCGAATGCATTGCTCTTCGGTCGGGGAGGCACCGGCGGTGTGCTGAATCGTGTGACCAAGAAAGGGGTTCTGGGCGAAGCCTTCACTCAAATTGGCGGGTCAATCGATACCTTCGGAGGAACCTCCGTGCAGGTGGATCGCAACATCGATGTCAATGAAAATGCGGCGCTTAGAGTGAACGCCTTCTACGAAAGTCTTGAAAATCACCGTGACTTCTTCGATGGTGACCGGCTTGGCATCAACCCGACGCTCACACTCGAACTGACTGAGGCCACCACCGTCGATCTGTCTTACGAGTACCTAGATCACGAGCGGTTTATTGATCGCGGCATTCCAACGGGTTCCGATGGTCGTCCGGTTGAAGCCTTCCAAGACATCGTGTTTGGCGATCCTCAACTCAACACCACGACGTTAGAGGCGCACTTGCTCAAGGCGATGTTGCAGCATCGATTTTCCGATGACATCAAGGGTAATTTCAGCGTTTTTTATGGGGATTACGACAAGCTGTACCAGAATTTTTATGCCTCTGGTTACGATCAGGCCACAACGCCCGATCAGGTAACTCTGGACGGCTATGTGGACACGACGCAGCGAGAAAATCTGGTTCTGTCTGGCAATGCGGTCGCGCAATTTGCCGCCGGCTCGCTGACGCATACTCTGTTGTTCGGCGCAGAGTACATCGATACGACTTCCAATCAGGATCGATACAACGCCTATTGGGACACAACCTTAGACGACAACGAGTTCTTTGCGGTTAACCGACCACTGGCGTTGTCCCAGGGTGTTGGCGTAAACATCAGTGGCAATGCGACCCGCAATGATTTCACGAGTCAACTAAACGATGACACCCATGTCGATGTGCAAGTGACGTCAGTCTATCTGCAGGACGAGGTAACCCTCTCAGAAAGCGTCAAGATGGTGCTCGGTGCCCGGTTTGATGAATTCGACATATCCGTTGTGGATGTGAAAAATGCGGGTGAACGGCGCAGTCGCAAAGACAGTGAAATCTCGCCTCGGGCGGGTTTGATCTACAAACCCCAAGAAAACGTCTCGATTTATGCCAGCTACAGCGAATCCTTCTTGCCCCGCAGTGGCGAACAATTTGCGAACATCAATGGCGACAAAAACCAACTCGACCCTGATACCTATTCGAACAGGGAGCTAGGCCTCAAGTGGGATATTTCAGGCCGGCTGAATGTGTCAGCGGCGATCTTTGAAATTGAGAGCAGTTCGCCTCAGGTTGCGGACAGTGATCCATCGACCCTTGATGTGATCGACTCCACCATCGAAGGATTTGAGGCCCAGGTCAACGGACAGCTAACGGATGATTGGGGCGTTGCGGTTGGTTACAGCTACTTGGATGGCGAAGTGGTCGACGAGTTTGGTGCCACAGGACGACGGCTTCGCGAACTGCCCCAAAACATGTTTTCGGTCTGGAGCACTCACCAAGTGACGCCTCGACTCGGTTTTGGTTTGGGTTTGACCTACCAGGATGACAGCTTCATCAACCAGTCGAACACAGCGGTACTACCAAGCTACACCCGCATTGATGCTGCCTTTTACTACGATGTATCGGAACGCCTCAGCGTGCAGCTGAATATCGACAACTTGGCGGATGAGCCTTACTTCCCAAATGCCCACAGCACCCATCAGGCGACGGTTGGTGAGTCCATCAACGCGCGACTGAGCATGCAGTGGCGTCCTTAGTCGATTGATCTGTGATGGGAGCGGCGAGATCGCTCCCATCCGAGGCGCGGGATGTGTTATTGAGGCGCGCGGGCTTCGAGTGCTGATCTCGCGGCGGATTCCCGTCTGGTTTGCTGGTCGCGCATCGCGTCATAGCGCGCCTTTCTTTGAACCCCTCTGGCATAGGAACGCTCGTTCGCAAACGCCATCTCCTGGGCTTTCAATGGGTCGAACTCAGGCCACTGAGGTAACTCATCTCCATTGGGATTGCCGCTTCGAGCGAAGGTCGTCCAATAGCGCTGCATTTCCTGTTCAAGTTCATCATCTCGCTGATTTTTGGGCCAAAAAGGCAGCCAGCTTTGAAAGAGCGGGAACAGTTCTTGGGCATGACCGGCGCCAATGGTTTGTTCCGCAGACGGCGGGGTTCGTTCGAAGAAGTAAAGATAGGCCGGTGCACCTGCCGCATGCTGGCGCTCGGCCATGTAATAGGCGTGGCGGCCGAACCAAGTGTCACCCATCATCGTTGACGCATTGCCGACAACATCGCCATCGTCGTCCACTGGGTACTGCAGAGCCACGTTCTGAGCTTGGTCAAGGAAGTTTGTCTGCAGCAACTGCTGCCAAGAGCCCATATCCGACGGCTGAACGAACGGACCGCCGTCCACCGGACTCAGTCCAAAGTAATAGAGCAGGCTGCCCTCGTCTGCGTTGCTTCCGACCATCAAAGGAATGTCAGCTTGGTTGCCCTTTGCAAAGGTCAGCGCGGTGGGCTCGGGCAGTACGTAACCATCCACTTGGGGGTGGAATGTGGCATTCAGTTCCGGCGACACGGCGGCGTTTCTGAGGGCGTCCGTGTCCAGCTGGCGCAGCGATTCAATTTCTTGATCACCGCTGACACCCATCATGTCGGCCAGCCGCCGTCCTGCCTCAAAACCGCTGATGGTTTCCAAGGATTGGTCGGTGGTTTGGAACTGTTGAAATCCGCTCCCGCTTTGCGCAATGGCTCGATGGAAAAGGCCTTGGGTCAGTGGCGAAGCCATAAGCTGGCCAACCGAGTGGCCGCCGGCGGACTCACCAAAGATGGTGACGTTGTCTGGGTCGCCACCGAAGCGTTCAATATTGTCTTGTACCCATTGCAGGGCTGCGATTTGATCCAGTGTTCCGTAGTTGCCAGTGCTGCCGTTGGGTTCTTCATTTGCCAATTCCGGGTGCGCGAGGAAGCCATACAGACCAAGCCGATAGTTGATGCTGACCAAGACGACGCCCTGATTGGCCAAACCGGGTGATTCGTAGATGCCTCCACCTGAGCCGTATTGATGACCGCCACCGTGAATCCAGAACATCACCGGTAGCAGCTGATCTGAGATCTTCGGGCCGGTGGGTCGTGTGATGTTCAGGGTCAAACAGTCTTCGGACATGGAGGTTTCGGCGAATCCACTGAATTGGGCGATCAGCCATTGGCCATAGGCGGGCATGCCCGAACCGCTGAGCATGTTGGATAAGAAGGTTGAGTTACCCGCCGAATTGTCCTGCCAGCAGGCCGGCCCAAATACTGTGGTGTCGAGTGTGTCTTGCCAAGCGGGAAGGGGTGTCGGCGCGCGCCATCTTAACTCGCCTAATGGCGGGCTTGCGTAAGGAACACCACGAAAGACGTTTGCATCACCGAGGTCTACACCTTTGATCGGACCGTTATTCGTCTCAACAACGACGGTTCTGTTGCAGCCGCCTAAAAGTAGGGCTGTACCCAAAACGACGGCGGCGGCCCAAGTGTGTCTAACTGTCTGCATGTTCCTCTTCTCCCGCGATCTATTTAGGTCATTACCAGAGCGTCCGAGTATCTTAGTTTGGCGTTTTGGTGCAACCATGGGTTCCGGGTCAGTCGGTGGATTGGAAAAAATGCAAGATGGATTGATCCGATGTTTGAGGTATGGTTTTTGGTGAAGAATAAGAAGGATGCACCATGAAAACCACTAAATCTGTGAGCACGCTGCTGATTGTCGCGCTAATGCTCGCTGGCTGCGGTACGCCGGAGACTCAAGATCCCAGTGCAGCAACCCAAGCCAGCGCCCAGTCGTTGGCTTTGGCTGAAAGGGCCGGCGCGCCGTTATTCGACGGCATGGGCCAATATGAGATGCCGATTACGACCCAAGACGCGGATGCTCAGCGTTATTTTAATCAAGGTATGGTGCTGGCCTTTGCCTTTAATCATGCGGAATCGATACGCAGCTTTCGAGCAGCCCAAACCCTGGATCCAACCTGCGCCATGTGTTTTTGGGGCGAAGCGTTAGCCACCGGGCCGAACATCAATGTCACCAGCAAGGGCAAGGTGATCATGGCGCCTGCAGAGCGTGAAGCTGCCTATGCGGCGCTGCAGCAGGCGATAGCGCGTCAAGGCAATGTGACGCCTAGAGAGCAGGGCTACATCAGCGCACTGGCCAATCGATACGACGGTGACGTCAACAGTGACCGAACACCGCTGGACCTGGCCTGGGCAGAAGCCATGGGGGAGCTTGCGGCGGCGTATCCCGAGGACATGACGGCGGCATCGATTTATGCCGAGGCATTGATGAATACTATGCCCTGGAACTACTGGTCCGATGATGGCATCGCAAAGCCAGAAACCTCCGCGGTCATTGCCGCCTTGGACCGCGTTTTAGATGTTGAGCCCAACCATCCCTTGGCCTTGCATCTGTATATCCATGCGCTTGAGGCATCCAATGATCCCGGGCGAGCTGAGGCGGCAGCAGATCGGCTGGCAAACCTGGTTCCCGGAGCAGGCCACTTGGTGCATATGCCCTCTCATATCTTTTATCGAGTCGGCCGGTATAACGACGCAGCCATAGCCAATCAACGAGCTGCGGATGTGGACGAGGCGTACATCGCGGCCTGTAACGCTCAGGGCTTCTATCCAGCACTTTACTATCCCCACAACATTCATTTTCTTTGGGCCGCGTCGACCATGCAGGGTCAGAGTGCTGTGAGCATCGAGAGTGCGCGTCGTGTGGTGGCGAACGTGCGGGTAGAGCAGGTGCAAGCCTTTCCGACGGTGGAATTTTTCCGAACCGTACCGCTGCTGTCTCTCGTCCGGTTTGGTAAGTGGGATGAAATTCTAGCGGAACCCCATCCACATGAAGGGTTTATGTTTGCCAAGTCTGTCTGGCACTACGCACGCGGCGTGGCCTACGCCGCGCAAGGCGAGGCGGATCAAGCCAAAGCCGAACTCGCCCTGCTGCGACCACTGATAGACGATGTTTCTGTACGTTTTCTAGACAGCCGTGACTATCCGGGCTCTACCTTGGTTGGAATCGCAATTGACCTGTTGCAGGGCGAAATTGCCTATCGAGCGGGGGATTACACCGCGGCTGTGGCGAGCTTTGAGGAGGCCGTAGCGAAGCAAGATTCGCTTCCTTATACAGAGCCACCCTTTTGGTACTACCCGTCCCGTCAATCCTTGGGCGCTGCGCTTTTAGCGGGCGGTGATGCACCACAGGCTGAGTCGGTTTTTCGCCGGGATCTGGAGCAGTATCCCCACAACGGTTGGTCCATGTTCGGTTTGATCCAAAGTTTGGAGAGTCAGGGCAAAAACGAAGAAGCTGTCATGGTACGTCAGCATTTCGACAACGCATGGCAGTTTGCGGATATTGAACTCACCGCTGCGGTTCTGTAGTCAAACGTGTCTTTGGTGCCGTCGCCGCGGCGATAGGTCCACAGGTCAAGATTCAGCGCGATCGAGTATTCCAAAGGCGCGCTGGATCAGCGTAAATGGCCACCATTTTGATAACAAATAGGGCATAATCCCGCGCCACTAACTGCGCAGCGCCGGCAGCTGGCTGATTTTGAGGCACCTTTTGACAAAACGGTGGACGAGGTCTGTCTTTCTTGCTCCGGGAGTGCGCTACTGTTTTACCTTTAGCTGAACACCAAAAGTATGAATGTATCTATTGAAACTCTAACCGGGTTGGAACGCCGCTTGACCATAGCCATCGACAGCGATGCGTTTGAAGAACAAATTACAGCCCGACTGCAATCTGCCCGGGGCCAGGTGAAAATACCCGGTTTCCGCGCTGGAAAAGTGCCGATGAAAGAGGTGCGGCGTCGCTACGGCGATGCGGTACGAGCAGAGGTCGCCGGCGAAATGATGCAAAGCAGTTTCATGACGGCAGTGCAGCAGGAAGACATGAATCCAGCGAGTTCACCTAAGCTAGACGTGGTGAAGATGGATCCGGGTATCGACTTCGAATTCACAGCCACCTTTGATGTATTTCCGACGGTTGAGTTGGCCAACTTTGATCGTGTCAGCGTGAAGCGACCCTCAGCGGAAATCGAAGACGCAGATCTTGAGTCCATGATCGCGCGACTGCGCGAGCAGCACGCGACTCAGGAGCCTGCGGTTAGACCTGCGCAAGACGGTGATCAGGTAACCGTGGACTTTACGGGCGAACTGGATGGCGAGCGCGTAGAAGAGGCCTGTGGCGAAGGTATGACGTTCACAATCGGCCAAGGCCAAATGATCGAAGACTTCGATAAAGGCGTTGTCGGACTTGGTGCAGGCGAAGAGTCCACATTTGACGCGGTGTTCCCCAACGATTACCGGGCAGAGGAACTGCAGGGCAAAACGGTGAAGTTTTCGGTCAAAGTTGCGGAAGTTAAAGAGCGTCAGCTACCCGAGCTCAATGAAGAGTTCTTCCAAAAATTTGGAATCGAAGAAGGTGGTGAAGAGGCGTTCCACGCAGAAGTGCGCAACAACATGCAGCGCGAACTCGACTCGGCAGTAAAAAATCAGATTAAACAGCAGGTTATGGACGGTTTGGCGGAAATACACGAGTTTCCGATTCCCCACGATATCGTGCATCGCGAGATACACGTTCTCAAAGAACAGATGATGAGCCAATTTCAAATGCCGCCAGGACAAGCCCAGAGCTTGGACCTACCCGACGCCTTGTTCCACGATCAGGCGGAAAAGCGCGTGAAAGTAGGGCTGATAGTCAACGAAGTCATCAGTTCCGGCGAACTGGTGGCAGATGCGACGAAGGTTGATGCGAAGCTGCAGGAGCTGTCTGAACCCTATGGTGAACCCGAGCAAGTGATCGAGTGGTATCGAAGCAATCCTGAACAAATGGGTAACATCGAGATGGCGGTGCTTGAAGATCAGGTGGTTGACCACATAATGGCCTCGGCGGTCATTGAAGAAGTCGTTTCCAACTATGCCGATGTCATAAGCGGAGCAGCCATTGCGCCGCCGGCGGAGGAAGGTGATTCTGCGGATGCGGAAGCGATTGCAGAGACGGATAGTGAGTCTGCCGAAGACAAATAATGTGACGGATTCGGGTCGACGGCGGAAGCCGAGATCCCAAGACGTGACCCAGATAAGTGAAGGTGATATGAGTACAGCAGGAGAATCGAGTATGACGCCAATGACAGGACTGGGCATGGTGCCCATGGTGGTGGAGCAGACGGCCCGTGGCGAACGTTCGTACGATATCTATTCGCGCCTGCTGAAAGAGCGGATTATTTTCATGGTTGGGCCGGTGGAAGACCACATGGCGAACCTGATCGTGGCTCAGATGCTGTTTTTGGAGTCCGAGAACCCCGACAAAGACATTAACCTCTACATCAACTCCCCGGGTGGTTCCGTCACTGCGGGACTTGCCATTTACGACACCATGCAATTTATTCGGCCTCAGGTTAGCACCCTGTGTGTAGGACAAGCTGCCAGCATGGGCGCGTTCCTGCTGGCGGCTGGAGAATCCGGCAAGCGGTTTGCGTTGCCCAATTCTCGTATGATGCTTCATCAGCCAGCGGGCGGATCTCGTGGGGTCGCCGCTGACATTGAAATTCAAGCTCAGGAGATTCTTTTGGCGCGGGAGCGTTTAAATAAAATCATTGCCGAGCACACTGGGCAGGAGATCGAACGAGTTGCCAAGGACACGGACAGAGATTTTTGGATGAGCCCTGAAGAGGCCCAGGAATATGGTTTGGTGGACGCAGTGCAGTCAAGCCGCAACACCAAGACCGAGGCGTAAACAGACATTGGCCACCGGCGCGGTAGAACCGCCAAACGGTGGTTGATGAGTCGGACAGTAAGCGTCTTTTCGGGGTTGCAAATATTTCAGCGACGAAGCAATGTAAAAGACAGTGAGTTTTCGCACGCCATCTCGCAGAGAAGGCGTCATATGTTAAGAGGAAGTTATGTCAGAAGAAGGTAGCAAAGGGGACGATTCAGGTAAGCTGCTGTACTGCTCTTTCTGTGGCAAGAGCCAGCATGAAGTCCGCAAATTGATTGCCGGTCCTTCGGTTTTTATCTGCGATGAATGCGTCGAGTTATGCAACGACATTATTCGCGAGGAAGTGTCTGAGGCAGCTCAAAGCGGCGAGTCCGCGAAGCTGCCGGTGCCTACTGAAATTAAAGAAATCCTAGACGAGTACGTGATTGGTCAAGATCAGGCGAAAAAAGTGCTCTCAGTGGCGGTATACAACCACTACAAGCGGCTGAATTACAGCGCGAAGAAAGACGATGTGGAGCTGTCCAAGTCAAATATTTTGCTGATTGGTCCTACCGGCTGCGGTAAGACGCTGCTGGCGGAAACACTGGCCCGCCTGCTTGATGTACCGTTTACCATTGCTGATGCGACGACGCTAACCGAGGCAGGCTATGTCGGGGAGGACGTTGAAAACATCATTCAGAAGTTGCTGCAAAAGTGTGACTACGATGTCGAGCGTGCTCAGGTGGGGATCGTCTACATCGATGAAATCGACAAGATTTCGCGTAAATCGGATAACCCTTCGATTACTCGGGACGTGTCAGGGGAAGGGGTTCAGCAAGCGTTACTGAAGCTCATCGAAGGAACCGTGGCGTCCGTACCGCCTCAAGGCGGGCGTAAACATCCGCAACAAGAATTTTTGCAGGTGGACACCTCTAAGATCTTGTTTATCTGTGGTGGGGCCTTTGCCGGCTTGGACAAAGTGATCACCGATCGTTCCGATCGCTCCGGGATTGGCTTTGGTGCGCAGGTTAAGGGCGAGTCGGATAAAGACAGCATAGGCGAAACGCTTC
>JBELHZ010000109.1:0-3526 GCA_042091155.1 Gammaproteobacteria bacterium
CAATCGTCCCCACGTTTACGTGAGGTTTGTTACGTTCGAATTTTTCCTTAGCCATCGTTTTGCTCCTGTATCAGTCGATTAATGGATTGTTTTAAGATTGTTTCTATTGCGGGGCCCGGCGTACACCAAGCTTGTCCATGACGTTCTGCGGCACCTCTGCGTAGTTCACAAACTCCATGGTATAGGTTGCTCGGCCTTGGGTACGACTCCGCAGATCCGTCGAATAGCCAAACATTTCGGATAGCGCGACTTCGGCGCGCACGACTTTCCCGGACGGGCTTTCATCCATGCCCGAGATCATGCCTCGGCGCCGGTTCAAGTCACCAACGACATCGCCCATAAATTCTTCCGGCGTCACGACCTCGACGGTCATCACAGGCTCCAACAGAGCCGGATCCGCACTCAACACGGCCTCACGCAGGGCCATGGAGGCCGCAATTTTGAATGCCATTTCAGAAGAATCGGTGTCATCAAATGAACCGCCCGTCAGCGTTGCGCGCACCCCCATCAAACGATGGCCCGCCAACACACCATTGCGCATCTGATCCTGAATACCTTGATCGATAATCGGTACGTATTCCTTGGGAATCTGTGTTTCTGAACTTTCGTTGGCAAATTCGTAGGCGTACTGGCCGTCGGCGTCCTTCAGCGGTTCGATGCGCAGCCGCACATGTCCATACTGACCACGCCCACCCGCCTCACGAATAAACTCCGCCTCACGCTCGACGCTCTGTCGAATGGTTTCTCGATAGGAGACCTGGGGCTTACCAATATTCGCTGCGACGTTAAATTCTCGCTTCATCCGATCGACAATGATTTCGAGGTGGAGCTCGCCCATCCCGGAAATGATGGTTTGGCCGGTATCCTTATCAATTTCAACGCGAAAGGAGGGATCTTCTTGCGCCAGTTTTGCCAGCGCCTGTCCTAACTTGTCTTGATCTGCGACAGACTTAGGCTCCACGGCAACAGCAATAACCGGCTCGGGGAACTCCATGCGCTCCAGCGTAATGGCGTGTTCTTTGGCACACAGCGTTTCGCCGGTCGTGACGTCTTTCAGTCCAATAACTGCCGCGATATCACCGGCCCGGACCTCGCTGATTTCCTCACGGTTATTGGCGTGCATCTGTACCATGCGCCCAATTCGTTCGCGCTTACCCTTGATGGGGTTTAGCACTTGATCACCGGTTTTCAACACGCCGGAGTAGACGCGGAAGAACGTTAACGTGCCGACGAATGCGTCCGTCGCGATCTTAAACGCCAACGCAGCAAAGGGTGCATCGTCTTTTGATTCACGAGCCGACACGCTGCCATCGGCAACCTCGCCTTCGATTGCTTTTACTTCTGTTGGCGCGGGCAGGTAATCGATCACCGCGTCCAGCATGGGTTGTACGCCCTTGTTCTTGAACGCGCTGCCGCAGGTGGCCAGCACGATTTCGTTGGCTAGCGTTCGGATCCGCAGACCTTCTTTGAGTTCGCTCAGGGACAGTGCTCCGTGTTCTAGGTACTGCTCCATCAGCTCATCATTGGCCTCGGCAGCAGCTTCGACCAGAAATTCACGCTGGGCTTCAGCTTCAGCCATTAGCTCGTCGGGGATCGCCAGTCGCTCTTGGGTGAGACCTTGGTCGGTTTCGCTAAATACGACCGCCTCCATGGCCACCAGGTCGATCACGCCTTGGAAGTGTTCCTCAGCTCCCCAGGCCATTTGCAGCGGCACGGGTTGAGCGCCTAGGCGCTCTTGAATTTGTTCGAGTACTCGAGGGAAATCTGCACCCTGACGATCCATTTTGTTGACGAAAACCAGGCGAGGCACTTCGTACTTGTCGGCTTGACGCCAAACGGTTTCGGATTGTGGTTCTACACCAGAGGTCCCGCAGAATACGACAACGGCACCGTCCAACACCCGCAAGCTACGCTCAACTTCAATGGTGAAATCCACGTGTCCGGGTGTATCGATGATGTTGATGCGATGTTCATCGTACTGCTTATCGCTACCAACCCAAAAGCAGGTGGTCGCTGCGGAAGTAATCGTTATGCCGCGTTCTTGCTCTTGCTCCATCCAGTCCATCACGGCTGCGCCGTCATGCACTTCGCCTATCTTGTGGGATATGCCGGTGTAGAAGAGTATGCGCTCGGTCGTCGTTGTCTTGCCCGCATCCACATGGGCTACGATGCCTATATTGCGATAGCGATGTATAGGCGTGGTGCGGGCCATAAGACGTACTGCTGCTTAGAGTGAAAGGCTCGCTTAGTAGCGGTAGTGAGCAAAAGCCTTGTTAGCTTCGGCCATACGGTGTGTGTCTTCGCGCTTTTTAACAGCGCTACCACGTCCGTCAGCGGCGTCCATAAGCTCACCAGCCAAACGAGCGGCCATAGACTTCTCGCTGCGTGAGCGAGCGCTGTCGACCAACCAGCGCATTGCAAGCGCATTGCGACGAGAGGGTCGTACTTCAACGGGCACCTGATAGGTCGCACCACCAACGCGGCGTGACTTCACTTCCACCATTGGTGCGATGGCGTCCAGGGCTTTGTCAAAGGTTTCAACAGGATCTGCGCCATCGCGTGACTGTACGCGATCTAGCGCGCCGTAAACGATACGTTCAGCGACGGCTTTCTTACCACTCACCATGACGTGGTTAATGAACTTGGCAATCACTTGGTTGTGAAATTTGGGGTCGGGAAGTACTTCCCGTTTCGCGACGACTCTACGTCTTGGCATTTTTCTCTCCTTTCTTCAGGTATCCCCTGAACGGATCAGGGCCTTACTGAGAACGATTTCGTTAGTGGTGTGCCCTACTTGGGACGCTTGGCACCGTATTTGGACCGACCCTGGCGACGATCTGCAACACCGGAGGTGTCCAGTGAACCGCGCACCGTGTGGTATCGAACACCCGGCAGGTCTTTTACTCGACCGCCGCGAATCAGTACAACTGAGTGTTCCTGCAGGTTATGGCCTTCACCGCCGATGTATGAGGTAACCTCATATCCGTTGGTTAGGCGTACCCGGCATACTTTACGCAGTGCAGAATTCGGCTTCTTTGGCGTTGTTGTATAGACGCGAGTACATACACCACGACGCTGAGGGCATGCCTGCAGCGCAGGTACGATATTCTTTACGACCTTACGCTTGCGGGGCTTACGAACTAATTGGCTGATTGTTGCCATTTGTTGACGATCTCCTTTCGATCTCTGTCTTTGTCTTCGAGGATTACACAACGAAGGCAAATTCTTCCCTCCCGTCCATACCAGTATGATTCGGGGGCGAGCATTCTAATCGCGCCTCGCTGGATTAACAAGGCCACTGGCCCATAGGCTTGTGACCGTTAATCCTGACAGCAGCACCCGGCTGTCAGGTAAGAGGCTTCATGGTTTCGGTTCTTTATTCCGCTTTGCGAGCAGACAGTGCTTCACTCAGCGCCTGTTCGATATCATCTGCGGTCACCGTATCGCTGCCACCGGCCCGAACTTCTTCACGCTGCCGCTTTCGATCTGCGTGATAACTCAGACCTGTTCCTGCAGGAATCAGACG
>JBELHZ010000110.1:0-3302 GCA_042091155.1 Gammaproteobacteria bacterium
CCGGCCATTCATCGGAATGTAATGCCGCGCAATGTGGGTCACAGCATCAGTCGCCAGGTCGTACCACGGGAGCTGTTCCCGCACGTGCCGATCAAATTCGGTCGCACAGTATTTGGTTTCGAAAGTCCAGTCGCGTGGGATGTCCATGGTTAGTCCTTTGGTAGGTAGCCAAACTCTTTGCGGAGTTCGTTGTTGTAAACAATTAAAGGGTTAGCGACTTGCCGCGCCATTTCTGCCGCTAGTCCACTGCCCCCTTGAAAGGTGTCTTTTTGACGTTTGATCACCCAACCAGGAAGCAAAGGAGCCGCAGCTTTTTTCAAAAGCTGTTTGCCTGTGGGCGATTCTTCTTTTGCCAGGTTCACAACCCGTTCAACCAATTCTTGTTCCATAAACGGCAAACGACACTCGACACCTGCAGCCATGAAGGCTTTGTTGCAGCGTACAAAATTGCCGCGAGACATTTTGCTTAGTTGCTCCCTACGCAACGGCAATATTTCTTTGCCTTTCATCTTTGATGCCTTGATGCAAAAATTTCCGTAGCCACCGAATAGTTCGTCGGCAGCTTCGCCGGACAAGCACGCCCGAAAACCTTCTGCGTAGATGCGTCGCGCAAGCGGAAGGCAAAGCATTGCAATTTCGATTTGTGCCTTGCTAGCTATTTCTATTGAGTGGATTGCTTCTTGACGAAGTTCTGTCGAAATCTCGATTGGAACCTCAATAAGCCGGATGCCTAGATCACTACAAAGCCGTCGCGCTGATTTGAGATCATCAGCATCGGAAGCAAATTTTGCCGTGAATGCCGTCACGTTATTTGAACGTTGCTGAGCCAGGGCAAGAATGATGCTGCTGTCCAGGCCGCCAGAAATGAGGCAACAAACCGGCGCGTCAGCTGCAAGGCGTTTGTCCACTCCATCTTTTAGCAATGCCAGTACATCGGAACTGGAAGTCGTTTTATGAGTAGGCAAGTGATACCACTTGAGCCATTCGCCTGTGGCCAGATTGAAGGCATGCCCTGGAGGCACCGCGATTGGTTTAAGACCCCTAGGGAAAGCTTTTCGTTCTGACGCCCACAGATAACCCGTCGGTGTTTTTGCGACATAAAGAGGAATTTTGCCAAAGCTATCTCGCACTAGCCAATGCTCACCGTCAGGACTGCTCCAGGCAAAAGCAAACATTCCATCAAGGAACGGAAGACAAACAAGCCCTAACTGATCCAACTGGTCGGCTAACACTTCCGTATCGCCAGTAGTTGAAAACGTGTTCGGGCTCTCGGACTTGAGTTCTTTGTAGTTCCAGATCTCTCCGTTGAATGAGAGGGTCGAACCTTTTCGTCTAAACGGTTGAGCCGATCCTTCAGTGAGATCAACTAACGCAAGCCGGACATGACCATGAACCGCTTTGTCGTGAACGACTAGGCCGCGGCCATCAGGCCCACGGTGCTGGATGCGGTCGAGCATTGTCGCAACTTGTTTTTCGTTGCCTCCAAATGAACCTGCTATCCCGCACATTTCAACACTCCTGCCTCGATTGCTTTCGCGACTTGGCACATCATCAAAGGGGGCACAGCTCTTCCGCACCGTTCCCAGCGCTGTAAGAATTCGCCTGTCAATCGAAAGTCGTCAGGGAAACCACTGACCCTCTTCAGTTCAGGAATGGTCAAGTAGCGAAATTCTTTCCAATGAAACTGCTGGCAAGTCGCTGTAATTGTCGGCGCAGTTTTAAGCGGGTCCAGCTTGGTCATGTTGAAAAAACTGCCCTTGCCAGTGTCTCTCATGCAGGCATCAGCAAAGTTGTGCCCTGGAATAGTTTCGCGCCAATATTTTGCGGTTTTAGTATCGGCAGACAAAGCTCGATACTCGTTTGCCCCAGGTTCTGGGCACCCTTCTAAAGCTTCTTCAATCGAGTAGCGATACGGGAAAGGTGATGGATGCACTGGATCTTTTTTGAGATCATTGCGGACACCAACAAAAATTGTTCGCTGCCGTTTTTGCGGGACGCCGAGCCACTGGGAGTCAAGGATCTTGCAAGAAACTGTATAGCCGCACTCGCGTAGAGCAGCCATGATCCTCTTGAAGTATCCCTTGGCTGTTCCCTTTACTAAACCAGTCACGTTTTCAGCCACAAAAACTTTGGGCTGGATACCTCTTAAAAGTCGAACATATTCATAAAACAGATCGTCAACTCGCTGCTCGCTGTCGGAGTATTTTTTAACTTCGCCCCATCCCCGTTCGCGCTTTCCCGCAGTTGAAAACGCTGAACAAGGCGGCGACCCATCGAAAATGTCTAACTCGCCTACATCAACGCGGGCTTTGTCCAGTACATCCTCAGCCTCAACTGTACGAATGTCACGAGTGTCAAGAAAGCTGTTGGGGTGGTTGTTTTTGTATGTCGTTTGAGCTTCAGGGATGAATTCATTTGCATACACCACTCGATAGCCAGCCAGCCGATAGCCAAGACATGACCCACCGCCACCGCTAAATGTCGATGCGACCTTGAAACCATTCCAAGGTATGTTTTGGATTTCGTCCATCGAAGGGACTTTGTAGTTTGGCTTGGTCACTTTGGTTTGCCGCTCCACTCGTAGCCGCAAGAAGGGCATTTGTATTCAGTTTCAATGTCGTCATCGATTTCTGCGAAATCGTCAGGCGAGTCTTCGTCATCAATTCCGTCAGGGTCTAAAAGGCTGCCAATTTCTTTCTCATCGAAACCAATCAGAGACAGATCAAAATCAGCAAGGCTTAAACCGACCATCTCCTCTCGCAAGAGGCTCATATCCCAACCAGCATTCAGCGCCAGTTTGTTGTCGGCAATGATGTAAGCCTTCTTTTGCTTTGGCGTCAGATGCTCAAGCACCACTACCGGCACTTCTTTTAGTGCAAGGTCGCGGGCAGCTTCGAGTCGGCCATGCCCAGCAACAATGCCATGCTCGCCATCTACAAGGATTGGATTTGTGAAACCAAATTCGACAATCGAAGCAGCTAACTGCTGTACTTGTTCAGGGCTATGAGTTCGCGCATTGCGGTCATAGGGGATCAGCTTTTCAATCGGCCAAATCTCGATGCGGGTTGCCATCGCTGGCTTGAAATCAGGGCTCATGCAGCCTGCCTGGGGTTCAATAGACGTTAGCTGGAATCTTG
This sequence comes from Gammaproteobacteria bacterium, assembly GCA_042091155.1. Lineage (GTDB taxonomy): Bacteria > Pseudomonadota > Gammaproteobacteria > Pseudomonadales > Azotimanducaceae > UBA4421. The sequence continues at coordinate 3,138 of JBELHZ010000110.1, forward strand.
CCAGAAAGCGCAACCGTTGCGCAACCGGTTGTCTTTATCCTTCGTAATACTTTCGCCATAAAAAACAGCAGTAGCTGAAAGGGTTCGTAGTCATCGCTGAGATCCCTTTCTACCACTGAAGGGAAACCCCGTTTGAGGTCTAACATTAGCTAGTTTCTGGGACGG
>JBELHZ010000111.1:0-3307 GCA_042091155.1 Gammaproteobacteria bacterium
ATCTTGAAGCCTTGAACCAGCCGCCGCTTGATGCTGCCTGGCAGTTCTTGCCAACTCAGCTTGCCGTCCATGTCTTTGTCCATGAAGCCGACCATTTGGGTCATGTCCGCCAGCTCTTTATCCAGAATGGGCGCCTCGGTGGTTTCGTCCACGAGGGTGTAGCTGAACGCGCCGTAAAGCATCTCGTCCCAGCTCTGCAGGCCCCAAGGCACGGTGCGGTCAGGGTCAGGGTTGCCGGGATTCGCGGTGGAGTTGTCGTACCAGGTGGTATGGATCAGCTTGCTGCCGGGTTCGATGCGCTTCGGCTCGACGAAGGTATACGTACGCTGCCAATTGAAATCGTAGTTTGGTACGGACAAAACGGTTTCACGGCTGCCGTCGGGTCTTTGCAATTCGAACTTTGACGCTACCCCGCGATAGTGAGAGTGAGGCACCAAGTCATGCAACAGGGCGGGCTTGTCGAAGGCGTAGTAGGCCACTTCGGCATGGCGCGCCTCGTTTGGCGGGATCTCAATGGTGGGGTCTATGACGACGCTTTGTCGATAAAAATTGCCCGGCTGTCTGTCGTGGAAGTAGAGGCCAATGCGCGACGAATCGGTAATTTCTCGACCAACCGGTGTGTAGTGCAATTGAAAGGTGTATTCGCCACCCGGGGCGATATAGACACCGGTGTCTTGTGGAAACAGGTTGGATTCGTTGCCCGGCGCGTAGCCAATCAGGTAGTTATCGAATACGCCTGAATCACGCTTGGCCTGGGCGGTGGTGGCGTCGATGGAGCCGGCGAGAATGTGGTGGACCACTTCCCGATTGCCGGGGATCACCGTAGCGGCTTTGACCCAAACACCTTGATCTAATGGATTGGCCACCCGAGGAAACTTATATTCCACCACGCCACTGGCGGGGATGTCGTAGGTCGGAAGGTCGATGATCAAATCCGGTTCGCCCAGCGGCCACTCGGCTTGGGTGATGGTGAGATTCTTGAGCGGGTCTTCCCCTAAGCCGCGCGGTGCGCCGGCTTCGATCCAGTGCACCAAGGTCTGGGCCTGTTCGACGCTTAGTGACTTGTCGTTTTTCCATGCCCCGATATGCGGATCGGCATGCCACGGAGGCATACGTTTGGTGCGAATCACCTCGCGCATCATTGGTGCGAATCCGCGAACCATTTCGTAGCTGGACATGGCCCATGGGCCGATGCCGCCTTCGGTATGACACACCACGCACTTCTCTTGCAGCAGGGGCGCGACGGTATCGGTATAGCTGATCTGTGCGTGATCGACATTGCGCTGTGCGAAGTTGATCAAGCAACCCATGGTGTCCCGATTGGCGACGTCAATGGCTTTGCCTGCGAGCACATTCGCGATGGCGTCGGCGGCAAAATGGTTGGACGCCTGAGCCTTTTGGCGCTCGTAAACCTGTCGGTCGTTGATCGGGCCGCGGTAGGCGATGTCCCATGTCTTGGGGTCGATAACCAGGACTTCCGCCGTTCGGATGAGGTTCAAGGATTCGCCAACCAGTTGGCTTTCGTCGTGCAAAATCGGCATGTCGATACCATACTTTTCGGCTTCTGCCAGAATCGTACTGCGCTGATCCTGCAGGTTTGAGTTCAGCATCAAGAAATGCACGCCTTGGTCTGCATACGCGTCGCGCAGGGCTTTGTAGTCGCTGAGGGCGTTGCGGACGATGGGGCAGCCATTGCCTTGAATCATGACGACGATGGCCGACTTGTCTTTGTGGTAGTAGAGATTATGGGCATCGCCGTGCTGATCCAGCAGCACGAAATTGTCGATGCGCTCGGCTTGCACGAAGCCGGCGAGTATCAGGCCGGCTACTAAGGTAATAATTCGCAGCATCATGATTTCCGAAGTTTCAAAATAGACTGAGGATGATACGTAATTGGCGCGCGACCTCAAGTGAAGCGGTGGTCATGTCTGCCCAATGAAATGGGGTTTTTTCATGACACTTTTTCCATGCATGGGGCTATGATCGCTCTCCCAAGAGGTGACATTTGGAGAGGGGAGTTGGAGCGAATAGAAGGGATTGATGTCGTTGCTGTAACGGCGTGGCTGGCAGATCGTGTAGAGCATTTATCAACACCGCTGGAATTTGAATTGCTGGCGGGTGGTCATTCGAATCTCACCTACCGTGTCACGGATCAGCGGGGCGCAGCCTATGTGCTGCGGCGGCCGCCTCTGGGCCATGTGCTGCAAAGTGCGCACGACATGGGTCGCGAGCATAAAATCGTCTCGGCTCTGCAGGGTTCCACGGTGCCGGTCGCCACCACGGTTGGGCTTTGCTCAGACGTGTCAGTGAACGACGCGCCATTCTATGTCATGAACTACGTCGCCGGACCCGTACTGCACGATCATGATGCCGCGACGGCCTTGAGCACTGCTGATCGAGAGAGTTTGAGTTTGCATGTGATCGATGTGTTGGCTGCATTGCATACGATTAATCCGGACGAGGTGGCCTTGGGCGATCTGGGCCGTAAGGAAGCCTATCTGCAGCGTCAGATGAAGCGTTGGGTTACCCAATGGGAAGCCACAAAAACCCATGAAGTCCCTGCCATGGACGAAAGCACGAGGCTGCTGGCGGAACGCATGCCGGAGCAGGTGGGTTCAGCGATCGTTCACGGGGACTATCGGTTAGGCAATATGATTACCAATAATGGCAGGGTCAGCGCGGTGCTGGATTGGGAGCTTTGTACCCTAGGCGACCCATTGGCTGATGTAGGTTATTTGCTCAATTCATGGGTGTCGCCCGGTGAGCGCGAAGAAGATCTGACGCCGACTTCTGCAGGCGGCTTCTGCAGTCGGGATACCCTGGCGGAGCGTTACGCAGCAGCAACCGGGCGTGATCTTGAGCAGATCAACTACTATCGGGCCTTTTCCCATTGGCGTTTGGCTGCCATCAATCAGGGTGTGTACAAACGCTATCTTGTCGGTGCCATGGGCGAAGGACATGACGTGGATCTGGATGCGCAAAAGCAAGGCGTCACCACTCTGTCCGAGGCGGCGTTAGAGCTGCTGGCCTAGGTGGTTGGATGGGCGCGCGTTGCCGAAACAGGGGGTTGAGGTGGCGGAAGCATAAGCGCCAATAAGCAGGTTGAATGATGCTTGCTGGCGCATGCCCCCCGGCAGGGTCAATTCGCCGAAGCGAAAATAAAAAAGGCGTGTCAGATAAATTTCATCTGAAAACAACTGATCTTCTTTGGGGGGAAGGACGTTGTAAGGAGTTACAGTTAAGTTGTTCGCACGCCTGAAACTGGTTCAATGGCGTTAATGTACAGTACAAATAGACTAAATCAAGC
>JBELHZ010000051.1:0-18186 GCA_042091155.1 Gammaproteobacteria bacterium
TTTATCCGACGGAAACCAGCTACGCAGTGGCCTGCCATATTGGTGACAAAGGTGCGCTGGAACGATTGGTGGCGCTGCGGCGCTTGCCTAAGGATCATCAGTTTGCACTGATTTGCCGTGATCTCAGCGAATTGGGCAGCTATGCCAGAGTCGAAAATGGTGCCTACCGTATCCTGAAGCGGAACACCCCAGGGCCTTTCACCTTCGTGCTTCAGGCCACAAAGGAAGTGCCCAAGCGCTTGGTCCATGCCAAGAAAAAGACCATCGGTCTGCGGGTGCCGGAACACCCGGTGGCGCAGGCGCTGCTGGAGGTGATGGGCGAGCCCCTGCTGTCGACGACTCTGCGTTTGCCCGACGTGGCGGAAGAAGACGGTCCCATGCAGGACCCTCAAGATATTTTGCAGGCCCTGACCAAACGGGTAGATCTGATTCTCGACTGCGGCATGGGTGCGGCGGAGTCGTCTACGATAGTGGACTTTACCGGGGACGAACCCCAGGTGAGCCGGCAGGGCTTGGGCATCCTGCGTTGACGGATGTCTGAAGGCGAACTGCGCCGCGAAATGCCTGCCATCGGAGAGCATGTGTCTCTATACTGGCGCTTCGAAGAAATAAAAGGACCTTTGCTTGAGTAGCAACGATTCAAATCAACGCATCGTGTCGGGAATGCGGCCAACGGGCCGTCTGCATTTAGGCCATTTACACGGCGTGCTAAACAATTGGGTGCAGTTGCAACATGAGTATGAGTGCTTCTTTTTTGTAGCGGATTATCATGCCCTGACCACCAACTACGAACATTCGGAAACCATCGATCAGTATTCGTTCGAAACGGTTGTCGATTGGCTGGCAGCGGGGGTGAATCCCGGTGCGGCGACCGTGTTCGTGCAAAGCAAGGTGCCGGAGCATGCTGAGCTTCACTTGATGCTGTCGATGATCGCGCCACTGGCGTGGTTGGAGCGTGTGCCTTCGTATAAGGATCAACAGCAGAAACTTCATGACCGAGACTTGGCGACATACGGTTTCTTGGGTTATCCCCTGTTGCAGGCTGCAGACATATTGATCTACCGAGCGGGTCGTGTGCCGGTGGGTGCTGACCAAGTGGCCCACGTGGAGCTCACCCGGGAAATCGCCCGACGCTTCAATCACGTCTACGGTCGAGAGCCGGGTTTTGAAGAACTGGCCGAAGCGGCAGTGAAGAAGATGGGCAAGAAAGCCGCTCGCCTCTACGTCGATCTTCGCCGGGAATATCAGGAACGTGGTGATGCCGAGGCCTTGGAACGGGCACGGGCGTTGCTGGCGGAACAGCAGAATCTGTCCATTGGCGATACCGAGCGGTTATTCGGTTACCTAGAAGGCAGCGGCCGCATTATTTTGCCGGAACCGCAGTCTATGCTGACCGAGCAGTCGAAGATGCCGGGTCTGGATGGCGAGAAGATGTCGAAGTCGTACAACAACACCATTGGTTTGCGTGAAGATCCCGCATCGGTGGAAGGTAAGATACGCACCATGCAGACAGACCCTGCCCGTGTGCGGCGTAACGATCCGGGTAACCCGGACAATTGTCCCGTGTTTGCACTGCACGAAGTCTACAGCGGTGACGACGTACGACAGTGGGCGACTGAGGGCTGCAAAACCGCGGGCATCGGCTGCGTTGACTGCAAGCAACCCCTGATCGACTCCATAAACCGTGAACAAGAGATCATTCGTCAGCGTGCGGTGCAGTTTGAGGAAGACCCGGATCTGGTCCACGCAGTGATTGCCGAGGGCTCTGAAAAAGCGCGTGCTGTTGCGCGTGAGACCATGGAAGAAGTCAAAGCCGCAGTCGGCATTGGAGGCCGATAATGCACGTTGAAATCAACGGTCAGGTCGCTCGGTATGGATAGCGCTCAGGCTCAGCCGAGCAAGCTCAGTGAGGCCCGGGCGGTCAATCAAGAAACCATCGCCTTGGTGGCCGGTGAGGAAATCCAGCAGCTGCCTAAGGATCTCTACATTCCGCCGGAAGCGTTGGAGGTTTTTCTTGAAACCTTTGAAGGGCCCTTGGACCTGTTGCTCTATCTGATCCGACGCCAGAATCTGGATATTTTGCAGGTAAAGGTATCTGTGATTACGGCGCAGTACATGAGCTACATCGAGCTGATGCAGGCCCTGCAGCTGGAACTGGCGGCTGAATATTTGCTGATGGCTGCCATGCTGGCTGAAATCAAATCCCGCATGCTGCTACCGCGGCCAGAAGAATTTGAAGATGAGGACGACCCTCGATCCGAACTGATTCGGCGTTTGCAGGAATACGAGCAGGTCAAGACCGCAGCGGAAGATTTGAACGAGCTGCCGCGCATCGAGCGTGATTTGTTTGTCGCGGCGGCCAGCAAACCCAAGCTGGTGCGCCAGCACGGCGAACCCGATGTGGACTTGCGCGAAGTCCTTTTGTCCTTGTCCCACGTGTTGCGGCGAGCCGAGCTGTTCACCAAACACGAGGTCAAGTTCGAGCCGCTGTCCGTACGTGAGCGTATGGGTGACATTCTGTCTCGCGTAAACCGGGGCGATGGGTTTATCGGCTTCAATGAATTGTTTTTGGCGGAAGAGGGTCGGCTGGGGGTGGTCGTGACCTTCCTCGCCATCATGGAGTTGATTCGCGAATCCTTGGTGGACTTTGTTCAGGCAGAGCCTTTCGCACCCATTCACGTGCGGGTCGGAAAAAATGCCAAGCAGGGCATTCGCGACACTGTTGACCTTGATGCGCAGTACGGCGGGCCGTCCCCGGAAGAGGCACTTGCTCAAACGTCCGATACTCCATCAGATGAAGACATACGACCGGAGAGCTCTTGATGGCTGAAGAACAAGCCCCCAATGCAAAAGACACCGCAGAAGCTACGGAGGTAGAGCGCGATGAAGACATCGGCGTTCAGGCCATGGCACCCGAGACCATTGCGCAAATTGTCGAAGCCGCCTTGTTGGCTTCCGAGGGGCCACTGACCGTGGACAATTTGTTTCGGCTGTTCGCCCTTGGTGAGCTGGACGAGGAAGACGGGCGCAAGCAGATCCGTACCGCCCTAGAAACGCTGCAGGATGCCTGTGACGATCGCGGTGTAACGCTGCAAAAAGTGTCCTCGGGTTACCGCTATCAAACACGACAAGACCTGAGTCCGTGGGTCAGCCGGTTGTGGGAAGAAAAGCCGCCGCGCTATACCCGTGCGCTGCTCGAAACCTTGGCCTTGGTCGCCTATAAGCAGCCGGTAACTCGGGGTGATATTGAGCAAGTTCGTGGCGTCAGCGTCAGTCAAAACATCATGCGCACGCTGCTGGAACGCGACTGGATTCGCGTGGTGGGCCAGCGCGAAGCGCCGGGCAGACCGTCCATGTACGGTACTACCAAGGCATTTTTAGACTACTTCAATCTGAACAAGCTGGAAGAGCTGCCACCGCTGGATGAAATCAAAGCGATGATTGAACCGACCTTGGTGGCAGACGACAACGCCGCACAGGCCGATGATGCGACCACGTCGGAAACGCCGGATGCTGCTGCGAAAGAGCTGAAGGAGAACACGTCGGTTCAAGAAGCCCCTGTGGCAGAAGTCCCCATTGCAGAAGCCTCAGACGCAAGCGCAACTGACGCTGGCGGCGGTACTCCGTCAGAGACGCAGTCATGAGACCAAGACAGCCAAATAACACAAGAAACGCGCCCAAGCCCTCGTCGGACGAATCTCAAAAACTGCAGAAAGTGATTGCTGCAAGCGGTCGCGGATCCCGCCGGCAGATCGAAGAATTGATCGCTGCAGGTCGTGTCACGGTTAACGGCAAGGTAGCCCACTTGGGGCAGCGAGTGACTTCTGCAGAGGAAATCATTGTCGATGGTGCTGCCATTGAGACCGGTGGTGCTCAGGTGCCCCAGGTGCTGGTGCTGAACAAGGCGGCGGGCTTGGTCTGCAGTCGGCGAGACCCGGAAGGGCGCAGTACCGTTTTTGAACAGCTTCCGCGTCTGCAGGGTGGACGCTGGATCACCGTCGGCCGTCTGGACATTCAAACCACAGGTCTGCTGTTGGTGACCAACGACGGCGCCTTGGCTCATCGAATGATGCACCCGTCCACGGGTTTGGATCGGGAATACGCGGTGCGTGTGAACAAAAAACTGGAAGATCGCGAGATTGCGGAACTCAAGGCCGGCGTCGAGATCGATGGTGAAACCATGCGCTTCAGTGACATCCGTTTTTACAACGGCAGTGAAACGAATTTTTGGTATCACGTGGCTTTGCTTGAGGGTCGAAACCGTGAGGTGCGGCGTTTGTTCGATAGCGCTGGCTGTGCGGTCAGCCGTCTCAAGCGCGTACGCTACGGGCCTGTGATTTTGCCGTCGTGGTTAACCGTGGGTCATTGGGCGTCCATGGATACGGACGACCTGAAAGCGCTCTACAAAATGCTCGGTTTGAACCGAGCGCGGGGATCGCTGCAAAAGGTCAAACGCTCCAAGGTGGCCAAGACCAGCTGTTTGATTCCTTACCCGAAGCTGGAGAAGCAAACACGCAAGGCCAAGGAGGGCTAGCGACTCAGACCCGCTTCAGGCTGCCTGCCCAGTCTCGGCAATCCAACTGCTGTCCTGTCACAAATTCCACGGTCTCACCGACTTCGTCGACCGGACTTTGCAGCAGTAAAAACAACTCCATACGAGCTTCGGGAACGGGAAGCGAAAGAGGGTCTTCCAGCGGGTAGGCGTCGCGGCGCATGGCGGTACGTGTGCCTCCGGGGTTGACGCTGAACACCTTGATTCGATCTGCGACTTCCGTCTCGTCTGCGAATACTTGGCTAAGACCTTCCAGTGCGAACTTCGATGCCGCGTAAGCACCCCAGTAGGCGCGGCCTTCCCGCCCGACGCTGGAAGAGGTGTGAATAACACACGCCCGATTGCTGGCGTCCAATAAGCTATAGAGAGCGTGATTCAGTAGAAACACGGCGTTCACATTGATTTGCATCACTTTCTGCCACTCATCGTTTGGATAGTGGGCCAGCGGTGCCCGCGGCCCGAGCCGCGAGGCATGGTGCACGATGCCGTCTAGAGTGCCGAATGCGTCGCCAATGGAATCCGCCAAGTTGCCTGCGGTTTCTAGATCCAAAGTTTCCAAATCACAGGGCACGATGACCGGCTGGGTCGGTGTGTTCTTGCTGATCCAATCGTTTACCGCTTCCAGCTTTTCCCGGGTTTTTCCAAGCAGAATCACGGTGGCACCAAAGCTGGCATAGGTTTTGGCTGTGGCGGCACCCAGGCCATCGCCGGCACCGGTGACCAATATGATCTTGCCGCTCAGTGCATCGGTTGCGAAGTTATGTCGCCAGTCTTTTGCCTGCTCTGCAAGCTCTGGATAGCGGCTAAGGTGCTTGGCGATGGCGTCAGATGATGGATTCATAGTTTCTGGGATTCGCTGGTCAATGGACGGTTAGGGTGTATCAAATGGCGGCAAGCTTTTTCGCGTGCACAATGTAGTTGGTCGAGGTGTTGTTGTTCAGTGCCGCATTGCGGGTTACCGGGTTATAGCTCATGCCGCGAATTTCCTGCAGCTCCAAACCCGCAGCGCGAATGGCAGCGGCCAATTCCGACGGCTTAATGAACTTGCTGTATTCGTGGGTGCCTCTGGGCAGCATGTTCAGCACGTATTCCGCACCCAAGATCAGCAGCACGTAGGCCTTAGGGTTGCGGTTAATAGTAGAAAAGAACAAGTCGCCGCCGGGCTGGGTTAGGGCGGCACAGGCTTTGATGGTCTCGCCGAAGTCGGTCACGTGTTCCAGCATTTCCAGACAGGTCACCGTGCGAAACTGTTCCGCATGGGCTTGCGCATAATGTTCGGCGGTACTGGCCTCGTATCGAACGGCGACTTCATCTTCTAAGGCGTGAAGCTTGGCCACGCCCAAGGCCTTCTCTGCCATGTCGATGCCTGTGGTGTCATAGCCCAAGCGTGCGATGGACTCTGCCAAAATGCCGCCACCGCAACCCACGTCCAGCGTTGGGCCAGCGGCCAAGTCGGCTTTGTCTTGAATGTAGCTCAGACGGCACGGATTGATGTCGTGGAGGGGCTTAAAGTCGCCCTCGGTATCCCACCAGCGATGGGCCAGGTCGTTGAACTTTTCAATCTCTTCTGGGTCTACGTTGTCGCGCTCGGTCATGAAAGTCTCCGTTACAGGCCGCGCAGTTAAATCACTGATCGCCCAAATTACAAGCTCAGTGAGGCAATGGCTAATAACGCGTTAGTCTACCTTCGAAGGCACAAGGGCGGTTGATTGATGCTTCGGCTGCCGAGGATTCTTGGTTGGTCGGTAACCCGTGATCGGATGTTCTGCAATGACGGTGAGTGCCGTTAATCGATGAATCCAGATCATGGTGTGACCCAAATCACGTATTGGTAGCCGCATGGAGAAACTCGTTGGCAAGACGTATAGGTTTAAAGTCTGAACTGACCCCTAATCAGGCGAATATGTCAAAACTTCATACCCTAGCGCTTCGGGTTGTGCGTCCAGACACCCAGCGCCGGTTCTATCGCAGTGTCATGGGTATGTTCACCCTCGGCAATGGCGGACTTGGATACAGCGACCGAGAGATGCGCCTGATCTTTACTCAGGCTGAAACGCCCTACTGTCCTCAACCATCCGATCTGTACTGGAAAATCGCCGTTTCGGTGCCGAACATTGAATTGGCTTACCGACAGCTTGTGAGCCGGGGTGCGCAGGTTTCCAAGCCTCATCAGTTTCGTGATGTGGGCTATCTGGCGCATATAACCGACCCGGAAGGTTTCACCGTGGAGTTAATCGAACACTGGTTTCAGGGTGATCGGCCGCGCAGGTCCGTCGACGAAACGCTGCTGGGTGGCGGACCGCACATCAGTTTGCTGACATTGCGTTCGGCAGACATTGCTAGGGTAGAACCGGATCTGTTAAAGCTGGGCATGAGACCACTTGGTGTGCAGCCAGTAGAGCCCTATGGATTCACGCTCTATTTTTACGGGTTCACCCAAGAGACACCCCCGCAGCCGGATCTCACCGCCATCGAAAATCGTACTTGGCTGTATCGCCGCCCCTATACCGTGTTGGAGATTCAACACGTGCATGGGCTGGATGCCGAAACCCATCCGCTGAAACAAGCCGGAGGCTTTGCCGGGGCCACTGTTCATCCAAGTGCATCGGCTATTCATGTCGAGGAACTTAAACTGAGCAGTGCTTAGGCTGGGCAGGACATCCGCTGAGCAGGGCATAGGCTAGGCAGAGCACAGGCTGGGTTGGATTTCTGACATCATCTGGCTTTGCCATTGCCCCCAGTCCCCGTTAGCGTGTGTCGATGGGCTTGAAGAACCACATGAAGTATCCACGCAGACGGGTCGCTCGCGCCGTACTGCGGGCAGTCACCGGCCGCTTGATTCGTCTGCTGGGCGATTTGGAAGTCGTCGGTGCTGAGCATGTGCCGGCATCCGGCCCGGTCATTTTGGCGGCGAATCATTTCAATTTTGTAGACCCACCCTTAGTGCTTTACGCCAGTCCGCGCATGGTGGAATTTATTGGTGGTGCGAATCGACCGAACTCACCGCTGTGGTCGCGCCTAATTCCTCAACTGTGGGGCTTCATTCGCGCCTATCGCGGGGGATTCAGTCGATCGACGTTCAAGCAGTCGCTGAGCGTCTTAGAGCAGGGAGGTGTGCTGGGCATTTTCCCTGAGGGCGGCAGTTGGGCCAGCCTGTTGCGACCCGCGCGACCCGGACTGGCCTACATTGCCGAGCAAAGCCAGGCCAGTGTTGTGCCCATCAGTATTACCGGTGCCGAAGAGTTGTTGGGCGGGCCAAGGTGTGGGGTCAAAATCGAATTTCATCCGGCGATGGCGCCGCCACAGGTTTCCGGTGGGGGTAAGGCGCGGCGTGCCGAGTTGGATGCGTATGGGGATCACGTCATGGCACAGATCGCGACGGGCCTGCCCGATCCGCAACGCGGTAAGTTTTCAACGGATGCGCAGGCCCGCGAGGCGGCGTTGGCGGTTTCAGATTTTCCGTTTCATGCCGAGGAGCTTCGAGGCGGTTAGTTTGCGCTCGCGGGTCTGAGGGTTACTGGGTGCGCTCAGTCGACGAGCTGCCGGCTACTGACTCGTCGTGAACCCGCAACCCAGACGTCGGTGACTGCCTGATTGGCGCGGCCGAGGGTGAGCAGCTGGGGTATATCGACGCTAATGGCATCGACGTGTATTCGGGTATCCAGTACCCGCAGGTCGAGGGCGATGACATCGGCGAGCTTGCCGGCGGCGAGGGTGCCAATGTTTTCCTCCAGCCCCATGACGTGGGCTGCACCTCGGGTGGCGTGATAGAGGCCAGACACACCATGGGCAGCAATGCTTTGGAAGGAATCCGCGTAGTAATTCAGCCCGTAGCCACCGCTGCCTAAGGCGACTGGCTGCTCCCGGCTCATCCATGTCCAGTTGCGCATCTGGTGTTCAAAGGGATGGTGGCAGCGCACGAGTCCGACGCGATAACGCCGCAACAGCTCGACGTCGCTGTCGTCCAATGCGTTCAGGTGCACGGCCTGTAGATTGGGGCCCAGCAGTCCAACGGTTTCCAGTAGCTCGACACCACTGCAGCCATGACGTGTCTCAGTGGCCAACACATGTGCTGGGCTCTGGTGCAGCAACACCTGCACGGCCAGGCCGAGCTCCTCGGCGTACATGGCCGCCTTGGCCAAGGTGTCACCGTCGACATGTGCCAGGCTTGGCAGGCCGAGGGCGATGCCAATACGAGGGTGGCGGGCATAGGTATCGTGCAGGGCGAGGGCTCGTTCTAGGCCCTCCTGTGCGCTGCCAGTCCAGGCATTGGCCTCATCGGTGACGGGCACGCTGATTTGGGCGTGTATGCCGACTGCTTCGGCTGCCTTTGCGACAAGTTCGCTAAACGGCGATAAATCGGCACAGGTCGTCGTTCCCGCCAGCATCATCTCGGTAAACGCCAATTGCGCTGCAGCAAACAACTCGTCGTCTGAGAAGACCCGCGTGTTGCTGTCTGCTCCAAGGGCCAATGGCGCGGCCAACACGTCCGCCGTGGCGGTACTGCCCCGAGAGACGATGCCCAGCGCGTGACCATGGGCATTGATTAGTCCGGGCATCAGCAGATGGCTCGGTAGATCCAGAGTCTCACTGGGTTGATATTGGGCGCTGAGGTTTGCCGGTGTATCAATGGCGACGATATGGCGTTCGCGTATCGCAAGCCCCATACCGGATAGGGTGCTGACGTTTGCCGGTCCGCCTTCGGCGGGCAGCGCGCTTTGCAGGATGCTGTGGGGTTTGATCAATAAGTCGATGGGTGTCATGAGCGGAGTATAGCGGTGTGTTCCCTCAGTGGTAGAGCGGTGGGTCAGCTCAGGTTGATGTTACGAACACAATTTTGCGAACGTCTGTGCAGCAATCGATTGTCTTATGTTCGCCGCTGACCCTAGTATCGTGATTTCGTCATTGCCCAATCAGCAGGGATAACGTCATGCAAATCAATTCGGATTTTTCTTCGCCTGTGATGGTTCACTCGGATCGGTTGGCTTGGACGCCTTCGCCAATGGCAGGTGTGGATCGCCGCATGTTGGACCGCATGGGTGGCGAAGTGGCCAGGGCGACCAGTATCGTGCGCTACGCGCCGGGCAGTCGATTTTCGGCGCACACCCACAGGGGCGGCGAAGAATTTATCGTGCTCGACGGTGTGTTTCAGGATGAGTTCGGCGACTTCCCGGCAGGTACCTACGTGCGTAATCCGCCAACCACCGCCCACACGCCGGGATCCGATTCCGGCTGTACGATTTTTGTCAAACTCTGGCAGTTCGATCCCAACGACCGCAACCAGTTCCATAAGCGCATGGTCGACGAGTTGACCTCACCGGTTGATGGCGTCGCGACGGCGACACTGCATGAAGACGCGCAAGAGGTCGTCACCTATCGCCATCTGGATGCCGGGGCGACGTTGACCATAGATGCCCCGGGCGGGATCGAAATGCTGGTCATAGACGGCTCCGTTGCCGTGGCCAGTGACACCCTGGGCAAACACGGATGGCTGCGTCTGCCGGAGGGTGAGGCGCTGGTGGCGAGTGCCCGCCCCGGGGGTGCCAAATTGTGGATCAAATCCGGCCATCTGCTCTACGCGAAAGCTCCGGGTGTTTGATCGAGTGAGCGATATCGCGCCGTTTTAGAGGCGAATTAGAGGCGAAGTCAGAGCGCTTACTCACAGCCCATCAGCCCCGGTCAAGGGGTTCACGGCGCCTCATGCTCCCCCTTTCGACCCGCAGACAAATCGCCCCTATCAGACGGTGTTGTGTTAGGATACGCGATTACTTTTGTTGGTCGAAAACGCGCTTTTTATGTCAGAAATTACGCCCCCAGATCCCCAGGATATTCAGCCGGTAAACATAGAGGACGAATTACGTCAGTCCTACCTTGATTACGCCATGAGCGTCATCGTAGGGCGTGCTTTGCCGGACGTTCGAGACGGTCTGAAGCCCGTACACAAGCGCGTGCTGTTTGCGATGAACGAGCTGAACAACACCTACAACCGGCCCTACGTGAAGTCGGCTCGAGTGGTCGGTGACGTGATCGGTAAATACCACCCACACGGTGATACCGCGGTTTACGATACCGTGGTGCGGATGGCGCAGGATTTTTCCATGCGTTATTTGCTGGTGGACGGGCAGGGAAACTTCGGTTCCATCGATGCGGATCCCCCCGCCGCCATGCGTTATACCGAAGTGCGTATGGCCAAAATGGCGTCGGAACTGCTCGCAGATTTGGACAAAGATACCGTCGAATTCGTAAACAACTACGACGACTCCTTGACCATGCCAGAAGTGCTGCCGACTCGGGTACCCAATCTGCTGGTTAACGGCAGCTCGGGTATCGCCGTGGGCATGGCGACCAATATTCCACCGCATAACCTCACTGAGGTCGTGAACGCCTGTCTGGCGGTGTTGGAAGATCGAGAGATCACCATCGAAGATCTGATGGAACACATTCAAGGCCCGGATTTCCCCACCGGCGGCATCATCAATGGGCGTGCGGGTATCGTGCAGGCCTATCGCACCGGTCGTGGTCGTATCTACGTGCGCGGTCGCGCCGAGGTTGAGACCGACGCCAAGGGCCGCGAGAAAATCATCATCACCGAGATTCCGTTTCAGTTGAACAAGGCACGGTTGATCGAAAAAATTGCCGAGTTGGTAAAAGAAAAGCGTATCGAAGGCATCAGCGAGCTGCGTGACGAATCGGACAAGGACGGCCTGCGGGTCGTCATCGAAGTGCGCCGCGGTGAATCTGGCGAGGTGATCCTGAACAACCTCTATTCCCAGACTCAGCTGCAAAGCGTCTTCGGTATCAACTGTGTGGCACTGGTGCAGGGTCAGCCCAAGGTGCTCAATCTCAAACAGATGCTGGAAGCCTTTTTGCAGCATCGTCAAGAAGTGGTAACTCGGCGAACCCTGTATTTGCTGCGTCGTGCACGCCAGCGTGGGCACATTTTGGAAGGCCAAGCTGTGGCCTTGGCGAACATTGATGCCGTCATCGAGCTGATTAAAAGCTCGCCCTCCGCCGCTGACGCCCGAGTGGCGCTGATGGAGCGTCGCTGGGAAGCGGAAGCATTGTTTGAGCTGTTGAGCCGTGTTGGCAGCGATGCCTGCCGCCCAGAAGGCTTGTCCGAGGACTTCGGGTTCGTCGGAAATCTATACCGCCTGACAGAAGAACAGGCTCAGGCGATTCTGGAGATTCGACTGCACCGTTTGACTGCGCTTGAGCAGGGCAAGCTGATGGAGGATTACCAGAGCGTTCTGGATGAAATCGCCGACCTGCTGGATATTTTGGGCTCTCACGAGCGTCTTGTGTCCGTTGTGCGTGGCGAGCTGGAGGAAATACGTGACAGCTATGGTGACGAGCGCCGCACCGATATCGTCAGCAGTCAGCTCGATTTGTCCGACGAAGATCTGATCAACGAAGAAGACTTGGTGGTCACGATTTCTCATCAGGGCTACGCAAAAACTCAGCCCATCGACAGCTATCAGGCCCAACGCCGAGGCGGGCGGGGCAAGGCGGCGACAGCGGTCAAAGACGAAGATTTTGTCGAGCACATGGTGGTGGCGCATTCCCACGACACCCTGCTGTGTTTCTCCAATGTCGGCAAGGTGTACTGGCTGCGTGTTTTCGCCATTCCTCAAGGCAGTCGGGGAGCCAAGGGCCGCCCCATGGTCAACTTGTTGCCCCTAGACAGCGGCGAGCGAATTACCGCCGTGCTGCCGATTAAAGAATACACGTCGGATCACTTTGTCTTTATGGCGACAGCCAACGGCACCGTGAAAAAGACACCGCTGGAACAATTCTCCCGGCCGCGAAACAGCGGCCTGATTGCGCTGGATCTTGAAGACGACAACACCTTGGTGGGTGCTGCGATTACCGATGGAGGCTGTGACATTTTGCTGTGCGCGAGCTCCGGTAAGGCAACGCGATTCAAAGAATCCGATGTTCGCGCCATGGGGCGCAGCGCCAAGGGCGTCCGCGGTATCAAGCTGGGTGCAGGGCATACGCTGATCTCGTTGATCATTCCTGCTGCGGACGGTTATCTGCTGACGGCCAGTGCAAACGGCTATGGCAAACGTACAACGCTGGAAGACTTCCCGTTGCGTGGACGCGGTGCCCAAGGCGTGATCGCCATGCAAACCAGTGACCGCAACGGGGCATTAGTTGGCGCGATTCAGGTATTCGACGGTGACGAACTCATGTTGATCTCGGATATGGGTACCTTGGTGCGAACCAAGAGCGACGAAGTGTCCGTGCTGGGCCGTAACACTCAAGGCGTGCGCCTGATCAAGCTGCGAAATGAAGAAATGCTGAACAGCGTGAGTCGTATTGAAGAGCAAGAAGAGTCTCCGGAAGAAGACGGGGACGACTAGGCTGAGGCCTTGTCCGGACACTGAGCCGGACCCGGGCCCGTTGAACGAATTTTGAGCCACTAACTGGAGTATCGAGACCCATGGCAAGAACCCATAATTTTTCTGCAGGTCCGGCAGCCTTGCCAACAGAAGTGTTGGCTCAAGCGTCGGAAGAAATGCTCGACTACGAAGGCAGCGGCATGTCGGTGATGGAAATGAGCCATCGCAGCAAGACTTTTGTTGGTATTGCGGCGCAGGCGGAACAAGACCTGCGGGATTTGTTTTCTGTTTCCGATGATTACCATGTGCTGTTCTTGCAGGGTGGGGCCACCGGACAATTTGCCGGTATTCCGCTGAATTTGACTCAGGCCGATGACACCATCGACTTCATCGATACGGGTGCGTGGTCCAAAAAAGCGATCAAGGAAGCCGGCAAGTATTGCAACGTCAACGTGGCGGCCTCCAGCAGCGCGACCAATTACGATCACATACCCGCCGTTGCGGACTGGCAGCTCAGCGATAACGCGAAGCTCATGCATGTGTGTTCGAACGAAACCATTGGCGGTGTGCAGTTCAAAGATTTTCCCGAACACACAACCTTGGTCGCCGATATGTCGTCCGATATCTTGTCTCGTCCAGTGAATGTGGATCAGTTCGGGCTGATTTATGCCGGCGCGCAAAAGAACATTGGCCCAGCCGGGCTCACGGTCGTCATGGTGCGCAAAGACCTATGCGGTGCGGCGCGCGGTATCACACCGACCTTTTTAGACTACGCCGTGCAGGCGGATGCCGACTCCATGTCGAATACACCCCCCACCTATTCGTGGTATCTGGCGGGATTGGTCTTCCAGTGGGTGAAAGCCAACGGTGGTCTGGCCGGTATGGCGGCAAAGAATCAGGCAAAAGCCGACTTGCTGTATAACGCCATCGACAGCAGCAACTTTTACAGTGCGCCGGTGGCGAGAGCGGACCGAAGCGCCATGAATGTGCCCTTTACCTTGGCGGATGATGCGCTGGACGGTGAATTTTTGGCTCAGGCGGAAGCTCGGGGCATGTTTAACTTGAAAGGGCACCGCAGCGTGGGCGGTATGCGAGCAAGTATTTATAACGCCGTTCCCTTGGAATCGGTGCAAGCATTGGTAACCTTCATGAGCGAATTCGAAAATGAGCGCGGATGATGATCAGCTAAAGCCTTTGCGCGAGCGGATAGACGCGCTGGACGGGCAACTACTGACCTTGCTGAACGAACGCGCTCAATGCGCGCTGGAAGTCGGCAAGATCAAGGAGCAACAGCCGACTTCGGCGGATCAAGACGCGACGGTATTTTACCGGCCTGAACGGGTGGCCCAGATCCTGCGCCGACTCACGGAACAAAATCCCGGGCCGCTGTCGAACGCCGATGTGGAGACATTGTTTCGAGAAATAACGGCCTGCTGTTTGGGCCTGGAAACCCCTATGAGCGTTGCTTACTTCGGTCCTGCGGGAACCTATACCGAAGCCGCCACGGTGAAGCAGTTTGGACACTTTGTGCAGACATCGCCCATGGCATCCATTGATGAAGTATTCAGGGAAGTGGAGTCCGGCGTCTGCGATTACGGTGTGGTGCCGGTGGAGAATTCCACGGAAGGCATGGTCAATCACACGTTAGATTGCCTGCTCAACACCAACGCTCGGGTCTGCGCCGAAGTAGAGCTTCCGATCCATCATGCGCTGATGCGCGCTAAGGAAGCCTCGCCAGAGCAAGAGGTGAGCAAAATCGTATCTCATGCTCAAAGCTTGGCGCAGTGTCGGGCGTGGCTCGATCAGCATTATCCCGGGGTACCGCGAACGGCGGTGGCCAGTAATGCGGAAGCCGCCAAGCAAGCGGCCGCTGACCCCGGTTTGCTGGCCGTTGCGGGTGAAATGGCTGCGGATCGCTACGACCTTCGGGTGTTGGCCACGCGGATAGAAGACAATCCGCACAATAAAACACGCTTTTTGGTACTCGGCCGGCAATACGTTGGCCCCAGTGGTGACGACAAGACATCAATATTGGTGTCGGTGAAAAACGAACCGGGCGCCCTGTTGCGCGTGTTATCGCCATTTCAAGCCAATCAGATTGGCCTGACCCGCATCGAGACACGGCCGGCCAGATCCGGCGACTGGTCCTATGTCTTTTTCATTGATTTTGACGGGCACGAATCTCAGACCGCAGCCGATGCCGCCCTGAAGGACGTCAAGGACATTGCTCTGGAAGTGCGAGTGTTGGGTTCTTATCCGAAAGCGTCCGGACAGGAGTGACCATGCAAAACCAATCCATTAACCCTCGTATTGCAGGGCTCAGTCCCTACAAACCCGGTAAGCCTGTAGACGAAGTGGCACGGGAATTGGGTATTAACGACATCGTTAAACTGGCTAGCAACGAAAACCCCAGGGGGCCCGGCGAGAAAGTGCAGCAAGCCATCGCGGAAGCGGCGACAGAGCTGTCGCGCTACCCGGATGGCGGCGGCTTTGCGCTGAAAGCGCGCCTGTCAGAAAAAATTGGCGTCGATGCAAGTCAACTCACCTTGGGTAACGGTTCTAACGACGTATTAGACCTGATTGCGCGTGTGGTGCTAGAGCCCGGCGCTCAGGCGATCATTGCCGAACACAGCTTTGTGGTTTATCGGCTAGCGGTAACCTGCTGTGGCGGTGACCTGGTTACGGTCCCAGCCAAAAATTATGGGGCGGATCTGGCCGCAATGCTGGATGCGGTAACAGACGCCACTCGGCTGATCTTTATTGCCAATCCCAATAACCCCACCGGTACGCGTACGCCGGGCAGTGAATTGCTGCCGTTCTTGCAGGCCGTGCCAGAGCATGTGTGGGTCGTGCTGGACGAGGCCTATCTCGAATACGTAGAAGACGACGATCACATCAACGGTGCCACGCTGCTGACTCGGTTCCCCAATTTGATCGTGACTCGGACGTTTTCCAAAGTGTATGGTCTGGCGGCCGTCCGCTTTGGTTACGGCGCGTCCAGCCCGGCCTTTGCGGATCTTTTGAATCGCGCTCGACAGCCGTTTAACGTCAACAGCCTGGCCATGGCAGCGTCCTTGGCCGCTTTGGAAGACGATGACTACGTCAACGAAAGCGTGGCGCTCAATCGCGCGGGAATGGCTCAAATGACCGAGGGTTTGACCCGTCTGGGTTATGACTTCATACCGTCTGCGGGCAATTTTGTGGCGTTCGACAGCGCTGAGTCCGGCAACGACTTATTTCAGCGCATGCTGCGAGAGGGCGTCATCGTTCGAGCTATTGCGGAATATGGCCTGCCCAATCATGTGCGGGTCAGCATTGGTCTCGAATCAGAAAACGAGCGTTTTCTGTCCGTGTTAGCCAAGGTGGGGTCCCACGCCCGGCCGAAGTCGACCCATCAGGCCGAGTCCTGACCGTGAGACTGGGCACCCTAGCCATTGTTGGTGTGGGCTTGATTGGCGGCTCCATTGGCAAAGCTGCCAAGCAACGAGGGCTCGTAGAGCGCATCGTGGGTGTTGAGCCAAACCCCAAATCTGCTCTGTGGGCGGTGGAAAACGGAGTACTGGACGCGGTGGCCGCAGAGGTGCCCGCGGAGGCAGACCTAATCGCCTTGTGCGTGCCCAGCGATTTGGTTGCCCAATGGGTGATAACCCTTGCCGATCATCCGGCCACGATATTCGATGTGGGCAGCGTCAAAAGTCCAATCATCAAAGAGATTGAGCGCACGCATACCCCACCGCCTCGCTTTGTCCCGTGCCATCCGATCAGTGGATCAGAAAAAAGCGGTCCCCAAGCAGCTGATGGTGATTTATTCGACGGCTGCACCGTGGTGTTGACCCCCTTGGCCAATACGGCTTCGGCGGCTCAGCAAGCGTGTGCCAGTTTTTGGGAGGCACTGGGGGCGTCATTGGTCAGTATGACAGCCGACGAACACGACGCGGCACTGGCGGTAACCAGCCATCTACCGCATTTGCTTGCCTTTGCTTTTATGGAGCAGGTGACCGACCAACATTTGCCGTTGACTGGTGGCGGTTTCCGCGACTTCTCACGCATTGCAGCAGCCAACCCGGATTTATGGTGGCGCATTATGCAGCTCAACCAAGGCGCCTTATCCCAAGCATTGGAAGACTATTCAAACAATCTTCGTGCGTTGGCCGATGCCATCGAGAGCGGTGATGAAAGCCAAGGTTTGGCGTTGATCAAGGCCGCGGCGCAAAAGCGCCGGGCCGCAGATTCCACCGCTCAATAGGCCTTTAGAGCGATGAGCGACCCAGAGCAGATTGCCGTCCCTGTCGTCACAATCGACGGGCCTGGCGGTGCGGGCAAGGGCACGGTAGCCAGTGCCATTGCAAAAGCCCTGGGTTGGCACTTGCTGGATAGTGGCGCGCTGTATCGCATCATTGCGGTCGCTGGCTTGGCGGATGGCATCGCATTAGATGATGCGCAGGCGCTGGTGGAGATGAGTGAAGGCTTGGATATAGTCTTTGTCGATGGCCAAGTGCAGGTAAACGGCGCGGATTTCACTGACGCTATTCGCACCGAAGAGGCGGGCAACAGTGCTTCTCAGGTGGCGGCTTTGCCGCCTGTGAGGGATGCAATTTTTGCCCTGCAGCAGGGTTTTCGGCGGCCACCGGGATTGGTGGCCGACGGGCGCGATATGGGCACTGTCGTGTTCACCGATGCGCCAGTGAAAATTTTTCTCGACGCTTCTGCCGAAGCACGTGCGGAACGTCGCTACAATCAGTTGAAAAACAACGGTTTGGGTGTTAATTTGCGCGCCCTTCTCAAGCAGATCCAAGAACGTGATGCTCGGGATAGAGAACGTGCAGTCGCGCCGCTCAAGCCGGCGGAAGACGCGCTGATGATCGACAGTACCCAGATGACAATCGACGAGGTAGTGGCGACGGTCATGGCGCAGATTTCGAGCAAGGTTGAGTAACGGAGTGTTGTTGCGGTCATAGCGTGAGGTTTGTCCTTGGCAATGAATGACCGTTCCACCGCATTCTCGGCTTGGAACCTAACCCTTCTGCATTAATGTCAACTAACCAACGGAGAGTTCCGCCGCACGGTAGGCTCGCGTAACTGCATTGAGCTTCCTCGGCTGACGAACACTATGAGCGAATCTTTTGCCGACCTATTTGAAGAAAGCCTAAACACCATCGAGATGGCACCAGGGTCCATCGTAACCGGCACGGTGGTAGATATTGACGATGACTGGGTTGTCGTTCATGCAGGACTGAAGTCCGAAGGGGTTATCCCGAAAAATCAATTTCTCAACGAAGAAGGCGTTTGCAC
>JBELHZ010000112.1:0-3156 GCA_042091155.1 Gammaproteobacteria bacterium
CCACTTCAACACCCGTGATCAAAACCGGTTTGAGATTAGCTCGGGCAGCATAGAGCGCTGCAGTGTAGCCAGCAGGGCCGGAGCCAAGCACGATGAGACGATGGTGTTGGGTATTGCTCATATAGCAGAAGCCTTGTGAAACAGGATCGACTCAGACGATCCGAAAATGTCAGGACGCAGCAGTTTAGCGCGATAAATGCAGCAAACAACCGCATGGTGGCCGATGAAGCGAATTGTTCGATTAAATCATGCCGGCATCGCGCATAGCCCCAATCTCTTGGGCCGAATACCCCAGTTCCTCAAGAATTTCCTCCGAGTGCGCCCCCAGAGTCGGGGAGGGGCCTTGAATGGATGGATTGCCGGGTTCCGCGACATGAGAAGCCCTAACGACTTTTACGGATTTTTCCGGGTCTTCGTGGTGCGCCATGTCGACGATGACCTCTCGGTGCGCCAATTGAGGCTCTGCGGCGATGGTGGGAAAATCTTGTATTGCAGACACGGGTACACCGATGGCGTCTAGTGCGTGCAGCCAGTGTTCGGTGTCTTGCGCTGCAATCAGTGGTGCGAGCATGCTGTGCAACTCGTCTCTGCGCCCGAGTCGCTTACCGGGCTCGTTAAACTCGATGTATTGCTCGGGTATGCCCAGTTCACCAAAGAGCGCCTCGACTTGAGTCTCTTTCATGGCGATGACCTGCACATAACCGTCACGGCTGGCAAAGACGTTAGACGTGGGCTGCTTGGTGGGGGAAGCATTCCCGTTTAGCTCAGGCACGTTACCGGTAACCAAGTAACCGGTCATTTGCGGTGCCTGCATGAACAAGGCAGTGTCTAACATAGAAATGTCCACCCGCTGGCCCTCACCGGTG
Source organism: Gammaproteobacteria bacterium (assembly GCA_042091155.1). Classification (GTDB taxonomy): domain Bacteria; phylum Pseudomonadota; class Gammaproteobacteria; order Pseudomonadales; family Azotimanducaceae; genus UBA4421. Next base: position 867 of record JBELHZ010000112.1, read on the forward strand.
TTGGCACGTCGCAGTAGCGCCGCCGTGATGGCAAAGGCCGCGTTCAGGGCAGTGCTCATATCCACGGCAAAGTAGCCGGATCGTACCGGCCCGGTTTCCGGGTGGCCGCTGATACTCATCATGCCAGAGTAGGCTTGAATGGCACCGTCAAAGGCAGGCAAGCCAGCGCGGGGGCCGGTTTGGCCAAAACCAGAGATCGAGGCGTACACCAAGTCAGGCTTGATCGCGCGCAAGGCCTCATACCCGTAACCCAAGCGCTCGATGGTACCCGGTTTGAAGTTTTCGACCACGACGTCGGCTTGGACCACCAGTTTGTGAACAATCTCCCGGGCATCCGGGTTTTTGAGATCCAGTGCCAAACTGCGCTTCCCGAGGTTTGCCGATAGGAACGAAGGCGCCATGCCGTCACTGCTGGAGGACATCAGCCCCCGTGTCATGTCGCCACCCACCGGCTGCTCGATTTTAATGACCTGCGCGCCCAGTTGAGCCAGCTGTTGGGTCGCAAAAGGCCCTGCAAGCACCTGGCTAAAATCCAGAATGCGGACCCCGGTCAGGGCTTGTTCTTGAGACATGGTTTACTTCCTATTTCGGGTTGCCGCTATCGCCGGACGAGTTCGAACACCCAGAGATTGTTGTTTTCGACTTCGTCGAGCATTGTGTCCAGCGGCGGCTGAGCGGACATGTACTTTCGCGCCAGTTCGCCCATCACAGGCCGAAGCAGTTCCGGGTTCTTGGTGCGCTTTAAGGTCACGCGATAAACCTCCCCGTTGATTCGCAGCAGGGCAGTGCCGTTTATCTCGGCGTGCATAGGCCAGTGTTTCCACAGTTTGCCAACGGTGGAGTTCATGTAGCCGGACGGAATGAAGACTCGGTTATTATGTTCCATAATCCAAGACGTGCGTGAGCTGACCGGGTCAATCAACTGGAACTCCACCGTATCGAGATCCTTGGTGAACGACCAATCTTGCGGTGCAGGCTGAGCAGATTCGCTGAAGGCACCGCCGGGTACCACGCCCCAAGGCCCATCGGCGAAGCCCACGGCGAAAATGAATAAGGCGCCGGCAATGGCGATGCCGATAAAGGCTTTGATGACAAATTTGCTGATTGAAATAAGTGTGTTCATGCGTTCCCCCAAACAACATAGACAGCCGAGATTACGGAAAGTCTACACCACCGGTGCTTGATACGAGCATCACCAGAAAAATCTAAGGAGAGACAGTATGGGCGCAGCACTGATTACCGGTGCGTCGGCAGGACTCGGTGCAGAGTTCGCTCGACAACTGGCCGCGAAAGGTCTCGATCTTGTGTTGGTCGCGCGGCGGACGGAAAAACTGAACGAGGTCAAACAAGAGATTGAGAACCGTTGCCCCAGCATCCGTATCAGCCTGATTGCAGGTGACTTGAGCCAGCCGGAAACGCCCCGGGCCATTGCCGAACAGATCAGTGCACAGAACATTGATCTGCATTATCTGGTGAACAACGCCGGTGCATCAGGGCCGCGACTGCTGCAAGATCAAGAGGTCGGCTGGCAAGCGCATCAGGACTATCTGACCCTGATGATGACCAGCATGACCGAGCTGTGCCACCGGCTGGTACCGGCAATGACCGCCGCTGGCTATGGCCGAGTGATCAATGTCGCATCGGTGGCCGGGCGTATCGCCAGCGCCGGTGACAGTCACTACGGACCATCAAAAGCCTATGTTATCGCCTTGTCCGAGGCGCTCGCGCTGACCGTGAAGCCCCAGGGCGTTCATGTCAGTGCACTGTGTCCCGGATTTACCCATACGGATTTTCACGCCACTGCGGGGATGAACGAGATCAAGCAGTCGACGCCAAGCATGCTGTGGTACAGCGCCGAAGAGGTGGTGCGAGAGGGCATCGCTGGCGTCGAAAAGGGCAAGGCTATCGTGGTATCGGGCAGGCTGTACCGTTGGTTGGATCCATTGATGCAGTCTGTGTGGACGCGTCGGTTGTTTAAAGGCAACGGCCTACCCCCGTCATCAGATGGCTAGGCAGAAAAATCTGCGCCGAAGCAGTACTGGGCGGATTGACAGCACACCCAGAATCGGTACCATACGCGACCTCGAAAGAGTGCTGAAAGACGGGTGTTTAGCTCAGTTGGTAGAGCGGCGCCCTTACAAGGCGTAGGTCACAGGTTCAAATCCTGTAACACCCACCAAGTCTCGTCGATCGTGACCCCACGATTGGTGTTTTCGCTGCGGAGCGGTAGTTCAGCTGGTTAGAATACCGGCCTGTCACGCCGGGGGTCGCGGGTTCGAGTCCCGTCCGC
>JBELHZ010000007.1:0-67772 GCA_042091155.1 Gammaproteobacteria bacterium
GTTAAGGCACTGAAGGGGTCCAACAAGCCTTCAGGATCTCCCGGCAAGCGACCGTCATCAGAATACGGATACGTCGACGCATAGTCAGGAAAAAACAACACATGCTCTGGCACCCAGATGCCATACACTCCCTTGGCTTCCGCCAGTTGAACCGCTTCTTTAATGAACCCCGGCTCTGTAGATTCGTTAAAAGCCATCGCTACGCTAATCTTCATATGCTTCCCCTGTCCTGTTTCGCTATCGTCTCACCCGGTCGCCCTGACCGTCTGCGATTCTTCACCCGCTCGAATGAAGTCGGCGACCAGATCAGGATCCTGCATAACGATAAAGTGCGTCAAATCGGGTAAGTGCACGTCCTGACCGTAGGTAAATTGATCCGCTAACGCCGGCCATGTCGGTGAGGCCGAAAAATCCATTTCCTTACTGTCCGGATCTCTTGGATTCGCTCGCAGGACGATCACCGGCACCTCAATGTTGGGCAGAAGCTGGTAGAGGTTGGCGTCAAAATCACCCATGTATATCGAGGCCTCCACGTAGCCGGGACAGGCAAGCTCAAAACCCTCGCCAGACGACGCCGGTAACAAACCGTATTCACAGTAGTCATCAAATACCTCGCGCTGCCAAATTTTGTAGGGCATGCGATCGACGTAGCGCTCGCGCATTTCATCGATCGAGGCAAAGTGGGCGCGCCGACGCGCAACCGGATGCTCTTCCACGGACGCCAACCTTTCGCGACCGCGTTCTCGGTAGACGTCTGGCGAAAAAATCACCGGGTCGACCAAAACCAAGTGCTTAAAAAATTCAGCATGATGACCTGCTGCGTGGGTAACGCAGTGCCCACCCATGGAATGACCCACGCCAATGGCATCTTTCAGCCCCAAGGCTTGGCTGACCCGAATCAAATCGTCCCCGAACTGCGCCCAGGTAAAGGGCTCTGAATTCGAAGAACGCCCATGGCCGCGCATATCGACCGCGAAGATGTGCCAATCCTCAGGCAGCTTGGCCACAACCTGATCCCAACAGCGAGCATGAAACCCCGTGGCATGCACCAGCAGCACCTGCTGCCCACCAGGCTTACCCCATTCAAATACGCAGAGATCAACATCGGGAAAACGAATCAGCTGTTCTTTGGGAAACATAGACATAGACTTCACTTGTGTTTAACACTGTTTTGCCGGATTTCACGGCCGGAGAGAGACTAAGACCACACGTGTAGTCCGTAGGTGAAACCGCGGAAATGGGGTTAAACTTTGCCTCTCCAAACCCAAGATCATAAATTCCGACAGGTACTGATGACAAACACACTGACAACCCGAGCCGAGATTGTTTCCTTCGACTCAGAGCCACTCATTTTGGTGAATTCCGAGGATGAAGCCGTCGGGGAAATGCTCAAAGCCGACTGTCACCGAGACGGCGGTAAGCTGCATCGCGCATTTTCGCTGTTTATATTCAATGCATCGAATCAGCTACTGGTCCATCAGCGCGCCGCCAGTAAGCCCCTGTGGGGCGGGTTCTGGACCAACTCCTGCTGCTCACATCCGCGCGTGGGCGAAACCATGGAAGAAGCCATCGCGCGCCGCAGCGCGGAAGAGCTCGGCTTCACAACCGACATGCGTTTCATTTACAAATTCGAGTACACCGCCCACTTCAAAGACATTGGCACCGAACACGAACTTTGTTCCGTTTTCATCGGTGAATATGACGGCAAACTGAGCATCAACGCCGAAGAAATCAGCGACTACCGCTGGTTAAGCTCCGCCGAGGTCGATCAACTATTGGCCGATGATCAACAGGCCACCACACCGTGGTTCGCTATGGAGTGGCGGCAACTGAAAGATCAGGGCGTGGTTTAACCCCGGCGTATTAATCCGTTCGCTGGTGGGCGCGCATCGAAGCCCTGTCTGTCATCGGCCTTTCATGTCACTGGGTTTAACCGATGGCCCGGCCACTTGGGTATGCCGATCAAACCATTGATCTGCGGTCTCAGCCAACCGCGCCCGCATGCCGCGTTTGATTTTCGAGGTCGTGCCAGACGGAAAACCCGCGAGGCGTTTCGCCAGATCCGTAGCGCATGCCGCCACCTGAGCATCGTCCACACATTGAGTGGCCAGACCCAAGCGCAACAGCTCTGGACCGGCAATTCGATCACCGACCAAGGTCACTTGCGCAATCACCGCTTCGCTATGACGCAGGTTCAACCAAGCCATGTTATACGGTGCCGCCATACCGATTTGCACCTCACCCACTTGCAGAAACGATTTCTCACCAACCACTAAGTAGTCACAGGCGATGGCCAGCGCGGCACCGCCATTGATCGCATAGCGCTCCATGGCTCCAATCACCGGAGTGCTGCATTCAAAGAGCGCACGGTGAGCACCCCGCCAAATCTGTTGAAAATCCGGCAGCCACTGGGGCTCGGGGGTATCGTTAAATGCGGCCAGATCCAAGCCCGAACAGAAGCTGCCGCCGGCCCCTCGAAGTACGATGGCCTGAACGTCTTCATCTGCGTCCAGCAGCGCGACGCCCTCGGCTAAGCCAAGTCCAAGGGGGCCAACAATGGCATTTTTTCGCTCCGGACGGTTCAGGATCACTTCACCCCAACACGCCCCCTCATCTGCTTGGTGTTTCGTTACCCAAACCGTCTCGTTGCCCTGTATTAAATTCGTCATCGCCCTTCCCCGCTTTAAAACAACATCAAAATACCAAGAACCAGCAAGGCCATTCCAAGCACCTCACGCCGGCTCACTCGCTCATTTAACAGCCAAACCGAGGTGATGAGCGTAAAGAGCAACTCAATCTGACCTAGGGCCCGAACCATGGCGGCATTGTAAAGCGCCATTGCCGTGAACCAGCACGCCGAGGCCACCATGGCAATAAGCCCAACCAACAATGCCGGCCGCCAGTGCAGTAATACCTGACTGAGTTGGCCCGGTTCCGAAAACCTAAGGTAACAACCCATCAAGACGGTCTGCAACGTCACGGCCACCGCCAGAGTAAAGGAGGCAACCAACAGGGCCTGATCAAAGCTGCCTTCGGCCAACCCTGCCTTCACGATCATCGGATCCAAAAGCGCCAAGCTCGCGCCCCGGTAGCAAATAGCGCACAGCGCCAGAAACGCCGCGGCCAACACACCAAACCAGACCCGACGATCGGACCGCACCAGATCCTTGGGGCGAATATTCCCCGAGAGCAAAAACACACCGAGCAAACTGATTCCAATGCCGCCCAAGGCTTGGGTACTTACCCCTTCCCCTAAAATAATCAGGCCCAGCACTGCCGCCTGTACGGCTTCGGTTTTGCTCAGTGCAGTACCAAGCGCGAAGTGTGAGCCGCTCACTGCAGCGACCAGCGCAGAAGTCGCCACGATTTGGGCCAGCGCCCCCGCGCCGACAAAAAGCCAAAAATGCCGATTCGGCACCAGGGCACTGGAGGTACTGGAGAAGTCCGCCATGAAGCCAAAAAACAACCACGCAAAGGGCAAGGCAAAGACAAAGCGAACATAGGCTGCCCCGTTAACCGACAGGTTTCCTGTCAAACGTCGCTGGAGTAGAGAGCGCAGGTTTTGCAAGAAGGCACCTGCTATGGTCAGCACGATCCAAGGGCTCATGAACGCTGCAGTGCTTGATGGGAAATTGTATTGAAGCGCAGACCCAAGGCCGCAGATGCCGCGACGAGTCCGGCAGCGAGGCCAAGCCAGTAGCCCGAGACACCGTAGTCCAGACCTGCGAAGAAGCCAAAGCCCAGTATCCAAGCGATTGGGAATCCAAACAGCCAGTAACAGCTGAAGGCAATAAAAAAGGGCACGGCAGTGTCTTTGAAGCCGCGCAGCGCCCCCATGGCGTTGACCTGTACCCCATCGAAAATCAAGAAACAGGCCACGATGCCCAATAGGCTACTGGCAATGCCAATGACTTCGGTCTGCTGGGTATAGAAGCCGATCAGTGTGGGCCCCGCCAGCAGCAGAAAGACGATCGAAACCGTCGCGAAGCCTGCGCTGGCGGCCATGGCCAACCAGCCTACGTGACGAGCCGCCGCCACATTGCCGGCACCCACATTGAAGCCCACGCGAATAGACGTGGCCATACCTAGTCCAAGAGGCACCATGAAGATCAGCCCGCTCAAATTGTTGATGATTTGATGGGCAGCAACGGTTTCCGGCCCCAACCGCCCAATCAACAACGTCACAACGGCGAAAAACCCAAACTCCACGAAGGTTGCCATCCCGATGGGCAAACCAACCCGGAACAGGGTCGCAATTTGACTAGAATTCGGCGGGCTAAACCGAGCAAAAAGACCAAACCGCGACATCCGCGAAAAGGCTACAACACCGGCCATAGCCAACAGTTCTAAGATCATGATCAAGGCGGTCGCCCAGCCGCAGCCCTCGGCGCCCATCGGCTCAATGCCCAAGCCACCAAACACGAACCAGTAATTCAGCGGAATCTTTAACAGCAAGCCAATGCCCGCAATCAGCATGGCTGGCTTGGTCCAAGAGAGCCCTTCGCAAAAATACCGCAGTGCAAAATATCCCAGCACCGGCACCATGCCCCAGCTGGCGGCACCCAGGTACCCCATCGTGACATCAACAATCGCCGCGTCGATACCCAGCGCCAGATAGACCGGGCCTGCGTTTTTCAGGCAGATGGTCAGCAAAATGCCCAATCCTAGCGCTACCCAAAGGCCCTGACGGGTAACCTCCCCCACCTCAGAGTCCTTGCCCGCACCATTGAGCTGCGCAATCATTGGGGTTGTGGACATCACCACACCACTGACCAACATCAGGGTGGGCCAGAGAACCGCACCGCCCAAGGCCACACCGGCAAGCTCCAATGCCCCAACCTGACCCGCCATAATCGTATCGGCGACCCCCATGCCCATTTGCGCCAATTGGGCAGCGACCAAGGGCAACGCCAACCGAATCAACTGAGTCAATTCGTAGCGTGTGTCGCCGGGTATGCCTTTTTCCTGTCGCATAGCGCTCTGGGTCAATGTACGTGGAGGCGCGATTGTACGCTTCTTTCCCGAGAGCGCACGGCATCCTATGTCGTCTGCTAAATGGGAATAATTATCATTTTCAAAAACAATCGTAAGCAGAATTTCGATAGGCAGCGCCTATAATCACGATCTAAACATTCAAATAGAAAGATTGGTTCTAGCACCTATACTGCCCTGCATCGGTAGACCGCTAGCCGATGACTCAGAGAGTCTTTGACCATCGGTTCAACCAAACGAACCACCTAAACGATTATGGAGTTCATGCAAATGGATCTTAAAGAAAGCGAAACTTTACAGAACCTGAAGGACGCCTTTGCCGGCGAATCTCAGGCCAACCGTCGCTACCTGTATTTTGCAGCGAAAGCTGACATTGAAGGCGAGAATGACGTAGCAGCCGTATTCCGCTCAACTGCTGAAGGCGAAACAGGTCACGCACACGGTCACCTGGAGTACATGGAAGCTGTTGGCGATCCGGCAACCGGACTGCCCATGGGTAACACCGCGGACAACCTACGTGCATCCGTTGCGGGTGAAACCCACGAGTACACAGATATGTACCCGGGCATGGCAAAAACCGCACGCGATGAAGGCTTTGATGAAATCGCAGATTGGTTTGAGACACTGGCAAAAGCCGAACGGTCTCACGCCAACCGGTTCCAGAAAGCTCTCGACGCAATGGGCTAAACCCCACTGTGACGCGAACGATAAAGGGGCTTTAACCAGCCCCTTTTTTATTGGTAAGGCAAAGATAGCCAACATGAATCAACGTGATAGAGGTCTTATATGAGTGCAAAAGAGGGTAATTTACAGGCGCCGAAGCGCGCTCCCCTAGACTGGAAAAATCCAGAGTTCTACGACGAGACATCCTTGCATGCTGAGATGGAGCGAGTCTTCGATGTCTGCCACAGCTGCCGTCGCTGCGTGAGCCTATGCGACTCCTTTCCAACGCTCTTCGATCTCATCGACGAGTCGGATACCTTCGAAGTCGATGGCGTGGACAAAGCCGATTACGACAAGGTCGTCGATCAGTGTTTCCTCTGCGATTTGTGCGCAGAAACCAAGTGCCCATATCTTCCCCCCCACGAGTGGGCCCTAGACTTTCCGCACCTGATGCTGCGAGCAAAGGCGCAAAAATTCGACAAAAACGACACCAAATGGCGGGATAGAATTATCACGTCGACGGACCCGATATTTGACGCGATATCAACGCCCGGAATCGCACAACTGGCCAACGCAGCAGCAGGCTCAAAAACCCTGCGAAAAGCCGGTGAAGCACTGTTTGGTCTGCACCAAGATGCTCCACTGCCCCACTTCAGCACCAAGGCACTGACCAAGCAATTGCCTTCTCTGATCGGCAACGAGCTGCCAGTGACCCCCACAGATCGCACCAGCGGCAAGGTCGCGATATACGTGACCTGCTACGGAGATCATAACGAACCCCAGATGGTTGAAGACCTGATTGCCGTGCTGAAGCACAACGATGTGCCTGTCAAAATTCTGCAGGACGCAAAATGCTGCGGCATGCCAAAACTGGAACTTGGCGACCTCAAAAAGGTCGAAAAAATGAAAGACGCCAACATTCCGGTATTCGCTCAAGCGATTGCAGACGGCTACGACATCATCGCGCCGATCCCGTCATGCGTACTGATGTACAAACAAGAACTGCCGCTGATGTTTCCTGAGGACGAGGCCATTGCCGAGGTCAAAGCGCATTTCTTTGACCCATTCGAATATCTGATGCTCAGACACAAAGACTCGCTGATCGATACTGCATTCGCACAGCCTCTCGGCAAGGTCGCCTACCATGTCGCCTGCCACCAGCGGGTGCAGAACTTCGGCATGAAGACTCGCGAATTCTTGCAGCTCATTCCGGACACCGAAGTGACCGCGATCGAGCGCTGCTCTGGCCACGACGGCACCTATGCGGTCAAGGCAGAAACCTATGACAAGGCCAAGAAAATCGCGCGGCCAGTCGTTAAGCGCGTGAAAGACAGTGAGGCGGACACCTTCGGCTCTGACTGCCCCATGGCAGGTCGACTGATCGCAGACGGCATGGACGAGGGCGATGCCCAGCACCCAGTCAGCATGGTACGAAAAGCTTACGGCATCTAACCCAATCTTGGGGATGCCATCTCAATTGGAGACAGACATATGACACTCACACGTTCCGATCTTTGGTCATTAGAGGAATACGCCGGACGCCGCCAGGACTTCCGCACTCAGGTAATGGCTCACAAGAAGCGACGCAACGTCGCTCTTGGGCCCAACGCGACCCTCTACTTTGAAGACGAACTGACCATGCGTTATCAGATTCAGGAGATGCTGCGGGTCGAGCGGATTTTTGAAGCAGCCGAAATCGAAGAAGAACTGGCCTCTTACAACCCGCTGATTCCAAACGGCAGTAATTGGAAGGCGACCTTCATGATCGAATATGGCGACATCGAAGAGCGCAAAGTCGCACTGGCGACCATGGGCGGCATTGAACAAACGGTATGGGTTCGGGTCGGTGATGCCGGCGAGAAAATCTTCGCCATCACCAACGAAGACATGGACCGTACCCGAGACGAAAAAGCAGCGGCCGTGCACTTCATGCGCTTTGAGCTAGGCGCAGCGGACATCGCCAGACTGAAAGCCGACGAGGTTTTGTTTATGGGCATTGACCATGCATCGCTGCTCGGCTGCTATGAAGTGCCCGCGGATCAACGAGCCGCCTTGGTCGCCGACCTGACCTAACCCGCCTTACAGGTCCGCCATGCACTCGCGCAGGGTGCTGGCGACCTGCTCCAACAACTCGCCTCGGGTTGAGGTCGAGCGCCAGCAAAGACCCAAGGTCCGCAGGGGACTCCCTGAGCCCTCGGCCGTGAACGGTATGTATCGGACTGGGCCTTTGTTTGCCGCATCGGCAGGTACGGCCAGTTGCGGAATCAGCGTCACCCCGATGCCAGCGGCAACCAATTGACGCAGCGTCTCTAGACTGGTCGCACTGTAGTTTTTGCTCTCGATACCTCGATGGGCCTGACAAACTTCTAGGGCCTGATCGCGAAAGCAGTGACCGTCTTCCAACAGCAACACCTCTTCGCCCTCAAGGTCATCGGTTGAGACTTCAGCCCAATCCGCCTTGGGGTGATCGGCGGGCACGGCAAGCATGAAGGGCTCATCAACCAAGGCCACCTCTTGGATGTTTTCTTCGCCCAACGGTAGGGCAAGCAGTGTGGCGTCCAGATCACCCTGTTTCAGCATTCGCGTGATGTTCGATGTCTGAGCTTCGGTCAGCTGAATGTTCAAATTCGGGAACGCCTCACGTATCGGTGCCAGCACCTTGGGCAGCACGTAGGGAGCCATGGTTGGAATAATACCCACCCTAAGATCTCCGCCCATGGGGTCTCGAAGCTGCTCAGACAAACCCATGAGCGAATTGACCTCAATCAGTATTCGCTGAGTCTGCTGGACAATTTGCTCTCCCTCAGGGGTCAGCATGACGCGCCGGTTACTGCGTTCGAGCAGCACCACGCCCAACGTTTCTTCGAGCTTTTTCAGCTGCGTCGACAGTGTCGGCTGGCTGACAAAGCAGGACTCTGCAGCGCGACCAAAGTGGCGATGTTCCGCAACCGCCACCAGATAGCGTAGGTCGCGTAAATTCATGGCGCTGCCGTCACTCCGGCCTGCGCCAGCATGTAATCCACCGCGTGGCCAAGTTGCTCATCACTGCACTGCCAGCACATGCCCTTGGCAGGCATCCCGTTCAGTCCATTGACCGTGGAAGACACCAAGGCCTGACGACCCTTTGCCGCCCGTGGCTGCCATGCATCGGGATCACCCAACCGCGGGGCGCCACTGATGCCCGGGTTATGGCAAGAGATGCAGGCTGCGTTGTAAGTCGCCTGACCCGGATGTGCATCCGCCAGTGTGTCACCAGATTCAGAGGAGCATGCCGCTAGAGAGGCCATCAAGCCCAGAACCGTCAATGTTTTTAGACACGAAACCACAACTTTCACAAAAGTCTCCTTTGAATGTACATCATCGCAGCTGAGCAACGGCCAACTGCCGGAGCTAACTCTCAAGATCAAACCTATCGGCATCCAACGCAACAGGGAAGGCCTGTCGCAAGGCAGTCAAAGCCGTGGCATCCAAAATCGCTTCGACCTGACAGGCCTGCTCGCCCACCAGCACCACAGCTTCACCATCCGGCGCATAAACCGCGCTGCCACCGGCATAGTCCAAACCATTGCCATCACGCCCGACGATATTCAACCCAATGCAATAGGCCTGATTTTCAATGGCTCGGGCACGCAGTAACGTTTGCCACGCAGCTGCTCTGGCTGCTGGCCAATTCGCCACACAAACCAGTGCATCGTAATCACCCTGATTGCGCAGCCAAACAGGGAACCGCAGGTCGTAGCACACGCTCAAACACAGCCGCCACCCCTGATAGGAAACGACGACTCGCTCACCACCGGAGCGAAAGTACTGATCCTCGCCGGCCATACGAAACAAATGCCGTTTGTCGTAGTGCTGTATCTGCCCATCCGGAGTGGCCCAAATCAGGCGATTAAAATAGCCGCCATCGTCGACGATCAGACTGCCGGCAACCACCGAGCCAAGGGCCGCTGCGCGCTCCCGCAGCCAAGTGACCGTGGGGCCGTCCATGGTCTCCGCCATTGCCTTGGACGCCATGGTGAACCCAGTACTGAACATTTCCGGCAGCAAAATGACATCCGCCGACGCACCAGCCGCCAAGAGCGATTCAAAATCGTCACGATTGCCCCCAGGGTCATGCCAACGGGTAGTGCCCTGGATCAAATTGACGGTTAAAGGCGACATAAAATTTCCGCAGCTTGGCTCAGCGTACTGTCGTCCTTGGCAAAACAAAAGCGCAGGGCGCGATGTTCGCATTCGGTCGGATTCTGATAGAAGACGCTGATCGGAATTGAGGCGATACCCTGTTCACAGGTCCACCTCCGAGCCAGCTCGACATCGTGCTCGCTGGACACATCCGCATAGCCAAGCAGCTGAAAATAGGTGCCCTGACTTGGCACGACATGAAAACGAGAGCCCTGCAACAGTGCGCAGAAGGCATCTCGCTTGGCCTGATAAAACCCTGGCAGCTGCTGGTGGTGCTCTGGGTGCTGCTGCAAAAAATCAGCGATGCCAAGCTGCACCGGCGTATTCACTGTAAACGTCACGTATTGGTGGACTCGTCTGAACTCCTTGGTGAGCTGAGGCGGAGCAACGCAGTAACCCACTTTCCAGCCCGTCACATGATAGGTTTTGCCAAAGGAGGAAATCACAAAGCTTCGAGCGTACAGATCCGCGTAGGCGCACAGGCTCAGATGCTTGCCCTGATCGAACACCATGTGTTCGTAGACTTCATCACCAATCAAGTAAATATCGTGTCGGGCACACAGTGCTGACAGCGCGACGATATCCGTGTCCTGCATCACCATGCCCGTTGGGTTATGCGGACTGTTCAAAATCAGTAATCGGGTGCGCGACGTGATGGCAGCTTCGATGCGCGCCCAGTCGATTCGATAGGACGGAGCCGTCAACGGCACATGCACCGCCACACCACCCTGCAAGCGTATCACCGGGTCGTAACTGTCATAGGCCGGGTCCAGCACGATGACTTCGTCGCCGGCATGAACCACCGCTGCTATGGCGCAGAACAGTGCCTCCGTCGCGCCAGCGGTGACCGTGACCTCGGTTTCCGGGTCGCAGTGCAGGCCGTAAAGGTCGTCGACCTTGGTGGCAATGGCTTGACGCAGCACCTGAACACCCGCCATGGGCGGATATTGATTCTGGCAGTTACGCATGTGGGCACTGACCCGTTCAAGGAGCGCTTCAGGCCCGTCAAAATCCGGAAAACCCTGTGACAGGTTGAGCGCATTTTGCTCGGCTGCCAGAGCGCTCATCACGGTGAAAATTGTCGTGCCCACATCAGGTAACTTGCTGACGGGATTAGCGGGTAAGTTCATAACATCCTTAAGGTCGCAGTGTGATGGTCTCTGTGGGGCCAAGGACATGCGGTTTATACAGACAGTACTGCAGGGTCAAAACCATACGCATAGCGCGATGCGCAAGCAAACATTGGCCACAGGTCAGCCATCGCAACGAATGGCTTTGTTCCTCTTGGCGGCCGCTGGTAGTATGCGCGCACATTTCATGAGCGCTAACGCGCCGATGCGCCTCGCCCTCTTAGGGCCGAAAGAATTGAGGCAGAAAACACGACGCCTGACACGGAGACAAGCATGAATGACTACAAGGTAGCGGACATCACATTAGCGGATTTTGGACGCAAGGAAATCACCTTGGCCGAAGCTGAAATGCCTGCGCTCATGGCACTGCGACGACGTTACGCGAAAGAGCAGCCTCTGGCGGGCGCCAAGATTATTGGCTGCATTCACATGACCATTCAGACCGCCGTGCTGATCGAGACGCTAACCGAGCTCGGGGCGGAAGTTCGCTGGTCTTCGTGCAACATTTTCTCTACCCAAGACCACGCCGCTGCGGCCATGGCTGCCGACGGCATTCCGGTATTCGCCTGGAAGGGTGAAACCGAGGAAGAATACGAATGGTGTATCGAACAAACCATTTTGCAGGACGGCAAACCTTGGGATGCCAACATGCTGTTGGACGACGGCGGTGACCTGACCCTGATCATTCACGAAAAATACCCTCAAATGTTGAACCACATTCACGGCATCAGCGAAGAGACCACCACCGGCGTGCACAGACTGTACGAAATGATGCGTGATGGTCAGCTGCGCATACCCGCCATCAACGTCAACGATTCTGTGACCAAGTCCAAGAACGACAACAAATACGGCTGCCGCCATAGCCTGAACGACGCTATCAAACGCGCAACGGATATGTTGATGGCTGGCAAACGAGCCTTGGTCGTTGGCTACGGCGACGTCGGCAAAGGTTCGGCTCAAAGCCTGCGCCAAGAAGGCATGATCGTTCGCGTGACCGAGGTCGACCCGATTTGCGCCATGCAGGCCTGCATGGACGGCTACGAAGTGGTGTCTCCCTATCAAGGCGGCGTCAACACCGGAAAAATCGAAGACATTGATACGCGACTGATGCAAGACACCGATATTTTGGTGACCTGCACCGGTAACGCCAACGTATGTGATTCGGCCATTCTCAGCACGCTGAAAAAGGGTGCCGTGGTATGCAACATCGGTCACTTTGACAACGAAATCGACACCGCTTTCATGCGCGAGCACTGGCGCTGGGATCAGGTCAAAGAACAAGTCCATATGGTCTACCGCTCGGAGCAAGGCGGCGACTATCTGATCCTGCTATCCGAAGGCCGACTGGTGAATCTGGGCAATGCCATGGGCCACCCTTCCCGCATCATGGATGGTTCCTTCGCCAATCAGGTGCTGGCTCAGATGTACTTGTTCGAGCAAGGCTGGGCAAAGCAAGACGAGAATCAACGCCAGCCTGTCAGCGTCGAAGTGCTGCCCAAAAAACTGGACGAAGAAGTGGCCGAGCTGATGGTCGAAGGCTTTGGCGGTGTGATGACACGCCTAACCAAGACCCAAGCAGATTACATCGGCGTTGCCGAGCAAGGCCCCTTCAAATTGGAGTCTTACAAATACTAAGACCTTGATCAGACGTATCCAGACACCCTATGCAGCCGCTCAATAAAATCATCGAAACCCTCGATCTTGAAGAGATCGAGTTAAACCACTACTTGGCGACCAGCCCTAACGAGGGTTGGCAGCGAGTTTATGGCGGCCAAGTCATTGGTCAGGCCCTGGTTGCGGCGTCCCGAACGGTTTCTGCCGATCGCAGCGCACACAGCCTGCACGGCTATTTTTTGCGCGCCGGAGACACCGACATACCCATTTTGTACAAGGTGGATCGTATTCGGGACGGCAAAAGCTTCAACACACGGCGCGTCGTGGCCGTGCAGCGAGGCCAGGCCATTTTCACCATGTCCATCTCGTTTCAGGTTGATGAAGAAGGCTTAAGCCATCAATTTGCTATGCCCGAGGTGCCGCTACCTGACGCGCTGCCGACGGACGAAGAAATTCGCCAGCAACAGGCCAAAAGCTGGCCGGCGGAATTTCAAGACAGCTTTTTAGGCTCATCGGCCATACAGGTGAAACCCATCGACCCTGTCGATATGTTGCACCCTGAACCCGCACCTCCTGTTCAGCGCTGCTGGATGCGATGCGGCGAAACACTGCCCGACGACCCCCGCATTCATCAATGTGTTCTGGCCTATCTGTCGGATTGGTCGCTGCTGGATACCGCCACCCGACCCCATGCGGTGAGCTTTATGCAGGACAATGTGCAGGTGGCCAGCTTGGATCACGCGATGTGGTTCCACCGGCCATTTCGAGCGGATGAGTGGTTGCTGTACGACCAAGACAGCCCCAGCGCCAACGGTGCCCGAGGCTTTAATCGCGGCCTGATTTACAATCGTGCAGGTGAACTCGTCGCCTCAACCACCCAAGAAGGGCTGGTGAGAATTCACCCCGAATAATCGTTAAACGACGTAGCTACTGGCTCGATGGAAACGCGAGCTGCTGCCAAAAGCTGCGGTAGTCGTAGTCGGTATCCAAAGCCAGGTTCAGTCGGTTGTAAGACCCGAAGTCACTGACAATATGCGTAATCTGCACAATACCCAGATCCGTTAGCCCCACGTCGCGCAGGCCGTCTATGTCCGCGTCAGTAATAGCGGCGGCATCCCTATTGACCTTCAGAGCGTAGTCCAACAGCGCCCGCAAGCGTGGTTGCTCCACCGCATCGACGCCCTGAGTCAACAGCTCTCCCACGGTGTCTTCCGGACTGTCTAGTCCGTAATTCAAAATCGTGCAAAAGGCTGCCGTACAATAGGAACAGCCATTGGCCTGAGACACTAAAATGCCAATATGCTGAATCTCTTCCATGGAGAGTTCGCCCGCTTCCCAGAGCACCTTGGTCGCGCCCAGCTTGGCGGTGAAAAAGGCGGGGAAATTCAGCTCGACATAAAAATGGTTTGGCACACTGCCTTCCATTTGCGTGACCCATTCAAAAATGCCCGCGACCGCCGGATCTTCGATCGATTCTGGCTTCGCTATCTTCACTCTGGCCACAAGACCTCCCCTCTTTTGTTTTGCTAATGGCACGAGCACGCCGTCGGCGCGCTCATGCACAGGACACCCTGCGCGGGTTAGAAGTCCCGACGCACTTCCAGACGCAGCTCGCGACCTCGATCAAACAAACCTTCAAAAGACTGGAACGCGGTGCCATAAACACCCGTCACCAAATACGCTTCGTCGGTCAGGTTGGTGCCACTCAGGGTCACGGTCCACGCCTCGTCAGCACTCAGCCAACGCACGCTTGCATCGATCAGATCCGTCGAATCGGTTTCAAGCAAGGCCGTGTTGTAGGCGTCATTGAATGTCTTGGATCGATAGCTCCAATCGCCACGCAGAATCAACGTACCGTTGTCACCCAGCGGCAGTTCGCGTGACAGTCCCAAGCTGGCCGCTGTTTCAGGAACCCGCTCGAAGTCGTTGTCCCGGGCGATTAGCGTGTTGCCGGTGTCGATCTCATCATAGTTGGCGTCCAGCAAGGATAGGCTTGCCTCGACCAACCAGCCGTTGCCGGGAGAAGCCATCACTTCCAGCTCAAGCCCTTCTATGGACGCCTTACCGATATTCTGAGTTACCGGTGCAACGCTATTGAAAACCTGCACCTGCAGATCTTCGTAATCCGTGGTGAACAGGGCGCCATTCACGCGAACTCGGCCGTCCATAAACGTGCCCTTGAAGCCCAGTTCCAGCACTTCAACGAATTCAGGTTCGTAGGTCGGAATCAGATCGATGTCCGGTGTACCCGCTGGTGCGGTAAAGGGCGCAATAATCGGCGGGAATACGCGCTGGGTAAAACCGCCAGACTTAAAGCCTTCGGAGTAACTCAGGTACACCATCATGTCATCGGACAGATCGAAAGCCAGGTTTGCCATGGGCGTAAACTCTGAGATGTCGATGTCTTTTTCCAGCAGCGGCAAAATCCGCCCGCCAGCCTGCAAGAACGGAGCGTCCAAGGCAGCTAGGGGGTTATCTGCTGGCACCAGGTTACTGAAGCCCGCATAGTAGTTCTGATAGATCACCTGATCCGGTGTGAACGACTTTTGCTCGTCGGTATAGCGTCCACCCAAGGTCAGGTGCACTGCGTCGGTTAGATCGTAGGTTGCTTGCGCAAACGCTGCCCACGCTTCGTTGTCAAATGAGCCCCCGGAACGGAAGTTGGAAACCGTGAAATCCAACGTATTCTCGTTAAAGCCGTCTTCGTTGAAGTAGTAAGCACCCAGAATCCATTCCAGCTTATCCGCGGAACCCAACAGCTGTAGTTCCTGAGAAAACTGATCCTGTTCTAGATCGTCGTGGAACTGGGAAATGCGGTGGGGTGAGTGATCGCCGTCACGGGCAAACTCAGACTCTAGGCTGCGCGAAGCCGTGATGGACTTCAGCGTCAGTGTATCGGACATCTCGTAGGTAAACGTTGCGGAAAGTCCCAACAAGTCCGTTTCGGAAAACGCCGGCGCGGTGCCGTCGTTCTGGCCGTCAGCACCGATGTAACGAGAGTCATAGCAGTTCGCAGACCCGGGGTTAGACGTAACCCCCTGGCCGGCGGCATTGGTTGCGGCGCAGGGCTGACCCGGCCCCAGTGCTGCCGTCGTGACGTTATGAATAAAGGCCATGGGCGGAGGCGGTGCCGCTACGACGCCAGCCAACTGGCTCAGATCGGTAAAGTCGATACCAATCAGCTGCATAGCCGGACCGTTTTCACGATCTCGAGTCATGTCCACACTAAACTGCCCCGATAGCGCATCGGTAGGCTGCCAGTTCACCGCCAAACGGGCGGTAAGCGTGTCGTCATCGCCCAGATCAATACCGTCCGCGCGCTGCACGTAGCCGTCTTGCTTAAACGAGGCGACGCTTAAACGGGCGGCTGCGGTATCGCTTAATGTCCCTTCAACGCTGGCATTCAAATGCAGCAAGCTGTCATCGCCAATGCTGGCACCGATTGTGCCTTGCACATCACCGCCAATTTCCGGCTGCCGGGTGACAACAGAAATCGCGCCGCCAATGGTGTTGCGACCAAACAGCGTTCCCTGAGGGCCGCGCAATACTTCGATTCGTTCCACATCAACGATGTCTAAAATCGCACCGACGGAACGGGCAACATAGACACCATCGACGTAAAGGCCCACGCCTGGTTCCGTCGTAGGCAAAAATTCTTTTTGACCAATACCCCGCAGATAAATCGCAGCGGAGTTCGATGCGCCCCCAAAACTTGGGTTGTTTTCCAGAGTCAGTCCCGGGGCAAACTTGGCAATCTGATCCAACCGTGTCACACCGCGATAATCCAAGGAATCACCGGTGTATGCTGAAATCGCAATCGGGGCACTTTGCAGGCCTTCCTCACGGCGTCGTGCGGTTACAACCACTTCTTCAATCATGGCATCCGCGCCGGTGCGCTCTGCGGTTTCTTCAGCGTTCGCCACTGTGGCTAGGCTGATACTCATTGCTCCCGTGGCAAATGCCAGGGTGTACCATCGCTTTAACATTACGTCTCTCCTCGTACTAAAGCCGTTTTACTCTATTGATCAACATTCAATCCGTTGCGCCGGGCCTAGCCGTTGACGACCGGCACCGCCTTCATCGCTTGCGCAATCACGTCATCTGACAAATCCGCATCAACCATTTCTCCGTTGAGGTACTTGTCGTAGGACGCGAGGTCCAAGTGACCGTGGCCGCACAAAGCAGTCAGAATCACTTTTTCTTCTCCAGATTCTTTGCAGGCCAGAGCTTCACGCACGGCGGCCGCTATCGCGTGTGTGGGCTCAGGCGCAGGCACGATGCCTTCCATACGGGCGAAATCTAAGGCACCGGCGAAGCATTCGTTCTGTGGGATCGAGATCGCTTCAACCATGCCCAGTTCGTATACATGGGAAACCAGCGGCGCCATGCCGTGATAGCGCAGGCCACCGGCGTGAATGGGCTCTGGAATAAAGCCGTGGCCGAGGGTGTGCATTTTCATCATCGGCGTCAGACCTGCGGTGTCACCGAAGTCATATCGATACTCACCCTTGGTCAATGTTGGGCAAGCGGCAGGTTCAACACAGCGAATGGTCGGGTTCATACGACCCGCCAGCTTTTCCCGCAAAAACGGAAACGCCAAACCGCCAAAGTTAGAACCACCGCCGGTGCAACCCACCAGCACATCGGGTACCGCGTCTACCTTGGCAAGCTGCAGCAATGCCTCTTCACCGATAATGGTTTGGTGCAGCAAGACATGGTTCAGGACACTTCCTAAGGCATACCGTACATGCGGATCTTCAACAGCCTCACTGACCGCTTCGGAAATAGCGATGCCCAAGGAGCCTGGATGATCGGCGTCTTGAGCCAGCAGGCTACGACCGAATTCTGTTAATGGCGATGGACTGGAGTGCACCTTGCCGCCCCAGACTTCCATCATCGTGCGGCGGTAGGGCTTGGCCAGATAGGATGCCGCAACCTGCCACACTTCACATTCCAAACCAAACTGTGCACAGGCGAACGCCAAGGAACTGCCCCACTGTCCAGCACCGGTTTCAGTAGTCAGCTTGCGGATACCTTCTTGCGCGTTGTACCAAACCTGCGGTACCGCGGTATTCGGTTTGTGCGAACCCGCAGGGCTCACCCCTTCGTACTTGTAGTAAATCTTTGCTGGCGTATCGAGAAACTTTTCCAAGCGATGGGCGCGAAACAACGGGCTGGGCCTCCACAGCCGATACACGTCGAGCACGTCGCCCGGAATATCAATGTAACGCTCTGTCGACATCTCCTGTTCGATCAGTGCCTTGGGAAACAAAGGACCAAAGTCTTCTGCAGTGGCCGGCTGATGGGTACCGGGATGCAGGGCTGGCGGAGGCGGTTCTGGCAGGTCTGCGACAATGTTGTACCACTGGGTAGGCATTTCACTTTCGTCTAAGAGGATTTTGTAGTTGTCTTTCATGACACCCGTTCCTTGTTTCGTGTTTTCGCGAGGAATTTGCAGCGACCCTGCGCTCGCATCTTAGGATCACACGGCGTCAATTCGCCGCCAGACAGAGGGACGAATGATAGGGATTTGGGCTATCAATTGAAAGTTAACGAAACCAACAATGCGCCAGTGCTGAGAAATGCAGGGCATCAACAGAATCGAATTTCCGCTATGATTTTTTGTTGGACGCTTTGCGGTTTGCCGCTACTGTCTTAATCATGCGCAACGAGAAACGGGGAGGTTTCGAATGCCTGGAGATAATCAGAACACCACACGACAACAGACCGGTATGTTACTGCTCGGCCTAGCCTTTGCGCTCAGCGCCTGCAGTCCAGCTGCCAATCAAGGTGAGCCGGACACGACACCGCGATTCAGTGCTCCCGCCTTGCAAATAGACTCAGGGACGATCATCGGAGAACCGAACCAAAATGCCCTGCGCAATGCCTACTTTGGCGACCTGCATGTGCATACCGATTATTCCTTCGACGCCTATGCCTTTGGCACCGTGGCCACCCCTTATGACGCCTATCGCTACGCGAAGGGTGATGCCATTGCCCACCCTGCAGGTTTCCAAGTCCGGCTAAGACAGCCGCTGGATTTTTACGCTGTCACGGATCATGCGATGTTTTTGGGCGCGGTCAAAGCCGCAGCGGATACGTCAACTCGCTTCTCGGAAGAACCTCATGTGCAGAGCCTGCACGATCTGAACGCTCCCGAGAACTTGAACACCGGAAGTTTGCAGGCCCGTGTTGAGGCGTTCACCGGATTTCTACCAGACACGTTGAACCGCATAACCAGCGGTGAAACCGATCAGCGGATTCTTGATGACATCGCGAAAAATGCGTGGGCAGATACCATTGCCGCCGCCAACACCCACTACCAGCCAGGCGAGTTCACTACCTTTGCCGCCTACGAGTACACTTCATCCACGGATCAACGGGGCAACCTGCATCGCAACGTCATTTTCCGCGATACCGACAAACTGCCCGTCATGCCGTTTTCTCGCTTCCACAGCCAGAATCCGGAAGGGCTGTGGGATTGGATGGACACCATTCGCGCTCAAGGCATAGAGGCCTTGGCCATACCGCACAACTCGAACGGCTCTAATGGTGCCATGTTCATGATGGTGGACTGGGCCGGCCAACCCATCGACGAGACCTACGCCCAGCAGCGTATTCGCAACGAGCCGCTGGTCGAACTGACTCAGGTCAAGGGCACGTCTGAAACTCATCCGCTGCTGTCACCGCAAGACGAATGGGCGAACTTTGAGATCATGCCATTTCGAGTGGCGACCACTCTCTACAGCGAACCCAAGGGTTCCTATGCACGAGACGCATTACGCAACGGTCTCACCCTAAACGACAGCGGCATGACCAATGCCTATCAGTTTGGCTTTGTCGGCGCGTCGGATACCCATACCGGCGCAGCCTCCTTGGATGAGGACAACTACTTTTCAAAAGTTGGCTTGCTGGATAGCAATGGCGGTTTGCGCGGCTCAGAACCGCTGTCCGCGGGAGATGCCGAACTGGTGGCCGCTGCCGGCCGAGTGGAAGTCAAGGAGATCGCAGGCGAGAAATACGCCTCGGGTGCTTATGAATCTTGGGGCGCGTCGGGTTTGACCGGCGTATGGGCAGAAGAAAACACGCGAGAAGCGATTTATAACGCGTTTCGGCGCAAAGAAACCTTCGCCACCTCTGGGCCGCGCATGAAGGTCAGACTGTTTGCCGGCTACGCCCTGTCCGACAACTCACTGGCGAACGCCGACGAACTGAGCGCAGCCTACGCAACCGGCGTCAGCATGGGTTCGGAAATACAGGCCGAGGGCGACAGCGCCCCCACCCTGCTCGCCTGGGCGGCCCAAGACCCCAACTCCGCCGCACTGCAGCGACTGCAGATCATCAAGGGTTGGAGTGTCAATGGCCAATCCTTTGAGCAGGTCTATGACGTTGCCTGTTCCGATGGTGGCAGCGTAGACCCCGTCACACATCGCTGCCCAGATAACGGTGCCAGCGTCGACTTGTCGAACTGTGCGATCAGCGAAAACCTGGGAGCCGGGGAACTCAAAGCCAGCTGGACGGACCCCGACTTCAATGAAGAGCATCGCGCCTTCTACTACGTTCGCGCCTTGGAAAATCCAACCTGCCGCTGGTCAACGTGGGACGCTCTGCGCGCTGGAGCGACACCACGCGAAGATCTGCAAACCACCATTCAAGAGCGGGTCTGGTCTTCGCCGATTTGGTATGTGCCGAACAAAGGCTAAACCCCAATCAGATGGGCATAAAAAAGCCGCGCTTTACGCGCGGCTTTTGATCGTCTGGAACGTGAGATCAGCCTCTACGGCGCGCCCGCGGATCCTCATAGGTATCGCTTTGTTCTCGCGGGGCTTCTGCGCCCGCTCGCGCGCGCTCACTGATTTGTACATCCACCCCGTCCTGAGCCCTTGCCTCTTGCCGGGCGCCCGACTCTTCTCGCGTACGAGACGCTTCACGCGTACCTTCGCTGCGCTCACTCGAGTTTGTTCGCTGGGCTGATGTGTTCGCGTTGCCGCCGGATACCTGGCCGCCGTAACCAATACCTTCAGGCATGATTTGCTCCTTTTGAATCGTAAGTTCATCAGATTCGAGAAATACTAGCACGTCTACTTTTAGATAACGCACCGCCAAAGTCAGAACCTCACTCAGAGTCTGATAGCATTCAGCCATGCAATTTTTCGTCGGCAATTTCCCATGGCAGCGCCCTCCTTGGCAGGGCGGCACCAGCAAGTACCGGCTGGGTATGAGACCCATTTCGCTGGAGCATTGGTTTCAAGGCCAGCCGTCGCCAGAGCTTAGGGTGTACAAATACGGCCTCATGAAGAAAGCCTATGACCAAGTCGTACAGGCCTTACCCGAATCGCGCAGCGCACAGGCACTCCTCGGCCAGCAGATGCAGGCGTACAGCTGGTACAAAGAAACCGGCGGCCACGTGACCGACTACCCGGATCTCATCGCCGCACTATCGCTACAGGTATCTGACGATCTATGCGTCATGGAAAGTAGTGGCGAACAACGACTGATTGCGGCCAGTGTGTGCTCGCCCAGCTACTGGAACGTCAAAGAGAAAATCGGCCTGTCCCTGTCGGACATTCACCGCCCCGTGACGTCACTGCAGCAAAAAATCGGCAGCCAAATTCAACGCTTCATCGCCCAAGCACCGCTGATGACCCCCTTCGAGCGCAGCAATTGGTTTGTACACGGTAACCGTCAACGTATGCACTTGGCACCGGAGGGCAATATAACGGGATCGCCCGAACAGTGGTTCCTAAGATCCGAACGAGAAACCCTCTGTCGTTTTCACGACGATTACTTATTGTTTACGATCAATGTTCGCTTCGCACCCTTGCGAGACATCGTCCACTACCCTGCGGCGCTTGAAGACCTGACAGACTCTCTCTCGCGCTTTGATGCTGATGAGATCGACTACTTCGGTGGCGATACCAAATATCAACGTCTTGGCGAATATCTGGCGGGTTTGCGCTAAACGACAGCACGGCCGAATGAAAACGAACACCGTGTCCTTGCACAAAATCCAGACATAAAAAAAGCGGGCATAAAGCCCGCTTTCTTGAGCCATTATCGCTTAGAAGCTGTAGCTCAGACGTCCATACATGAACGCGCCATTGAACCCGTAGGGGGTAAACTGGCTGTAAGGCAGACCCAGAACCGATGCAGGCGTTGTTCCGCATGAACCGGCTCGGCAACCTTTTTCGTTGGTGGCGTTACGCACACCAAAGGAACCACGAAGGTCGTCGTTGACATCGTAACCGGCTTCCAGATCCAACAACATCGCGTCGTCAAATACGCCACCCGCCTCGCTGTCATAGTACTTACCGTAGTAGCTGACACGCACTAGGTAATCCATCTGACCCATGTCGTGCTGTGCCGTGAGAACCCAACGAGTGTTAGGCACACCATCTTCGATCAACTGCACTCGGTTGTCCCCAAGCAGATCAGCATTACGGCGCGTTACCGACGTTGACGAGCGGTTGTACGCCAAGCTCCAGTTAGTCACACCGGAAAGCCATTCTGTTTCCGTGTTCACAACAAGATCTATACCAGACGTATTGGTGTCGAACTGGTTGGTGAAGAAACGGAATTCCGAGATATCAGACGCGTCTATGCCTTGACCGCTGAGGGTCGCTTGATCATCCGCACTCAATGCAAAATCGCTGGACAGACTCAATCGGTCATCCAGATCAATGTCGAAGTAATCAACGGTGATATCGAAGTTACCGATAGAGCCATAGACACCGACGGTGAAGTTCAGAGACTCTTCAGGGTCCAACTCGCTACCGCCCTTCAACGCGGCAGGGCCGCTGGTGGATGGAATCACACCTTGATTCGTCAACACGCCACCAATGATCTGAGTCGAGATATTGGACGCATTAGACTGCCCCGGGGTCGGCGCCTTGAAGCCTGTGCTTACCGTTGCACGGAAGCCCAGATTATCGCTGTAGGCATAGTTCATACCCAAACGAACATTCGTCGTCGTACCGAAGGTATCGAAGTCTTCGAAACGCAGCGCACCAGCAACCAGCAAGTCGTCAGATGGCGTCCATTCTAGGTCACCGTAGACAGCGTAGTTCTTACGCTCCCAAGAGCCTGAAATCGCAGGAGAGAACCCAGGAAACCCATTCGTTGATGTGCTGAAGCCTTGGTTACCCAGGCCACCGTCAATGTAGGATTCTGCTTGACCCGCGCCAATGGTGAATTCTTCGATTCGGTACTCTGCACCGAACGCCAAAGACATGGTGTCCGACAACGTCATGGAGAAATCAGCGTTTAAGCCTAAGTCTTCTTGCTCATAAGATCCCGCATCAAAGTTGCGTGGGGTCAAAGGACCCAAGCTAGCGTTCACGGTGTTATTGATGAAGAAGTCTGCTTCGTTGCTGCCATTGTAGGCGCTAACGCTCCAGAACATACCGCTGTCGGTTTCACCGCGCAGACCAACCAAAATCGCATAATCGGTTACTTCACCACCAAAGTTTGGTGTGAAACCACCCGTGATGGTCTCTTGAAAGCTGAAGCAGTTTGGGTCTGCTTGAACCTGAGCCATAGCCGTTGCGTCTGGTACCAGACCATTCATCGTTACCGTTGGGCAATCAACACCGTCGCCGGCTGATAGAGCCGGAAAACCACTGTTATCCGTGCCAGCAGCGCCTGGAGTCAGGTCACCGATCAGCAAGGTCGCACCACCGTCAGCGCTATAAACACCACCGCGGTTCGTTGGGTTCCGATAGTAGAAACCACCAGTAACTTCTTTGCTGTTGTAGTTGGCGTTACCGAAGAACTCAACCTTATCGGACAAGTCGCCACCGAAGTTGGCCCACAACTTGTAGTCGTCTGCGACTTCAGGTGTTCCCCAAACTTGCGCTGGATTACTCACATTTTGATAGCCCGCTGCAATCAAATTTGCCGCATCTTGACGCTGAACCGAGCGATCCGTTGCATCGGCTTCCGCCCATTCAGCGGTGAGGTTGATAAAGCCATTGCTGCCTAGGGCAAAGCCTTTGTTCACTGCAATCACAGTTTGGGCACCATCACCTTCGGAGTATTCTCCGAACTTGATCTCAACCGCACCGTCAGACGCAGAGTCCTTCAGATTGAAGTTGATTACGCCGGCGATGGCGTCGGAACCGTACTGAGCGGCAGCGCCGTCCCGCAGGACTTCGACGCTGCGTAACGCGAGGCCAGGAATCGCGGCAATGTCCGCGCCTTGCGAACCGTCCGCCATGCCATTGCCCAGCCAAGTAATTACGGCTGCGCGATGACGACGACGGCCATTCACCATCACCAACGTATGGTCTGGGGCCAGGCCTCGCAGGTTAGCCGGTCTCACCAGGGTTGCCGCATCACTGATGGGCTGGTCGTTGACGTTCAACGAAGGAACCAAGTTACGCAGCAAATTGCTGGTATCCATGCCACCTTGCTGCATGAAGTCATCACCCGTCACAACATCGACTGGGGCGGTAGAATCGGTGGTCGAACGAGGCTTGCCCCGTGTACCGATGGTGATCACCTCTTCCATGACTTCCGAGTCCGCTTGGGCCATATCAGCTGCCAAGGCTTGAGTAGAAGTCAGGAAAAAAGAAACCACGATAGAAAGTGCTGTCAGCAGAATGCTGGAAAAGCTCTTATTCAATAGTCCATCTCCAAAAAAATTGATAAACGGTGCCATTTAGGCGCCGAGCGGCATTTTTCGCCCTCAAGCGCCCTCTGTAAAGCTTTTTGTTACTGATTTGTAACATTTTGACATTTTCGTGAAATATTTGTAAAAATTTGGTGTACGAATGTGAAATTTTGATAAAAAACAGATGGTTACCGATCAACTCGCGAATGGCCGACCTAGGGGTAAACGCCAACCGTTGCGGACCAAATCTGGTCAGTCTCGCCGGTAGCGGACCTGGCCACCCACGATGGTCATATCAATCTGAATATCTGGGATATCGGCTTCTGGCACCGTAAAGAAATCTTGGGACAACACCACCAAATCTGCCCACTTACCCGGTGTGACCGAACCTTTGACCTTCTCTTCGAAGGCCGCAGTGGCGTTATTGATGGTATAGCTCGCCAGCGCTTCCTCTCGGCTCAAGGCCTGCTCCGGAAAGAACAGCACCCCCTCGGAGGTGCGACGAGACACGGTGGCGTATAGCGATGCCATGGCGTCGATGGGTTCCACCGGCACATCGGTGCCGTTCGCCAATAACGCCCCACTGCGGATTAAATCCCGCCACGGATAAGACGTGCGGGCGGTTCGCTCGTCGCCCAAGCGAGAGGGAATCCACGGCCCGTCAGACGCACTGTGTATCCCTTGAAAGGCGGCGATCACACCCAACTGGCCGAACCTCGGCACGTCAACCGGGTCAATATGCTGGGCATGTTCGATGCGCCAACGTAGGGATTTACCATCCACCTCGGCCTGACGAAAGACGCGCTCGTAGAGATCCAGAATCTCTCGGTTGGCCCGATCACCAATGGCGTGCGTGTTAAGCTGATAGCCATGCTCAATGGCCAACCTCGCGGTTTCCTCAATGTCCTCCACGGACTCCAGTACTAACCCGTGGGTTTCTGGCAGGTCGGTATAGGGCGCGAGCAGCCAGGCCCCGTGAGCACCCAAGGCTCCATCCACCTGACGCTTGATGGAGCGGACGCTCAAAAAGTCATTTTCTTCCGTCTCCATGCGATAGGCCGACAGGTTGGCGGCCAGGTCGTCATTGCTTTCGCCCCGAACCATCACGTAAAGGCGAATGGGCAGTTCACCAGCGGTTTCCATTTCCTTTAGAAAATCGATGGTCGCAAAGCTGGCACCAGCATCGTGGAATGAGGTGATACCGTGGGCCAAGGCCTGCTCCCCCGCCAACAACACCTGTTCTGCGAGTTCGGCACGCTGCTCATCTGGGGGCCGCTGAGACTGATAATCCGCCGCCGCTTTTGCAACCAGCCGTTGGGCCGTTTCTCGCAGCAACCCGGTGGCGCGGCCTGCACTATCACGCACAATGGTGCCACCCTCAGGATTCGCGGTTGCATCCGTAATGCCGGCTGCAGCCAATGCCGCATCATTTGCAAATGCCGCATGCCCACTGGCGTGGCCTAGCAGAACTGGATTATTAGGCGAAATACGAGACAGCGTCTGATTCAAGGGCACACCGTCAACCGCGTCAGCGGGCACACGATTCCACTTTTCTTGGTGCCAGCCTCGGCCAAAAATCCACTCTCCGGCCTCAGCCCCATCAACCGCGACGGCTACTCGACCTACCGCTTGCTGCCAGTTCTGAATGTCGTTCAAATCAATGATCTGTTGGGCACGACCAAAACTCATGAAGTGCCCGTGGCCTTCGATCAAACCCGGCGCAAGCAGACGACCGTCCAGTTCAATGACCTGAGTTTGCGCATCCGCCCACAATCGGATCTCGTCGTCAGAGCCAACGGCAGCGATGCGATGATCAACCACCGCCACCGCGGTCGCTCCAACAACCTGCGAATCCATACTGGCCACGACGCCGCCAAGGAAAATGGTATCCGCTTTGACGTTTTGAGAATCGCTGTTTGCGCTTGGCACCTTTTCCTCAGGCCCACACCCACCCAGTGTAAAAAGGAGTAACACCCAGAAAATAGCGCCGCTCAGGCGACTGACATCAACGTTGATCACTGAAAAATCCCTTCGCTGCCTAGACCAGAATCATTACTGCTGCATCGCTAACAGGCAAGCTACCAGTTACATCAGACATCGCCGGCAGGCCAAAGTCGAATGTTTCCTGAACGGAATGTATTTATTTTGAATTATTCCTTTTACCGATAAGGCCATCTCCGGTTTACTGCTCCCCATCGAAACAGCCCATGCACTTTAACGTTAGGAAATATCATGCAAAAGCCAGCAGTCGACAACATCCTTCCGCAAGAATTTAGAATTGAGATCCCCGAAATCAAAAAGAGTCTGCCGCTTCGTCGCATTGACGAAGAGCTGTCAGAATTCGAACGAGCACGGCAAGCCAGTAAAACATGGTCGATGGGTCAAGATTAGGCCGCTCTGTGATCGCGCCCTGACTTCGGTCAGGGCATCCCTGCCAGATACCCTTCGATTCTGCCAACTAGGCCCCTCCGCTCACGGGTTGTACTAGCGATTACCTGAGAATTTAGGCATCTTTCTCCTTCATGAACCTCGCTCGCCCAAGCTTTCGCCAAAACGCTTCAGCTTCAGCCGCGCCGACAATCATAACGGAGACCTGAGTAATGACCGATTCCCAGCCTACAAATACCCTCGGCTCACCTTTGACCCTGCCATGCGGCGTTACAGTGCCCAACCGGCTCTGCAAAGCCGCCATGACCGAAGGCCTTGCCACCCCTCAGGGCTTGCCTTCACCAGAGCTCAATCGACTGTACGGACTGTGGAGTGATGGCGGCGCTGGCATTTTGTTGTCTGGCAACGTTCAAGTCGACAAAGATCACCTCGAACGCCCCGGAAACGTCGTCGTTGACAGCACCCCGACCAACGAAATGCAGGCCGCTTTGGCCAGCTGGGCGGAAGCCGGGACCCGCAACGGCAATCACTTTTGGGCACAAATCAGCCATGCGGGCCGGCAAACCCAAACCAACGTAAACAAACAGCCGAAGGCGCCTTCTTCGGTTGCCGTTGGATTGCCCGGTGGTCAGTTCGGCAAACCCGTAGCGCTAACCGAGCCGGAAATTGTCGATTTGGTCGAGCGGTTCGGCATATGTGCCAAGGCCTGTCAGGAAGCCGGTTTCACCGGTGTACAGATCCACTCGGCCCACGGTTACTTGCTGTCCCAGTTTCTCAGTCCTCGTACCAACCTGCGCGATGATCGATACGGCGGCTCTTTAGAAAACCGCGCGCGCATGCTGCTCGAGGTCGTTGCTGCGATTCGCACTGCAGTAGGCCCGAATTTTCCCATCGCGGTGAAGCTCAACAGCGCGGATTTTCAAAAAGGTGGTTTTGAATTTCCAGACAGCATACAAGTTGCCAAGTGGCTGGAAGCAGCCAGCGTCGACATGATCGAAATTTCCGGTGGCACCTACGAACAACCTCAACTGCTCGGGGTAGAGGGCATGGAAGAAGTCGCGAAACAAGAGGTACAAGAAAGCACCGTCGCTCGGGAGGCGTACTTCGTCGATTTCGCCTTGGCCATGCAGCAAGAAGTGTCCATTCCTTTAATGGTCACCGGCGGATTCCGCCTAAAATCAGCCATGGAAGAAGCGCTGCAAAACGGTGCCGACGTCATCGGCATTGGCCGGCCCATGTGCGTGATGACCGACGCACCGAACCAACTGATGTCAGGCTTGGAGGAACTGCCGCGCTATGAATCTGAACTGACGTTCTTTCCTCCATGGCTTGAATTTTTGAATCGATTCAAAGCCCTCCGATCACTTTCAACCTTTGGCGTGCAATTTTGGTTTTATGCCCAGCTGGAGCTACTCGGCCAAACCGGTACAACTCAGCCAAGCATGAGCACGATGGCGGCGAGCAAGCGCATTATGACCCAGCAAAAAGAGTGGCTGAGTCAACGCTAGCCCCACTGGACCGGTATGCGCCTGAACCGGCAAGCCCTCGAGGAGACAACAATGAGACCCATACTGACCCTACTGATCCTGTGTGCGACAACAGGACTTCATGCGTCTGCGCAAGCGCAGACTGAAACAGCAGTTGGCCCGGATCTGACCGGGGACAGCGGCATTTTATTTTGGACGCCGGAACAACAGCTCACCGGCTATTCACGTATTGCGGATCTGTACCCAACCCGCCCGATTGCAGGACGTCCGGCCCCCTTCGAACTGCCGGAAAAACTCACCAACCTTAAAAGTTTCACTTACCAAGTCGGCGAGCAAGAATTCACCCTTAACGATCATATGAAGAGCCAACGAACCGCAGGTCTGCTGGTGATTCACAACGGTGATCTGAAGGTAGAGCGCTACGACCTGGGACATCTGCCGCAGAATCCGTGGGTTTCTTTCTCAGTCACAAAATCTGTTGTCAGCATGCTGTATGGGGCAGCCATCAAGGATGGCTTCATCGAATCCATCGATACGCCGATCAGTGAGTATCTGCCGGTTTTTGCCACCGGCAGCTACACTGGCGTAACCATCAAAAACATCCTGCAAATGGCCTCAGGTGTTGCATGGAATGAAGACTATGCAGACCCAGCGTCGGACATTGTGAACTTACCCACGGAACAAGCCGCGGGTTTTGGGTACATGAGCCAGCTGCCACGAGTCGCAGAGCCGGGCACCCGCTTTAATTACAATACCGGGGAAACCAACATCGCTGGCGCGATTCTCGCCAAAGCCACCGGCAGAACCTTAAGCGACTACGCTTCTGAAAAGATTTTTCTACCCGGCGGTCTGTCCAACGACGCCAACTGGTTGCTCGATGGACCAGACGGTCGGGAGTTCGCAGGATGCTGCATCAGCGCCAGTCTTCGAGACTATGGCCGCCTGGGTTTATTCGCGCTGGCCAACACGAAGACCCCGACCAATGGGCTGTTGACCGACCACTGGATGCAGCAATCCATAACGCCATCACAGGGTTATGCGGGCTACGGCTTCTTTTGGTGGCTGCTCGGTGACGGTATCTATGCGGCTGAAGGCGTGTTCGGTCAGTACATTGTGATCGACGCCAATCGGGATCTCATCGTGGTTCTGCAGAGCACTTGGCCAGAGGCATGGAACGATGCGTTAGAAGCCCGGGCCCTCGCATTCATCAAGGCCCTATCGGACTATGTAGTCGATCAAGAGTAGTTAAGAGGCCCAGAGCAGGGCCCAGACCACGGTGGCCAGTGTGACCACGATCAGGCTGCGGTTCAGCGCCAGACTGCCTCCGAGGGATGCGCTTAGGGCTGAACCCGCCAAGCACCATGCACTGTGCAGTACGCCCTGGGCAACGGCAAAGCTTAGGGGAATCAGTACGTAGCGCTGCCACGGCTCATCCAAGCCCGCTCCGAATTGCGAAAACGCCAAGGTCGTCATAACCCAAGCCTTCGGATTCAGCGGATGGACGAGCAGCCCCTGATAAAAACCGGGTTTCGCCGTTGAACCACCCGTTACGGGACTGACATTCCAGCCTCGCAAAGCGAGCCAACTCATGTAAAACGCGCTCAGGTAGGCAAAGAGACTGCCGAGCAAGGGGTAGAGCGTAAACAACGCCCCCAGACCAATCACCATGGCCAGATTCAACAGGAGTTTGCCCCCAATCAAACCCACGCCAAAGGGCACGCAGTCCCGGTACCCGTGCTGAGCGCCAGCGCTCATGATCAGCAAATTCGCGGGGCCCGGCGTACCGACCATAAGAACGATAAACGCCCAAAGCGGCAGATACTGTTCCAATCCTGTGATGCCCGGTTACTGCATCTCAATCGCTGTTTTAAAGGCGGGGCGACTCGCGATGCGCTCAACGTAGGCTTTCAAGTGAGGCATATCGTCGCCAACACAGCCAAGGCGGTTACTCATGAAGCACGCGTGGCCCAGCATGATATCCGCTGCAGAAAATTCCCCAATCAGATAGTCCCGGCCCTCCAGCGCATCGTTAACAGGTTCCAGCGCCTTGGACAGCAGCCGTTTTGCCTGAGCCAATGCCGTCTCGTCCTGGCGGTCCGGTGGCAGCAAAACCGTTTGCACCACGATGGTGTTCACTGGCGGCATTACCATTCCCTCGCAGTAATGAAACCACTGCAAATAGTCAGGAAATTCCGCCGCCGCCTCGGACGGTCGTAACCCGCCGTTTTTATGCCGGGCCAACACATATTCCACAATGGCACCGGACTCGAATAAACGGACGTCGCCGTCATCCAGCACAGGCACTCGACCCAGCGGATGGCGGGCCCGGTGTTCATCAGACTTCAGATCTTGGGGGTGGAACGCCATCTTGTTGATGTCGTAAGCCAATTCCAATTCTTCCAGCAACCAGACGATTCGTCCTGCGCGGGAGTTGGGAGCAAAGTGAAGTGTCAGCATAGTGAATCCTTGCAGTATTTGACCTGATCATTTCACGAACAGGCATAGCGCCCGCCTCAAGCGAACTTCATAGCCCCGAAATGTATGCGCAAAGACTAAGGGGAAGCAAGTTCCGCCGCAGCGTCAAGCTGGCCGGTCAACAGTGTCAGTGTCTGCATATCCCCAGCTATCGCCCCCTTGGGGTTAAGACTGGGCCACAGGCTTTTTGCCGACTGAAACAGCTCCAGCAATCTACCCCGCTGTTTTGACCCAACACATTGCGCCACAAAGGTTTCGGCGATGTGCAGAAAGCCCCGAGCGTCTTGGTACTCCTGCAAATCTGCAATCTCACCGCCGACCACCCCGGCGCGGTACTCGATATCGGCTTGGGCGATCAGTGCGCGAGCCACACGTAACTTGGCACCGTCATCAAGACCTTGGTTGGCCATGATGCCATCGACCACCGTCATAACGTCGACATAAGACGTTTGAAAATCGGCCTTGTTTGGGTGATGAAACTGCTGAGACATGGCATCGAGTTCGTCGGCAAAACCGGGAGATCCGATCTGCCCGAAGAACGGCAGTAGCTCTTGGTAGACCTCTTGCGCTGGGTGCTTGGCGTGCTTGGCCCCAAGATCCATTTCGCCCGCCTCGACCAGCTGGGCTGCCACCCACAAATGGCCCTGAATCAAGGCCATCTTGGTCACGTAATGGGCCGCGTCGGGGGCCTCAGCCGCCATTTCCTGACTAGGCTCCTGATTCGCCCACCCACTTGCGCCCAGACCTAGGATCAGTAATGCCGCTACAACCTCTTTCATGCCATCACCCCAACACCATTCGTCTCTTATGATGCCCAGACTCTAGCAAACACTCGCTCGGGCGTACTCTGGTGAGTCGACGTTTTCAGCGATAGTCGACGATTACTCTGCGCCTAATCCGCGCCCTCGGCCGCATCCGCAACATCCATATCAGGCTGCCACTCGCTTTCCAGCAGGCGAGCACCGCGCAAGATATTGCCCATCGCATAGTTGCCTTCATGGCAGGCGTATTCATACACCTTACTCTCGGGCTTCGACTGCCATTCGTACTTACCGCTCCAGCTTGTTTCCCAAGCCGTTGGATCGTTGACGGTGAAATCGTAAAGCAAGTTTCCGTCTTCTTTGCGGCTAAACCGTTCGGTCACAGACAGGTTTTCGTCAGCACCTACCAATCCGTTTACGCGCTTGAAATTTTTAGTCTCCACCACCAGCACATCACCATCCCAATAAGCAATCGAGTCACCCATCCACTTACGATTGCTCTCGGGGCCGTGCTCGGAATCGATACGGATGATGCGCGCATCGTGCACCATTTCCTGCAGGATCATAACGTGGGTATCCGTTTGCACCACGCGCTTGTAGTTGTTGTACAGGCTGGGAATATTCGGCACCGTTGCCCCAAAGCTGATCAAGCACCGCTCACTTGGCGCGAGACTTTCTGGGCCGTCAAAAGGACCCTCTCCCTCGTCGGCAAGCCAGCTCGCCGTTCCGGTGTTTTCATGAATAAAGCTTTGATAACGCGACCCCATACGAGCCTCGAAGCCCGGCAACGTTTGGGGCTGTCTGCCGTTGGGCGGATCGTAAATGATCGACGTCCGTATTTTGCCATCTACTGCGGTAACCGCACTGCCCGGATCAATCCAAAACGCGTTATACCCACCAACGCCACCGGCACCAGCGGTGTTGTTGCCATCCCCACCCTTGGGCGGTGCTTCTCGGTCTGGGTCACTTTCGTCTTCCCAAGTCCAGTCAATGGCAATCCCGGCAGCCCAGTTCAACAAGTCCGCTACCCAGATATAGAGGTATTCGATCTCGCCCAAAAACTCAGGGCGCTGGAGCGGCGTTAACGTGCCGGTGTCATAGGTACCCGTCAGATCAGGCTTACCTGACGGTGTGCGTGGCACATCTGCCTGTACGCTCATAACCGACGCCAACAGGACCAGTACGATCATCCCGCGTTGTTTTATTTTCATTGTTACCCCCGCAACGTTTTCCCTGGCATATTGGACTGCCCGAGGCACAGATTCTCTGCGGTCACCTCAGTCAACTCTCGTGCCCCGATGTTAGCTGCTCTGGGCGGAGGAGCAAACCGCATTGAGTCTGCTAAAGTGAATCATGATTAAACAGTTATGGCGTTTACTTAAAGCCGAAATAGCCCTGCACAAACACAACAAAGTGAATCGTCATGGCGTGGTCAGTGCAAACGCCCAGCACTACCACATCATCGAAAACGTGCTGCCCCAGCCTATGTATGATGGCCTGCTGGATGCTGTCTCAGGCCTGCACGCCCAAGCGATTAGAGAAAACAGTCACTGGCGCAAAGGGATGGCCATGGGTGGCCACGAGCTCAACAGCAGCGCGGCCAAGCCATGGCTTGAGTACTTTTCCAGCGATGAGTTCATTCAAAGGCTGCGCACGGCGACGGGTATCGAAACATTAGCCCTGGTGCCCGCCGTCGACACGAACCGTCTCAGCCTGCTGTTTTACGATGCCCCTGACGGTACAGAGGAAACCGGTGACGGGACCGACTGGCATATGGACGGCAACATCTATCTCGGTGCTCGTTGGGCAGGAATATTGACCCTCATTGAGGACACGCTGGATACGACGTCTAAGCTCGAACTCCAACCCTTTGGCGCCGTGGCACAGATACCCAAGCGCAACCTGCGCAATTCTCTGGTGCTGTTCCAGGGTGACCACGTACTCCATCGGGTTCGACCCTTGATCAGCGACGAACGGCGGGTGGTCATGAGCCTGTTATTTTCGGATTGGCCAATTCGCACCCGCAATCCTTGGCTGCGTCGTTATCAGTCCGACGTGAACCGCGCGTTCTACGGCAACCCGCAAGCCTAGGGCTAACCCTTTCTCTCCTTGGACACCATCGCCAAACCTTTGGCGCTGAAACATTTTCCCCGTATAATTACAGTTATCAAGCTCCATTGGGTAAAAGAAGGAATAGGCCGTTGACACAATCCGCCCCAGGCCGTTTTCACAACATTCGTTCCGCGATTGCCCTTGTGACACTGAGCATCGTCTGCGGCGTGAGCCTGGCTGATACGACGTTTCAAGTCTCCATTGGCAGCTACACCCAACTGGACAATGCACGCAAAGCCTTAGAAACCGCTAACGCAGAGCTCGGCAGCGGCCATCAGGTTATTCGCGCGGCAACCCAGCAGGGCGAGGTTTATCGCGTGCTGTCCCGGGCCTATACCAGCAGACAGGAGGCTCAGCGTGCCGTGGTCGTCGCCAAAAACAACGACATCAGCGGGGCTTGGATTGTCACTTCCCAGCGCGTTCAGCCGAAGGCCCAAGAACCCTTGGCGCCTGCGGCTCAGGCTCAGGCTCAGCGAGATACTGCCGAGCAACGAGCAATGTCAACGCAGGAATCGACCAACACCGTGGCATTGAACGGCACCCCAGGCGTACCAATGGCATTGGCTGGGGAACCCACGTCCAGCGCGTCTCAGGACGCCATCAGCATTCAGAAAACCACAGAAGCCGATGCAGGAATCCAGGTCGATGGCAGACTCGATGAAGCCATCTGGAGCACCCTGCCAAATCTGGGCAAATTCGTCGTGTTGGAACCGGATACCTTAGCCGACGTACCCCACGCCACCCGCATCAAATTCGCCTACACCGACGAAGGGCTATACATTGGCGCGGACCTAGAACAGCCAAAAGACACTCTCATCACACGCCTTTCCGGCAGAGACGTTTACGGCGGATTGAATCGCGACAGCATCAATCTAACCTTGGATACGTCCGGTGAGGGACTTTACGGGTTTTGGTTTGGGGTCAATCTGGGCGATTCGCTCATGGACGGTACTGTGCTGCCCGAGTACCGATTCTCTAACGAATGGGATGGCCCTTGGCGCGGCGCATCCGTTGAGACCGACACTGGCTGGTCGGCAGAATTTTTCATTCCTTGGAGCGCGATCTCCATGCCCAGTAGCGGGGACGTCCGCAACATGGGCGTCTACATGTCCCGCAAAGTAGCCTACCTAGACGAACGTTGGGGCTGGCCTGCGCTTCCCAGTACCCAACCAAAATTTTTATCTGTTCTACAGCCAATCGAATTGACGGGCATCGCGCCACGACAGCAATACAAC
The DNA here is from genome assembly GCA_042091155.1 of Gammaproteobacteria bacterium. Taxonomy (GTDB): domain Bacteria; phylum Pseudomonadota; class Gammaproteobacteria; order Pseudomonadales; family Azotimanducaceae; genus UBA4421. The sequence goes on from JBELHZ010000007.1 coordinate 34,651, forward strand.
ATCTATCCCTTCACCTCGGTCACCCAAGACAACATTGACGACGAAACACGTTATCAGGTCGGTGCTGATGTGTTTTGGCGACCCTCCAGCAACTTCCAGCTCAATGCCACGTTAAATCCAGATTTTGGCAACGTTGAATCGGATGACGCCGTCGTCAATCTCTCGGCTACCGAAACGTTTTTTCAGGAAAAACGCCTGTTCTTTGTTGAAGGTCAGGAAATTTTTGTGGCGTCCCCGCGGGCAGACACCCGCAGCAGCGGGGTAGGCAACACGGGCTTGCCGACCACCTTGGTCAATACGCGACGCATTGGCGGCCGCCCCCAAGCGCCGGTGCTGCAGGCCAACCAAAGCGTTTCGGCCAGAGAAAGTGGCTTACCCTCGGACTTGCTCGGGGCCGCCAAGGCAACGGGCCAGATCGGCAACTTTCGCTATGGCGTACTTACCGCTTTTGAAGACGAGGTGCGGCTCAATGCCATTGACAATGGGCAGCCGGTTCATCTCACCCAAGACGGCTCGGATTACGGCATCGCGCGCCTGCTCTACGAAAACAACAGCAACGGGTATCGTGCCATCGGGCTGCTGACGACCGCAGTACAGCACTATGATCGAGACGCTTACGTTACTGGTTTGGACTGGCACCTTCTGACGAAAGACGGCAAGTTAAAGATGGACGGACAGGTGTTTCGCTCAGACCTTGACGACCGAGACGTTGGCTACGGCGGCTTTTTGGATTTCGAATACACCTTTCGCCAAGGTGTAAGACAACGGCTTGGCATCGAATACTTCGATGAGCACGTCAACATCAACGATCTGGGGTTCCAGGCGCGCAACAACTATCGACAAATTCGCAGTGCGCACACTCGGACCACATCGGACCTGAGCTGGGCTCGAAACAACCAATTCGATGTACGCGGTTTTCTTCAGCAAAACGGTGACGGTTTGTTCTCCCGCGGCGGCATTTCCTTCGCCAATCGCACAACCTTTAAGAACCTAACCTCGGTCACTGCTCGCTTGGATCACTTCCTACCGCGCTACGACGACTTGAACAGTTTTGGCAACGGGGCCTTTCGTACCAGCGAAAGCACTTCAGTGGGTCTTAAATTCGAATCCAACACGACTCAGGCGCTGAGTTTTGTGTTGGGCACAGGCTATTTTGAGGAAGATCTGGGCGGCGACAGCTTCAAATACGAGGCTTCAGTCAATTGGCGCCCCTTGGACGGTTTGAATCTGTCCGCGGGCCTGAGCTACTACGACCGAGACGGCTGGTTGCTGCACCAAGAAGGCCGCAACATGACCACCTTCGTCGGTGACGGATTACAGCCAAACATCACCGCGGAATATTTCTTGAGCGCCAAGCAGCAATTCAAAATTTCCATGCAGTGGATCGGCATCGAAGCCAATGAAGACGCCTTCTACCTGATCCCGGAAACTCCCGGAAATCTCATCCCCACCATCAAGCCTGAAGGCGCATCGGACTCCTTCGCGATTTCGGATATCGTTTTTCAGGCGCGTTACCGCTGGGAAATTGCGCCTTTGTCTGACTTGTACATTGTTTACGTCAAAGCGTCTGACATCGCCAGACCCTTAGGCCAAGACAATTTCAGCGACTTGCTCGACAGGGCATGGGCAGATCCCATCGCAGACCAGTTGGTCGTTAAGATACGCTACCGATTTGGATCCTAATATCCGATACTTGTGACCTAACCGCTCTTATAAGGTGTATCTCATGCGTTTCACGTCTCTTTTGCTGACCCTGACACTGGCGATAGGGAGTCTATCGGTTCAGGCCAGCTATACGCTGGAAACCGTGGCAGACGATTTAAACTACCCCTGGTCCATTGCATTCATGCCAGAGGGTGATTACTTGGTTGCCATGCGCAGCGGCGAGGTGCGGCGTATTTCGGCAGATGGCGAGGTATCCCCCGCCCTGGAAGGTTTGCCTGCTAGCTATGTACTCAGCCAAGGCGGTTACTTCGACATCACCCTAGACCCGAATTTTGCGGACAATCAGCGCATTTATTTGTCCTTCGCCTACGGCACACCAGAACAGAACGGTACCCGCATCGTTTCAGGCAGGTTGAACGGCGATCGGGTAGAAAACGTCACGCCGATTTTTACGGTTGCGCCCCTCAAAGACACTGCCGTGCACTACGGCGGGAAGATGCTGTTTCTGCCCGACGGTACACTGGCTATGACCACGGGGGACGGCTTCGAGTATCGCGAGGCCGCACAGGACACCTTCAACCTGATGGGAAAAATCATCCGCATCAACAGCGATGGCAGCATCCCAGCCGACAACCCTTATGCGAGCAATGGTTTGGGCAACGCAGCGGTTTGGTCTTACGGTCATCGCAATCCCCAAGGTCTGGTACTGGATAAGACCACTGGTCGCCTGTACTCCCATGAGCATGGTGCCAAGGGGGGCGACGAGCTCAACCTCATCAAGCCAGACACCAATTACGGCTGGCCTGCGGTCACCAAGGGCGTCAATTATTCCGGTGCCTATGTATCCCCACTGCGCAGTGCACCCGGTGTCGAAGAACCCCTGACCTTTTGGGACCCAAGTATTGGCGCCTCTGGGCTCGCGATTTATGAGGGCGATGCGTTTCCAGACTGGCAAGGCAAACTTTTTGTCGGAGCCTTGGTCGATGAAGAGGTTCGCATGCTCACCCTCAGCGATGGCGCAGTCACAGACGAACAAGCGATGTTCAGCGAAATTGGCGCCCGTATCCGCGATGTACGCACCGGCCCAGACGGTATGCTGTATCTGCTCACCGATAGCGAGCAAGGCAAGGTGATTCGGGTGATTCCCAGGAGTGATCCAGTGAATCAAGCGACCCTGAGTGCCGCAACGATAACCAAGCAAGGACAGTAGCCATGATCAAAACAACCTACTCTTTTGTCGGCGCGGTACTTGCTGCCTACACGCTTGGTGCCATTTTTGTCAGTCAGGGCAACATCGCCTCTGTGGTCGCCTTGGGTTTTGAGGTGAGCGGTGCGCAACGGCTTGATGCGGCTGTTCACGACCTCTTAAACATGACCGATATCTATCTGGCGCTGGTCACCGTAAGCCTGCTGATAGGCCTGCCAGCTGCCTTTGCGGTGGTTCGCAAAAAACCACACCTGCGCATGCTGGGTTATGTGCTCGCCGGATTCGTCGCCATGGTGGCGATGCCCGTCATCATGAAACAAGTCCTCGGCCTGTCCGGCATCGCCCCCACCCGCAGCATCGTCGGATTGCTTGCCCAAGGCATTGCTGGTGGTGTGGGCGGATACCTGTTTTACCGTCTCAGCGCACCAGCCGCAAAACGGTGAATCCAAACACGGCACGATGAGTAATGCCCATGGACAAAATTCTTAGCCGCCCGCCCAAACTACTGAGTCAAACACAGCGAGAACGCTATTTTCGTGATGGCTTCATCGGTGTTGATCAATTGGTTGGCCAAGGCTGGCTCAGCAAACTTCAGGGCGTGACCGCAGAGTTTATTGAGCAAAGCCGCCATGTCCAAGGCAAGGACAAACGTTTCGATTTGGAACCCAGCCACAGTGCCGCGGAGCCGCGCATTCGACGACTAAACTCCCCCACCGACTTCCATGACACGTACTGGGAGTTTGCCAGCCAAGGTCCCTTTGTGGATGTGGCCGAAGACTTGCTTGGACCCAATGTGAAATTTCACCACTCCAAACTGAATTTCAAATGGAGCGGTGGCGGCGAAGAGGTGAAATGGCATCAGGACATTCAGTTCTGGCCGCACACCAACTACGAGGTTCTCACCCTTGGCGTGTATCTGGACGATGTCACCGACGATATGTCGCCCATGGGCGTCATCCCCAACAGCCACAACGGGCCGCTATACAACCTCTACGACGACAACGACGAATGGACTGGCGCGCTGAACGACAGCGACGTAGACACTCTCGACCTAGAGAGCGCCGTGTACCTCGGTGGCTTAGCCGGATCGATCACCGCACACAACTGTCGCTGTGTGCACGGATCTGCGCCGAACCGAGCCGCGAAGCCGCGTCCGCTGTTGCTATGCGCCTATTCCGCAGCTCATGCCATTCCCATCACAAACCTAACCGCCCATGGCAAGCACGCCGAGGTCATCGTACGAGGTCAGCGCGCTAAGTGGGCAGAGTTTGATTCCCGACCGGTGCTGATGCCGCCGGATTGGTCGAAAAGCGGCTATAAGTCGATTTTTGAGCATCAGCAGGGAGAGCAATAAGGACAACGATCCGCAAAGAGGGCGGCAACAGCCCTCTTCTGTCTTTCTTAGCCGAAGTTAAAGGCCCAGCACCCCTTTCGCCATGACATTGCGCTGAATCTCGTTTGAGCCGCCGTAAATCGATGCGGCTCGACTGAAGTTCATATCCGCCACGGCGCTAACCGCATAGTCGGGCCCCGGCGCGGGTAAGTTGCTCTCACCGCGGATCAGTGACACCTCGAAGGGTAGGCTGTAATAGCCAATGGCCTCGACCCGCAGTGCGTGCAGGTTCTGCTCAATCTCAGAGCCGATGATTTTCAGCATAGAAGCGGCATCGCCGGGGCTGCCGGTGGATTCCATGGTCGCAATCACTCTGGCTTCTTGTGCCGCGAGTGCAGTCAACTGCACCTCAATACCGGACAAACGCATCATGAAATCGGACGACGCAGACAGGCTTTCGCCCCCGCCATCGGCCTCGGCATGGGCAATGTCTTTGAGCCGTCCAACCAAGCGTTTGGAGGCCGCCACATTCGCGATACCTGCGCGCTCGTTGCCCAGCAGGAACTTGGCGTAGGTCCAACCCATGTTCTCTTCGCCCACCAAGTTTTCTGCCGGCACCCGGACGTTCTCGAAAAACACCTGATTCAAGTGATGCATGCCGTCAATGGATACGATCGGCTTCACTTCCAGACCTGGGGTTTTCATGTCGATTAACAGGAAGCTGATGCCGCGCTGGGCTTTCGCATCAGGATCTGTGCGCACCAAGGCGAAGATCCAGTCCGCCTTATGGGCGTTAGTCGTCCAGATTTTCTGGCCGTTCACCACGTAGTCATCGCCATCGCGCACCGCACTGGTCTTCAGCGACGCCAAGTCTGATCCGCTGCCGGGCTCTGAATAGCCCTGGCACCACCACGTGCTGCCATCGAGAATACTCGGCAGGTGTTGATCTTTCTGGGCCTGAGTGCCAAAGGTGTAAATCACCGGGCCGACCATGTCGATACCAAAGGGCATGATCATCGGTGCGCCGGCCAGTGCCATGGCGTCGGAGAAGACCTGCTTCTCACGAATCCCCCAACCGGTACCCCCATGCTCGACAGGCCAATCCGGTGCGATCCAGCCGCGCTGATGAACGGCTTGGTGCCACCGTGTACCCAGCTCTCGGTTAATGCCGAAGCCCAGACGTGCCCCTTCAATCATTTCCTGAGTCAGATTTTCGGCGATAAAGGTGCCCACTTCATGCTGCAGTTCGGTCACCTTCTGTTGAGATTCGTTGTTCTGGGACATCTGTCTCTTCCTTTGTCTGTAATCCGTCACGTTAGGCGGGCTTTTCGCCCTTGATGGTCACCCGATGCATATGCCTACGGTGGCCGTGGTAGTCGTTTAGCGCATAATGAAATACACACCGATTATCCCACATGGCCAAGCTGCCTTGCCGCCACTTAAACCGGGTCACAAATTGGTCCTGAGTCATATGATCGGTGAGATAGCGGAAAATCGGCAGGCTGTCGTCTCGGCTCCAGCCGTCAATATTGACTGTATGCGCCATGCCGCAATAAATACTCTTCGCACCGGTTTCTGCGTGAGTGCGGATCAACGGGTGCAGGACTTCCGTTTCCGCGTAGCTGTCGTCACCACCATAAGACGAGCCAAGGTTTTTTTCCGCTTCTTTGCCTTTGTAAAACCCTGAGGATCCGTGAACTAGCTTGGGTGAAAACACGCACTGCCAGCGCAGCAGATTTTCTTTCATGCCGTCGCTGAGCGCCTCAAATGCTGCGGTGGCGCTGGCGAACAATGTATCGCCCCCCTCCTCCGGCACCTCGACAGCGTAGAGGACAGTCGCCTTTGGCGGAATGGCCTGATAAGAACTGTCCGTATGCCAACCGCCGCCGAAATTCAGTTTCGCATCAGCCTCTTTGATGATGGGAATAACGTAGGGAGTTTCGTCCACTGCCTGCATGAACTTGTACTGGTCAAGCTCACCGAAATTTGCAGAAAACTGTACCTGCGCTTCCGGGGACATATTCTGATCGTGAAAGAACAGCACATGATGCTCTAACCATGCTGCGTGAATTTCCTCAATGACGTCGGGTGAAAGCGGCTGGGATAGGTCCACACCGCTAACTTCTGCGCCAACCGGCCCGAGCGAACTGTTTACTTTGATGTGCTGATACGCGCCCATTTCAACGACTCCTGCGAACTGATGAACCCTCATTCTATGACTAAGATCGCACAAACAAAACCGCCATTATCGGGGTTTTCCTAGGGTAGGATGGTGCAACTATTCGCGATAGGGGTGGCTGATGGCCAACAAGCAGGTTGCAGTTTTCATGGGAGACGATGCGTCGCCAGAGGTTATGGCACCCACCGTCGATTTGTTGCGCGGCATGGACTTGGGCATTGATTTTGTCGAGCCCTTGGTAGGACAGGTCGCGAAAAACGCATCCGGCACATTGTTTCCCGACGAGGCCAAGGCGCAGATCGATGCAGCCGACGCGACGTTTTTTGGCTCAACCAGCGGCGATTCCACACCGGTGCTGTTCTATCTGCGCTGGGGCAAACAAACCTTTGCCAATCTTCGGCCCTGTGTCTACGTGCCGGGCTTCAACTCGCCCATGGCACGTCCCGACGGTATCGACTTTGCCATCATTCGCGAGAATCTAGAGGACCTCTATCTCGGCCTCGAGGGTGATACCCAAGATCTGGCAGGACTGAACCTCTATTCCCGTCACGCCCGAGCCAACCTTGGCGACTTGGGCCCGGGCAAGTATGCGATCAAAGCCATCACTGAAGCCGGATCGGAACGGGTCATTCGTTTCGCCTTTGAACTGGCGCGCAAGCGCGATAAGCAGCGCAAAGTCACCGTCACTTGCAAATACAATATGTTGGCGGTGGCTGACGGTTTGTTCTTAGAAATCGGCAAGGCGATTGCCGAGGAATATCCGGACATCGAATTCGAGCATTTCATCGTCGACGATTTCCTGTGCCGTATGATCACCAATCCTCACGCGCTGGACGTTGTCGTCATGCCCAACCTGTATGGCGACATCATGTCTGACGGCGCAGCGGGTCTGATCGGTGGTTTGGGCTTGGCACCCTCTGGTTGTTATGGCGAAGAGTATGCCTACTTTGAATCCGCTCACGGCACCGCGCCCGATATTGCCGGTCAAAACATCATCAATCCAACCGCAACGGTCTTATCCGCTGCCATGCTGCTGGACTATTTGGATTTAAGCGAAACCGCCGACAAAATCCGTCACGCCGTTACCGCCGTGTATGCGGACAAATCGAACCTCACGGTGGATCAGGGAGGCAGGGCATCGACCAGCGGTTTCTTCGACGCCCTGCACAAGGCGCTGGCTCATACCTAGCTTGAGCCGGCTGCCTGCTCGGCGACGGTGGCATCACGCATTTTGAATTTTTGAATCTTGCCGGTCACCGTCATCGGGAACTCATCGACGAAGCGCACAATGCTTGGGACTTTGAAGTGTGTGATTTGATCTGCGCAATAGGCCCGAATATCCGCACTACTCAGTTCGGCTCCGTCGCGCTGCTGCACCCAAGCACAGACAATCTCACCGTATTTTTCATCGGGTATGCCGAACACTTGGGCCTCGAGAATGTCCGGGTGGGTATACAAAAACTCTTCAATTTCCCGCGGATACACATTTTCACCACCGCGAATGATCATGTCCTTGATACGACCGACAATTTGTACGTAGCCCTCCGCATCCATTTCAGCCAAATCACCGGAATGTAGCCAGCCCGAACTGTCGATGGTTTCTCGCGTACGCTCTTCGTCATTCCAATAACCGCGCATCACCGAATAACCTCGGCAGCACAGTTCACCGGTAGCGCCCACGGGCACGACGAACCCTTGCTCGTCGATGATTTTGATTTCTTGATAGGGCCCCACCCGACCCACGGTACCGCAACGTTTTTCTGCCGGGGCATCAATGTCCGTCATGTGATTGACGGGACTGGTTTCTGTCTGCCCATACATGATCGTGATCTCGCTCATGTTGAGTTTATCGATCACCTGATGCATCAGTTCCAAGGGGCAGGGGGCCCCGGCCATCACCCCAGTACGCAGAGACGACAAATCGAATTCGGCAACGTTGGGCAGGTCGGTTTCCGCCACGAACATGGTGGGAACACCGTGCAGGGCCGTACACTGTTCTTCTGCAACCGCCTGCAGCACCGACGCCGGATCAAAGCCTTCGTCGGGGAACACTGCGCAGGCTGCGTGGGTTAAGCAGGCGAGATTTCCCATCACCATGCCAAAGCAGTGATACAACGGTACTGGAATGCAGAGGCGGTCATCCTTGGTGAAACGCATGCCCGCGCCCACCTGCAGACCGTTGTTCAAGATATTGAAGTGGCTCAACGTGGCGCCCTTGGGGTTACCCGTTGTGCCGCTGGTAAACTGGATGTTGATGGCATCATCAGGCTGCAGGGTCGCTGCAATCGCAGCCATACGACTGCTTTCCGACGAGCCACCCATGGCGCAGACCTGATCAAAGTTAAACATGCCCGGGGTTTTGCCCTCGCCCATACGCACAACACTTTTCAAATGCGGCACCTTGGCTGCCACCAGTGCTCCGGGCGGACACTGGTCTAACTCAGGCGCGAGGGTTTGCAGCATCTGCAAATATTCACTGGATTTGAAGGATTCCGCGGCGATGAGCGCATTGCACGCCACTTTGTTCAGCGCGTACTCCAGTTCGTACAGTCGGTACGCTGGGTTGATACAGACCATGATCGCGCCAATTTTTGCCGTCGCAAATTGGGTCAGGCACCACTCCACACGATTGGGTGACCATATGCCAACCCGATCGCCCGGATTGACGCCCATGGCCAGCAAACCCGTCGCCAGCGCGTCTATACGTTCCTGGTAGTCGGCATAGGTCCAGCGGATGTTCTGGTGGCGCACCACCAAGGCCGGTTGTTGAGGGTACGTTATCGCAATACGATCCAGACAGGCCCCGATGGTTTCGTAGAGTAGGGGTTCATTGGCTTGGCCGCACAAATAGCTCTGGCCACTGGGTAAATTATCTTTCACGGTTTAAGTCCTCAACGTTCTCGATGAGAGTGTATCCATTAATCTAGGGTTGTGGCCAAGTCAAACAGCCGCAGCCGGACAGGAACAACAGATTCAGATCACGCCGCCTGAGATGCGTCCATACACCGCCAAGAAAACCCGGCGTACCGCACCTTGCCTGCTGTACAGTATTTAGCCATTTCACTGACAGCGACAACCTATGAAACTTTACAGCTTTCCCAGCGCCCCAAACCCCAGACGGGTGACCATTTTTGCTGCCGAGAAAAACCTGCGGCTTGATGTCGTCAACGTAGACTTGCGTGGCGGTGAAACCAAGACACCCGAGTTTTTGGGCAAAAACCCAAGCGGCAAAATCCCTGTTTTGGAGCTGGACGATGGCACCTGTATTTCAGAGACCGTGGCGATCTGCCGTTATTTGGAATCCCTCGCACCGGAGCCAAATTTGTTTGGTCACGACCCGCTGGAAACGGCCCTGATTGAAGCCCACCACCGTCATATCGAATTCGAATTGCACTCCAGCATTGGCGCTGCTTGGGTAAATGGACCCATCGTCGCCGCAGCCGGGTTGGTGGAACCTATCGAAGCCCAACGACTGCGCGGCGCGGGCCTAACCCGAAAGTACTATCAGCGAATGAACGATGAACTGGCTGCCCGGGACTATTTGGCCGGTGACCGCTTCACCGTCGCCGATATCTCGTGTTTGTGTATGATGGATTTTGCTGCGGCGATGGTCGACCTAAAGCCCGATGATGGGCTCACAAACCTGTGGGCATGGCATACTCGCGTCAGCCAGAGACCCAGCGTTACAGGTTAAGCTTTCACTTCACTTAATGAGCGTTTTTCTATGACACAGTCCGCGCCGAAAGCTCTAATCTCAGCCACACCACTACCCCGCGAGCGCAGTGAGCTGCTGCGCCTACTGCTCCGCGGCGTCGAGGATATCGCGCCGGTTATCCAGCGCAACAAGGCCGCATCAGAACGCGCACGGACGCTGGCACCTGAGGTTGTCGAAGCCATGCGCGATACCGGCTTGCTGATGATGAAGAGCCCCTACGAAGTCGGTGGCGCTGAAATTCATCCGGTTGATCAGATGGAAGTGGTTGAAGCCGTTACCTATCTCGACTCTGCCGCCGCGTGGTCTATGTTCATTGCCGCAACCGTTACCGGTCGCGCGCTCAGCGCGTTGAGTGATGAGGCCGTTAACGAACTTTTTGCTGGGGACGTCTTTCCCATTATGGCAGGCAGTCTCAAGCCATCGGGTAGCGCCACTCCAGTGGACGGCGGGTTTCGAATCTCCGGCCAATGGGCCTGGGGGAGCGGTGTACATCATGCCGATTATGTCATCGTGCCAGTGCTCAAAGACGATAAAACCGGAGTCATCACCGCCGTTGTACCTAGCGCCCACGTGCGAATCATCGACAACTGGCACGCATTGGGCATTAACGGCAGCGGCAGTTCGGACTACGCACTCGACGATGTCTTCGTGGCCGGCCATTTCGTCAATGAAACACCAATCCAGCGACGTGGCGGCACCATCTTTCGCATGGGCTACGGCTTTGCGGCCAACGAGCACGCAGGCTTCGCCAATGCACTGGCCCGACAGGCCCTGCGTTGCGTTACTGAATCTGCACAAGCAAAGAAACGTGGTTACGGTGCAGGCATCAGTATCGCGGATCGAGAAATTTTTCAGCGTACCGTTGCCGAGAGCGAGCTTCGATTACGCGCCAACAAACTACTCATGACCGACGTGCTGGAACGCCTATTCGATGCCAGCGTTGGCGGCGAAGCGCCCATCGCGCTACAGGCCGAAGCGCGTGCCGCTTCAGTCCTGTGCACCGATGATGCCATTGCCGTCACCAGCGCGTTATTCCGATATGCCGGTGGTAGCGCGGTAATGCTCGATGATCCGCTGCAACGCATTCTGCGCGACCTGTATACGGCGCAATCTCACCTTATGGTCAGCGATGCGGCCTACGAGGCCTTGGGCAAACTCAGACTGGGCCTGACCGACAAAGCCCCGATTCGCTAATCGGAAATCACGTGAGCGAAGCCGCAAAGCCCAAACTGATCAGTGTCGACTGGGGCACCAGCAATCTCCGCGCCTGCCTCATTGGCGACAGCGGCCAGGTCATAGACCAAGTATCCAGCGATCAGGGACTGCTGAACCGACCAGAAAATTTTGAGCAATGCCTGCTGTCACTCATCGGTCATTGGCTGAACCCGGACGCGCGGCTAAACATCATTCTCAGCGGCATGGTGGGTAGCCCGAGTGGCTGGACAGAAGTCTCTCACCTGCCCGCTCCGGTGACTGCACAACACTTGGCCCACGGGGCGAAACGAATATCTCAGGCCCAAGGCAGCAGCGTATGGATTATTCCGGGGGTTTTTGGCAAGGGTGCGGCGGGCATTCACGACATCATGCGCGGCGAAGAGATTCAGTTTGTTGGTGCAGAACATCTGCGACACCAGCAGGATCTGCCAACACCAGCCTATTGGTGTTTTCCCGGCACTCACAATAAGTGGGTCACCGCCGGCCCGACGATAGAACACTTTTCCACCAGCATGGTGGGCGAGTTTTTTGAACTGGCGCGACGGCATTCGCTCTTGGCCCAGTCAATGGAGGAAGACTTGGCTTCTGCTGCCGACCATCAGGCCAAGGCAGACGCCTTCTCTCGTGGCCTCGCCAACGCCCAGCTGCCCGGCGGTCTGTTGCACCACTTGTTCAGCGTACGCACCCTGCAACTCACCAATCACCACAACAAAGCGATCGGAGAGGACTACCTTTCAGGCATCATCATCGGTCACGATGTACTGGCTCAACTGGGTCATTCACCGACACATGTTGGTATTGTGGCAGCACCCAATCTGGCGGCACGTTACACTCATGCCTTAGAAACATTGGGGCACAGTTGTTTCACCATTGACGCGCAAGACGCCACCGTCGCTGGAGCTGGGTTGATTGAAAACTGTCTGCCCAGCGGCGAATAAGCTAAATCACGGACATTGGGCACTATGACGGACCGACTAAACCAGTACATGAACGAACTGCCATTGATCGCCATCTTGCGTGGCATCACTCCCCAGCAGAGCGAATCCGTTGTCGAGGCCCTGTATGCCGCTGGCTTTCGAATCGTCGAAGTCCCCCTTAATTCACCGGACGCCTTGGACAGTATCGAGCGTATCGCCAAACAGTTTGGCGGCGACATGTTGGTGGGTGCAGGTACGGTGTTAAAGACAGATCAAGTCACTCAGGTCAAAGACCGAGGCGGTCAAATGATCGTATCGCCCAATACCGATATATCTGTCATTGAGGCCAGCGTTGCTCAGGAGATGATCACCATCCCGGGCGCCGCCACCCCTTCAGAGGCTTTCGCCGGTATCGCCGCCGGAGCACACGCTGTGAAAGTCTTTCCTGCAGAGATGATCACACCGGCCATTCTCGCCAGTTGGCGCGCGGTTATACCCGCGTCCGCTGGATTGCTGCCCGTGGGCAGCATCAACCATACCAACATGGCTGACTATTGGCAGGCAGGCGCCAGTGGGTTCGGGTTGGGCGGCTCCCTGTATAAACCCAACCTGAGCCTCGGCGACATCAGCGCCAACGCGACCAAGCTCGCTTGGTCAATGGCCAGCACGATGAAATCCTGAGAGCGCATCCCCTGTCATTACCGTATCTTTGGAACCTGGGCCCACTGTCTTGGCTACTATGAACAACAACACAATGACCGAACCGCACACTGTCCCTTTCTCCAATCCGGCGTTTACCGCCAAGGGAGAACCTCGGGCTCAGATTGCCTTGGGCACACTGAAGACCCTTTGGTTCAATACGGGCACCCTGTGCAATATCACCTGCGAAAACTGCTACATCGAGTCCAGTCCACAAAACGATCGGCTGGTGTACCTCTCACGTGCTGAGGTAGACCTCTTCCTCGATGAGGTCGGCACCCAACACCATGCCACCGAGGAGATCGGAATCACTGGCGGCGAGCCCTTTATGAACCCTGATATTTTGCCGATCATGCAAAGCTGCTTGGCTCGGGGCTTCAAGCTTTTGGTACTGACCAATGCCATGCGTCCGATGATGCGACCAAGAATCCAAGCCGGACTGCTGGATCTGAAAAAGCAGTTTGCCGAACAGCTCACCTTGCGCGTTTCCATCGATCACTTTGATCCCGCCCTTCACGAAGAAGAGCGCGGGCGCGGATCGTGGTCTGCGATGATCCGAGGTATCCGGTGGTTACAGCGAAATGGCTTTGCCTTTCATGTTGCCGGACGCACACGCTGGGGCGACAGTGAGGGCGACCTTCGACAGGGTTATGCCCGGGTGTTCGACGAATTGAACATTCGCTTGGACACCGAGAACCCTCAGGCACTCGTCTTGTTCCCGGAAATCGACGTCCGCGCCGAGGTGCCGGAAATCACCACCGCCTGCTGGGGCATTTTAGGTGTGGACGCCAGCGACATGATGTGTGCGTCGTCACGCATGGTGGTTAAACGCAAAGGAGATGCCTCACCTTCGGTCATGGCTTGCACGCTATTGGCCTACGAGGACAATTTTAATTTGGGCAGAAACCTTGCCGACGCCAGCGCGCCAGTGGCCTTAAATCATCCCAGCTGTGCCACATTCTGCGTCTTGGGTGGAGGATCCTGCAGCGCTTAGACATATGTCTCCCGCCGCCTACTGGCGCAAGACCTCGAGCCAACCGATCTGGATGGCGTTTAGCGCGTCGTCCGGTGTCAGCACGGCTCCGGCCAAGGCCTGACGGATGTCTGGCGGCGTCTCGGTAAAGGGCTGTTGTAACAGCTCGCCAATCAATCGTCGCGCCTTTGCCGTGGCACCCTGATAGGTCGCCAAAAACGCGTCAACGCTGACATGCTGAGCCTGGTCATCCATCCAACAATCGTAATCTGTGACGAGACAGATAGCGCAGTATGCCAACTGGGCTTCGCGAGCTAAAAAGGCTTCGGGCACGTTGGTCATGCCCACCAGGTCGCATCGGGCTGCATCACGCAAAAAGAAGCTCTCGGCCCTTGTCCCCAATCTGGGGCCTTCCACACACCCATAGGTTTTATCCTGATGAATCGACTGCCCGCAACGCTCCGCCGCTCGAGCAATGTCTGCGCTCAGGCTCGGGCAAGCTGGATAGGCGGTAGAAACATGGGCGACGACACCTTGACCGAAAAAGCTGTAGGCGCGCTGACCGCGGGTATGATCAAAGTACTGTGCCGCTAGGGCCAGCTCTCCGGGCTTCAGCTCCTGACGCAAACTGCCCGAAGCTGAGATACCCACCACCCGACGGGCCCCGAGCTGCTTCAGCGCGAAAATATTAGCCCGGTAATTCACCTCACTGGGCAAAAAGGCGTGGCTGGCGCCATGTCGGGCGATAAACAAAACCCCTTGGTCGTGATAGGTACCTTGGACGATGGTAGAAGACGGATCACCAAATGGCGTGGTCACTCGATGTTCGCGTTCTATCCGTAAGCCATCCAATTCATAGAGCCCGGAACCGCCAATAATTGCCAACATAAAAAGCGTCACATTTTTGCCAGCCGCTAGCATACCTATGCCATGGGCGAAGGGGTATTGGCGGTTCGGTCAAGAGCATATTCCTGCCTTGAGAACCTGTATTATTGGCGGTTTAGAGACAGAGAGATTAGTCGCCATGGCTGAACAACAATCGACCCAAGAGCTTGGCTTTGATCCAGACGCCCTGCGAGCCAAGTACCGTGAAGAACGCGATAAACGACTTCGCAGCGACGGCAACGAGCAGTACTTTGAGGTCAAGGGTGATTTTTCTCGCTACGTGGACGATCCCTACATTGATGAGGTACTCGAACGAGAACCGCTAACCGATGATGTCGACGTCATCGTCGTGGGTGGCGGATTTGGCGGCCTGCTGACCGGCGCGCGCCTTACCGAAGCCGGTGTCGGCCGCATTCGTCTTATCGAGAAAGGCGGCGACTTTGGCGGCACCTGGTACTGGAATCGCTATCCCGGCGCAGCCTGTGACGTGGAGTCCTACGTCTATCTGCCGTTATGCGAAGAACTGAATTTCGTTCCCAAAGAAAAGTACACACACGCTCCTGAGATTCTTGCGCACAGCCGCGCCATCGGAGAAAAATTCAATTTGTACGAGCACGCCTGCTTTCAGACCGAAGTTGAGGGTATGCACTGGAACGAAGAGATCCAACGTTGGACGGTGACCACCAATCGCGGTGACGCCATGACGGCCAAGTACGTCTGCATGGCCAACGGCCCCTTGAACCGGCCCAAACTGCCGGGCATCAAAGGAATCGACACCTACCAAGGCCACACATTCCACACCTCACGCTGGGACTACGCCTACACCGGAGGAGGACCCGAAGGCGGCCTAACCGGATTGGCCGACAAGCGTGTGGGAATCATCGGTACCGGCGCCACAGCTATCCAGTGTGTACCGCATGTGGCCCGCAGCGCCCAGGAACTGCACGTCTTTCAACGAACCCCAAGTTCTGTGGATGTTCGAGCCAACCGACCAACGGACCCTGAATGGGCCGCCAGCCTCGAGCCCGGCTGGCAACAAGCCCGCATGGACAATTTTAACACCTTGGTATCCGGCGGCTTCGCGGACGAAGATCTGGTCAACGACGGCTGGACCGAAATCATTCGCAACTTGGCCTCCATGGTGAACTTTCGCGGGGAAGTCCGACTCTCGCCTGCAGAGGTGGCTGAAAAGATGGAGCTAGCGGACTTCCAAAAAATGGAACAAATCAGGGCCCGCGCCGAAGAGTTGGTCAACGATCCCACCACTGCCGAAGCGTTGAAGCCCTACTATCGGCAGTTCTGCAAACGGCCCTGCTTCAACGACGAATACCTGCCGGCTTTCAACCGACCCAACGTGCATCTGGTCGACACCGAAGGTCGGGGCATTGATGCGATCACCGAAAAAGGCATTATTGCCAACGGCGAAGAAATCGAACTGGACTGCATCATCTTTGCCACTGGATTCGAAGTCGGCACGGAATACACGCGACGCTCGGGTTATGACCTGATCGGACGGGAGGGTCTGAGCTTGAAAGACAAGTGGGCCGACGGTATTTCAACCTTGCACGGCCTGCAAACACGAGGCTTTCCGAACTGCTTCATCATTCATACCGCCCAATCGGGATTCACCGTCAGTTTTCCTCACGCCATGAACGAACAAGCGAAACACATCGCCTACATTATCGGCGAATGCAAAAAGTCGGGGGCCAATGTGGTCGAAGTCACAGCACAAGCGGAACAGGCATGGGTAGAGGAAGTGGTGCGCATGTCACGCATGAGCCAGTCGTTTCAGGCCGAATGCACTCCGGGCTATTACAACAATGAAGGCCAGCCAAACCCCATCAGCGTACAAAATGGCGCTTACGGTGCCGGGCCAACCAAGTTCTTCAAAGTGATTGAAGCCTGGCGTGACGAAGGTGCAATGCAGGGCCTAGAACTGCGATAGGCCCCGCGGGATCGCGTCAAGGTTATGCCTTGGCGCTGACTAACCACACCGCCGACCCCATATGCAGGCCGTCGCCTTGATCGAGGGGACGAAAGGCATCTTCCACTGCCCCTAGGGCCGCCGCGCGCTGATCACCCTCCAGCTCCGACATCACCCGCGCGGCAGGTCCGATGCGGGTTTGGAATGCCACCGCTTCCGCCAACGTGTCGGCGACCCGCAACGTCGCCGTGTGAGATGTGATGCTGATGTCACCGAATCCAGCAGCCTGCAAAATCTCGGTGACGTAACTTTCGTCGGCAAAGGCAAAGGGGCCAGGCGCACGCGGGTTACCGGAACCATCAGGGGCCGGCAGAAACGGCGCGATGGCCCGCCCGGCGGTAGACATCCAAGGGTTCGCCCCGGGTGGTTGCCAACACACAAACAGCAATCGGCCTGTGGATGTCAGGGCGCTGTGTAAGTTCTGAAAGGCCGCCACAGGGTCACTAAAGAACATGACGCCGAAGCGCGAAAAAACCAAGTCGAAAGCGCCGCCGAAATCCGTTGATGCGGCATCGGCCTGTCGATACTGAATCGAGGGATCACGACGACGCGCCTGTTCGAGCATGGGCCCGGATACATCCACACCCAGCACATCGGCTCCCAGCGCCTGCAGCGCGATACTGGTATCACCACAACCGCAGCCAACATCCAGCACGCGCTCACCCGACTGTACGGCGGCTGCTCGCAAACCCGCCGTCGACAAGGGTTCCAACAAGGTATCCAAACGCTCTTGCAGCTCGACCCAAGTCGGCCCAGCGCGCTTATCCCAATAATCGATCTGTTCTTGGTTCGTCGTGTTCATCTGCTCTCCCTAGATGTTTTTACAGCGGCCTAATCCGGCGCAAACGATTCGTCTATCGAATCCCCATTGAAATAGCGACGCCCGCGAATGCTGGCGTGTCGTTCTTCTTCGGTCACCTCTTCCAGCTCCGGATACTTGGTCGCGGTCATGAAGCGCGCAAACCAGTCCGAAATCAGATCGTCGTCGTTTATCGCTTGCCACAGCTGTTGTTTCGCCTGGTCGATGAAGGCCTGATCGATATTTGATGACGCCATTGCCGACGTTAGCGCAGGGTCACGGTAGTGCGCATCATAGCCCTGAGTCAGCAGCTCCACCGAGAGGTCGCCCAACATGTCAGCAATACTGGGTGAGCGAAAGCCAATGGAATAGGTCAGACATTCGGTTTCGGCAACGCCCCAATGCGCCACCCCAGGCGGCAAGTAGAGCATGTCCCCTGGGTCGAGCAGCCACTCTTCTTCTGCTTCGAATTCTTTCAAAATACGCAGAGGGCTGTCGTCACGCATGGGCGTTTCGCTGGAGCATTGTCCGCCAATCTGCCATCGCCTCTGGCCTTCGACTTGGAGTAAGAACACATCGTACTGATCGAAATGTGGACCCACACTGCCGCCGGGGCAGGCGAAGCTGACCATCACATCGTCCAATCGCCACGGCGGCAGAAAAGCGAACTGCGAGAGCAATGCCCGCACCTCGGGAACCCAAAGGTTGACCCCCTGAACCAACAGCGTCCAGTCCTGTTCGGACAGACCGAGAAAGTCTTCCTCGGTGAACGGACCGTGTTTGAGAGTCCAGTCCATGCCCTGAGATTCCACGAGCCGGGATTCCACCTCGGACTCCAGCGCCAAACCCGCCAACTCATCGGGGCTGATAGGCGATCGGTAGTTTGTGAGCGCGTTTCGAATCAACAGCGGCTTTTGTTGCCAATAACGCTGCAAAAAAACGTCGGTAGAGAGATCACCTAACATCACGAATCTGACTCCAATAGGTTTCGCTGCGGGGCTTGCTCCGCCCGAGAAGGGCGCAGTGTGCCAGAGGTTGGGAGCTCTATGCTCTGTCCTATCGAGGCTTGAATACATGTTATTCGTCGCACAAATACTCCAAAAAATAACCAAAAGTTGATGTGGCATGCCAGCCAATCGAGTCGTACTCTAACTCTATCCTTGGGAGGGGATATAAGAAAAATACAAAGCCAAAGGGGAAAAAAATGAATCTGATCACCATGGGGCAACGCGGGGCGTTAATACTCGCTACTGCACTTCTCGGTGCAGCCTGCTCGCCTGCGAACAACACGAACGAAAGTTCAGCAAACCCAACAAGCCAAACTCTGCCTGCTGGCAACATCGATGATGCACGCATCAACAATGCCGCCAGCGAGCCCGGCAATTGGTTGGCGCACGGTTTGGACTACCGAGAGCAACGGTTCTCGCCACTGACCCAAATAAACCGCGATACAGTGACCAAACTCGGGCTAGCGTACGAATTGGATGTGGGCAGCAACGATGCACTGGAAGCCACACCGATCGTAGTGGACAACACGCTGTTCTTTACCTCAACCTATTCCGTCGTGCACGCAGTGGATGCGGTCAGCGGCGAAGAACTTTGGCGCTACGATCCACAGGTACCCAAGGAGTTTCTGCGTAAAGCCTGCTGTGGCCCGATCAACCGAGGGGTTTCGGTCTATCAGGGCAACGTTTACGTAGCGACCTTGGACGGACGTCTGGTCGCGGTGAAAGCAAGCAACGGCGAAAAAGTCTGGGAAGTCGACACGGTCATCGACCGAGACCGCTTCTATACGATCACCGGCGCGCCCAAGACCGCCAAGGGCAAGGTCTTTATCGGCAACGGTGGCGCTGAATTCGGCGTTCGCGGCTACGTGACCGCCTATGACGCGGCCACCGGCGAACAAATCTGGCGCTTCTACACGGTGCCGGGCGACCCATCCCTGCCCTTTGAACATCCGGAAATGGAGCTGGCCGCGACAACGTGGAAAGGCGGTTCTTGGTGGGAAGTTGGCGGTGGCGGCACGGTTTGGAATTCCATTGTTTATGACCCGGAATTCGACCAGGTTTATTTGGGTGTTGGTAACGGCGCGCCGTGGACTCGGGTGATTCGCTCTCCCGGCGGCGGCGACAATTTGTTCCTGTCCAGTATCGTCGCAGTGGATGCCGATACCGGCAGCATGAACTGGTACTACCAAACCACCCCCGGCGACAACTGGGACTACACCGCCGTGCAGGATATGACACTGGCGGATATGACCGTCGATGGAGAAGAGCGAAAAGTACTGTTACAGGCTCCGAAAAACGGCTTTTTCTACGTGCTGGATCGTAAGGATGGCGAACTGTTACGGGCGCATCCCTACGTCAAAACAACCTGGGCAACCCATGTTGATATGGAAACCGGCCGTCCCGTCGAAAATCCGGAAACCGACTACTCCGAAGAAGCCAAGTGGGTACTGCCCGGACCACTGGGTGGCCACGACTGGCAGGCCATGTCCTTCGATGAATCCAAGGGCATCATGTATCTGCCCGCTCAAGATTTTCCGTTCATTTATTCACTGAATAAGGAATTCAAGGAGACCGGGTACTTCAAGCGTAATCCAGGCACCACGAATTTGGGCCTGGACATCGAAAACAGCTCAATTCTGGCTGCCAAGATGGAAGACTCCGCGCCGGTAGCCAAGGGTTATCTGAAAGCCTTTGATCCCATTAGCGGCGAGGAACTTTGGTCCGTCGACCATGTGCACTATTGGAACAGCGGCGTGCTCGCTTCCGCAGGCGGTCTGGTTTTTCAGGGTGATGGCCTTGGTTTTCTGAGCGCCTACGATGCCGACACCGGTGAGAAGCTGTGGACCTACAACACCTACATTTCCATGTTGGCACCGCCCGTCAGCTACGCCATTGATGGCACGCAGTACGTGGCGATCTTGGCCGGCACAGGCGGCGTTGAAAACTTTGTGGGCACCACCAACGAAACCGCAGCACTGAAATACGGTAATTTTGGCAAGCTACTGGTATTCAAGCTCGGCGGTGATGCGGTGCTCAAAGAACCTCGCATACGGGATCGCACGATCCCAGAGCAGCCCTTGCTGACCGCTTCGGCAGATCAGTTGCTGCGCGGTGAACAGCAGTACAACGTGGTGTGCGGCGGCTGCCACGGCGGCAATGCACGCGCTGCGGGGATTATTCCCGATCTGCGCATGATGGGCGATGGTAAGCATGCGATTTTCAAAGAAATCGTCATTGATGGCGTACTGTCCGCTGGCGGTATGGCCAGTTTCGCAGACGTTGTCACGCCAGAAGACGCAGAAAACATTCGGCAGTACATTATCTCTCGCGCCAACATCGATCGCGAGGCGGCTCTGGAAGTCGGCTCTGCCGCTGGGGGATAAACGCGGTCCCGTTTCACGGACAGTAAGGACAAAACGGTGAACCTTGGTTCGCCGTTTTTCGTTACACCGCCTGTTCGTCCAACCCCCGTGATTGCCTGCGAATCCGTAGCGCAAACAGCAGCAAGATGGCGAAATTGACGCAGCCTACTATCATGGCACCCATAAACGATGCCTCGTAGTTACCCGTCAGATCAAACAAGTAGCCGCCCATGAAGCCCCCAGCCCCCATGCCAAACCAACCAAAGAACGAGGTAATACTCATTGCGCGAGCGCCGAATTTGGCCGACACCATCATTCGGGTGCACACCAAAATGGCGGACATGACGCCGGAATAGGTAAAGCCAAAGACCACGGCGACCAAATATATCGCCTCTGTCGAATCCAAAAAGGGGAACCAAAACACAGACAGCGTCTGGCCCGCCGACATGACCATATAGCTCGGCAACGCACCGATCAGATCTCCCAGCCGACCGCCCAGAACGCGCCCCAGCGCGCCACTCAACATCAGTACCATCAGCACGGTAGTCGCCTCATCCAAGGAGAACCCCGAATCCGTCAACAGCGGCACAAGGTGCACGATAGGCACGGACATACAGGTGCAGCAAAATATGATCGCGACGCTGATCCACATGATGACTTCGCGTTCCGACAACGGAAACGTTCGCACCTCGTCCACCGGCTGCAGTCTCGCCAGTTCACGACCCGGCGATTCGCGAATTAGCAGTGCCACCGGTAATGCCAGCGCCAAATAGCAAGCCGCACTGAGCATATAGGTGGTCTGCCACCCATACTGCTCCAGACTCAAGGCACACAGATAGGGCACCACGGCCTGACCAACAGCACCACCCGACGCTGTAATACCCAACGCAAGGCCCGGTTTATGGGTAAACCAAAAACCCACGTTAGCGAATAATGGAGAGGTCACCATGGCATTGCCAAAAGCGCCAAACAAAAAGTACAGACCGTAAAATTGCAGAATCGACTCTTGCTGGCTTAACGCAAACAAACTGCCTGACATGGCGAAAGCCGCGATCAGACCAAACCAGCGCGTGCCATAACGGTCTGCTATGTATCCCCACAACACACCAAATACCGCGGAAGAAAAGGAGATGACCGTATAACCAAAGGATGTCTGGCCCCGACTCCAGCCGAACTCCGTTACCAGAGGCTTCAAAAATACGGATATGGAACCCAGAGCGCCAAAAGCCAGGGCGCTCAGCAGGAAAACAACAAAAACCATCACCCAGCCGTAGGCTGGGTCTTGCGATTGTTCCATGGGATTGGCGTCAGTCATGGGCCATCTTAGCACCGGCGGCCATTGCGCCGGAGCGTTGAACAATCTGCTATGAACTGCTACCAATCCAGATCGTCTGGCACCTCGAACTTGGCGTAAAACTCGTCATCGGAGCCGGGCTCCGGCGGCTTGGCCTTTTCGCCATGGGCGACAATGATGCGCTTGGGATCCCGTTGTTCAATCTGCTTGGCCACTCGCTCATCCACAAAGTGGTAAAGGCCGTTGTTGTTCACCACCACCAAGCGACCGTTGCTGAGCGCATCCAGCTGAACCTTAGTGACAAAGATTTTCTTGATCTTCTTGCCGTGCACAAAGTTGTATGGAACCGCCTCGTCGTCTGCCACCTTGGTGCGCTGATCGTTCTGCAGGATCAGTTGCTTCACCTGGGCCTGCAGCGCCTTAGCCTGACTTTTTTCGTTGCGCTGCTGGGCAAGGGCTTTGTCACGGGCGGCTTTTTCCGCACGCTGCTGGGCAGCCTTCGCCTTGACCTTGTCGGTCTCGGACTGCACCGCCGGGTTCTTACCCTTACCCGCCTTCTTGCTCTGGGCCTTGCCTTGATGTCGCTCGGCCGTGGCCTCAGCACGTTTTGACCGCTCGGCTTTTTTTGCCTGGGCGTTGGTGGCAAGCCCCGCTTTAACCAACTGATCTCTTAAACTTTCGGACACCTTTGTCGCTACTCCTGTATCGCTGTGTTCAGTTTACCGAAACTCGGGCCGAACTATCGCCCCTGATAGACCGGCGGGCGCTTTTCAATGAAGGCACGCATCCCCTCCTTGGCATCCTCGGTGCGAGAGCACAGCACCTGATTGCGATTTTCCACGGCAATCGCGGCCTCAAGACCCGGTGCGTCTATGGCGACATTTAAGCCGTCCTTGGTCAGACGCAGGCCCATGGGCGAGGCCAAGAGCATCTCGTCCGCATACCGCTGAGCGGTCCCAAGAAGCTCGGCTTCCGGCACCACCTCTGAGACTAGGTTCGTCCTCAGACACCGCTCTGCATCAATGAATTTCCCTGTGAGCATGAGTTCGGATGCAATGGAAACGCCCACCAAGCGGGGCAGGAAATAACTGGTGCCCATATCGCAGGCGGATAATCCCAACTTGATGAAAGCGGCGTTCATTTTCGCCGTCTCTGCTGCGATACGCACATCACTGGCCAGGGCAAAGGCGAAGCCTCCGCCACAGGCCGGGCCTTGAATCATGCTGATGATCGGCTGGGGACATCGACGCATCTTGACGTACACCTCGGCCAAATAGCCTTGAAACCCCATGCCGGCACCAAAGGGTCGGGGCACCGATGAATCACTGGCGGCCTTGATATCCAAACCCGCACAAAACGCCTTACCGCGGCCACCCATCAGAACCACACGCGTCTGATCGTTTTCCAGCAGGTGATCAAAGTAGTGCCGCAGTTCCGTGACCATTGGGGTGGTGATCGCATTCAGCGCATCCGGCCTATCGAGCCACAGGGTATCCACCGCACCACGGCGCTCGACACTTAGGGTTTCGTATTGATCTACTTGCATATCATTGTCTCCAGTCGACGCCCAAAACTCTTCAGCAGAACCCCAAAGCTTAGGCAGGGGCGCAGACGAATACCAGCGTCGAAGACACCTCCCTGACAGTACCCAAGCGATGGCATCTTTTGGTAGCGTTAGCTCGAGAGGGAAACCCATAGGAGGGGATTGTCATGGCAGAGGCATCATCGCAGTTATCACTTAACGGCCTGCATCACTTGGCACTGGTCTGTAAGGACATGGAGCGCACGGTGGATTTTTATACCCGAGTGCTTGGGCTTAAGCTGAAAAAGGGTTTCGATCTGCCGGGCTACGGACAGCATTTCTTTTTCGACATCGGCAACGGCAGCGAGCTGGCGTTTTTCTGGTTCAACGATGCAGAACCGGCACAACCCGGTGTTGCTGCCGCCAAAAACATCGTTGGCAGCCGTCAGGGCAACATCAGTTCCGCCCACGGCTCTATGAACCACGTGGCCTTCAGTGTCGCCGCCGATGACATCGTCGCCTATCGTGAACAGCTTGTCGCCAAGGGCGTGGACTGCACACCGATCGTTCCCCATGACGATGTGGTCACCGGCTCTGAGGCCGCCAATCACCCGGAAGCCCAGCAAAAACCTTGGTTACAGTCGTTCTATTTTCTGGACCCCGACGGCATCATGCTGGAATTCTGCGCGGACCTGCAGCCCGGCTTGGCGCATGCCGACCTACCCGTAAATGCTGAGGGAATGAAAGCAGACGGCAGCAAAATCAGCGGTCTGTGAGCCCGCGCGTTGCCAAGTGTCATACCGCAGGTTGTTATGACGCCCGAGGACGGCGATGTATCGTCCAACGCAGCGTCTCCGGCTCTGCGCCGTCCACCGTAGCCTCCAGCTCCATGAAGATCCGATGCGAGTGAATGGCACCTCGCCACAGCTCAATCCAAGACGCCAATAAATTTTGGCGTGAGGAACCGTCTAGGCCTCTCAGCACACGCAAACCGCGTTGCAGGACGATAACAGAGCCGTCGGCTTGCGCTGCCACTGAACACTCGTCCCCCATACCACTCATCATGAACCGCAGAAAATCTGCGGCATCCTGCACCCCCCCGTCCACGGCACCTACCTGACCGGCCATAACCGGATAGTGTTGCAAGCCAATGAGACGAGCCGAGCGTTGGGCCAAGGCTTGGGCACGCTCGGCACCAACAACCTCACTCAAGGCAGCTATTCCGTTACGAATGTACTCCAGCGCATAGTTGCGATTCGCCTTGGCCAATCGCTCGTCGTTCCATTGACTGGCCGGTGGTGATGGCTGGGCGCTGGGATCAAAACCCGGTACCGGTTCGTCGGGAGCGAACTGCAGGCGCTGTTCCGGGGCGAGGTCGTGGGTATGTTCTTTAAAGTAGCCGCACAGCCCAAATTGTCCGGTGACATCTTCGGATACGCAGACAAAACCCAGTCGCGGGTTGTTTAAGCTGACACCATTTTGGGCATACCAACCGTCCAAGAAGCCCCGGCTGGCCTCAACAGGAATGCCGCAAATCGCTGGGCCCGCATACATCCAACGCGGGTAGCGAAAACGCACCCACGCCTTGCGATCGGATTCGGCCATGTATTCCACTGCCACACCACCAACGCCATTGGACAGCACGTGGTATTTGGCGCAGGCGACAGCATGGGGTAGCCCGTCAAGTCCCAGCTTGGCAAAACTGGAGAGGAATTTTTCTTCGTGTTGACGTCGAAACAAGCGAAACATCCAGTCGTAGACAACCTGCCGGCTCTCTTCTACTGCCACCATCAACTGCAGGCCTAGAAAGTACTGATGGTGCAATTCAGCCTGAGCACCAATGGCATCGATCTCATTGTTCATGATTAGTCCTGTTTGATCAGGTTCGAAACGACAGCCAAGCGACAATCAGATCAGCCACATCGTCCCTTGCGTTACTCGGCTGCTGCAGATAGTGATCGCCAGCAACCATCTCCAGTTGTTTGTCCTGTGCACCCAGACCCTCGTATATGGCCTTGGCATCGGAAGGAAAAACTCCGGTATCCGCATCGCTTTGAATAACCAGCGACGGCACACGGATACGCGCCAAATGCTCTTCACCACTGCAATGGGAATCCGTCAAGCTCCACATGGAAAGCCATGTGCGCAGCGTGTTAGTCAGGCCAATACCGCGGGGACTGTAATTCGCCGCTTTCGGATCACCGGCGTAACAGATGCCTACCTGACGATTGGACGGATCAAGATTGCCATCCATCAGCCTCAGATCTGCCCAGGTTCTGAACAGATTGAATGCGCGGTCGAACATACCCTGCGGGCGAATACGCGCCAGTTCGTCATGACACCACCGAGTGATCCGGTGATTGCGCTGCTCCTGGGCCAGACGGTAACGGGCCACGAAGTCCGGGGAATAAGGCGGTCCGTGGATCGGATCGTACATATTCAGCTCGGCAACAACGCTGCTGGGATCGGTTTCATCTGCCACCGACGGATCGAACCATGCGGTTAACACCTCCGGCCGACCACCATGGGCACAGAGCGAGACGTAGATATCTGCGCAAGGCAATTGGTGCAGCGCCTGAGGGATTTTCATACCCGGCGTTGGCTGCATGGTCACCCCTGTCGATTGGGATTGATAGGCCGCCATCAGCGAACCACCACCAGAGTTACCCAAAAGCACGACAACCTCTACTCCCGCTTCAGACTTCAGCCATTGAACCCCGGCACCGATATCGATCAGCGCATGTTCGAGCAAGAAAAACGGTTCGTTACCTCGAAATCGGGTGTTCCAACCCAGAAACCCGATACCTCGGGCAGCCATCAACTCGCCCAGATAGTGCTCGCTGAAGTCGACGTTGTAATGGGAGGCAATGAACGCCACCTTGGGTACTTGGCCCTTGGGCTTGTGGTACAGGCCCTGACAGGTGTTGAAGCCCGCACCGTTACGCTGTCCAGTCGCCGAAACCAGTGATACGAATTCGCGCTCAATTGATGTCATTTACTGCTCCCCTTGAGACTAGGAATGTTCAATCCGGTTGCAGGGTAACCACCACCAACTTGCCGTTAAGCCACAAAGGAAGCCAGCTCGGTGCCTTAGGACGCAATCGGGCGAACACATCGACAACGTACTCGGGATTGTCGAGGACGACCTGAGCGTGACCGCGCAACCGTTGTCCCTGAATCAGCATCTCAACGGGTTCGCCCGAGCCCTGAAAAGCACGCCACCAGCGGCCATCAATACCCATAAAAACCAAGTCGTCTTCGCGCAGATAGTTGACCGGGTAGACGCGACCATCGGCCAAGGTAATGATCATGGAGCGGCCAGCCCGCGCACCTTGGGGGTTGGTGCGAATCTCCTCAATGACTTGGGCGTTAACCTGCTGGGTTCGAGCTGGCAGCCAAGCCAGCAAACCAATGACGAACACAAGGCCTAAGGCAAGCCATGCGCTGGGTTTACGCAGCCACGTGACGATCACGTTCAGCCGCCCTCGATGCGTGGAATCAAAAACACCTCTGCGCCAGCGGGAATGCGCTGAGTCCAGTCATCACGAAAGATCTGACCGTCGATGGACACAGCGACGCCGCGATCGAGCAGCTCCTGAAAACCGGGGTATCGATGGGTTAGCGAAGCCATCATCTCAGCGATGGTCTCGGCCTGCACCTCGACGGTGCTGCCGGAACCATCCGTCAGCTGAAACGTACTGCTCAGGCTAACCCGCATTTTCCCGTTCATCGATGGCCGCCAACACACGCGGAGGCGACATCGGTGCATGAGTCATGCGCACACCTGCGGCATTGGCAATGGCATTACCCACCGCAGCCAGTGGCGGAACAATCGAGGTCTCACCCACACCCCGCACGCCGTATGGGTGCAAGGGGTTGGGTACCTCTAAGATCTTGGTGTCGATGAACGGAAGATCCGAGCAGACAGGGATGCGGTAGTCCAAGAAGCCTGGATTCTGCAAACGCCCGTCGTCACCGTAAATGTATTCCTCATTCAACGCCCAACCGATGCCTTGGGTAGCTCCGCCCTGGAATTGACCTTCAACATAGTCCGGGTTGATCGCCTTACCCGCGTCTTGGACAACAGTGTAACGAACAATGGTCGACCGACCGGTTTCCGGATCGACTTCTACATCGCAGATGTGGCTGGCAAAGCCCATGCCCGCGCCGTCTGCAACCACTTCGTTATGCCCCGCAATCGGGCCGCCTGTGCGGCCGGATTTGGCTGCAATTTCCTTTAACGATAATGGCGGTAAGTTCCCATGGCCTTCGCCGGTGGCAACCGCCTGACCGTTTTCCCAGACCACATCGTCTGCGGGAACACCCCACATTTTCGCTGCACGTTCCTTGAGAACACCAATGGCGTCCCGCGCAGCGAAGATCGTTGCCATGCCCGAGGAGAAGGTTCCGCGACTGCCTTCGGTCATGTCGTTGTGTCCCAAAGACGTGGTGTCGGCGATATTCGCTCTCACCTGCTCATAAGGAATGCCCAGCTCTTCAGCCGCAATCATCGCCATGGAGGATCGCGACCCGCCCACGTCTACGGTGCCCAGTGTCAGGTTTACGGTGCCGTCCACACCAATATTCAAGTCGGTGCAGGTCTGGCCGCCAATATTGAACCAGAAGCCACAGGCAACACCACGGCCCTGATTTTTCTTCAGCTTGGCGCGCATATGCGGATGGTCTTTGACGGCTTTCAACGTGTGCTCGATACCAATCGGCCCATAGGTCGGTCCGTAAGGGGCAACCGTGCCTTCTCGCGCAACATTTTTCAGTCGCACGTCGATGGGCTTCATGCCGATCTCCTTGGCCAGCACGTCAATGGTGCTCTCTACCGCAAAGGCGGCCATGGGCGCGGAGGGGGCTCGATAGGCCGCTACCTTGGGTCGGTTTACAACCACGTCCCAGCCAATGGATTTGTTGTTTTTAATGTCGTAACAGGCAAACGCCGTCATACATGCCAGCATGGCCCAGTTGCCAGGGAAGGCACCACCCTGGTAACGAAGCTCTGCAACCGCGGCGGTGATCGTGCCGTCTTTCTTCGCACCCATCTTGACGTCAATGGACGTAGACGAGGTCGGACCCGTGCCGCGAAAGACTTCGTCGCGCCCCATCACCAGCTTCACCGGCCGGTTTGCCTTGCGCGACAGCGCCAGTGCCACCGGCTCGCCCCAAACGTGGGTCTTGCCACCGAAACCACCACCGATCTCAGACGAGGTCACCTTCAGTTTGGCAATGTCCAAACCCAACAGCGATGCGCAGACGTTACGGAAAACGAAGTGTCCCTGGGTTGTCACCCACAGCTCGGCGGTGCCGTCGGGATTCACCGATGCCAGACAGGCATGCGGCTCGATATAGCCCTGATGGGTTTGCTCGGTTTTGTAAGTTTTTTCGATAATGACATCGGCTTCTGCAAAACCTGCATCCACATCGCCGTAACCCATCTGGGTTCTGGCGGAAATGTTGGACGGCTTGGTTGGAGCCGGCTCAACACCCCGGGTCATGATCCGATCGTGAATCACCGGTGCGGATTCCAGCATCGCCTCATCCACGTCGGTGACATGGGGCAACTTCTTGTACTTCACGTCGATCAGCTTCAACGCCTGGGCAGCCGTTTGCTCATCCACGGCAGCCACCGCTGCCACGGCGTGACCGTCATACAGTGCGCGACCTCGCGCCATGCAGTTTTCCAAAATATCAGCCAGACCCTGATCGCCGCCGGTCAAATCCGGCATATCCTCGAAGGTAACCACGGATTTAACACCCGGTAACTTCTCCGCCTTGGCCGTATTGATTTTCAAAATCTGGGCATGCGCATGGGGCGAGCGCAGGACGCGGCCTACCAATTGCCCCGGTGCACTGGCGTCCGCACCATAGCGAGCTTTACCCGTGACCTTGTCGATACCGTCGGGGCGATTGAATCGCTCTCCAACCACTTTATATTTTTTGTCTACGTACTTTTGATCGTGACCCATTATTCTTTCCCTCTATATCCGATGATGTTGCCTAGCGGCGCTTCTTACTGCGCTTATCCTTGCCGCGCATTTCCTTGGCGGCAGCCTGAACGGCATGGACAATCTTGTCGTAGCCAGTACAGCGGCAGAGATTGCCTGCCAGGGCGTAGCGGATCTCGGTTTCATCCGGGTTGGGGTTGCGGTCCAGCAGCGACTTAGCCGCCACCAAAAAACCGGGTGTGCAGATACCGCATTGCAGGGCGGCATGATCAATGAACTTCTGCTGCAAAACGTGCAGTTCGCCGCCTTCGGACAAACCTTCCACCGTTGTGACTTCTCTGCCCTCGGCCTCAACGCCAAGCACCAAGCAAGAGCAAACCAAGCTGCCATCCAAGGTGACACTGCAAGCACCGCAGTCGCCGGTACCGCATCCTTCTTTGACACCGGTCAGGCCAACGCGATTACGCAGCGCGGTCATCAAACTTTCGTCGGTAGGGCAAGCAAACTGCACGGGATCACCGTTTACTGTTGTCGAAACTAATGTTGCGTTGCTCATAGGGCCCCTCCCGCGCGTTGAAATGCAATTTTCGCGGCGCGCTTTGCCAACACACCAGCAACACGGGTCCGGTACTCGACCGTTCCGCGCTTATCATTTATCGGGTTACAGGCCGCACTACAGGCCGCAGCCAGCTTGTCTAAGGCCGCGTCGTCCAGCTTGCTTCCCACCAAGGCTTTCGCCCCAGCGGCTACCACTACTGCGGTTGGAGCCACAGCACCGAGTACGACCTTGGCTTTTTTCACCACGCCACGCTCCAGCTTGAGGCTGATCGCCACGCCAACAACGGCAATATCCATCTCGGTACGCGGAATGAATCGAAGGTACGCGTCGCCGGTTCGCGGTTCAGGCTTCGGCAACGTAATGGCCTCGATCACTTCACCCTTGGTTAAGCAGGTTTGACCCGGTCCTAGAACGACTTTTTCAACGGCAACCGTGCGCTTCTTCTGGGGACCGACAATAACCGCCTTAGCACCCGCAGCTATCATTGCCGGCACGCTATCCGCAGCAGGTGATGCATTACACAGGTTACCCGCGAGCGTCGCGCGGCCTTGAATCTGATCCGAACCAATCAGGTTGGCCGCTTCAACCACGCCCGGCCATGCGGCCTTCAGCGCTTTGTGCTCACCTATCACTGAGCCTGATACCGCCGCCCCAATGGTAAAACCCTTGGCTGACGACTGGATTTCGTCGATCTTTGGAATGCGTTTGATGTCGACGACCAGATCCGGTTCGACCATGCCCATCTTCAGTTTGACCAGCAAGTCTGTGCCGCCTGCGAGCAAAAAGGCTGCGCCTTTTTCTTTGCTCAACAAGCCAGCTGCTTCCTTTGCGGACGCAGGTGTTGCGTATCTCATGTTTACCCTCACTTAAATTTTCCCCACAGCAAAATAGTCTCAGAAAATTCGCCCGGGCGCACTCTTCTCTGGAGACTTGTAAGCTGGTTAAGGTAGCGGACGATTTCGACAGCCTAAAGGCGCAAAACAATGAAGAAACGATATTGGGCTGGATTTCTACTGCTGAGTTTCGTCGTGCTCACCGCTACTCTCTTTTTCGAGGGGGATTTACCGGCAGCGGCCGTCGACGCTAAGTACAGCAGCGACAGTTCGCAATTCTTAACCCTAGCCAACGGCACCCGCGTGCACTATCGCGACGAAGGCAATGCCGACGGCTTACCCGTCGTACTGATTCACGGCGCCATGGCGTCACTACACACCTGGGAAGGTTGGGTTGCGGCCTTGAGCGACGACTATCGGTTGATCAGCTTGGATCTGCCGGCCCATGGACTCACCGGTGCCGCACCCGTCGGCGCTGAGGACTCTTACAGCAGCGAGGGATTTACCACGGCTATTCACGCCGTCACCGAGTCCCTTGGCCTCACATCCTTCGTCTTGGGAGGCAACTCCATGGGCGGCGGTGCAACCTGGCGCTATGCGCTGGCCTATCCTGAGCGGGTAACCGCCCTACTGTTAGTAAACGCCGTGCCGCCAAATCGCGACTGGGGAAAAACTCCCGGCGCCGATGCACCTAAGACATCGGAGCAAAAAGCGGCTCCAATAGGATTCAGCCTGCTGGGCCAATCTTGGTTTCGAGCCATTGCCCGATACTTCGATCCAGGGTTGCTGATTGAGCAGGGGCTTCGTTCAGCCTACAACGATTCGCCCGTTGTGAACGAGGCCTTGGTTGACCGGTACTACGAGCTGATGATGCGAGAAGGCACCCGCGGAGCCATTTTAGCGCGCACCGGGGGCTGGAATGCTCCCCCGGTTGATCTGTCGCGGCTGGCCCAACCAACGCTGGTGATGTGGGGGGCAATGGACAGTGTCATCCCGGTATCCGTGGCCTACCAATTCAAAGCCCACTTGCCGAACAACTGCACCATCATTTATTCGGACCTAGGACATATCCCGATGGAAGAAGCCCCAAACCGAACGGCAGCCGATGTCTCAGAATTCCTGGCCCATCACTTCGGGCAGCGAACTCAGCCTTGGCGGCCGATCCAGACCTGCTTGGAATAAGCGCAGCACTCGCCCAGCTGGTTGAACAGCGCGGTACCGGCAAAGTGTTTTTTGCCTTCTATCTCAATGCACCAGCCGGTGATTACGATCCGATCGCTGGCGCGCACTGGCGTTAGCACCTTGGCGGTCATACGTCCCAGCAGGCCGGTACGAATACCGTCCGCGAAGTAAGCAAACTGACCCGGACAATCCAACGCTGCCCAGATCATTTCGGTGGGCAGAAAACCGTTTTTGTCTTGGAACACGACATCGGGCTGCCAAGCCGCCGCCACGCCTTGGAACCCTGGCACCGGCGCGGCAAAGACTCGCAAGCCCTGATCCGCCGCCACATCGGCCCCGCAGCAAAAACAAATGGGATGAAAACCAACCCCGCCCGATACGATGTTTTCAATGGCGGGATCCAGTGCCGGGCTGTTGTACTGCACCGCTAGGGCCTGGGCAAAGGTGGGTGGATGAGGCAC
This sequence comes from Gammaproteobacteria bacterium, assembly GCA_042091155.1. Classification (GTDB taxonomy): domain Bacteria; phylum Pseudomonadota; class Gammaproteobacteria; order Pseudomonadales; family Azotimanducaceae; genus UBA4421. The sequence goes on from JBELHZ010000007.1 coordinate 67,397, forward strand.
ATCCAGTGCCAGTTTCTTGGGCAATGCCTGGCCTATCAGCGTCTCTCCCACGTAGGCAGATACCTGAGCGTCATCAATCTGAATCTGCATGGGTAAGTCTAGGGGAGTGGGCGCTCGCAGAGTCACCTCGACACCTTCCGCCGCTGCTGAGGGACTCAAGTAACCTGCCAACAGACCACTTACATATCCACCATTGCCTGATTCCGGTGGACCTCGGAACTGCTTGGCAACTACGACACGTTGATTCATCAGGACCCCTGCGGCAAAGCGGCCAGTATACGCAGCAACAACGCAACTTGACCTCTTGCCAACACCGGTCTAAAACATTCATCAGCTCATATAGGGAGAGAGCATATGGCAGCAGTAGACGGTTACA
>JBELHZ010000113.1:0-3088 GCA_042091155.1 Gammaproteobacteria bacterium
GGTTCTGCGTTCGAGTCATTACTAAAGCGTACGCTGAGCGATTAGAACGCACACTCCCACATTTGTTATTGGCCATTGACAACATTCATCGAACTCACGGGAATTTCAGCCATGGAGGCTGCCGCCCGAAAGCTAGTCCAGTTAAATTAACTCTGTTGAGACACTTTCTCAATGACCTCGCGCAGTGTCTCTATACGCGCGACGTATGGTAGACAGCGCTGCGCACCTGGTCGACGAAGTCCTGCCGGAACGGCCAGTTCGGCAACGGGTGCTGAGCGTGCCTTATCCACTGCGCTATCTGTTTGCAACCAACCCGAAGGTGATGAGCCAGGTGCTCTCCATCGTTCATCGTGTGATCAGCACATTCCTGATTAAGGTTGCCCGCATGACCGTCAAGTCACGTGCGCAGAGTGGTGCCGTGACACTCATTCAACGTTTCGGATCTGCCCTTAATCTGAATCCCCAATTCCACATGCTTTACTTGAACGGAGTCTACGATGCCAACGGCTACTTCTGGCCTGTCAAACCTCCCACTTTAGAAGATCTCGATGTCATTGCGCTCACACGATCGCCAGGCGCGTCTCACGGTTTCTTGAGAAGGCGGGCTATCTAGTCCGGGAAGCGGAGGCCGAGTACCTGGATCTTTTACCCGACGAGGAAGATGCCATGGGTGTAATCGTTGGCGCATCCACCGATGCGTCGGATCGTACCTACCACCTGGCATTCGGTCCCAATGCCGGGCTGAGTGCCCCCGACGAAAGCGCTGACTCTCCAGACAGTACCGGTGAGAACCGAGCAGCGTAAAGGTAACGATCCGGTAACTCGGCAGGCGGGCCTTTCGCTGCAACGCCATCAGATCTGACGGACCAATCAACGACACTATTCTGAATTCAAGAGCGTCGATACACACCGGTGACTGTCGCGTTCGGCCGGAGTCTGGATTAGATGGCTGAATCGCCACCTTTCTCCACATTTCTCATCGACTAACGCACGTTTGGATCAGCCGAAGTGGACGGTAGGCAATCCGTCGGGTTGGGAATACTTTTCCTATAGTCGAAAAAGGAAAAAGGGTGGTTATTCGTCTTAACCGCTTAGAACATTTTTCAGGTTGTCTCTAACCAATTCAAGATGCGTTAGCAGCTGCTCTCTATCGGATTGATTCATGCCCTTGAGACTCAATCTGTCAATGCTGCCAACTGCTTTGGCGAGCGATGGCACTAGCGGCGTTACCTTATCGGCAAGCGAAACCCGATAAGCCCGTTTGTCCTGAGGATTTCGCTTTCGTTTCACCCACCCCTCGGATTCCAACTTCTCGATGACTTTACCAAGAGGTTGCTTCGCAATAGACAATTTTGTGGCTATTTCAGACTGCGACTGTTCTCCGTCAATATAAAGTCGATAAAGAACCATCCACTGAGTCCGCGTTAGCCCGATGTCTTTCGTCTCAAGGTTAAACACCCGGGACACGAGCAAACTCAACTCGTGAATCATGGTGGCTAAAGAATCATTTGATTTCATCGGAAAATGGTAGCAATTAGTAATGATTATTACTATATTCAAAGTAGTAACCAACATTACTATCGTTTCGGAGAAATTTTGGAAAGCTCAGAACTGCTAGACCTGTTTCGAGGTCGATCACCTGCTCACGTTGATCTCCATGCCGAAACGTCGGTGGATTCCGATGACACACCAGTACTTCAACTGCCCTACCAGTCGCGATTCGCTCGAAGCCAATCCCGCCCAGCACTTCATGCAGGAATTGTCATGACGGCAATGGACTCTGCAATGGGACTCGCCACGATGCTCGCGATGGAAGAATTGTCCTCTCTTGCGACACTTGAATTGCGTTATGATGAATTACGCCCCCCTCAAGACGAAGATGGCATATTCATCAAGTCACACTGTGACTCGATTGATGATGGGATAGCCTATCTCACTTCAACCGCCTCAGATTCATCAGGGATCTTCGCCAGAGCGGTTGCGAGGTTCATCCTCACGCCCGGTTCCACGAGCTTTATGGAGGCGGCGATGGCCGCCATAAACGGTGAACAGTCTTGATCCCCCAGTCCGCAATCGACGCAATTCCTTACGCGGAGCAGCTCGGTATCAAGCTGCATGACACCCTGGACAGCGGGTTTGTTTTCAAGCTCGAACCCGAAAGCAGGTTCATGGGCAATCCTGCAATAGAGGCTTTTCACGGCGGCATCATCTGCGGCCTCATGGACTGCGCCATGACAGTCACAATTATGTGCGTCCTGGAGAAAGCAGAACCTCCATCGATTATTAACCAAACAACTAGCTATCTCGGAAGTGCATCGCTGCAATCACCAGTCTACGTTAGAGCTGAAATCACGAAACCCGGGCGACGCATTGTTGGTGCGTACGCGCGAGCCTATCAAGACAATGAGGTACACCTCGTTGCCAAATGCTCGTCTCTATTCAAACTTGTGGAACGTTTAAGACAGTGAGAATTACTAGCTTTCCACGCCTAGGAGCTGTGCTTTTGGTGTTTCTTCTCACCGCGTGTGACCACTCGTCTGACGTACCGACCAAAGATACTGTTTCTACGCAAGAGAAGCCCTCGTTTGACTCTGGGTCCCCAATCGAAGTGATTCGGGTAGAAACTAAAACTGTCCAGGACGTTATCTTCGCCTCTGGAACAATCGCGGCCAAACAGACCAGCCCCATAGGCCCGCTCGTCGAAGGCGTGATCGAGAAGATCTACGTACGCGTAGGCGACCGCCCCCGAAAGGGCGATCGATTATTCCAGATTAGGGCCGTTGAATATGAGCAAGAAGTCGCTCGATCGCAAGGTGCCCTGGAGGTCGCCCAGGCGAACTTGGATTTACAACTCAAACGTCTGCAGCGAGCTCGCCAGATGGTGGGGAAAAAATTTCTTTCCGATGCCGAATTCGATTTAACAGTCGCCGAAGCACAAGTTGCACAGGCAAACGTGCAGTCAGCCGAGGCTAATCTGGAGGTCGCCAGACAGCGTTTGAAAGACACTCTGGTGCTAGCGCCGTTTGACGGTACAGTCACGGGCCGATTTGCCGATGAAGGCATCTACATGAGCAATCGCTTCTCTATG
>JBELHZ010000114.1:0-3078 GCA_042091155.1 Gammaproteobacteria bacterium
GGCGGTCTAGGCCAGCGGCGCGAGACGGCACGAGCGGCCAGCTACCATCGGTCGGACCGTCCCAATCGGGGGTACTGTACGAGGATCCCAACGTCAACTGATGCATAGTCTTTCCCTAGCTCTGACGGATGTCTTAATGGCTTCACCATGCCGCCGGGCGATAAACATTCCAAACTGAGTCGAGGCTATGTCCATTAGATGGGCGGTCATCAATGAGACAAAACTAAACCTGACCGGTAGCGTTGGGCTCGAGATTAACTCATCCGACATGACAGCGCAGGAAGGCTATGCAACACGCTCCTTGGTACTTTGAGTCAACAAACGGTGGACACGTCGCCACCGACATTCTGCAAATGCGACCGGTAGATCCGATCGCTTATCGCATGAACGATGTTTGGGGCTACGACAGCGATGAGCTGCCCATCGAGCCCTTCGACATCGAAATTCGCATCACCGCGCCCACGGTGCTAGAAGGATTGGAAATCTTCGCCAAGGCAGTGCAGGAGTACATGCAGGAAAATTTCGACGGTTACGCCCGTGAGCAGTTCCTCGAGCGCCTTGAGTGGCGAGACGACTACGCAGAGGTCAGGGTCTGCCAAGTGTTCATGGAAGGCTAAGCTATCGTTGGCTCTCATCGCTGAGCTCGATCAAAACATGTTTGGCTGCGGCCGCTTTTAAATCCCCAGACACAGGCTCGCCTCGCACCATTGACACACCCGCAAAAAATGCGCTGACTCGACTGCGTCGGCAGAAGCCAGCCAGCGCGCGGCTGATTGCTTTCTGGTCCGTCGCTTCCACTCGGGGCGATACGGTCAGACGAACGCCCCTCAGGGTGATCTCAATAGAGTCCACAGCTAACATATTTTTCCACCAGACACCGGCTACGTCCGTCATACACGTCACCTTACCTGTTGCTTCGTCGCGGCCATAGCTCACGGGGATGGCGTAGGCTCGACCGCTTCGCCGGCCCGAAAAGCGCAACACCATCACCTGATGGCTGAACAGCCGGTGCAGTGGTGTTTCCGACAAAAGGACGACCACTTTGTTGACCAACCCGAACAATTTTTTCATCACATTCCTCCGAGCACAGGGTGTCAGACGCCTGGTAAATCTTAGGTCAACAAATCTGTGCCGAACTTCACGACGCCTTCACGAAGTCGCCCGCATTGTTCCGCCATGAATGCAATCGAATCCATCAAAAGCGACCTGACGCCTAAATTTGAAGACCTGCTCATGCATTTGAACAGTACAGATCAGATGGCGGCCTCTGGCTTCTTTACCAAACTGTTCGTTGACCTCAACGCCGTGGCGTCCGAGGAGCAACTGCTTGAGCTCTTCATCGAGCTTTCGACCACCGCGTTCTTAGGGATCTCCTTTGACGAAATCGCGCTGAACCAGATAGACGACATTCTGATGACCGCGGAGCAGATTTCCGAAACATTCTCGGTGACCGGCGAACACCCCCAGTAAGGCTCATGACCAGATGGTCTAACCTTAAGGCCGTCTTGAACTGGATCTTAGCGGGTCGATCTCATACTGTTCAGGCCTCACTGGAGAGCATATGTGAAAGCAGTTGACTATTTAAAGCTTGAGGGGCGTTTCGAGATGAAGCGCGGCCATCTGGTGTCACCCACCATTGCCTACGAAACTTGGGGTAAGCTGTCACCCAGCGCTGATAATGCGGTGCTGATTTTTACCGGCCTGTCACCCTCTGCCCACGCTGCTTCCTCTGAAAGAGACCCTTCTGCCGGCTGGTGGGAGGACATGATTGGCTCTGCAAAACCCCTCGACACTGATCGCTATTTTATCGTTTGCGTGAATTCCTTAGGCAGCTGCTTTGGCAGCACTGGTGCCGCCAGCCTCGATCCGGCAACCCAACAGCCCTACCGCCTGACCTTCCCGGTACTCACGGTAGAAGACATTGCCAACAGTGCGTCCCATGTTCTCGACCATTTGGGTATCGAGCAACTGCATACGGTCGTGGGAGCCTCCATGGGTGGCATGACCGCCCTGGCCTTTACCCTGAATCACGCATCGCGCTGCCGTCGCTTGGTCTCGATATCGTCTGCTGCCCGTGCATTGCCCCATGCCATCGCCCTACGATCGCTGCAGCGCGAAATCATACGCAAGGATCCGCTGTGGCAGAAAGGCCAGTACAATACCGCCAACCACGGCCCGGTGACCGGCATGCGTCTGGCCCGTAAGCTGGGCATGATCAGCTATCGGTCTGGAGAGGAATGGGCTGAACGCTTTGGTCGCGAACGTGCACCGGATTTTGGGGAACAAGACAGCCCCTTTGGTATCGACTTTGAGGTGGAATCCTATCTGGAAAGCCATGCCAATCGCTTCATCGGTTCCTTCGATGCCAATTGCTATCTTTATCTGTCCCGTGCAATGGATCTCTTCGATGGCCTAGACCACGGTGGCAGCCTTGCGGCCAGTTTCAGTGATCTTCAGTTGGAGTCGGCCTTGGTGATTGGCGTGCGCACCGATGCGTTGTTTCCCTTATCTCAGCAACAAGATCTTGCGGAGGCCTTGGGCGAAAAAGTACCGGATGTTACCTTCGTGCCGCTGGACAGCATTCAGGGTCATGATTCCTTCTTAGTGGATATGGATCGATTCAGACCTGCGATATCCGCCTACTTTTAGACCGCTCGCCGAGTCAGCACACAGGGTGGCTAGACGATGACCTGCCTATCTTGCGGTAGGAGGCTACCCACAACTGCTGCTGGGATACCCGCCCCATTGAGCGCCTTGAGACAGGCGCCGGCCTGGTCCGGAGGAATACAGGCCAGCAAACCACCAGATGTCTGTGGATCGCTGAGCAAATTCAGTCGACCCGTGTCGGTGGCGGAAGGCATCACCGTGAAGTCTCTTAGTGCTTGAGCGTTTGCCCCTTGTATCGAACTGCGCACGCCCTGCTCGGCCAGTTCCAGTCCACCCGCCAATACGGGTACCTCGGCCAGCCTGAGCTCGACTCCACATTGGCTCGCGCGCAACATTTCACCCAAGTGGCCAATCAGGCCAAACCCGGTCACATCGGTCAGCGCCTTGATACCGTACCGCTGGAGGATATTC
>JBELHZ010000052.1:0-2182 GCA_042091155.1 Gammaproteobacteria bacterium
ATTAACCTATACTCCCTTAGCAGGGGAGCGCCTTCAGCCACTCGGCCACCTCTCCGGGAAACGCATTGTAGCCCACTCCACCCGGGTGTTGTCGACACATCTTCTCAATCCAGAGCGCAAATCGTAAAAAATTGCTTTCTCGGACGTTTTCCTAGGCTTGGAGCTCCAACATCAAATCCGGTCGGTCGGTGAAAATGCCCGCGACCCCGAGGGATTTCATTCGTCGGGCGTCTTCTGGGCGGTTCACCGTATAGGTCAGGACGGGATACCCAGCCTCTCGGCAGGTTTCCAGTAGTGGCTTGTCAATCATGGGGTAGGCCACATTGACCGACGCCGCGTTCAATTCGTGTGCGGTGTCGAGTAGGTTGCGTCGTTTACGGCTGAACAGAGGGGCGACGGCGGTGGCGCTATTTAAACGGCGAAAGTGCCTTAACTCGTCGTGATCGAAGGAGGATACCAGTGCCTGTAATTCGGGGTGTTGATCCAAAAACGCGGCGGTTGGTGCGGCAGTATTCCTCCCCTTGAGTTCAATGTTCACGAATGTTTCGCCCGGCTGTTCTATCAGGCTAACCACCTCGTCCAACAGGGGTATCCCTGCACCGTTACCCGCATCAACCGCGCTGAGTGCTTCGGCGGTAAAATCCGCCACGAGCCCGCGTCGGTTCGTCGTGCGATCGAGGCGCTCGTCGTGTATTACGCCAAGGCGAACGAGGCCGTTTGCGTCCACTACCCGATGCACGTCTAGCTCAATGCCCCGACAGCCCATGCCTAGGGCGGTCTGAAAGCTTGGCAGGGTGTTTTCCGGCGCGAGACCTGCGGCACCGCGATGGCCGATGACGGCGAAACCAGAGGTCAGATTGAGAGGATCAGTATTCATGTACAACTTACGTGGAGCCCAGGTGCCTTCGGCGCTAGACTAGCGGGCATGAGCTATGAAGTACTAGCACGAAAATTGCGGCCCAGTGGTTTTGCTGCCTTGGTAGGGCAGGACCATGTGGTGCGTGCGCTAACCCACGCCCTCGATCACGATCGTCTGCATCATGCCTATCTGTTCACTGGAACCCGGGGTGTGGGCAAAACGACCATCGCACGAATTTTGGCCAAGAGCTTGAATTGCGAGGAGGGCGTGAGTTCCACGCCATGCGGGACATGCTCGATCTGTACCGAGGTAAAAGAGAATCGCTTTATCGATCTCATCGAGGTAGACGCCGCCTCGCGTACCGGGGTCGACGATACTCGGGAGCTGTTGGAAAACGCCCAGTACATGCCGACTCGCGGCCGCTACAAGGTCTATCTGATAGACGAAGTTCATATGCTTTCGATTGCCAGCTTTAATGCGCTGCTGAAAACCTTGGAAGAGCCACCAGAGCATGTGAAGTTCCTGCTGGCCACCACAGACCCCAAGAAAGTCCCGGTGACCGTGCTGTCTCGGTGCCTGCAGTTTCAGCTCAAAAACATGACAAGCCAAACCATCGTTGATTACATCGCAGACGTACTGACCACCGAGGCGGTGAATTTTGAGCACGACGCCCTGCAGGTCATTGCTCGCTCGGCTCAGGGCAGCATGCGCGACGCGCTGAGCTTGACGGATCAGGCCATTGCCTTTGGTCGGGGCGAGCTCAAGCAAGCCGATGTGGTGTCCATGCTTGGGGTGGTTGGTCGAGATGAAATTACCGCGCTGATGGGTGCCTTGGAGGCGGGTTCCGCTCCCCAGCTGTTGTCCCTGAGTGCCGAGCTTGCGGAGCGCAATGCAGATTTTGCCGATGTCCTGAGCGGCATGATGGAAGCACTGCACGATTCCGCAGTCACTCAGGCGACAGACGGCGGGTCTGCACCCTTTCTCGCCGACGAAGTGCAACTGTATTACCAAATCGCCCTGGTTGGCTTGCGCGACTTGCCCATAGCGCCGGACCCGCGCAGCGGGTTTGAAATGACCATGCTGCGTATGCTGGCATTCACGCCTGAGCGCGATGGCGGTACCGTGCCACCGCGCACCTCAGACAAACAATCGAACGAACAATCGGACGTACCATTGGGGCGAAACCAAGCGGCGACTCAGCCGGCGCAAAGTGCCCCGACGGAGTCGGGATCCGGTTCAGCGCACCTGTCCAGTGAGCCAGCGCACCAAAAGGCCGTCGTTGATGTAGCGCCCGCGGCGGAATCACAAGCGCCCGCGGCGGAA
>JBELHZ010000052.1:2282-17032 GCA_042091155.1 Gammaproteobacteria bacterium
AAAGGCCGTCGTTGATGTAGCGCCCGCGGCGGAATCACAAGCGCCCGCGGCGGAAGAACAAGCCTCTGGGGCTAAAGATCAAAAGGCCGTGGCAGAATCGCCAGAGCAACCGGTCTCACTTGATGCATCAACACCAGCAACCGAGCGCTGGTATGAGGTCGTAGCCCAGCTGACGATGGGCGGGGTAGCGAAGATGATTGCAGAGCATTCTGTACCGTTAATTTTTGACGAAACCAAGATCACGTTGCTGCTCAGTGCCCAGCACGACACCCTGCTGAGCGACGCTCAGGTGCAGAATCTCAATCGAGGTCTGGAAGAGGCTTTGGGTTGCGCGATCACCCTTGAAATCGACGTGGGTGAACCGTCACAAGAAACACCGGCCCAGCGACGTGGCCGTTTGCTGGCCGAACGTCAGGCCGAGGCAGAGAGCGCAATGGCTCAGGATACAACGGTTCAGTCTCTACTGGCTGATTTTGACGGCACATTGGAAGAAGTGCGGCTGCACTGAGTGATTTAAGACAGCTGATGCACATCAGTAAACCACAGCGACAAGGAAAGACCAGACGACCATGACCGATTTTGGCGACATGATGAAGCAGGCCCAGAAAATTCAGGGCCAAATGCAGGAAGCTCAGGCAGAAATTGCCGAGATGCAGGTTCAGGGCGAGAGTGGCGCCGGGCTGGTGAAGGTGACGATGAATGGCCGTCATGAAGTCAGCCGCGTGGAAATCGATCCGTCGGTTCTCACGGAAGAAAAGTCCGTGCTTGAAGATTTGTTGGCCGCTGCGTGTAACGACACCGTGCGCCGTGTAGAAAAAGCCCAGGCAGAAAAGATGCAAGAGTTGGGTGGGGGCATGTTCGCCGGGCTCAACCTACCCTTTGGTAAGATGCCCTTTTAATGGCGCTGATCGATAATCTGATTCAAGCCTTGCAGGTCTTGCCCGGCGTCGGCCCCAAGAGTGCGCAGCGTATGGCTCTGGCCCTGCTGCAGCGAAACCGTAGCGGCGGTACGCAGCTGGGCAATATCTTGCTCCAGGCCATGGAGGCAGTGCGGCGCTGTTCCGTATGTCAGAACCTGACCGAAACTGAGGTTTGCCGGGTCTGCAGTGACCCCAAGCGCGATGCGTCGCTGCTGTGCGTCGTGGAATCGCCAGCCGACGTTCTGGCAATCGAGCAAGCGGGCGGGTTCCGTGGATATTACTTTGTGCTGCATGGTCGGCTGTCGCCGATTGATGGTATTGGCCCGGAGCAATTGGGATTGGATCGGCTGCAGACGCGCATTCAACAGGTTCAGCCCGAAGAGTTGATATTGGCCACCAATCCAACCGTCGAGGGTGAGGCCACAGCGCATTTTATCAGTCGAATGATTGCCGACGACGTCAAACAAATCAGTCGCATAGCCCACGGCGTGCCCTTGGGCGGCGAGATTGAATACACCGATGGAGGAACGCTTACCCATGCACTGCAGGGAAGAAGAAACGTCAGTCTTTTGGATTGAAACAGACCAGGAATTGGCAGAAGCCGTCGAGAGCTGGGACGACTGTGTGGGTCTGGATACGGAATTTATTCGTACCGACACCTTTTATCCGATCCCTGGTTTGTATCAAGTCGCGTCAGGCACTCAGGTTTTCTTACTCGATCCGCTGACCATCGAAGAGTGGCAGCCGTTCAGCGCCTATCTGACCGACCCCAGCAAGGTTAAAGTCATGCACGCGTGTCAGGAGGACTTGGAACTGATCAAACACCATCTGGGTGTGAATCCTGCCAATATCTTTGATACCCAGTTCGCCAACGCCTTTGTCGGCGAAGACTTCAGCCTCAGCTACGGCAACTTAGTGCGCAAACTGGTTGATGTCGATTTGCAAAAGCAGGAAACCCGCTCGAACTGGCTGCAAAGACCGTTGTCTGAAGAACAGATGATTTACGCTGCGGACGATGTGATTTACTTGGTGCCCATGTATGAGGCGCTGCGGTCTGCACTGGACGATAGCGGTCGTTTGACTTGGTTCGCAGAAGACATGGCCGCTCGAGGACACTATGTCGAGCCTGATCCCAGTGCATACTTCGCTCAGGTTAAGCGCGCGTGGCAGCTGTCCCAGCGCGAACTGGCGCGCCTAAAGGCCTTGTGCCGGTGGCGGGAAAATGCAGCCCGTCATTTTGACATGCCACGTAACAGAATTGTTTGGGATGATCATCTGATGAGCCTGGCGTGCGAGAAGCAGGTGGGGCAAAGCACATTGCAGGATCTTTTGCCAAGAGCAGTGGCGAGGAAATACGGCGCTGCGCTGCTGGACGCGCACAGCAACGGAAGTGAGGCCGAGCTGCCCCTGCCGTTGGATAAGCCCCTGACGGCGGGTCAAAATGCGCGAGTCAAAGCGTTGCGATCGGTAGCCACCGAGCAGGCACAGCAACTCGGTTTTGCGACGGAGCTTCTGGCTCGCCGCAAGGACGTAGAGGCCTGCATGCGGGCCTATCTCAAGGATGCATCGCTTTCCGGCCACTACAGTGGGTGGCGTCAGCCGATTCTTGGTCCCCAGTTTTTACAAATATTGTCCAGCTAACCTGTCGGAGCAAATGTGCAGATGGCACAAGACCCCCTGAATTATCGCGAAGTCACCGTTTACCGTAGTGCGAAGAAAGCAGACACCTATTTGTATGTGCCCGTGGAAACTGGCCTAGACGGGCTGCCGGATGAACTCAGCCAGCTCTTTGGTCGAGCGATATTTGCCATGGAGCTGGTGATCACACCCGACTTGAAGCTGTCCCGGCTGAGTGCTCCGGAAGTGCTCAGTGCGCTGGCAGAGGTGGGCTATGTGCTGCAACTGCCGCCGCCGAGTAATGCACCGGTTCTGCACGAGCGTCTCACCGAATGACTGAGTTTTGGAAAAACAAGAGTCTGGCAGAGATGAGCAAGGACGAATGGGAGAGTCTTTGTGATGGCTGTGCGCGTTGCTGCATGATCAAATTGCAGGACGAAGACACCGACGAAGTGCACTACACGTCAATCGTTTGCGATTTGCTGGACCAACACGATTGTCAGTGCACGGCCTATCCACAAAGGCATGCCTTGGTTAAAGACTGTGTCGTGCTGACCCACGAACGCGTCGGCGAGTTCCATTGGTTACCGAAGAGTTGTGCCTATCGAACGTTGGCGGAAGGACGTCCCTTGGCCTGGTGGCACCCCTTGGTGAGCGGTACCCGCGACACCGTCCATCAGGCCGAAATTTCGGTGCAGGGCAAGGTCATCGCCCAATCAGAGGTTGATGAGGATGACGAACAAGACATGATCATTCGTTGGGTCGAAACATGAGTTGTGAGCCATGAACCTCGATGCATTTGCGGAATATTCATCGGCTTGGCTGGTGATCGTGGCCGCCTCCTTGGTGGGTGCGCTATGTCTCAACAGTCTGCTAAAACGTATTGGCGGTATTCGTTCCGTAGCTGGGCGTAGTCTGCGGTGGGCACTTGTGATGACTGTGTTGGCAGCCTTTACGCTGCCGGTAGCCCTGCCAAACGCTGAGCAAATCAACGCACCGGCCTTTATCGTACTGTTATTCGAGTCCTCCTTTCAGGCCCAAGGCGATCCAGCGCAGGCTCGGCGCATGATGTTGGCGGGTCTGCCACTGGTCTTTGTTGGTGTGTTTACCATCGGTGTTCTGATGCGCGTTGTTTGGCGAAAGTTGCGTGGCACGGGTGCGCCAGCTCCGAAACCGACGGAAAAAAACGAAGTCAAATGAGCGAGGAGGCAACATGGGTGGTCTGCTAATGCAAGGCACAGGCGTCTTGCGCCGGTCACGCAGGCTCCATTAAAGTACAGCGATGTCTGAGGCCGACGCGCAAACCGTTGAAAAGCGCTAACGCCCTCAAGAACACCGCATTCCCGACAAGCCAATATGGAAAAGAGAGCTCTGCATGATTTTTGAAAGTACCGAATCCTATATTTCTACCGACGAACTGAGTATGGCGGTAGACGCGTCCGTGCGTTTGGAGCGCCCTTTGTTAATCAAAGGTGAACCAGGCACGGGTAAAACCATGTTGGCTATAGAAGTGGCGAAGTCCCTTGGTATGCCCCTGTTGGAATGGCACATCAAATCCACAACGAAGGCAGTAAACGGTCTTTACGAATACGATGCCGTGTCGCGACTGCGTGATTCCCAGTTGGGTGATGATCGAGTGAACGACATCGCGAACTACATTAAAAAGGGCAAGCTCTGGGAGGCCTTTGAGGCAGAAGAGCGTGTGGTTCTGCTGATCGATGAAATCGACAAAGCGGATATCGAGTTTCCAAACGATTTGCTGCAAGAAATCGATCGAATGGAATTTTATGTTTACGAACTGGGCAAGACCATTAAGGCCAAGCACCGTCCCATCGTGATCATTACGTCAAATAATGAAAAAGAACTGCCAGATGCCTTCCTGCGTCGATGCTTCTTCCACTTCATTAACTTCCCGGATCGGGAAACCATGCAGCAAATTGTCGACGTGCATTTTCCTGCCGTAAAGCAGGACATGGTCAAAGAAGCCATGGAAATTTTCTTTGACGTGCGCAAGGTGCCCGGCTTGAAGAAGAAGCCGTCTACATCAGAGCTGATTGACTGGCTTAAGCTGTTGATGGCCGATGATATTCCAGACGAGATTTTGACCAATCGAGACGCCAGCAAGGCGATTCCACCGCTGTACGGGGCGCTGGTTAAGAACGAGCAGGATGTGCATTTGCTGGAACGTTTGGCATTTATGAACCGTCGAGACAGTCGAGGCTAAACCGTGCTCATTAACTTCTTTTTTACGCTACGTAAGTACAAGCTGCCGGTCACCATTCGGGAGCTTCTGGATTTGCTGCAGGGGCTAAAGAGCCAGCTGGTCTACGCGAACCTCGACGATTTTTATCTTTTGAGCCGGACGGCTCTGGTCAAGGATGAGAAAAATTATGACAAGTTCGACCGGGCCTTCAGCGCTTACTTTAAGGGTCTAGAGGACCTTCACGGTTTGCTGGAAAGCTTGATCCCAGATGAGTGGCTACGTCACGAATTTGAAAAGTCTCTGTCGCCGGAAGATCTCAAAGAAATTGAATCCTTGGGCGGACTGGAAAAGCTCATCGAAGCCTTCAAGAAAGCCAAGGAAGAGGCCGAGGCGAAAGCCGGCGAAGAGGGCAAGGATGGCGATGAGGGCAATGCCGACAAAGAAGGACAGAGCGGTCCCGGCGGAGTCGGTCGGGGCAAAAAGAAGAAAGCCAAAAAAGTATGGGATGAGCGGCAGTACAAGAATCTCGACGATTCGGTAGAACTTGGTACCCGTAATATCAAGATGGCTCTTCGACGGCTGCGGAAGTTCGCACGTACGGGCTCTGAGGAAGAGCTGGATATCGACCACACGATTCGTTCCACCGCCCATAACGGCGGCATGCTGGACATTAAGATGCGACCCGAGCGTCGCAACACGGTCAAAGTACTGTTGTTTCTAGACATTGGCGGATCCATGGATTCCCATGTGAAGGTCTGCGAAGAGCTGTTCTCTGCGTCGCGGACTGAATTCAAGCACTTGGAGAGCTTTTACTTTCATAACTTCGTATACGAATCGGTCTGGAAGGATAACCGTCGTCGAATGAGCGAACGCCTGTCGACGCTGGAAATTCTCAATAAGTACAGCCAGGATTACAAAGTGGTCTTTGTTGGCGATGCCACCATGGCGCCCTATGAGATCACTCACGCCGGAGGCAGCGTTGAGCACTGGAATGAAGAGCCCGGTGCCGCGTGGATGGAACGCTTCGGCGAAATCTACGACAAGGTCATTTGGCTCAATCCAACGCCTCAGGAAACGTGGGAATACTCGTCTTCGGTGATGATGACCCAAGAGCTGGTTGGCGGAAAGATGTACCCCTTGACCATCAAGGGACTTGAAGAGGGCATGAGCCAACTGTCTAAGTAGAGACGGTAATCAACCCGGGACGCCCCAGCAATCTGGCTGTGGCCCGGCGGGTCAGCCCGGCAAGGCTTACAAGAGTACGTGTCCGGCGGCCTGAAAACGAGTGAACGTGACGAGTGAACCTAGGGTCGTTATGACAGCCTTAAGCCAAGCCGGAGTCATGCGGAGCGATGTATTTACGCTCGCGCGTTTGCCTGCTGGCGACAAAGCCGATGCCCTGGCGCAGGCCTCGGCTGGCCTCTATTCGCGTCGGCAAACCCTCGCTAACGCGCTCGATAAAACACCCGCACCTGGACTGCCTGTCAGTGAAGAAGCGAGCCAAATCCTTGAGCTGATCGAGCAGAACCAAGTGGTGATAGTTGCCGGTGAAACCGGTTCCGGTAAAACCACGCAACTGCCTAAAATTTGTCTGCAGGCAGGCCTTGGGGCGTCCGGCGTCATCGGCCATACCCAACCCCGACGTATCGCCGCCCGCACGGTGGCCCAACGCATTGCCCAAGAAACCGGCGCGGAACTTGGGCGTGAAGTGGGTTATTCGGTCCGTTTTTCCGATCAAACTCAAGACGAAACTCTGATCAAGGTGATGACTGATGGCCTGTTGTTGGCGGAAATTCGTCAGGATCGTTTTCTCGAAAAATACGATGTCATCATCGTTGACGAAGCCCACGAACGCAGTTTGAACATCGATTTTTTGCTGGGTTACCTGCAGCGCTTGATCAAGAAACGTCGAGACCTGAAAGTGATTGTGACCAGTGCGACCATCGACGTGCAGCGTTTTTCAGAGTATTTCGGTGGTGCGCCGGTGGTCGAGGTAGGCGGCCGAACGTTCCCCGTTGAGGTGGAGTATCGCGGACAAGTCGAGGAGTCTGAACATCAACTGGTTTCGGTGCTCGAAGAGATCGATGCGAAGCCCCTGGGAAATGCTCGCGACGTGTTGGTATTTTTCTCCGGCGAGCGAGAGATCTTTGATGCAGCTCGGCAGCTGCGAAAACACTTCGTCGATCGGTTCGAGATTCTGCCCCTGTACGCGCGCCTGTCTGTGGCCGATCAGCGTCGAGTCTTTACCTCATCGTCCGCTCGCAGGCGAATCGTCTTGGCCACCAATGTGGCGGAGACATCGCTGACGGTGCCCAATATCGGTTACGTTGTTGATAGCGGTTTGGCACGTGTTGCGCGCTACAGCTATCGCTCGAAACTGCAGCGTTTGCCCGTGGAGCCCATCAGTCAGGCAAGCGCGAATCAGCGCAAAGGCCGCTGCGGCCGCATTGCTCCGGGTGTGTGTTTCCGGCTGTACGATGAAAACGACTTTCTATCGCGTCCAGAGTTCACTGATGCCGAAATTCGCCGCGTCAATCTTGCGTCTGTGGTGCTGCAAATGCAGGCGCTAGGGCTGGGTGACATTCATCGATTTCCCTTTATTGATCCGCCGGAACCTAAAGCGATAACAGACGCTGAGCGTTTACTCGAAGAGCTGCGAGCCATTCATGCAGGGAAGCTAACGCCCCTCGGTCGAAAGATGGCGCGTATGCCCGTTGACCCCCGTTTGGGGGCGATGTTGGTTGCCTCGGAAGCGCAAGGGTGCCTTTCCGAAATGTTGATCATCGCTTCGGCCTTAGCCGTGCAAGATGTGCGTGAGCGGCCCATGGAAAAAGCTCAAGCAGCGGATACGGCCCACGAGATGTTCCTGGATGAGCAATCGGACTTTCTCACTTATTTGAATCTGTGGCGCTGGATCGAAAAGCTCCGTGGTGAGCTGACAAACAGCCGATGGCAAACGGCGCTGCGCAAGCGCTTCATCAACCCCATGCGCGTCAGGGAATGGCGCGAAATTCATCGACAAATCAAACGTGTCTGCGGTGAGTTGGGGTTGAGAGCCAACAGCGCGCCGGCAAACTATCAACAAATTCACGAAGCGATCGTGGTCGGCTCTCTCAGCCAAATTGCTCAGCACGAAGAACGCGGCAAGTACTTGGGTGCGCGAAATCAACGCATGAACATTTTTCCGGGGTCAGGGTTGGCGAAGCGAACGCCCAAGTGGCTGGTGGCTGCGGAGATTGTGGAAACGCGACGGGTATTCGCCCGCGGCGTCGCGGCCATAGAAAGTCGCTGGATTGAGGCACACGCCCAGCACTTGGTGCGGCGCCGCAGCAGCGATCCTGTGTGGAGCCTCAAGCGTGGCGAGGTGATCGCTTATGAACGCGTATCGCTTTATGGCTTGGTGTTGGCCGAGAGGCGCCCGGTTGCCTATTACACCGTTGACCCGGACTTTTGCCGCGACCAGCTCATTCGAGAAGGTCTGGTGCGTGGTGGTGTTCAAGATCCACCCGCGTTCTTGCGCCACAACCTGGAACTGACTGCACAAATTTTAGATGCCGAAGCAAAGGGACGTCGGCGCGATCTGCTGATCAGCGATGAAGATCTGTATGCGAAATACGCCGCCTTGATTCCCAAGCGGGTAGGTCGGGTCAGTGACTTGCGACATTGGTTTAAAAAACTGTCCAAGCACGCCAAAGAGCAACTGTTCTTTACAGAAGATTCCTTGCTGAGACGGGCAGATGCTGTTTTGAAGGAAAGCGATTTTCCGCCCGAGCTGGAACTTAGTGGCCTGATCCTGCCGCTGAGCTACCGCTTCGCGCCGGGACAGAACGATGACGGAATTACCGTAACGATTCCTGCCGGCGTGCTGCAGAGCGTCAGCGCGCAGTCGCTGGAGTGGTCGGTGCCTGGCATGTTACCGGCGGTGCTGGAGCACTGGCTGCGCACACTGCCCAAGGCTAAGCGCAAAACCTTGGCGCCCTTGCCGGAAAAACTTGAGGTTCTGACGTCTCGCTTGCTGCGCCCGGATACCTATCGGCAGGGGCGTTTGCTTTCTGCGCTGACGATACTGCTCCGTGACTTGTATCGGCTACAAGTGGGTGCCGAAGACTGGGATGTTGAACGCATACCCGAACATTTACGCCTGTGCTGCAAGATCGTTGATGAAAAAGGATCGGTGTTAGGGCTTGGTCGAGACTTGCAGGAGTTGAAAGGCAAACTCAGCGGAGCCGCGACGCCTGCCCAAGCGGGCTTTTCCGAATACGAACGACACGATATCCAAGAGTTTCCTCAGTCATTGCCAGATCATGTGGTACTGCAAACCGACAGTGGACCCACCATGGGGTTCCCGGGCCTGCGTTATGTGGCCCCGCCGGCAACGCATCAAGGCGGTAAGGGGGGAACCGTCAAAAGTCGAGTGGATGTGGCCATATTCTCTACTGCTGTGGAGCGAGAGGCATCGAATCGACAGGGCTATGCCCAATTGGCGCTGCAGTCCTTGGGCAAGCCGGCGCAGTTTTTCAGGCGGGAACTGGGCAAGCAAAAAAAGCTCGGCCTGTACTTTGCGTCCATGGGGAATGCGGATGCGTTAGCCGAGCAGTTGATGCTCAGCGTGGCTTGGTACTGTTACTTTGACGGTCAGGAACTGCCGGTTACCCGTCAGGAGTTTGACGAGCGTATGACGGCACAACGCAGCGCCTTGGCTGAGGTATTTCAATTGACCCTGTCCAGCTTCGAGGCGGTCCTCAAGCTACGGTTTGAAATGATTCGAGAATTGGAGCAGTTACAATCGCCGGGTCTTGCGCCCAGCGTGGAAGATTTGCATGCTCAGCTAGCTCAGTTGGTACCGAAGGACGTACTGTTGATCACCCCATGGCGGTACTTGCCCAGCCTGCCGTACTATCTGCAGGGTTTGAAACTTCGCATAGCACAACTGCGCGGCCACGTGCCAAAGGATCGATCTTTGATGCAGCAAGTCGCGCCTTTGCAAAAACGGATAGAGGCCATCAAGGTCGCGGAGCTACACGACCCGGTTAATGATGCGGAACTGCATTTTTTCCTGCAGGAGTTACGATTGAAACTGTTTGCGGAACCCGTTGCCCAGCAAAAGCGGCCTCAGCCGGCCTTTTCGGGCACTGGCTGGAAAGTGTCGCTGAAGCGAGTGGACGAAAAAATTCGTCTTGAGGAACAGCGCGTTGGTTTGGCATAGCGGGAAATCGTGTTCGGACGTCTGTATGGCTATCGATGAAGAAGGCCCGCGGGCTTATCCCTTGAGTAGAGGTTTGATGTGAAAGTGTTTTTACTGTCAGCGGACGACCAGACTCATGACGCGCTCATCACCTTGCAGGGGGCAGGGTACAGTTGCGAAGTAGTGGTCAGCGCCCAACAGATTCCTGTCCACGAAGGCAACGGATTGATTGCCGTCCTGTGCCAGAGCCCAGAGGCCCTGTTGGAATGCCATCATCCGGCCATGGTGCCCATCTTGTTCGCTAACGAAGCGCTGGGCGTTGACGATATGCTGCAGGGTCTCAGCAACGGCGCAGCAGACTGCTGGTCCATGACCATGTCAGCCGAGCAGATCAAGGAGCGGGGCGAGAGTTTGATCACACGCCTTCAGCGCACCCATCAAGCCACGCAGCGAGCGGCTCAGGAAGGTGAGGCCGCTGCCCGGCTATCGACTTTAGAAAAAGAACTGCACGACGATCAGCGGGCAGGCCAAAGTATTCAGCTGGGTATGTTGCCCGCACAACATAAGCAGATGGATCGGTTCTGCTTTTCCCGCTGGGTGCAGCCCTCGCTGATGCTAAGCGGGGACTTTATCGATTATTTTCCGCTGCAAGAACGCTACCTAGCCTGTTTCTTGGCGGATGTAGCTGGCCACGGTGCTTCTTCTGCCTTACTGACGGTAATGCTGAAAAACATTTCCTGGCGGTTGCAGCAAAAATTCGGCATGCCTGAGTTTGATTCGCCCGGGAATATGTTGAGCTGGATCAATGACACGTTGATTGGGCAGGGCATTGAGAAACACGTGGCCATGTTTTTGGGCATCATCGATAAAGAAACGCAGACGCTGCACTATAGTATGGCGGCGCAATACCCGCCGGCGTTACTGCGGTCTGCCAATGGCGCATCGACGGTTTTGCTCCAGGAGGCGAAACCCTTAGGGCTGTTTCCTGATACGGCCTATGTCTCTGATGAAGTGGATTTTCCCGAGGGCAGTACGTTGTTCGTGTTCTCGGACGGCGCAATGGATTGCCTGCCGGCTGCAGGGTTCGAAGAAAAAGAGCTCGCCCTGCAACTGCTGGTGGAAACCCTCCCTGAACCGGCGAAGTTGTGGAGTCGTTTATGCGAATCCTTGAAAAATTGGGACGACGTGAGTTTGTTGGCTGTACAGCACCGAGGATCGGCGTAATATCCGCGGCTCGTCCGGAGAGAGATAGGGAGGCTTTCCGTGCATAGCAGTATTCGTGCTGGTGATTTTCAGGGTACACACGTCTTACGTTTTCTTGGCGATGTCCGAGTGGCCCTGTGTGGGGCGCTGGACACCTATTGCGAACGCATGGTCAAGGACCCGGATTTTCATGCGGTCGTCATAGATCTTGAGCAGACCGAAAATTTAGACAGCACGGCCTTGGGCTGCCTAGCGCGCCTGTCCATCCGAGTGAAAAAGCTCAACCAACGCGTGCCGACCTTGATATGTAACTCCAGCAACTTGAAACGAATCCTGTCGAGTATGGGATTCCACGACGTTTTCATGATCGTGGACCGAGCGGCCTACGATGCGCTCTCCTTGCCCGCACTGCCTGAGGGTATCGAGTTGCCAGCAGGTACCGATCTCGCCATGGAGAGCACGCGAGCCCGTGTCATTGCTGCACACAAGCAACTGATGGCGTTGAACGACAAGAATGCAGAAACGTTCAAAGATCTGGTGGACGCGCTGGAACAAGAACAAAGGGATGGAATTCCACCCTCGGATGCGCCTTAGGCTCGCCACAACACCCCAGCTCCCTGTGTGTGCCAGATCGAGGCAGCGAGACCTCGGCGTCTGTTCTAGGAACGTTTGGCCTTGGCCTGAAGCTTCGCCTCAATAAATCGGCTGTGGCTTAGATAAAGTAGGTCGGAGGCTCGGCGAATCGTGTGTTCTTCAAACTTGTCGATTCGATCGTCTGCCAGAGCCAGTTGCCATAACGCGCATATCACTTGGAACCGCGCCTCTTCGTCTAAGTGCTCGTTTAAAAAGCTCGTGTATGGGTGCAGGCCAACATTCTCGCTCAGACGTGCCTGAGCGTCTTCAATTAAGGCGTCAATTTTCTCTGGGCTGAGGGCATATAGGTCCGCGAGCAGACGACGCATGGTGAGCAGCTCAGCCTCGCCAACGTGGTGATCCGACCATGAAACTTCGAGCATCAGGGATGCCGCGGCCAAATCCGTTTCTACTGTAGGGGCTTCGGAAGCTTCTTCGCTAGTGAACAGGGCACGCAATTTATCCAGCACGCTGTAATGTTCCATTTGTTTGGTTTATGACTGATTGGTCTAGGGGCGTTAGGGCTGCCATCGCTTCGTCAACCATACTTAAGTCGTTGCTCTTCAGTCTTTTCGCATCGCTGAGAATTTGGCGGAAGCGCCGAGCGCCAGGTCGACCGTTGAACGAGTGCAGCAGATGCTTGGTCAGCACGTTGAGTTTGACGCCCGCATCGAGCTGGGTCGACATATAGGCTCGGTAGGTGTCCACAATGCCTGCCTCGTCGATGCTGAAATCCGAACGGAACATGGCCGCCTCAAGGGCGCTGAGGAACCTTGGCTGATGATAGGCGGCTCTGCCGATCATGACGCCGTCGGCCCAATCCAGATAGGTCATGGCTTGAGGAATATTGGAAATTCCGCCATTCATGATCAGTTCCAGATTGGGGTGCCGCACTTTGATCGCCTCACCTTTTTCCGGTGTCAGAGGTGGAATGTCGCGGTTCTGAGCTGGCGACAAACCGCCCAACACCGCTACTCGGGCGTGCAGGTACAAGCGCGAGCAGCCCGCATCCACCAAGGTGTCGACAAATCGCTCCAGAAACGCCGTGTCATGGTACTCGTCGGGCTGGCTCTTGATCACGATGCCGGTTCGGCATTTCACGGTGACCGGAATAGCGCAGGCTGCCTGCATGGCTCGCACACAGTCTGCGACCAGTTCCGGCTGTTGCATCAAACACGCTCCGAAGGTGCCTTTCTGTACTCGGTCAGAGGGACAGCCAACGTTGATGTTGACCTCGTCGTAGCCCTCGGCCTCGGCCATCGCTGCGCACTCTGCTAAGGCAACCGGGTCATTGCCGCCCAGTTGCACAGCGACCGGATGCTCGCAGGGATTAAAGTCGAGCAGGTGATACTGCTTGCCATAGAGGAGGGCACCGGTCGTGATCATTTCGGTGAATAGCAAGGCAGACGGCGAATATTGCCGATGCAGAAAACGGCAGTGTTTGTCGGTCCAGGCCATCATCGGGGCTGTGGCGAGAATTTTTTGCATGATCATGGGTTTGTTATCGAATGCTAAGTGTAGCAGGACATGGCGCCCGGGTTATTTAAGATTCGTTGAGGGACGAAGGGATTGACGGGTGAGGCCCCTATTCCGCATCGAGCCGCATCGAGAATCGTTGAAACATTTTGTTTCATTTTCTTACAGTTTTCTCTCCACTATTCCTTCATTTTCTCCCAGTGACTGTGTAGGATGCCCTCCAATTCCAAAAGTCGTCGTGGGGACAAAGGTCCAGTTACACGCCGATGCATGCAGTCATGAGCAAAAGCAAGAGCAAGAGCAAAAGCAACAGCAAGAGCAATAGCAACAGCAAGAGCATGAAAAAGGTTCGAGTCCAGGTGGTGAATCACGGCTCCAAACCAAGATTTTGAAATAAGACCCTGCAATTAGAAGTGTGAGCGCTGAATGAATCATCTGCCGAATCGCCCGCCGTTGAATCAACGATCTCTGAATCAACGTACCATTCGCGAAGCCGTGTACGGCATCGGTATTGGGGTCCACTCCGGCGAAAAAGTGCGGTTGGCCATGCGCCCATCGGGTCCTGATTCCGGAATTCAATTTCTCCGTACAGACATCAAGGGTGCCCTGCCAATTCAAGCCAGCGCAGAAAACGTGTCCGACACAACCCTGGCAACCAGCGTCGCAAACGGTGGCGTGAGTGTTGCGACGGTCGAGCACTTGATGTCTGCCTTGTGGGGGCTTGGTATCGACAACCTGATCATAGAGCTCTCGGCTGAAGAAGTGCCGATTATGGACGGCAGCGCGGCCCCCTTCATCGACATGATTGAAAGCGTCGGCGTGGTTGAGCAGGACACGGCGCGTCAATTCATTCGGGTCACCCGAGAAATTTCCGTAAGCCAAGAGGACGCGATCGCTTCCATTGCCCCTTATGATGGTTTTAAAGCGGGTTATACCTTTGTCGCCAACCATCCCGTTTACGATCGCTTTCCCAAATACGTTGAAATGGACTTTGCGCGTACCTCCTATGTTGAGCAGGTGAGTGGCGCACGCTCGTTCGGTCTCGAAAAAGAGCTAGCCTATGCTCAGTCCATCCAGAAGTGTCTGGGCTCCAGTCTGGAAAACGCGGTAGGTCTCTCGGACGACGGTGTGCTGAACGAAGGTGGACTGCGCTACGAAGACGAATTTGTTAAACACAAACTGTTGGATGCCATTGGTGATCTGTACCTGCTTGGTCGACCCATACTGGGCGCGTTCACAGGGTACAAGTCCGGACATGCGTTGAACAACAAGCTGGCGCACGCGATTCTTCGTTGTGACGATGCCTGGGAGATCGTGACACTGAGCACGGGTGCTGAAAACGGCGCCGGCGTACCGATACTGCATACGGCTGCCGGCAGCGCTGGGGTTTGATGCCAGTCTCCCACCCTTGTTGGGACCTCATCGAAGCCCGCTGAAGTCGGTTGGGATCATCCTGCGTCGGCACGATTCGGAGCCGCGACAGGGCTTGTCAAAGCCCCGTATATTAATAATT